>JAZSMD010000055.1:0-25436 GCA_045535665.1 Eubacteriales bacterium
TGTGACTTTTGATGATGTGAAAGCAACGCTTGACGGTATTAAATTCAAGAGCATAAAAGAAACGAATGAAACAATGTATTTCGGAGAACCATTTGTCCTACCCAAAGAATCACAAAAGTATAATATTCGTAAATTGGAAGCGACTGATTTAGAAGCAGTTGATAATTTTATAGCAGGATACCCAAATGAAATGTTCAAAAGATCCGGTGGATACGGTCTTAAAAAATTGCTAAAACAGCCGCTTGAGCAAAGAGTTCTCTCTCAACCCTTTGGCATTTTTGACGGCAAAAAGCTACTTGCTATATCTTACGACGGACTGCAAAGCACACACGGTTTTTGTATTAATAATTGTGTTCACACTCCTAATTTGCCGGGTACTCCTGATGATGCGATCAAATATCTTTATCTGACGGCGACAAATGCAGCTATGGAAAAAGGATATATTCCTTTTGAAGATACTCAATTTGACAAATACGCAAAAGAGCACGGAGGATTTGACGCTTTTGAATTGGGATTTGAAAAAGTAAATACCGTATATTCTATTGATTTTTAATTGACTGCAAACAAATGATAGCCCCGCCTCGCGCGGGGCTTCGCTTTTGTGGACACAAAAGCAGTGCTTGTCAGGAAAAGCAGACAGACTTTCGGGGCGCACAAACCAAAGGCTCCCTTGTGTAAAGGGAGCTGACGCCGAAGGCGGCTGAGGGATTGTTTTGAACAACAATCTAACCTTTTACAATCCCTCCGTCACGGCAAGCCGTGCCACCTCCCTTTACACAAGGGAGGCTTATCACCGCCCGACAGTACACCTAAAAGGTGTAACACACTATACCTTGCAGGGCAAGGTGTGTGAAAATGAGTACGAACAAATCGTCCGTACTCATTTTTCTGCTTCGGCAGGTAAACCTGCTTTATGGAAGTCACCCCTTATGGCGTACTTCTTTATTGGTCCATCCTGCGGGACTCGCCCGTCTGCGGACGGAGCGCTGGTCGGCTCTGACAGTCCACTGGACTGTCATTCACTACCGATCCGGTTGCGGTTGCCCGAAAAATACTGCGGGGCTTTGCTTTATCCTTGTATTTTTCGACCGCTGCCCAGTGCTTATTGTTCTCTTCATCTGCCACTGGCAGCGTTCACAAACGCACACCCTTCGATTCCCTTAATTGTTTAAATCTTTTATTGGTCCATCCTGCGGGATTCGCCCGTCTGCGGACGGAGCGCTGGTCGGCTCTGACAGTCCACTGGACTGTCATTCACTACCGACCCTTCGAATCCCTGAGTCTTTTAAATATTTTTGCTGGTCCATCCTGCGGGATTCGAACCCACCGCCAACGGAATCGGAATCCGGTACTCTATCCTAATGAGCTAAGGATGGTTTTTTATAGGTATAATATAGTATATCATAAAAAAATCTAAAAGTCAAGTTTTTGGTGTAAGTTGATGTAAATTTTATTTTTCTTTTTTCTATTGACAACAGATTTTAAGTGTGATATAATTAAAATAAAAAGGGGTGGTATTTTCATGAAAAAAGCATCAATAGGTTTATTGATATTCGGCATTTTTTGTTTAATTGTCGGACTCGTTATGAGTGCTTTCGGTGTTTATATTTGGGGTGGGGTTTTAGATGGCTGGATATGTTTGTGGGGAATTGTTTCTATCCTTTGCGGTGCTGTTTTAACAAGTTGTAATGATTTTTTTGAAAAACACTGCTCATTAAAATCTTTGGGTTTGGCTTTCGGAATATCTATGTTTACAGGGGTTGGGTTAAACTGCTTTCTGCGTTTAGTTGGAATCCTTTTATTGATAGACCCCATTAGAGCTCCTATTTTTGTAAGTACTTCTTTAATTTTCGGATTTATCAGTTTTATTGCGGTTATAGTTTTATTTATACTGTATGTTATTTATCGACGTAAAAATCCTTCGCTGAAAGGTGTTATTGCTGATGTTTCTGTTGGGATTGTGTATATAGTTCCTTTTATAGGTATGTACTCGTTAATATATAGTGCTTGTGCGGGGCTATTTCATCTCATTTTTCCTAATTTATAATTTGAGGTTTTGGGAAAGTTAAGATATTTCTCAATATCGGTTTTTTGAAAAGGGTTCGGGAAAAACTTTTTTGCCGTAAAAAAAGTTTTTCCCGTCTTTTTTATTTCCCCACGTCATTCCCACTCGGTCGTGCTGACGTCGTATCCGCTTTCGTTGTGCATTATACTCTGTACTTTGTCTTTATTATTCGCTTCTGCAAGAACCGTCAGTTGGCAAGTTTCTCCGTATTCTATTGCGGAAGACCTTGAGCTGTCGGTTCTGTATTCTTTTGTGACGTTTTCCGTAGGCTGAGTGTATTCCGTGTTTGAAAATATAGACATTGCAGGGGGTGAGTAAAGAATGTTGTTTAATAACCCGACTTCTTCATCTCTGGTTAAATAGTTCATTCTGATCTCATATATTTTATCTGCACTTGAATTTATTCTTTTTGCGGCAGACTGTGCATCTTCCGTATTTCGGAATATGCCTGTTATTTTATATATCATATGGGTTTTCCTGATTTCTATGGTGTTTTTAGTTTTACACTATGCCCATTGATATTATTTCTTTCTTTTTCTCTTATATTCCTTATCTCTGCAATGGAATATATAAGCAGGGGAACAGCGGCTTGAAAGATAAGCACAATATACTTGTTCAATTCATGGAATTTATACATATCCATGGTGCTGTCAAAAATAAAAACTCCTCCGATTATTACTGCAACCGTTGCAAAAATTTCTGTCAGCTTAGGTTTTCGGACGTTGAATATTTTATTTAAACCACTTGACACCGTGAAAATGCAGACACTTTCTTTTATTATGACGCACATAAGAAATGATATTATTGAAATTACTTCTATGTGGGTGATAAAATCTTCGATATTTATTATTGATACAGCTTCGTAATTGGGGAAATACAGTATGGAGTTTGTTGATGTTCCCAGTATCAGCTGATTTGAAAGAAGTTGTATAACAGTAAATACCATTCCTATCAGAAGACTTATTATCAGCAGGGAATATTTTTTTCTTTGGCTGAACTCTGAATTCTTGAAAAATCCCATAATGAATATTATTTCGCAAAAGCTGAAAGAAGCCACGCTGAATGCCGCATCGGAAAAAGTTCTGACTGTTTCATCAAGCCCCGGTTTCAGATATGAAAAATTGTAAAAACCGAATGAACAGATTATTATAAATATAAAAATTGCAAAAACCACAGGGAGAATAACGGTACTTAATTTCGTTATCGTTCCTGTCCCTTTGTATACAATATAACCGCAGAGAAATCCGAAAAATGCAAGAAGAGTTATCTGAGGTGTTTCATTAAGAGAAACTACCTGTATAAACTCCGTCAGATACCGTATGGTTACTATGCCCAAATAAAGCCCGTATACGGTATAGAGCAGATTTATACATTTTCCCACGGCTTTTCCCAAAGTCTTTTCTATTATTCCGAAAAGGTCTTCATCGGGGTATAATCCCGATAACCTCGCAAACATAAGTATAATTGGAGCTGAAGCCACAGCCCCGATTATAGCCGCAAACCAGATATTTATTTTGCTGTTAGGGTAAATATTTATTACCTGAATACTGCTTATCATAAATAGTACACAGGTTGAAACGAATTGCTTTGAGGTTATTTTTGTATTCATTCGGCTCTCCATATATTAATTGTAATTACCTTTATATATCCTGTCATTTGTAATTCCGCTGCTTTTTATTTTAATATTGCATTTTACCTTTACTTTTAAATTGGAAAGAATTTCATTCCACCTGTAAGCGTTTTTTTTGCAAAAATCTCTTTGTTGAATTTGAAGTATGGAGCTGAAACCGAAAATTTCCGTATTGTATCTATTTATTGTATCTGTAACTGTTGCGTAAATGTTATCTTCAAAATAGTTTGATATATCGTTTTCTATTATAATGTTCTGATAGTTTTCTTTAATATCTATTTTTGAAGGGATTTCAGGTAAGGAAACTTCAAAGTCAAAAATAAGTGATATTTCTGCAAATTTACCGTCTGTTTTTGTTTTAACCGATCTTTTGCATTTGTTTATATGAACAGTCATGAGCTGGTCGTGGGAGGGTATAAAACATGAAATATCTCCTTTTTGAAATTTACCTGTTGCCATAAGTGCAAATTGACTTTGTTTGTTTTCCATATATCCCACAAAACTGTCGTTTTTAAAAAGTGCCGTGCCTTGAAGTATATTCATCTTTTCTTCCGCTATATCATTGATTACGGTGTATGCAGGTACAACTCCGCTTTGCGGTAAGTCGTTCAGTTGGTTCAGTAAGGAAAATATTGCGGTATCCGGTGCGAAGCCCACATTTTCAGAGTTTATTTTTATGGTCTCGGATATTTCATAGGATTTAATAACGTTAACTACGCTGTTTGAATCGAGTATTTCATATGCTTTACAGTTTTTTGCAACGATTATCTTCATGGAAAGCCTCAGGTCTGTGTCTCTGAACGCCAAGTCCAAAACATCTGTAAGACTTTGATTTGCAACATCTTTACCAATTACCAATATTTGACAATGGTCAAAATACAGTTCTTTTGAGGATTCCGAAACCATTGTACTCAAAGCTTCAAGCACAGTATTTCCTTCGGCACTTATTACTTTCGTTTCGATATTTGCGCTGTCTCCCGAATTTTGTGCGGTTATGACTTCCGCACTTATTTTATATTTGAATTCGGAGGAATCTGCCGTGTCTATTGCAAAGCCCGCAACGAAAATATCTGATTCAATATCAGAATGGTCTTTACATCCCGTAATAGATAACAACAGCACGAAAATAAAAAATATAATTATCTTTGGTTTCATTGTTCAGATTTACCTTTTTGACGATATTTGTTTTCCGAAAGACTTTCGGGTCTTTTTGTCATGAAGTTCCACGGCAATCTTAAATAAATATCGTTTTGATTCTTCATATTTGGTACAGTTACAAATTCCGTATAATTTACTCCGAAGCTTTGGGTATTTAAAAGCTGAACTGTCATGAAAATTACCCCGAACAGATAACCGTAAAGACCCAAATATCCCGTAATTAACACCAATCCTATCCTATAGAATACAACAGCAGCTCTCAGACGAGGTATCATAAGTCCCGTAAGGGCTGAAAGAGACACGATAATTACTATTGGGACACTTACAAATTTTGCTTTGACAGCCGCATCTCCTATGACTATTGCTCCGACGATGCTGAATGCCTGAGAAACATTTGACGGCATTCGCAAAGCTGTTTCCCTGATTATTTCAAAAACGAGAATTAACCCTAAAGCTTCAACTATTACGGGAAAAGGTACGCTTGATCTTGCGGAAATTATGGAAAGGGCAAGATTTGTCGGCATCATTTCCTTGTGTACAGTTACGAGAGCGACGTATATAGCAGGAATACTTATTGACAGTATAAAACTGATTATTCTCAAAAATCTTCCAACGGTAGCGGATATATAATTGATGTAATAATCATCTCCCGATTGGAAGTTTTCAATGAAAAGATAAGGGACGGTGAGGGCAACGGGGGAGCCGTTTACTATAATTGCCACACGGCCTTCAAGTATCCTTGCGGCAGCAGTATCCGGGCGTTCCGTTGAACCTATCGTTTTGAAAGGTGAGAATTTACGGTCCTGTATAAGTTCTTCAATGTAGTTTGAGTCAAGAATTCCGTCTATATCTATTTTCTTGATTCTGTTCAGTATGTTTTCCACAGTTTCTTTTTTTGCAACGGATTCCAGATAGCAAACGGCAATTCTTGTATTTGAACGCTTTCCGCAATTTAAATATCTTACTTTGAAATCAGGGGTACACAGCCTTTTCTGGAGAAGCGAAACGCTGTCGCTTATTTTTTCATTGAACCCTTCACGTGGGCCTCTGAGAACTTTTTCGTTTTCGGGCTCGTTTATGGGACGCGCAAGCCAACCTTTCGTGTTTGCAATTATGACTCTCGTGCAACCGTCAACAAATAAAACGCAGTCTCCGTATGTCAGTGCGTTTATTATTTTTTTCTCCGAATTCTCTATTAACAGATCACATTCACAGCACATTCGGGAATATATGTCTTTTATTGGGTCTGAAGTGTTTTTGGGGAGTTCCCCCATTATTCCCCTGATAAATCTTTCCGAAACGATTTGAAAGTTTGAAATGCCTTCCATGTACATCACAGCACATTTGTACGGTTGCTCTCCCGATGATTCAAAGGTCCTTGTCTTTAAGTTTTCATTATCCTTGAATATTTCCTGTAAATGGGCTATATTAAAGTTGAGATTTCCCGATATCTCGGAAATCTCGTGCTGAAATTTGTTTTTTGAATTGCTTTCACTTTTCCACATATGCATTGCCTTAGGTAATTATTTATAGGTGTATTTTGCTCTTTTTTTGTTCTAATATACCAAAACGATGTAAAATCCGCATTCGGCAAAGGCACGAGTGCGGAAATGAAACAGTTTTATTCAATGAGTTAAGATTTGTTAGAGGCGAAATGCTTAAAAGTATATTATATGCGGATAAAGTAAAAACATCCGCATTGATTTCGAACAGAGGGCTCCAATTGCCCAAGTTGGTTCAATCACTTTCGGATGTTAGTAATAACAGTATAGCAAATAATTTTGGCAGACTTAAGGCGTAAAACGTTCAAAATTACGAATAACGAAAAACCCGAAAAACCATGACGTCAGGCTTTTCGGGATAAAAAAATGGAGCGGGTGATGGGAATCGAACCCACGCGACTAGCTTGGAAGGCTAGGGTTCTGCCATTGAACTACACCCGCATTTATTATGTTCTTCAAGAGAACGCTAATATTATACTCCGAAAAATCGTTTTTGTCAAGGGGGTACGGGGTAATTTAACAGTTTTTTCATTTTTTGTCTTTTTTGTGTTTTCTGTTTAAAAGGATTATTTAAAGCTAAATTAATGTATTTCTTTTTTGTGAGATGTGAACAATTTTTCAATTTTTAAAGTAAGGTATTGGCTTTTGGATATAATTGGTATATAATTAATATAAAAAAATAAAAAAAATAGATATGGGGTAAATAAGATGAAATTGATTATTAAAGCAAATTACGCTGAAATGTGTGAATGGGCGGCTCAACATATTGCGGCTGCGATCAACGGACATAAGGGAGACCGTCCCTTTGTTTTGGGTCTGCCTACGGGCTCTACTCCTTTGGGAGTATATAAACGTCTGATTGAAATGAATAAATCCGGAGATGTCAGCTTCAAAAATGTCGTTACGTTTAATATGGACGAGTATGTTGGGCTTCCCCATGAACATGACCAGAGCTATTGGTATTTCATGCACGAAAATTTCTTTAACCACATAGACCTTCCTGCAGAGAATATAAATATACCCAACGGTATGGCAGAAGATCTTGAAGCAGAGTGTAAAAATTACGAAGAAAAAATAGCATCTTACGGTGGAATTGATTTGTTTATGGGCGGTTGTGGCGTTGACGGACACATTGCGTTCAATGAACCTTTTACTTCTTTGGTTTCACGTACAGGCTTGCGTACTTTGACTGAGGATACATTGATTGTAAATTCCCGTTTCTTCGGCAATGACCCGAATAAAGTTCCCAAGACCGCACTGTCTGTAGGTGTTGGAACTGTTTGCGATGCTAAACAGGTTCTCATGATCGTTAACGGTCATAACAAGGCTCGTGCTTTGAAGCATTGCGTTGAGGGCGGTGTTGACCATGCGTGGACAATCAGTGCGTTACAGCTGCATCCCGATGCGATTATCGCTTGTGACGAGGCGGCTTGCGGTGAGTTGAAGGTTGATACTTATAAATACTTCAAGGAAATTTATAAAAACGAGAAATAGAAGCTGTTGTAAATCAGTAAAAAATAAAGGAAATACTTATGCCACCGATACAGTCGGTGGCATAATTGTTTTTTTATTTCTTGTTTTCGTCCAAAACTTTATTTCCGTAAAGGTTGAATCTGAAGAGGAGTGTATCATCTTCGGGATTTTCGCAAACGATTTTTGCTTCGGAGATCATTCCGCCTTCAATGATCTTTGTAAGACCGATTACCTGGCAAAGCTTACTTTTAAGGTTAAGTCTGTCTCCGTCGTCTGTTACGAGATATACATCTCCTTTGCACTGATCTATAGCTTCAAGGAATTTTTTGAAATCAATTTTATGAAGTTCTACTGATGACATTAGTCATACCTCCTAAATATATATTATCAAGAAACGCAGTTCGTTGATTCTTTTTTACGGGAGTATTATACCACAGAAAATGTGTCAAGTCAAGAGGTACAGTTATGCTTAATTTGTATGTTGTTATGTTCAAAGTGGTAATAGCATGAAACATTAATCAGAATAAAACTTTAGCTTTTTCGGTTTCATGCAAAATTCAAATTAAAAATGGGGCCCTATCCCATTTTTGTTTGACAAGCAAACTCATTTGAATTTAATGATTTAGTATTTGTGCCGCCGCATGGACGGCGGTATAGGTGATTAGCATGAAACATTAATCAGAATAAAACTTTAGCTTTTCCGGTTTCATGCAAAATTCAAATTAAAAATGGGGCCCTATCCCATTTTTGTTTGACAAGCAAACTCATTTGAATTTAATGATTCAGTATTTGTGCCGCCGCATGGACGGCGGTATAAGGGATTAGTATGCTTATAGTTGATTTAATCCGAAGCTAACGCTTAAGGCGTGATTTACTGAATTCATGGAGTTATCATCGAGATGACCCATTCGTTCTTTGAGCCTTTTTTTGTCAAGTGTACGTATCTGTTCAAGCAGTATTATTGAGTCTTTTGCAAGACCGTATTCCGTTGCATCTACTTCAATATGGGTCGGAAGTTTTGACTTCGTCATTCTTGACGTTATTGCTGCGGCTATTACTGTGGGGCTGTATTTGTTCCCAACGTCATTTTGAACTATAAGCACAGGGCGTATTCCGCCTTGCTCTGAACCTATAACGGGACTTAAGTCTGCGTAAAATATATCTCCTCTTTGTATTGATGCCATATATAACCATCCTTTTCGATTTGGGCTTTTCCTTGTTTTTTATTTATTACCAATATTATTTTCTCGCTTTCCGATGAAATTTATTCACCGATATCATAATATTACAATATTTATATTTCTGATATTTTACTATTGATTTTTTGATGTGTTTGTGATATAATTATACTGTAAAGAGTGGTTTGTTCTATATCAAAGATTAAAAGCAGAATGGAGACATCATGATGCAAACATTGAAAGAACTTTATAAAATAGGAAAAGGACCTTCGAGTTCTCATACCATGGGACCTGAGCGTTCAGTAAAAATGTTTATTTCCAAATATCCCGACTGTGACTTTTATAAGGCTATACTGTACGGTTCTTTGGCTAAAACAGGTGCCGGTCACGGTACAGACCGAGTTATAAAGGATACGTTTAAGCCATATAAATCGGAAGTTGTATTCAATTATACCGAAACAGAACTTTTTCACGAAAATACGTTGGATCTCATTGCTTTTAAGAACGGGGAAGAGGTTGGAAAGGCAAGGTTTTACAGCGTTGGTGGCGGAACCATTCTTGTTGACGGAGAAGCAGCTGCTCAGGTTGAAATCAAATATGAGCATAATACCTTCCACGATATTGCAAATTACTGTAAAGAACGAAATATCAGACTTTCGGAATATGTATTCCGTCATGAAGACGATGATTTTAAAGACTACCTTTATACCGTTTGGGAATCTATGAAAAATTCCATTCAGGAAGGGCTTACAACTTCAGGAGTTCTTCCCGGAGGACTTTCCGTTGAAAGAAAAGCACAGTTTTTGTATAACCAAAGACACATCGATGAGAGCCTGTCCACAAGGGAGAACCGAATCGTTTGTGCTTATGCGTTTGCTGTCGGTGAACAGAATGCAGGCGGTGGAACTATTGTAACAGCTCCCACTTGCGGTGCCTGCGGTGTTCTGCCTTCGGTTTTGAAATATATGCAGGAGAAAAAAGGCTTTACCGACGAGGATATAATAAGAGCTCTTGCCGTAGGTGGGCTTATTGGAAATCTTGTTAAAACAAATGCCTCTATCAGCGGTGCTGAATGCGGTTGCCAGGCGGAGATCGGTACTGCTTGTTCTATGGCTTCTGCGGCTCTTGCAGAGCTTTTTGAAATGGGTATAGATCAGATCGAATATGCGGCTGAAATGGCAATGGAACACCACCTGGGGCTTACTTGTGACCCTATTTGCGGACTTGTTCAGATTCCTTGTATCGAACGTAATGCAGTTGCGGCAATGCGTGCAATAAATGCATTGAGCCTTGCAAACTTCCTTTCGGGAACAAGAAAGATATCTTTTGACGTGGTTGTAAAGACCATGTATCATACAGGTAAGGACCTTTCGTATAAATACCGCGAAACGTCCGATGGCGGTCTTGCAAAAATGTATAAATAACAGATTCCTCCGAACAGAATTCTGTTCGGAGGAAAATTTTATGCGTAGGTTTGATGGAATTTGATTAAGCCTAAATTTTGTCATAATGTCGGGAAGATTTTGCCCCATTTATAGTGTAAAATTTATCGGTAAAAATAAAAATTTAAAAAGGCGGTTTTTTATGAAAAAATCAATTTTAGCAGTACTTCTTGCCATGCTTATGCTTCTTGGCGGTTGTACAAATAACGGACAGGTAAATGACCCTTCCGATGATCCTGTTGTTGACGACAGCAAACCAAAGAGAGATATAGCAATGACTATCGGTACAAAAGAGGTAGATGCTGTTGAATTCTTGTATCAGTATAAGGAAGCTATTTCACAGTTCCAAAGTGAATATTACTATCTTGCAAGCTCCCTTGGTATAGACTTTGAAGGCGATCTTTCAGAACAGTTTTTGCCAAACGGTCAGTCTTACCATGATTATTTTGCGGCAAATGCAATAGATTTTTTGGCAGAACAGAAGTATCTTGTTCTTGCGGCTGAAGAATCAGGCTTTAAAATGACAGAACAGCAGACAAAAGAAGTTGAAGACAGTTTCACATCATTCTATTCTCAACTTGAGAGTGCCGGATATTCCCTTGAAGACTACCTGAAAGAAAATTACGGACCTGATATAACTCCCGAAGATTTTGAGAGTTATATTATGGAAGATGCGGTTGCGTTTTATTATTATAAGCACCTTATTGAAAATATGACTCTTGACGATGCTGCTCTCAATGCTTATTATGAAGAACATAAAGAAGAGTTTGATAGCGTTGACTTCAATATTTATCATTTCGCATATGAAGTTCCCGTTTCTTCCGAAGAAACTGAAGAAACAACAGATGAAGCTGATGAATCCTATAAAAATGATGCCAGATCGAAAGCTGAGCAGACATTGGCTACAGTTACATCTCCCGAAGATTTTGAAGCTTGTGTAAAGGCTGTTCTTACTGCGGAAGAGCTTGCATCTTATGTTGACGGTTATACTGAAGTCACAGCAACTTACAGCGAGGTTTTTGAAGCTCTTGCAAATTGGCTCTTTGATGAAAGCAGACAAACAGGAGATAAAACAGTTCTTGAATATAACAACGGTTATTTTGTGGTTATGTTCGGTGACAGATATCTTGATTCCTATAACACCATTGACGTAAGACATTGCCTTGTTGCAACAAGCACAGTATCTAACATTTTGGTTGAAGGCTCTGACGAGATTGACCATGAAGCAACAGCTGCAGCTCAGGCAGCTTCCGATGCGGCAGTTTATGAAAAGGCCGAAACTCTTCTTAATGACTGGGTGGCTGCAGGTGCTAAAGAAGAAGACTTTATTAAAATGGCAAACGAAAACAGCGATGACGGAGCTGTTGACGGACTTTATGAAATGGTAACAAAGGGTCAGATGGTTCAGGAATTTGAAGATTGGTGCTTTGACGAGTCCCGCAAACCCGGTGACTATGATATTGTAAAAACTCAATTCGGATATCATATCATGTATTTTGTGGGTGAAAATGAGCCTCAGTGGGTTGCAAATGCAAAATCCTTGGTTCTTCAGTCTGAATATATGAAAATATATGAGGCTAATGTCGAAAAATATCCTATCGTTATGAACGATGAGGTAATTGATTCCATAGGTTAATTTCAATATTGAAGATCGGCTGCAAAGCTTTGAAAAGCAGCCGATCTTTCATATTATACCGCCGTCCATACGGCGGCACAAATACTGAATCATTAAATTCAAAGGGGTTTGCTTGTCAAACAAAAATGGGATAGGGTCCCATTTTTAATTTGAATTTTGCATGAAACTGGAAAATATAAAGATTTATTCTGATTTATGTTTCATGTTATTTACCGCTTGAAGCTCCGATGATTGATGCAAGAATCTCATCTGCTGTTGGTCCTACTGTCTGTTGTGAATCCTGTTCGTTCAAAGAGGCGGGCTTTAATAAGCTGTGCATAAATCCGCCTAATGATGTGGATGAAATATCTCCGCCGATGATCTTCTTATCTGAAACGAGAAGAGTAGCACATACGTTTTCCGCTGAATTCGTAGGGTAGTTTTTAACGGAATATGTATACCTCATGACTTTTTTTCCTTTGTATTTTGAAAGATCAAAGCCTTGAGTCTGTTGCAACAAATTGTAGCTTTCATAAGTCTCATCAAATTCGGCAGGGATTATCACTTCCGTGCTTTCCGTAGGTTCATCTATGATATCCCAACCGAAGCTTTCCAGATATTCGACCCTTTGTTCGTTAGTTTCTCCTTTCAGATTCTTTGTTTTTGCTGTGGTTTCTTCTCCTTGAGGAATTGAGACTATCAGGACTACTGCCAGGCAGCAGAAGATTAATCCTAAAGTCAGAAGCTTGCTTCTTGTGAGTTTTGCCGATAAAATAAACATTTTGAATTACCAATCCTTTCGGTGTTTTGTCTTTGCGTAGTAAATCATATGCTTTTATTCATAAAACATGACAACAGAATTAAAAAAAATTGTGTTTTTCAAAAAAATATTTCCTTAACTACTTGCTTTTCTTCCATTTTTCTGATATAATGTTATAGAATAGGATTATTTTATTTATTTTTGGAATAGGTATATAAGTTATGAGAATAATTTCAGGTTCCAAAAGAGGTCTGAAGCTTTTTGTCCCTGCTGATGAGGCTGCCATAAGACCGACATTGGAAAGAGTAAAAGAGTCGATTTTTAATTTAATACAGTTTGACCTTGAGGGTAAGGTTCTGGATCTTTTTGCAGGAACAGGGCAAATGGGTATTGAGTCTATTTCAAGGGGCGTTGAGCATGCTGTTTTTTGCGATAATCAAAAAGACAGTTTGGAGCTTGTTCGCAAAAACATAAAAAGAGCAGGTTTTGAATCTCATGCAACAGTCAAGGAAACGGACTACAAAAGATATCTCAGGGATACAAAAGAGAAATTTAAGATCGTATTTATAGACCCACCTTATGAAAGGGGACTTGCACAAAAGGCGTTGGTTGAGCTTGGCAAGGAAGAGTCCTGCCTGAGAGATGACGGACTTTGTGTTGTGGAATGTAAAGCTGTTGAAAAGATGCCTGAAAAAGAAGGTAAGCTCAAGCTTATAGATCTTCGTACCTATGGAACGGTTTCTGTTTATCTTTACAGTGTAGAGGAGATTTGTGAGTAATGGCTGTTAACAGAAGAAAAGCGCTTATCGCAGGTACATTTGACCCCATAACCTCGGGCCATGAGGAAGTAGTGCGTATAGCCGCTGATATGTTTGAGGAAGTATATGTTGCTGTTGTAGTTAATGCTTCCAAACATCCTTTCTTTACAGAAGATGAACGTGTTTCATTCTGCAAAAGAGTTTTTGCAGATAATCCTAAAATCAAAGTGGTTTCAGGTGACGGACTTCTTTCAGAGCTTGCTGAATCTGTTGGTTGCGGAACTATTGTAAAAGGTTTGCGGAATACAGAAGATTTTGTTTATGAATTTGAACATGCTCAAATTTACAGGGGAATGACACCTTCCCTTGAAACTGTATTTATTCCTTCCAGAGGAGAATATATTCATGTCAGCTCAACGGCTGTCAAGGCTATTTCTTCATTGGGTGGGGATGCGAGTTTTTATGTGCCTGAGTGCATATATGAAGTTGTGTATAATAAATTAAAATATAATGGGAAATAAATGATAGGAGAGTTTGAAATGATTAGCGAATTTGATAAAAGACTTGCAGATCTTGAAGATTTATTGGAAGATTCCTGGAATCTCCCTCTTGCAAACAATAAATTTATAATCAATGGTGATAAACTCAGAGGTATTATTGAATCACTTCGTCAGCAGTTGCCTTCGGAACTCAAAAAGGCTAATGAAATAATTGAAGCTCGAGACAAAACACTTGCACGCGCAAGAGAAGAAGCTGATATCATGACTGAAAGAGCGAAGAAGAACGCGGAAATTTTGCTTACAAAAGCTAAAAAATCTGCTGATGAGATCGTTCAGAAAGCTCAGGCTGAAGCTGAAATTCTTGTTGATGAAACTGAGATAATGGCGATTGCCACAGAAAAAGCTCAGGGCATAGTTGATCAGGCAAAACAGGATGCAATAAAAATGCGTAATGTTGCCGTTCAGTATGTTGACGGAATTCTTTCCGATACGGAAAAATCTCTCGGAACAGCTCTTTCAGCAATCGAACAGGTTAAAAAGTCTGTTGTTAAAGAATGACATCACTAAGTTTAAATAGAGCAAGGCGGATAATTTGTTTCATCTTATTCGCTTTGTCGTTTTATATTTTTTCAGGGTGTACAGTCCCTCAATGGATCGAAGATGATCTTAATGAAGACCCTGTAACCGAAAATAATAAAGATGATTCCACAGATTATTCTGTGGTCTTTACTCTTGCAAGATATTTGGGTGAGAGACTTGATCCTTTTTTGTCGAGAAGCCGAACTAACAGGGATCTCCTTTCATTATGCTATGACCCGTTGATCCATGTTGATAACTCATATGATACTGTTTGCGTAATTGCTTCCGATTATGAAGTATATGAGAATAAAGTAATATTTACAATAAACCCGAATGCACGTTTTTTTGACGGCTCATATGTTACAGCGGCAGATTGTGAGTATTCTTATTCTGTTGCATCAAATGAAGATTCCGTGTATTATGACAGATTTGATTACATAACAGACTTTGAGGCTGTTTCCGATGATAAGTTTGTTGTTTATTTTAATACAAAGTCAATCTATAATGTTAATCTTTGCGATATCCCTGTAATTCAACGTGGAACAAATGGAGACTTCATACCTGTCGGATCGGGTAAATATCAGATAATAAGAGATAATGCTTCTGTTTATTTGGAAAAAAATCCGTATTCATTTTTAGATACCGGGGATAACTTTGATATTTCAACAATAAGAGTCCATGATATACAGTCTGATGAGGAATTGCTTTATAATTTCAATTATAATAAAGTTCACGGCTCTTATACGGATATTACAGATAACGGCAGTGAGTTCAGAGGAAATATTGAAACCATCGGTTTTTGCGATAACAGTATAGTTTTTGCTGTTGTGAACAAGAATTTTTCTCATGAATTTCTTTTGGATAAGTCTTTTTCCAAAGGATTGACATACTGTATAAACAGAAGCCGTATCTGTGAAAATATTCTTTCGGGAGGAACTCAGCCTACATGGTATCCCTTTAATCCCGATTGGTCAGTTACTGTTGATGCTGAATTAAATAAAGATATTTATTCAACTGTAACGGCGCATGAATATTTTAATTCCTGCGGATTGACCCTTTCAGGAACGGACCGTGTTTTCGGTGAAGATATCGCTACTTTGCGAATAGTTGTAAATTCCGAAAGTTTAACAAAGGTTGAGGTTGCAGAGTCTATTGCGGAAGATCTTGAAAATATGGGTTTTTCCGTTACAGTCGAAGCTCTTACATGGGATAAGTTTACTTTGGCAATTACAGAAAGAAGTTACGATATTTATATCGGTGAAGTTCTTTTGCCTAAAAATATGGATATTTCCGTACTGTATTCTTATGATGTGAATACGGGACACGGATATGTTGAAGAATATATAAAAGAAGCGGTAGAAGCATTTAATCTGGGCGAAATGTCAATGCGAGAGCTGTTGAGTGTTTTTCAGGAAGAGTTACCTGTAATTCCTTTGTATTTCAACAGAGGAGCTTTGGCTGTGAACAGAGTTGTTTCGGGTGCTTTTGACCCTTCCGATGGAAGTATATATAACGGAATAGAAAATTGGACATTTTCATAAATATTGAATTAAAAATGTGGGGTTTGGCTTTACGGTCTGACCCCATTGTTTTATTAAAAGATAGTTTCACGCTTGAGTTGTTCGTCATTTTGCACAAAAATTATACTTAACACAGAAAAATAATAAAAAGTACTTGCAATTTCCGAAGAAATGTGCTATAATATAAATGGGTAAAGGTAAAGAAACCTTGAACCCGAAATTTGACATAAGGAGTTGTAATGTATGCAGTTTAACTACACAACGAAGAAGTGCAATATTTGGGACAGCACAAAGGAGTACACTGAAAAGAAACTTTCAAAGCTCAATAAGTTCTTTTCGGATGACTGCACAGTTTATGTCATTTATACGCTTGAGAAGGATAGCAACTGTAAAGTTGAAGTTACGGTCGAGTATAATGGCATAACATTCAGAGCTCAGGAAACGACCACAGACTTTAAGGAGAGCGTTGACAGAATCGTGGATATCCTTATCCGTCAGATTCGTAAGCATAAGACAAAGCTTGAAAAACGTCTCCGCAGCAGTAACTTTGATTTTGACTTCGGTTACACATCACTTGATGATACTGAAGATGAATACAAGATCGTTCGTTCTAAAACCGTTGCTGCTAAACCCATGTCTGCAGAAGAAGCAATTCTCCAGATGAATATGCTTGGACATGATTTCTACGTATTTAAATCCGAAGCAGACGAAAAGGTTTGCGTTGTTTACCGCCGCAAGGACGGAAACTATGGTCTTATAGAAGCTGAATAATTTAATATACAAGAGGGGTCAGGAGTTTTCCTGACCCCTCTTAAACGAGTTATGGATATTTTTATTTTTCTGATAGTCTGTGAAGTCTTGACAAATACATTTGAATCTGATATAATTAAGTAAACAAATAAATAAACGAGTGCCGCTGTTTAAATGCGGCAGATAGGAGATTACTATGGATAAATTGATAAACTACGAAAACCTCAGATCCTTTGCATATGTCAGCGATAAAATATGCGTTAAACCCATAAAGGGCATAGTTGTTGACCTTTTCGGCTTGGGTGATATGACCATGTTCTGGGAAGACCCCGATATTGCAGAAGAATGTGCGAAAGTGGGAATTCTTTACGTTATTCCTTACAATAATCCATGGGCTTGGATGAACCCCCAGTCAATTGCTTTTACAGATGAAATTCTTGACGTTATTTTTGAAAAATACGGACTTGCAGATGATACCCCCATTGTCCATGTGGGCGGAAGTATGGGTGGCTTGGCGTCTCTCATTTATACAAAATACGCAAAGCGTACTCCCGTTGCTTGTCTTGCAAACTGTCCCGTTTGTGACCTGCCTTACCATTATACAGAAAGACCCGACTTGCCCAGAACTCTTTACAGCGCATTTTTCAATGTGGAGGGTAATATTGAGGATGTTATGAAGAAATATTCTCCTTACCACCTTGCGGCTGAAATGCCTGATATAGAATATCACATTTTCCATTGTGATGCTGACGGTGCTGTAAATATTGATAAACATTCCAACAGATTCGTTGAAGAAATGAAAGCAAACGGTAAAAAAGTGACTTACGATATCGTTCACGACAGAAATCATTGCGACCTTACTCCCGAAGCCCGTGATATTTACAATAACTATATGTTCAAAAGTATTCTTGGTTAAATAAATACACAAAAGAGCGACTTTAAATCGGTTTTCCGAATCAGAGTCGCTCTTTTTTAATAAATTTACCCCTAAGTTGCTTTTCTTGAAGGGGGTATGACATGAAAAGAATTTTCCCCCACAAAAAGCGGCCCCTTAAAATTCAATTTCACCGTGCATTGGAGTCTTTACTTTAATTTTTAAGCCTTTGGGTAAATGGGGCTCAGTTCTTGTACCGTCAAGTGAAAGTCCCAAAATATCTTCCAGAAGTGCGGAAATTGGTGCACTTGCCCAAGGGTGACAAAGGCTTGTATTCCATTTTTTATCTTTTCCCCAGGCTTCAAAACAAGTTGTACCGCCTTCACGTACCATATTATACCATGAGTTTTCGTCCTCGGATGTGATAAGGCTGTATTCATCTTCATATCTGCCTGCACGTGCGAGAGCTTTTAAGAGGAAATATGCTACATAAACACCGCAACATAGCTTCTTTTCCATTATGAAATTCGCAATTTTTTCATGGCTTTCTTTCGGTGCAAGTCCGTAATATAAAGGGAATACATTTGAATGAATAGCACTGTGTGTGCTTCTTTCGCTGTCAACATAAAGCCCTGTTTCGCTGTTGAAAAAGGCTTTGTTGTAAGCTTCTTTACATCTGTCTGCTTCTCCGTCAGATTCGATGCCGAGAATTGCTTCCATTTCTTCGACCCCGTAAAGAAAGCCTGTGTAATATGCATTAATTACATTATGAGGGAATCCGGCTTTGTCGCCATCATCTCCACCTGCACCCAGATAGGGGAAATCGTATCCGTCAAGAAGGTTTTGCGGCCAGTCAACAAGATTTCCTTTGTCGTAAAGGTCAACTATCAAGCCGTCTTCTCTTTTGTATTTTTTGCTGTATTCTTTTATTCCGAGACAGGCTTTGTAGGTCTTTTTGAGGAAGTCTTTATCCTTTGTAAATGTGTAATATCTCAGCGCTATAATTGGAAGCTGGTAAGAATAGTCTGCAATTTCCTGCATTACTGATCCCGGGGCAACACAAAGAAGTCCGGGACATACTTTTTCTGTGAGCATCTGGTCTGTGATTGCCTTTTTCATAAGTCTTTCATCACCCGTGAGCCACAACGACGATGCTGTTGTTATGGTTGAGTCTCCTGCGTACTGACCTTTTTCTCTGTGTGGGCAGTCAACGTAAATATCTTGCGAGCCATATTTAACTCCGTTTTTGCAGATATTGAATACCTTATTCAGAACTTCATCGTTGCTTACCACCGTGCAGTCATTGTCGTCAAATCTGTTGTGCTGAACTGTTATTGATACCTTTTTTATTTCAACACCTTCATCGGGAACAAGGGTAAAATATCTGAAGCATTTATAGTCAAACTGTTCAAATCTGTTTTCACCGTCTGTAAGTGTCCATTTGTCTTTATAAACGCAGTTGCATCTCATCTGGTATCTGACTTTAATCTCGCTGTCATCTGATTCCTCTCCGCAATAAATGATAACTGTATCTCCGCTTTTACCTTCAGCGGTAATGTTAATATTTCCCGTAAGTTCTTGTCCGATATCGTAAAAATAGCCTCCGTTTTCGAGTCTTTCCGTAAGTTTCGGTTCAATTTCGTAGAATTGCAATGAGGGCGCAGGGGAGTCTGCGAATGAGTAGTCATGTTTTGTTGGAATACATGGAACAAAGTCCTCATCAATGGGTAACAATCTGCTATCGAAATCTTCAACGAATTGAGTGTTGTAGCCTATGGAATTTTTAGATGTATAAGTTTTCAACGCTGTGTATTTCCATGTTTCGTCCGTAAAAAGGAGGATTTCTTTTTTACCGTCCTTTATTCCGTAAATATCAGCAATGAAGCCCATGCGTAAGTCTCCGCTGTTCTGTGCGCGGCAGATAAGACCGCTATAGAAAACTTCCGCTTCAATGGTGTTCTTGCCGTTTTTTAAGTATTCTTTTATATCAATTTCATTATAGTAGTAGTTGAAATGATATCCCTGACATGGTCCGATTGCCGCAAGTTGACCGTTTATTTTTATTTTGGCATAGTCATCTGCCGAAAAAACAAGTCGGATTCCTTCATAATCATCAATATTTATCTCAAACTCTTTTTTTATTAGCATATGTACGTTGCGTAATTCTTCAGGATGTGCTTCAATAAGAGCTTTTTCTCTTGCGTTGTCATTATTTTTGTGAAGCATATCCAAGGGCTCTAAGTTCAGAAATCTTTCATCACAAAGCCATTTACCTATAAATTTCATTCTGCTTTGATCTCCGTTCATATTGTTATTTTATGATAATATTTTATCATATTATAGCTGATGCTGTCAAGTATATATTGATGAATAATATTGTGACAAAATTGTGAAATTTCGGGGGGGGTTGACTGTAACTTTTGTTTATATTATAATGGTACTGTATTCTGTGCAAATATTGATTTTATGTAATTTATGCGGTTTTGTTTACTTGCGGCTTTAAAAAAGAAATAAAACCGTATTTACTTTCTATCTTTTTTGTGCTATAATATATAAAAAAATATCCAATATAGGGAGCGAGCAAATATGACACTTAAAAAAATTATAGCAGCTTCAATTGCGGCGGTTTTTTCATTTTCCTTGTTGACTTCCTGTTCACAGCGTGGAACAATGGAAATGCCTTTCGTTGAGGAAAACAAAAGGGAATATTCATCTGTTGTTGAGAATTCAGCATTGACTATATATGTTGATTCAAATGCTGAAAATAACGGCGACGGTTCAGAAGATTCTCCTTTTAAATCCATTCCCGAAGCTCAGGCAAAAATCAGGGAATTAAAAGCAGGAGAGGGACTTCCCATGGGCGGTATTACGGTTCTTGTCAAGGACGGTCAGTATAAATTGGATTCTGCTTTGACTTTTACCGAAGAAGATTCAGGTTCTGAAGATTGTCCAATTACATATGTTTCCGAAAATGAATTCGGTGCTATCCTTACAGGAGGTCTTATTCTTTCCTCAAAGGATTTCGAGCCTCTTTCCTCAGATGAAAAGGCAGCTCTTGTTGATGAAACCGCAAAAGATAAGGTCGTAAAGGTCGATTTGAAAAAATACGGACTTAAAACAGACGATTGGGGTCTGCTTTATTCAAGAGGTGCTGCTTGGGGTAGCAACTACGAAAACGGTGTAGGACCTGCTGAATCGGAAGTATTTGTCAACGGTGAAAGAAAGGTCATTGCAAGATGGCCAAATAATGAAAATGTCCGTACACTCAAAGTCGTTGAAAACGGTGTTGCGGCAGAGTATTTCACCTCGGATGAGTTTGACAAAGCCGGAAACAACAGATATGCACCTGAAGACAGAAATATAATGAATGCTCAGGGCGGTATCTTTACTGTAAATGACGATATCATCGGCAGAGCTTCAAATTGGTCTACTTTGGAAAATATCTGGCTTTTCGGATATTTCAAGTGGTCATGGTCTGAAGCTTCTATTCCCGTCAAAGTCTTTGATCTTGATGCTAAGACGGTAGAGCTTGCTCAGGCACAGCAGTACGGTATTTCAGCAGGAGCCCCTTTCTATTTCTTCAACGTATTCTCTGAGCTTGATTCTGTTAATGAATATTATATAGACCGTGAAAACGGTATTCTGTACATTTACAAGACGGATGATTTTGAATCTACTGAGATAGTTTTGTCCTGCACTTTGGAAAATCTTCTTAATATGTCAAATGCTTCATATGTTACTTTAAAGGGCTTTGGCGCTTGTGCCACAAGAAACAATGGCTTTTCCATTAGCGGACATGATATTACAGTCGATAGCTGTAAGGTATATAATGTCAGAGGAAATGGCATTTCCGCAAACGGCAATAATATTACAATTCAGAATTGTGAGGTTGCCAATGTAGGAAGTTGCGGTATAAGCATAAGCGGTGGTGACTCAACAAATCTTATTCCTTCGGGAAATCTCGTTTATAATAACTATATCCACGATTTCGGTGTTATTAACAGAACGTATTACGGTGCTATTTCCTGCGGTGGTTGCGGTAATACAATAGCAAACAACGAAATGGCAAATGCACCTCATATGGCGGTAGGCTGGAGTGGTCCTCTTCACGTGTTTGAATATAATGAGATATATAATGTATGTACCGAAACCTCAGACTGCGGTGCTTTCTACCACGGAAAAAATTCAAATTCTTATGGTTGTGTTATAAGATATAATTACATTTATGATGTCGGTAACGGCAGTGCGTTGGCTCAAGGTATTTATTGGGATGACGGGCTTGCAGGTCAGACAGCATACGGAAACATTATTATGAATGTTTCAGGTCAGGGTATCATGATCGGCGGCGGAAGAGATAATGTTTTTGAAAACAATATCATAATCAACGCATTGAAAAATCCCATACAGTATGACGACAGAGTTCGTACCGAAATGGCGGACTTCAGTAAATGGCTTCATAACTATGAGAAAATGACAAACAATCTTATAGCAGAGCAAGCAAATCCCATATGGGTTGAAAAATTCCCCTGTATAAAAGATATAATCCCCAATACCGAAGATTACAGCGGAGACCCGGATGACCCAATGCTTATGTCTAATCCCGGCAATAGCTTTGTGAGAAATAATGTTTATTACACAATTAAAGAATCTGTTGGGGATAACAGAATTTTTGCATATGAAAACAAGGTTGATTATGGTGTTTCAATATGTGCTGAATTTGAAGAGCTTTATATAATTAAGGATACATTGTCAGATTTTCCGGGTTGGCACAACGGGGATTTTACTCTCAAGGAGGATTCCCTGTTAAAACAGCTTTGTCCCGATTTTGAACCCATTCCCTTTGATAAGATCGGTAGAATTGACTGATTGATTTAGCATTTGAATTGAATAAAAACGACTCCCAAACTCTTTTGAGTTTGGGAGTTATTTCTATTTTAAATAATAGACTTATTTGCCTCTTGCAACGTATGTTGTGTGGAGGAGGTGATGAGCCTTGTGGCTTCCGGGTTCACCGAGGTATTCTTCATAGATCTTCTTAACAACGGGAGATTCGTGAGATTTACGAACGCCTTCGTTAGCATCGAGATCGTAGAGAGCCTTAGCTCTGAGAGCCTTGAGATCAACGTGTGCTCTTGTGTAAGCATCCTGGATGGGCTGACCGCCACCGTTTACACAACCACCGGGGCAAGCCATGATTTCAATGAAGTCATATTTTGCTTCGCCGGATTTAACTGCTTCAAGAACTTTAGCAGCATTAGCTGTGCCGCTAACTGCAGCAACTTTAACTTCTCTGCCTGCAACTGTGTAAGTAGCTTCTTTAATGCCTTCTGTACCTCTTACAGCGCAGAATTCAAGTTTTTCAAGCTGTTTGCCTTCGAGAATTTCAACAACTGTTCTGAGAGCAGCTTCCATAACACCGCCTGTAGCACCGAAGATATGACCTGCACCTGTAGCATCGCCAAAGATGGGATCGAATTCTTCATCGGGAAGAGCATCGAATCTGAGACCTGCCATTCTGATCATCTTAGCAAGTTCTCTTGTTGTGATGGAAACATCGATATCGTCGAGACCGTCAACTTTATTCATTTCACGAGCTCTTTCGAATTTCTTAGCTGTACAAGGCATTACGCTGACAACAAAGATATCTTTGGGATCAATACCCATTTTTTCTGCATAGTAGGACTTCATGAGAGCACCGTACATACCCTGAGGAGATTTAGCAGAAGAAAGATTGGGGAGGAATTCAGGATAGTAGTGTTCGCAATATTTAACCCAACCGGGTGAACAGGATGTGATAAGGGGAAGGGGACCGTCACCGTTAAGTCTGTGGATGAATTCTGTGCCTTCTTCCATGATCGTGATATCAGCAGCAACGTCAACGTCAACAACAGAGTTGAAGCCGAGTCTGTGCATAGCAGCAACCATTTTACCTTCAACGTTTGTGCCGATGGGCATACCGAATTCTTCACCGAGAGTAGCTCTGATAGAAGGAGCGGGAGCGATAACAACGTGCTTGGAAGCGTCTGCAAGCGCAGCCCAAACTTTCTGTGTATCGTCTTTTTCCTGAAGAGCACCTGTGGGACATACAACTACGCACTGACCGCAAGCGATACAGGGAGCGTCTTTGAGATCCATATCAAATGCACAACCGATGTTTGTGATGAAGCCTCTTTCGTTAGCACCGATAACGCCTACGCCCTGATTGTGGTTACATACAGCAACGCAACGACGGCAAAGGATACATTTATTGTTATCTCTTACGAGGTAATCATTTGTGTTTTCGATTTCGTATTCAGGTTTAGCACCTTCAAATACGTTTTCATCTTCTACGCCGTATTCTTTACAAAGAGCCTGAAGTTCGCAGTTCTGGCTTCTTGTACAAGAGAGACATTTCTTGTCATGTGTAGAAAGAATAAGTTCAAGAGTCATTTTTCTTGACTTAATAACTGCAGGAGTATTTGTGAATACTTCCATACCTTCGTTTACGGGGTATACGCAGGAAGCTACAAGGCTTCTTGCACCTTTGACTTCAACTACGCAAATTCTGCAGGCACCGATAGCGTTAATGTCTTTAAGGAAACAAAGTGTGGGAATTCTGATTCCTACGGAATTAGCAGCATCGAGAATTGTAGTTCCTGCAGGAACTGTCACGGGAAGTCCGTTTATTTTAAGATTTACATCTGCCATTTTAATTTACCTCCTTGATTATTCAACAACTACTGCTTTGAAGTTACAGTTGTCAACGCAAACGCCGCATTTTACGCACTTATCCTGGTCGATAACGTGGAGTTCTTTAACCTTACCGGAAATAGCACCAACGGGGCAGTTTCTTGCGCACTTTGTACAACCCTTACAAGCATCTGTGATCTTGTATCTAACGAGTTTCTTACATACGTGTGCGGGACATTTCTTTTCTGTAACGTGAGCGATATATTCGTCTCTGAAGTATTTGAGAGTACTGAGTACGGGGTTGGGAGCTGTCTGTCCGAGACCGCAAAGAGAGTTTTCTTTGATGTAGTAGCAAAGTTCTTCAAGTTTGTCGATATCTTCGAGTGTGCCCTTACCTTCTGTGATCTTTGTGAGGATCTCAAGAAGTCTCTTGTTACCGACACGGCAGGGAGTACACTTACCGCAGCTTTCGTCAACTGTGAATTCAAGGAAGAATTTCGCAATATCAACCATACAGTTGTCTTCGTCCATAACGATAAGACCGCCTGAGCCCATCATTGAACCGATGGAGAGAAGGTTGTCGTAGTCAATGGGAATATCGAGGTATTCGGGAGGAATACATCCGCCGGAAGGACCACCTGTCTGAGCAGCCTTGAATTTCTTGCCGTTGGGGATACCGCCGCCGATGTCTTCGATAACTGTACGGAGAGTTGTACCCATGGGAACTTCTACGAGACCTGTGTTAACGATCTTACCACCGAGAGCGAATACTTTTGTACCCTTGCTCTTTTCAGTACCGATAGATTTGAACCAATCAGCACCCTTAAGGATGATCTGTGGAATATTTGCGTATGTTTCAACGTTGTTAAGAACGGAAGGTTTGCCGAAAAGACCTTTTTCTGCAGGGAAGGGAGGACGGGGTCTGGGTTCGCCTCTGTGACCTTCGATAGATGTCATAAGAGC
>JAZSMD010000028.1:0-25675 GCA_045535665.1 Eubacteriales bacterium
CAATATATGGTAGAAAAAAACATATTTATGTGATAAAATAATTCAAATATATAAAAAACTCATAAGGGTGGATAATCAAATGATTTTGGACAAGGTAACAAAAGAAGAAAAAAACATTGTGGAACTCGAAATTACAGTTCCCGCAGATGAATTTGAAAAAGCTGTGGAAGCTTCCTACAGAAAGAACGTAGGCAAAATGAACATTCCCGGCTTCAGAAAAGGCAAAGCTCCCAGAAAAATGATAGAAAAAATGTACGGCGAAACAGTTTTCCATGAAGACGCAATCAACGCTGTATATCCCAAAGCTTACGATGACGCTGTTAAAGAAGCAGGTATCGAACCCGTAGATCATCCCGTTCTTGACATTATCAGTAATGATGAAAATGGCTTTAAATTCAAGGCTAAGATCACAGTTAAACCTGAAGTATCCGTTAAAGATTACAAAGGTATCAAAGTTGAAAAACATACAAAAACAGTTTCCGATGCAGACATTCAGGCTGAACTCGAAAGATATCAGCAGAGACAGGCTCGTCTTATCGACCTTGAAGAAGATGCGGCAATCGAAAACGGAGACACTGTAACCTTCGACTTCAAGGGTTATGTTGATGATGTTCCCTTTGAAGGCGGCGAAGCTGAAAAGTACACTCTTAAAATCGGTTCAGGTCAGTTTATTCCCGGTTTTGAAGATCAGATGGTAGGAATGAAAGCAGGTCAGGAAGGTGCCGTTAACGTTACTTTCCCCGAAGAATACCACGCTGAAGAACTCAAAGGTAAGCCCGCTCGTTTCGATGTTAAGATCCACGAGATCAAGAGAACAGAACTCCCCGCTATCGACGACGAATTTGCTAAAGATGTAAGTGACTTCGATACTCTCGAAGAATTCAAAGAAGACCTCTCCAAGAAGATCGCTGAAAGATATGCTCAGGCTGAAGAAAACGAAGTAACAGAAAAAGTATATGCTGCAGTAGCAGATTGCTGCGAAGCTGATATCCCCGAATGCATGATCGAAAATGAAATAGACTCCGCTATGCAGGGCTTTGAAAGAAGAATGATGCAGCAGGGGCTTTCTCTCCAGAAATACCTCGAGATCACAGGTCAGGAATACAACAGCCTCCGTGCAATGTTCAAAGTAAACGCTGAAAGAGACGTTAAGATCCGTCTTGCTCTCGAAAAGATTGCTGAAATAGAAAAGATCATCATCGAAGAAGAAGACGTAAATAAAGAATACGAAATGTTCGCTCAGGAAACAGGCACAGATGTCGAAAAGATCAAGAGCGACTATGTAACAGAAAGCATAATCAAGGATCTTTCTCTCAGAAAGGCTTTTGAGGTAGTAAGAAACAACGCAGAAGTTACAGAAGCAGTTGAAACTCCCGTTGAAGAATCTCCCGCAGAAGAAAAACCCAAAAAGAGAACAAGAAAAAAGGCTGAAAAAGTAGAAGAAAAACCTGAAGAAACAGCTGAATCCGCTGAATAAGCTTAAAAAAATTGACGTATGATATATCGGCGTGAGAAACCGTAAGAAGTTTTCGCGCCGATATACGAAATTACATAGCAAAACACATAATATTAAATAAAAGGTAGGTAATAACTATGAGTTTAGTCCCAATGGTAGTAGAACAAACAAGCAGAGGAGAACGTTCTTACGATATTTTTTCCAGACTCCTCAATGACAGAATCATATTTCTTGCCGACGAAGTCAACGATGTAACAGCAAACCTCGTTGTTGCACAGCTCCTCTATCTGGAAGCTATGGATCCCGAAAAAGATATAAGTCTTTATATCAACAGCCCCGGAGGTTCCATCACCGCAGGCATGGCAATTTACGACACAATGCAGTATATCAAATGCGATGTTTCTACAATATGCATAGGCATGGCTGCAAGTATGGGCGCATTCTTACTTTCATCAGGTGCAAAAGGTAAGAGATTTGCTCTTCCCAACAGTGAAATTATGATCCACCAGCCTCTCGGAGGTTTCCAGGGTCAGGCAACAGATATCAAGATCCATGCAGATCGAATCATCAAAATCAAAGCAGATCTTAACAGAATTCTTGCTGAAAATACAGGCAAACCCCTTGAAATCATTGAAAAGGACACAGAAAGAGATAACTTTATGACAGCGGCACAGGCTATGGAATACGGTCTCGTTGACAAAGTTATCACAAAAAGATAAATTGAAGGGAAACACCATATGCCCAGAAAAAAGAATACAGACCTTATAAGACAGTGTTCCTTCTGTGGATTTACAGATACTGACGGAAGCACACTTATGCTTTCGGGCGTTACGGAAGATGTTTTCATTTGCGAAAACTGTATTGAGACCTGCATTGAATACATGAAAGCTCTTAAAGGTCCTGTTAATAAAAAACATAATAAAAAAGATTCTCAAATTGAAATCAAAACTCCTATTGAGATAAAAAATGCTTTGGATGAATACGTTATAGGACAGGATGACGCAAAGATAGCCCTTTCCGTTGCAGTATACAACCATTACAAGCGAATTATGGATAATTCCGACGATGAAGTTGAGCTTGTTAAGAGTAATGTTCTTTTGCTTGGACCTACAGGCTCAGGCAAAACTCTTATGGCTCAGGTCTTGGCAAAAACGCTTAATGTACCCTTTGCAATCGCAGATGCTACAACATTGACAGAAGCAGGTTATGTCGGTGAAGACGTTGAAAATATCCTGCTCAGACTTATTCAGGCTGCGGATTTTGATGTTGAAGCTGCAGAAAAAGGTATTATCTACGTTCACGAAATAGATAAGATATCCAGAAGATCCGAAAACCCCTCTATAACAAGAGATGTTTCAGGCGAAGGTGTTCAACAGGCGCTGCTTAAAATTCTTGAAGGAACAGTTGCAAATGTTCCCCCTCAGGGCGGAAGAAAGCATCCGAACCAGGAATTTATTCAGATTAATACAAAAAACATTCTTTTCATCTGCGGCGGTGCTTTTGCAGGACTTGAAAACGTAGTAAAAAAACGTGTATCGGGAACTGCAATAGGCTTTGGCTCAAAGATCGAAACAAAAAAAGAACAGCCTGCAAGTTTTTACCTCAGACAGTGCGAATCCCATGACATTATCAAGTTCGGAATAATCCCAGAGCTTGTGGGACGTTTGCCTGTAATAGTTTCGGTTGACAACCTCGACAAAGATGCTTTGGTAAAAATCTTAAAAGAACCTAAAAACTCCATAATCAAACAGTATCAGAAACTTCTCAAAATAGATAAAGTTGAGCTTGAATTCACAGATGAAGCAATTGAAACAATTGCAGAGATCTGCGCAAAGAGAGAAACAGGTGCAAGAGGATTGCGTACTGTTGTTGAGAAATTCATGACAAAACTTATGTTTGATGTTCCTTCAGATAAAAATATAACAAAAGTAGTTATTACAAAAGGCTGCGTAGAAGGAACCGAGCCTGCGATAATAACCAGAAAAGAAACTGTTTAGGAGCCATCCTATAATGAATAATTATCTTGATTTTATGAGCCTTTATGAGGGCCGCGCGGTACTTCCCGTGTTGGCTCTCAGGGGGCTTGTTACTTTTCCCAAAACACTCATACATCTTGACATAACGGAAAAAATACATATTTCCGCAATTCAGGATGCTATGAAACACAGCAGATTTATATTCCTTGCTTTAGAAAATGTTGAAGCAGGAAAAGAAAGCGGAAATCTTTCCATAAACACAATAGGTGCAATTGCAAGAATTAAACAATTGCTCAAAGCTCCCGGTGGAGAAGAAAGAGCCGCTTTGGAAGTTTTTGCAAGAGGTGTGATTACGGGTGAAATAAATGGAAGTGAATACCCATCCGCTTTCGTATCTATCAAAGAAGACGAAATCTCAGAAGACTGGTCCGAAGATGAAGAAGTTGCAATGCTTAGAACAGCACGCGACACATTCTCCGAAATAACAGCAATAATGGACAAACTTTCTCCTGAGATCGGAAAAACTGTTGAAAACATCTATAAAGTAGGAGAACTTGCAGATTATATCGCACAAAACATCCCATTTAAAGCCGAAGTTAAACAGCGAATCCTCGAAGAATTTGAACCCCATGAAAGATTACTCCTCGTAATAGCTTCATTGCGTGAAGAAACGGAGCTCATACTCCTTGAACAAAAGGTTTCAGCTCTTGTAAATATAAAAATGCGTAAAAATCAGCGTGATTATTTTATCCGCGAACAGATAAGAACGCTCCAGGAAGAATTGGGTGACGGTGGAACAGACTTTTTCGGTGACGAAGAAGATGAAGAGCTTTTCGACAGAATAATGACATTGAACGCATCTGACGAAATCAAGGAAAAGCTTGAAAAAGAACTTATCCGTCTTTCAAAGATGCCCATAGGCTCGCAGGACGGTGTTGTACTCAGAACTTACTTGGAAACTTGCCTTGACCTTCCTTGGAACACTGTAACAAAAGATTCTTTTACTTTGGAAAAAGCTTCCGCAATA
The DNA here is from genome assembly GCA_045535665.1 of Eubacteriales bacterium. Taxonomy (GTDB): domain Bacteria; phylum Bacillota; class Clostridia; order Oscillospirales; family UBA644; genus HGM12619. Next base: position 4,460 of record JAZSMD010000028.1, read on the forward strand.
ATGGAAGCAGATCACTATGGTCTGAAAAAAGTAAAAGATCGCATTATTGAAATGCTTGCCGTAAGAAAGCTCCTTGAGCAAAACGGTGATGAAAAAGAAAAATTAAAGACTCAGATCCTTTGTCTTGTAGGTCCTCCGGGAACAGGTAAAACATCTATAGCGATGTCTGTTGCAAAAGCAATGAACAGAAAGTTCGTAAGAATTTCTCTCGGTGGCGTACATGATGAGGCTGAAATAAGAGGTCACAGAAGGACCTATATCGGAGCTATGCCGGGTAAGATACTTACTGCATTAAAAGAAGCAAAAAGCTCTAATCCGGTAATGCTTCTGGATGAGATCGACAAGCTCGGAAACGATTACAAGGGTGATCCATCTGCTGCCCTGCTTGAAGTTCTTGACCCAGAACAGAACAAAACCTTCAGAGATAACTATGTAGATATGCCATACGATCTCAGTGATGTGCTTTTCATCACTACTGCAAACGACATGGACACTATCCCACGTCCGCTCCTTGACCGTATGGATACAATAGAGATAACTTCTTATACTCAGGAAGAAAAATTCCATATAGCAAAGAAACACTTGGTTACAAAACAACTGAAAAAACACGGTCTTACTAAGAAGATGCTCTCAATAAACGATGCCGCATTAAATGACCTCATAGCCCTTTACACACGCGAAGCAGGTGTACGTTCACTTGAAAGAGTAATCGCATCTCTGTGCAGAAAAGCAGCAAAGGAATGGCTCTTAAAGCCAGACGAAGAAAAGAAGACAATCAAAATCACACCGAAGAATATTGAAAACTACCTTGGTCCCGCAAAATTCAAAAAAGAAGAATCAAGAAAAGAATCACAGGTAGGAGTAGTTACCGGTCTTGCGTACACGACCGTTGGCGGCGAAACAATGCCTATCGAAGTTTCAGCAATGGAAGGCTCAGGAAAGATAGAGCTTACAGGATCCCTCGGAGATGTAATGAAAGAAAGCGCACGAGCTGCAGTAAGTTACATCCGTTCTCAGGCTGACAGATTTGGTATAGACAAGGATTTCTATAAAAACAGGGATATACATATCCATGTTCCCGAAGGCGCAGTACCTAAAGACGGACCCTCAGCAGGCATCACAATGGCAACTGCTATTTACAGCGAGCTGACAGGTAAAAAAGTCAGAAGCGATGTTGCAATGACAGGTGAAATAACATTGAGAGGAAAAGTTCTTCCCATCGGTGGTTTGAGAGAAAAAACAATGGCAGCTTTCAAATTCGGAATCAAAACCGTCATTATCCCCAAAGAAAATGTTTCTGACCTTTACGAAGTTGAAGATGTTGTCAAAGAAAACATCAAATTCGTTGCGGCTGAAACATTGGATGATGTGCTGAAAACAGCAATTGAGGATAGCATGAAAGTTTAATAAGAATAAATCTTAAGTTATTCTGTTTCATGCCAAAATTCAAATTAAAAATGGGACAATATCCCATTATCCACTTGAATTTAATGAAGTATTTGTGCGGACGCTTTAGCGACAGAATGGAGATTAAAATGACAATAAATTTCAATGATGCAAATTTTATCACAAGCGCGTATGACGTAAGAAACGCCCCTGTTGAACGCCGCCCTGAAATAGTAATGGTAGGTCGTTCAAATGTGGGTAAAAGCTCCATGATCAACAAGCTTCTCAACAGAAAAAGCATCGCAAAGGTCAGCGAAAAACCGGGAAAAACTGCTGCAGCCAACTATTATGATGTCGGCAAAAAGGTCTATCTGGTAGACCTTCCGGGATATGGTTTCGCCCTCAGGTCAAAAGCTGAAAGGCGAAGTTGGGGAAGCCTTACGGGAGACTATTTTGACAGCGACAGAAATATTGCTCTTGTACTTTTTCTCATAGACATTCGCCATGATCCAACGGAAGACGATATTTTGATGTACGACTTCCTGATGTCACGAGAAGTTCCATTCTGTATTGCAGCAACAAAAGCAGACAAGCTCTCCGCAAAACAGATTGAAGAACAGATAGAGAAAGTTTCACGTCAATTCCTTGTAAGAGTTGTGCCTTTTTCATCAAAAGACGGGAAAGGTGTTCAGCCTATCAGGGAAATAATTGAAGACGTTACGGAAGAGTATCTCAAGGAACAAGCTGAAAACACAGAAGAAGAATAATTACAAAAGGACAGATAATCATTATGTTATCAGAAAAAAACGGAATCCTTCATATTGACGGAATATCAACAGAACAGATAGCAAAAGACTACGGAACCCCCTGTTATGTAATGAGTGAAGACCACATAAGAAAAACCTGCCGCCTTTACAAAAATGCTTTCGATAAATTTTACGAAGGAAAAGGTATGCCTCTCTATGCGAGCAAAGCCTTTTCAGCATGTGAAATATACCGTATAGTAAAAGATGAAGGCTTTGGCGTTGACGTAGTATCGGGTGGCGAGCTCTATACAGCTCTTAAAGCAGGTTTTCCTGCTTCAAGGATATACTTCCATGGAAACAACAAAACCTCTGACGAGCTCAAAATGGCGATTGAAAACGGTGTTGGAAGAATCGTTGTGGATAATATCGAAGAATTGCAGATGCTCAACAGAATTGCAGGAGAACACGGTAAGATCGCAGAGATCTCTTTCAGAATAAAGCCAGGAATCGACGCCCACACCCATGACTTCATAAAAACTGGTCAGATAGATTCCAAATTCGGTGTAGCTCTCGAAAACGGAGAAGCGTTTGATATCATAAAAGAGGCTTCCTCTTTGAACAATGTAAAAGTTGTAGGAATACATTGCCACATCGGTTCACAGATATTTGACGCTGATCCATTTGAACTTGCAGCTGAAGTAATGCTCGGATTTGCGGCAGAAGTTCGCTCAAAACTTGGAATCACAATACACGAATTAAATCTTGGCGGTGGTTTCGGAATAAAATACATAGCTGAACATAACCCCAAATCCTATGACGAATACATGAGAATTGTTTTTGCAAAGGTAAAAGAAGTCTGTGCTGAAAAAGATTTCCCCCTCCCCTTTATCCTTGTTGAACCCGGAAGAAGTGTAGTTGCAGAAGCTGGTATAACACTCTATACAATAGGCAGTGTAAAGGAAATTAAAGACGTAAGAACTTATGTTTCTGTTGACGGAGGAATGAACGATAACCCCAGATATGCTCTTTATAAAGCGCCGTATTCTGCGGACATCGCAACAAAGCTCGGCCAGCCGAAAGATAAGATCGTCACGATTGCAGGACGTGCCTGTGAAAGCGGAGACCTTATTCAGGAAGATATTCCTTTACAGGATATGGAAGCAGGAGATATTCTTGTTGTGTATGCAACAGGAGCATACAACTACTCCATGGCTTCAAACTACAACAGAGTTCCCCGTCCCCCCGTTATTATGACAAGCAACGGAAAAGCAAGAGTTATCGTTAAGAGAGAAACTTACGATGATATAATCAAAAACGATATTCTTTAAATTTAAGAGGGTGAAATTCGGTAAACTGTATCGAATCTCACCCTTTGCATATTTTTTTGGAAAGAAGGGTAGAAAATGGCAATAAACAAATTCATGAAAGCCGCTTTGAAGGCAATGTCTTATGCAGATATTGACTACAAAATTGAACGCAGCGTAAAAAAATGGGCAGGCAAAAATCCAATTAACGGATTGCATACCGATTTTGAAAGAGTAATTGAAAGAGACGGTCGAAAAGTAACCGTTGCAGTATACTACCCTGTTGAAGCAACATCGGGAGATGTTATTCTTTTTTTTCACGGAGGCGGCTGGGTTTCAGGAAATGTTGACAGCTACGCAAGAACCTGTGATATGTTAGGGGAAAAAACAGGAAGAAGGGTCGTTTCCGTTGAATACGCCCTTGCACCCGAGTTTCCCTTCCCTCATGCTTTGGAAGATTGCTATGTAGTAGCTAAAGAGCTTTTTTGCGGAAATACTTTTTTTGAAGCACAACCCACGGAAATAATACTTGCAGGAGATAGCGCAGGCGGAAATTTAGCTGCAGCCGTAAGCCTTATGGCAAGAGATCGTGGAGACTTCAACGTAAAAAAACAAATTCTTATTTATCCCGCAGTATATAATGATCATACTGAAAACTCCCCTTTTGAATCCGTAAGAACAAATGGAACAGATTATCTGCTTACTTCAAAAAAGATATGTGAATACCTTAATATGTATGCGGCAGATCCATTGGACAAATATAATCCGTATTTTGCTCCTTATTTAGCAAAGGATCTTTCAAACCAGCCCGACACATTGATAATCACAGCAGAATTTGACCCATTAAGAGATGAAGGCGAAGCCTATGGAGAAAAGCTCATTAAATTCGGAAACTATGCGAAAACACACCGCATACCTGACGCTCTCCACGGTTTTTTCTCTCTCCCTTACAAATATTCCCATGTAAAAAAAGCATATGAATTGATAAACTGTTTTCTTAACAGAAATACCGAGAAAGGAAAAGATGAATGAACGACAAATGGATAAAACTCGATAATGCCGCAAAAATCTTCCCTTCTGCGGTAAGCGGTGCAGATACAAAGGTTTTCAGATTTTCCTGTGAGCTTTTTGAAGATATCAACAAAGAGATTCTGCAAAGTGCGGCAAGTGAAGCAGCTGAAGTCTTTGATGTTTTTAACTATGTATTGAAAAAAGGCTTATTTTGGTATTATTTTGAAAAATCAGAGCTTCGCCCAATCGTTGAAGAAGAAAACAAACCTGTTTGCGGAGCTCTTTACAATAAAGAAAACAAGGACCTTTTATACAGAATTTCTTACTACGGAAACCGTATAAATCTTGAAGTATTCCATGCCTTGACCGACGGTACGGGAGCATTGATGTTTTTGGAATGTATAATAAACAAGTATCTTTCAAAAGCTCATAATATTGCAGAAGCCGAGCTTGCATACGATGCCTCAGCCTACGAAAAGGAAGATGACAGCTTTTACAGATATTACGAAGAAGAGAAGAAGGAAAAGCATCAGAAAACAAAACACCGCAAAGCATATAAATTTCGCAGCGGTCCTAAATTCCCCGATGACAGACTCGGTGTTATTTCCGGCAATATAGACTTGAAAGCGACATTAGCGCAAGCCCATTTAAATAATACAACTTTAACGGGATATCTTTCATCAATTCTCCTCTGCTCTATATACGACACAATGCCAATGCGATCAAAAAAGCTTCCCGTGGTGCTTACAATCCCCGTTAATCTTCGCAAACACTTTGCATCCTCTTCTGCAAGAAATTTCTTTGGTACAGTAAACATAGACTACAACTTCAAGAACAATCCATCTGATATAAAAAATGTAGCTGAAAAAGTTACGCGTTCATTGAAAGTAAAACTTTCGGAAGAGAACCTTGAAGATCTTCTTTCAAAATACTCATCAGTGGAAAATAATTTTTTTGCAAGAATAGCACCGTTGGCAATGAAAAATGTATGTCTCAAAATTGCACATGATTACAAAATGGCAGAAACGAGCGGTACATTTTCAAATATAGGAAAAGCTTCTGTGCCCAAAAGTATGGAACCATATATAAAATCGTTTAATATATGCTGTGCAACAAAAGCTATTCAGGCATGTGCCGTATCTTTCGGAAACACACTCACTGTTTCATTTACTTCTCCTTATGAAAACAATGATATCCAAAAGAATTTCTTCCGCAGACTAACGGAAAACGGTATTTATGTAGAAATAAGTTCCAATATGGAAACCTTTGATACAAAAACAGTAAACAAAATAAAAGAAAGGAAGCTTTCGGATAACGGGAGCAAAGAAAAATAAATGAAATATTGCTCAAAATGTAAACTAGATGTACGAACTGCTTCCGACAAATGCCCCCTCTGTCAAAACAAGCTAACGGGAACGGAAGAAAAAACTCCTTACCCAATAATACCTACGATCTACAAGCGATTTGAACTGTTTTTTAAAATTCTTATAATGTCATCCATAGGACTTTCCGTAATCTGCATTGCGGTAAATTTGATCATTCAGCAATTCGGTTGGTGGTGGCAATATGCAGTTTTCGGAGTTTTCTGTGTTTGGGTCTCGATCTTCCACATAATCAAAAGACGAAACAACATTCCGAAAGCAATAATGAATCAAGTCCTTATAACTGCAATATTTTGTATTATCTGGGATATCTGGACAGGTTGGAAAGGCTGGTCAATAGACTTTGTCCTGCCAATTTTGTTTACAGCCGCAATGATAGGTCTCTTCATAGTTGCAAGAGTTTTAAAAATGAAAAAACGAGATTATCTGCTTTATCTTTTTATGGTAATTGCCTTTTGTATAATAACTGTTATTTTTTATGCAACAAATCTAACCAGCATTGTTATACCATCGGTCATATGCTTCTCAGGCGGAATATTATCACTTGCAGCACTTATTATTTTTGAAGGTAAAAACATGAAAGAGGAATTTGAAAAACGATTCCATTTATAAAAAGCCATATCAAGAATCAAAATTTTAAATCTCTAATCTTGTTTCTTATTCAGAATACTCAGTACAGAAGAATTTAGGTTCTATAATAAATGTTTAGTTCACCTAAAACATTTATTATAGAACCTCTTATTATTTCGCAATCATTTAATGTTCAATTGCAGTTACTCTACATTTTCAATACTAAAATCATAAAGTCGTACAATACCTTCGCAAGCCGTTACTCCAATATAAAAGCTATCAAACAAATCCTCGGTGCGAAGTTCCGCTCTAACCCCATCAACACTGAAACTTATATAATTTTCTTTTACTTCCACATTGAGTTCATGAATATCCTTTTCACTAACAGGCGTTGTAAGACCTAAACGCTTATGCCAACTGCACTTGTGATCATCATCCATGAAATGACGCCATACGTTGACACCGTTTTTCCAAAGGACAACCTCAAAACATTCACCGTAACGAATTACCCCATCCTCACATTTTTCCGGCTTTTTCACAATTATGATTTCAGGGCAACCAAGAGCATCAAAGGAGCATTTAAGAGCTGCTTTTACTCCGCAAGAATACACCTTATCAGAAAACAAACTGATATTGTCAAAACCCTCTCTGTGCTGTGGGTTTACAGCTGTAGTGATATGATCATCCTTCTGCTTAAAATCAGGATCTTCCGTAAAACGGAAAGAATAAGCCCGTACAAGCTCATTTCTCCAGTTTTCATTTGCAAAGCTATAATAACTCTTACTCATAATTACCTTCTCCTTTTGAAGTAATTCAATTTTTTTATATGTAACTTGATTTTAGATATAATTTTGGTAAGGTAATGATCCAAAAAGCTCCTTACAGAAAATTATTGAATTTTCCGTCAAAACACTTTTATAAACCATACCTTACCATATTTTTATTCAGCTTCGTTTTCGGAAACAGTTTCTTCTGTATTTTCACCTGTAAAAAGTGCTTCAAATTCGTCTGCACCGACTTTTTCTTTCTCAATAAGAAGAGCTGCTAATGTATCAAGCTTATCTCTGTTTTCAGTAAGTATATTTTCAGCCTTCTTATAAGCAGCATTTACGATCTTAATAATTTCATCAGCAACGATTCCGGAAATCTTTTCGGAATAATTATGCTGAGTAGCAAAATCCCTTCCAAGGAAGACCTCTTCATTTGAACCGAAAGATACAGGACCGAGAACTTCAGACATACCGTATTTGGTAACCATTTTCTTTGCAATGGATGTAGCTCTTTCAATATCACTTGCAGCACCTGTTGAAATATCGTCAAGACAAAGAGCTTCCGCTACACGACCGCCAAGCAAAGACACAATATCATTGAACATCTCATTTTTGGATCTTCCCATCTTTTCATCCTTAGGTACATAATAAGTATAACCACCTGCCATACCTCGGGGAATAATGGAAATTTCATGAACTGGATCGTGGTCGGGAAGAGATCTTGCAACTATTGCGTGACCGCCTTCATGGTAAGCTGTAAGCTTTTTATCTTTCTCTGTTACTTTTCTTGTTTTCTTTTCAACACCCACAAGAACTTTCAAAATAGCATCGTTGATATCCTGCATCTGAATCTTATCATGCTTTCTTCTTACTGCAAGAATAGCGCCTTCATTAAGGATATTTTCAAGATCTGCAGGAGCAAATCCTGATGTTGTCCTTGAAATATGGGGAATGTCAACATCATCAGCCATAGGTTTATTCTTAGCATGAATCTTAAGAATAGCCTCTCTCGCGCCGACATCGGGAAGTCCGATAACCACCTGTCTGTCAAAACGTCCGGGACGGAGCAACGCGCTGTCAAGAACGTCGGGACGGTTTGTTGCCGCCATTATGATAACACCTTCGTTTTCCTCAAAACCGTCCATTTCAACAAGCAACTGGTTAAGAGTCTGCTCTCTTTCGTCGTGACCGCCACCAAGACCTGCACCTCTTTGACGACCAACTGCATCGATTTCGTCGATAAAAATTATACAGGGAGCGTTTTTCTTTGCCTGTTCAAAAGTATCACGGACACGGGACGCACCCATACCAACATAAAGCTCTACGAAATCAGAGCCTGAAATACTGAAGAAAGGAACCCCTGCCTCACCTGCAACAGCTCTTGCCATATAAGTTTTACCTGTTCCCGGAGGACCTATAAGAAGAATACCCTTGGGAATATGAGCACCCATTTTTGTATATTTTTCAGGATTCTTCAAAAATTCAACAACTTCGGAAAGCTCTTCTTTTTCTTCTTCAGCACCGGCAACATCTTCGTATGTTACCTTTTTCTTAACAGTATCCATGTTTCGGAGTCTGGATTTACCGAAAGACATGGTTCTACCGCCACCGCCCTGCATCTGGCGCATCATAAAGAACATCAGGAAAAGAACGCTTCCGCCTAACAAGCCGTAGAAGAGAATACTGCCCCAAATTGAATTATCCTTAACTTGAGGTATATCGTATTCCTTCAGAACACCGCTTTCCCTGTTGCTTTCGATATACCTGTCAGCATTTTCAAGGAAAAGCATTGTACTGTACAGTGGGGTTGAAAACTTTTGGTTGCCGTTATAATCAACGCCTTCAACCAGAACCATTTCCAGCACATTGTTTTTTATTGTAAAGCTTTCGACCTGATTGTTCTTAAAATAATCGAGGACCTGAGAATATTTAATATCCTCTTCCTTCACGCCCTGATACAAAACCACGACAAATAAAAGAACGCCCAACAAAAGTGCGGCATAAATGCCAATACCTTTAAATTTTTTCAAATCTTGCCTCTTTCTCCGATGACATTCAGAAAATATTTAAAGAAAACCGTTCGTCATCGGTTAAACGATTTTATTTATTAACAAAATTTAATCTTACTCTTCTTCGAAACGGAGTATACCAACGTAAGGAAGATTTCTGTATTTTTCATCATAGTCAAGACCATAACCAACGATAAACTCATCGGGAATAACAAAACCGCAATAGTCAAGATCTACATTTGCAACTCTTCTGTCGGGCTTATTGAGGAAAGTACAGAGCTTGAGTGATTTTGGATTTCTTGTCTTAAGCATTTCTATTATCTTGGAAAGAGTATAGCCGCTATCAAGAATATCCTCAACAATAAGAATATTATAGTCGGAAATATTGATATCAAGATCTTTTACGATTTTCACGTTTCCCCTTGATACTGTACTTGAACCATAGCTTGAAACTATCATAAAGTCAATGGACAAAGGAAGGTCGATCTCCCTCATAAGATCTGTCATAAAAACAACTGCACCCTTAAGTACGGAAACGAGAAGAAGTTTTCCTTCAATATCCTTATAATCTTCTGTAATTTTTTTACCAAGTTCCTTGACCTTCTTTTTTATTTCTTCCTCAGGAATATAAACTGATACATTTTCTTTCATTTTTATGACCCCATTCTTATTTTATTCTACTTCAAAAGAGTGATTTTATGCTAAAAAGGTTTTAAATTTAAATATAAAGCTTTTTCTCCGACTTTCGGACGGAATTTCTCATCAGATCCGTACCCGAAAACCCAAACCAAATCATCTCCGCAAGAAACTATGGGAATGAGTTCTCTTTTATCGGATGGAATCTTATCATCAATAAAAAGCTTTTTCAATGTTTTTTCAGGACGCTTCGGTAACTTCAAAGAATCTCCCGAATAACGACTTCGAACTGTAAGATTATCTTTTATTATTATACAGTCCTTGATATTTTCTTTATTTGCAATAACCTCAGAAACTTCCAGGATCCCGACTTTCTGCAAAAGATTCTCACCCAAAAAAAGCTCAGTTTCAATTATTTTACGCTCCGACTGCTCCCTTTTCCTAACAGCCAAAGAATTATAACCGATTGAGATTTCAAATCCTTCAATTTCTATTTTCCTTGAAGTTTTCGCCTTTTTAATAAGACCAATTATATCATTTGTTTGCTTATTCGTCAATACAATATTTGGTGAATTTACAAAAAAGTACCGTCTTATGAATCTCGGCAAAAGACTGTCCGGCAAAGAATTTAAAAATTTCAGCGAAAGCTCTTTTTCTTCGGTAAAAAGCTGAGGATCCCTCATATAAGAATCCACAACACCCTCAAGATATGTATCATCAGATGAGGCCGCTTCCGTTAGTCTCGATACAGATTCGTCGAAAGATGGATTTATTTTCTTGATAATGGGAATTATCTCGTTGCGGATAAGATTTCTTGTGTAAAGATTTTCAAAGTTTGTCTTATCCGTATAAAAGATCAACCTGTTTTTTTCGCAATACTCATATATTTCCTTTTTCGAGCAATTGATCAAAGGTCGAATTATCCCATCTTCCCTTTTTACGGGAATTCCGCATAAGCCGCTGACTCCGCAACCACGAATCAGATTTAAGAGAACTGTTTCGCTGTTGTCATCTGCATTATGAGCTGTTGCTATATGGGTATATCCGTATTTAGTTTTTACTTCTTCAAAGAAAGAATAACGGACTTCCCTTGCATATTCTTCCGTAGACTTTCCTTTTGGTTTTGTACCTGAAATATCAGCGTGAAGAATCTCTATAGGGACAGAATTTCTTTTGCAAAAAGAGGAGACACCTTCTTCTTCCTCAACTGATTCTGTCCTAAGCCCATGATTCACATGAGCTACTACAAACGGAATACCGTACAAGCCTTTATTTTCACAGAAAAAATGCAGAAGGCTCATGGAATCAGATCCTCCGGAAATGCAAAGGACTAAACCTTTACAGTTATCCAAGAGCCCGTGTTTTCGAATCGTTTCAATAATTTTTTCTTTCATAGAATTACTGTGCCTGAGGTTCAGGTCCGCTTAGGGTTCGGAATGCCGTATGAGCACCATCCCAATAAATCTGAACCTTACCCGGAGCCCCGTGACGGTTTTTCTCTACGATTACATCACAGATATTCTTCTGCTCTGTTTCCTTGTCATAATATTCGGGACGGCTAAGGAAGATAACGATATCTGCGTCCTGCTCGATAGAACCTGAGTCTCTCAAGTCGGAAAGCCTCGGGACTTTGTTATCTTCTTTTCGCTGCTCAATACTACGTGAAAGCTGTGAGCAGAGTATAATGGGAACATTCAATTCTTTAGCCATTATTTTAAGAGAACGAGTTATTTCACCGATTTCATGAACACGGCTGTCTATTTTTTTACCTGAGTTCATCAACTGAAGATAGTCAATCATGACCATACCCAGATTTTTAACTCTTCTCAGCTTTGCTTTCATTTCCGCAACGGTAATCATTGAAGTGTCATCAAAGAGCAGATTCACATCGTTCAGATCATCATGCCAGAATTTATAAATATCGTCCCATTCCTTATCGCTGACAGCGCCTGTAAGCATTTTCTTACTGTCTATCAAAACAGTACTTGAAATAATACGGCGTGCAAGCTGTTCCCTTGACATTTCCAAAGAGAAAAAAACAACGCTCAATTTGGGATTATTCTGAGTTGAAGCCGCAATATTATATGCGATATTCAATGCAAAAGACGTTTTACCCATACCTGGACGACCTGCAAGCAGGACCAAGTCACTTCGGTTAAAACCACCCATAAAATTATCCAAAGCGGAAATACCCATTTTGATCTGACTGAATTTACCCGAAGAATCTTCTTTAAGCTCGGTCAAACGTTCAAGCTCGGAACGGACAAGATCTGAAAGTCTGTACAACGTCATATTCTGGCGGTTGCCGGAAATATTGTTCAAACGACGTTCTGCATACTCCAGAACGGAAGGAAGCTCCTGATTTTCAAGACACATCGAATTTAACTGACGGCTGTAATCAATAACTTCACGAAGCATAGCTTTTTCAGCAACGATCTTTGCATAATAGGTCATATCCCCTATCATTGAAGAGGCTTCTGCCAATTTCAAAAGATATTCTTTTTCTTCACTACTCTCAAAAGAACCGTTTTCACGAAGCTTTTCAAGAAGCATTATACCTTCTATCGTATGACCTAGATTGAAAAGCTCAAGCATCGCTTCAAAAATTTCTCTGTGTTTATCCGCATAAAAATATTCGGGTTTAAGCATAAGAGATGCTTTGCCTATAAGTTCGGGATCAAGCAGGATAGAACCCAAAACAGCTTGTTCCGACTCAAGGCTGAATGGCATTTTCTGATCAATATCCATTTTAATCTCCATTCTGCCGCTAAAGCGCCTGCACAAATAGAAATAAACAACCTCCAAAGCGGCTGATGGAGATTTCAGTCATGTGCCACGCTTCCGCTTTTTTTTCAAAAGCGGCACGCCGTATTTGAATCTTGATTAGCGTGATTTTTCACACTATTTATCCTTACAATTATTCGACGGGAACGACCTTAAGCTGTACCTTTGCGGAAATTTCGGGATAAAGCTTTATTTCCACAGTATATTCCCCGTAATTCTTTACAGAATCGGGCATGGATATTTTTTTCTTATCAACATCAAAACCCATCTGTGAGGAAAGTGCTTCAGCAACTTCCTTGCCGGTAACAGCACCGAAAAGTTTTGCCTGACTGCCTTTTGCTTTAATAGTCACGGTAGCCTTTTCCAGAACAGCTTTCTGTTCAAGAGCTTGTTTCTTTTCTTCTGCCTTTCTATGAGCTTCTGCGGCATTGTGCTGCTCCAGAACATTCTTATTTACAGAGTTCGCTTCAACGGCAAGCTTTTTGGGAAACAAAAAGTTTTTTGCATATCCGTCACTTACTTTAACCAACTGGTTTTTCTTACCGAGAGCTTTTACATCGCTAAGTAAAATTACTTCCATTTTAGTTTTTCCTTTCATTTATAAAATAGAACACATCAGACTTTATCTGGACTGTTCTTCGATATATGCATCAATAGCATTTGTGAGTTTAATATATCCTTCTTTGATATTGGTATCCTTGATCTGACAACCTGCCATGGTCTGATGGCCGCCACCGCCCAGTTTTTCCATTATCAACTGAACATTTACACTTCCGTAAGATCTAGCGGAAATGCTGACAGAATCTTTTATCGTATAAAGACAGAATGCAGCCTGAACCCCTTCGATATTAAGCATTTCATCTGCAGCCTGTGAAGATGCTATTTTGAGATTTCCGATACTATCCATATCGCAAAGGGAAATTGCAAAGGTCTTTTCATATATTTCTGCTTTACTGATAAGCTCCGCCTTAAGTTTATAAGTGTCAACGTCTGTCTGGAACATGAGCTTGACATTTACAGTACTTGCACCAACATTTCTCAAATACGCTGAGGCTTCAAATGTACAGGTTCCCGTTTTCAGAGAGAAATTCTTTGTATCAAGATAGATACCTGCAAGAAGAGCATCTGCTTCAAGGGCTGAAAGTCTGCATTTTTCAAGATATTCTATAAGTTCCGTCACCATTTCACAAGCGGAAGAAGCATATGGCTCATGGAAGAAGAAGCTTGTATCTTTGATAAAATCAGCTGATTTTCTGTGGTGGTCAATGACAGCAACCTTACCTGCATAAGGTATAAGTTCCGGCATTTCCGTATAAGAAGCTCTGTGTGTATCAACAATAACCAACAAAGTGTCAAGATCCACAGTCATCATTGCATCCTGTTTGGAAATAAATATATCGCTGTGAAGCTTCGATTCCGCAAGACGGTCATATAATGCTTCCGCAAGATTTGTTTCTGTATTCAAAAGAATATGAGTTTTCTTCCCGAAACTTCTGCCTATGCAGGCAATACCAACACAAGCTCCCAAACTATCCATATCGGAATATTGGTGTCCCATAACAATAACTGTTTTTACGCTGTTGAGAAGCTCTGCAAAGCTTGAAGCAAGAACTCTTGAGGTAATCTTCGCACGACGATCATTACCTTTGACATAGCCACCAAAGAATTCAAAACCGGTCTCTTTACTTACAACTGCCTGGTCTCCGCCACGGCTGAGTGCCATATCCAAAGCATTTCTTGCAGCCTCATCGCTTTCCGCAAAGCTCATCTTATCAGCACCGACACCGATAGAAAGAGTTGGTGGAATACTTCCCATTATGGGAAGCTCACGAACGATATCAAGGATTCCAAAACGCTCTTTTGTAAAGTTTTTCAAATAACGGTTTTCAAAGATAAGAAAATATCTGTTTTTCTCTATTTTACGTAAAATACAGGTCGAGCCCTGTGTCCATTTGCTTATGGCATCGTCAATGGTAGCCATCGCAACTGCACTGTCGCTTTCTTTTACATTCTTGAAAAGCTCGTCATAGTTATCTACCAGAATATGTGCAACTACAGGTTTGGATTCATTGTGTTCTTTCTGAAGGTTTATAAATTCCGTCTTATCAAAGAAATATAAAACATACATTTCTTTTTCATGAATAACGCTGCAATCAGAACAGACATAAAAATTACGGTCTGCAAAATCAACAGATATAGTTCTGTTTTTAAGTATATCAGGGTGAAGCTTAAAAACAGAGTTTAAATTTACAGTATAAGATTCCCCGAAAGTATCGCAGAAACATTCACTGTACCAAAGGACTTCACCGTCCGAACCGCTTATGAGAATAGGGATCGGAAAATCCTCAAGACGTTTCAATGAAGTAAGATCAAGCATTGAAACAGTATTTTTCATTATTTTTTTTACATTATAACGTAATACATGAACATAAACTTCAAATATCAGGATAAAACAACCGGAACACAACAAAAAAGCATTACTCAAAATACCCGGATGAAAAACCTGAAAAAGTATTACAAACAGTGCAAGAACCACATAGGAGCTTCTTGCGGCAACTACTGTAAGAAGTGTTTTTCCTTTCATATAATCTCCATTCTGCCGCTGATTTTACGGCTGCGGCACACCGTATTTCAATCCTGAACAGCATATTTTCCATGCTATTTCTTTAAATTATGTATCAAAGTTATGACCGTACTAAAAACCGCTGTTCTGTAAACGTCCTCTGATATTCAATCCGGAATCAAATAATCCCAACATTGAAACCAAGACAGAAAGGGAAGGTGCAAACAGACATACAAAGATAACTACAGCAAGAACCACAGTTCTCATACCACTGCTCCAGTTTTTGAGTTCAAGGAAGAACGCAATCAAAGAGATTCCCGCATAAACATATATGTAATTCAAAATATTTGAATAATTTAAAAATGCTACAGCGACAGAAGAATCGCCAAAAATCAAATAAAGAACATGACAAATCACATAAAATACAGAGCCGACAACGGATATTCTGCAATCGGAAAAACGTCCCATAAAACTTACCTGCTCATCGGTGCGCTTCATAATAGCCTTTATTATCCAGAAACCGAAAACAGTTTCCAACAAAATAACACTCATATAAAATGTTGGAATATTAGCTATAATATATTGGTAAACAAACAATGCAAAAGCTTTTGCAGAAATCCCCTGCATTTTATAAAACAGTTCAAAAGACTCAACATCCGCAGTAAAAATATCTATACAATACTGTTTAAAGCTTTCGCTAATTGGTCTGAGAGCCTCCTCCACAGAAAAAGATCCCCCGGACAATTCTCCGATCAAAACAGCAAAGGCAATAAGGCCGAAAACAACAGCGCTGACAGAAGCCCCCATGGCAACATCGTTTAAAATTTTTTTATTTCTGTATCCAAACCCCAAAGCAGCTCCAACCGGGACAAACAAGATCAAAAACAAAATTGAAAATGAAGCACTGCCCGAAACTATCCATGAACCTATGAAGGTAAGAATAACTCCCACTCCAACGACCCATAAAGACTGAGATGATGTAACTGAAAAAGCAAGGAAAACGCATGCAATTACAATCGCAGCAAAAATATATACAGCTGAACCCAACAACGAAAAATCAATCAAGATGCTCGGCAATACCAAGGCAGAAAACGCAAACAAAACCGCTGCAATAAAAAAACCGATTGAATAGATTTGCTTTTTAACCATTCATAAGCCTCCGAAAAAGTAATTTATCCCCATAAATATACATAATAATTCCATTCTATTCTATTATACCAAATTCCACGAAAAAATCAAGCACTAACAATGTTTTCTCCATATTTTGTCAGAAATATATCGAATACATAACTAAAAATATTTTCTGGTATCAATGTTTATCGGAAAGATTGCTGTTTTACAATCAGAAAACTCCCCTGCCAAAGAAGTTAATACAGAAGTAAATTTCAAAGGCAAGCCTGTTTTTTCTGAAACAGCATCAGCTTCCGCAAAAGTATCCGTAACAACTTTCTTATCTGTTTCCACACCTAAATTGGAATTATTTACAATGGCAGTACATTTCAATCTGGAACTGTTTTCTATCTCACGCATAAGCTCCGTCATTTCTTCTGAATTTTCAGTCAAAGGTCTGTAGAAATTCAAAACATAATACATTTCATAACCGTCTTTCGTTATGGAATCTGCATACCTACCCAACACTATCGCACCGCTGTCATCTCCGCCTATATCCCAAACAGCAATACAGTCTGTGGCAAAAACCTTCTGAATATCGGCAGGAAGAGCCGGAATATCAAGATTTGTATTGGCATAAAGAGGGGCAATAAGCTCAACACCGTTTTCTTCCAAAAGAGCTTTGCTGTCAGCGGAACGGAAATAAGGATTTACGATATCACAGTCTATCAAAAAAACTTTTTTTTCTTTTTTTGAATATTCAAGAGCTAAATTTATAGAGATATTGCTCTTTCCGCTTCCGTAATGGCCTGTAATTATAATATGTTTCATGGTTAAAATTCCTTTCTCAAAGTAAAAAAATTAAATGTATATTGAAAGAATAGAGGGTAAAATAAAAAATGCGAATAAAAACAAACGGGGATATTAAAAATGGATAAAACAAAAAATAAATCAAAAAAAATACAATCAAAAACAGGGAGAATCATACTTTATATAATACTTTCCGCAATGATAATATGTGGCTTGTGTATATATTTTTCGTCACAGCTCCCAGATAAATACTATGTTTTTGAAGAAGACTCAAATAATCTTAAAAATGTACTGAACAGTGAAGACTTTTACCCTGTCACATCAACAGTAACCGTTACAGACAAAGGTTATGAAATCGACTTCAAGCTTTTGGGAATTATGCCCCTTAAAAGGTCTGAGGTAAAAGTCGTTTCTGAGCAATCCCTTATGGCAGGAGGTCAACCCTTCGGAATTAAATTCTATACCGACGGTGTCATGGTAGTAAGCATGACAGATGTTGAAACAGACGACAAAAAGATAAATCCTGCCTATAACAGCGGAATTCGTGTCAAGGACATACTGACAACAATAAACGGAGAAAAGATCAAAAGCAATGAACATCTCACGAGTTTGGTAAAGAACTGCAACGGCAAGGAGCTCGCTGTCGGAATCAAACGTGACAAGCTTATTTTTGAGGTAAAAGTAACTCCTGTCAAGGATTCGGAGGGAATATACCGTTTGGGATGCTGGGTAAGAGACAGTACTGCAGGAATTGGGACGGTGACATTTTATGATACGGTAAACAAAATCTTTGCAGGCTTAGGTCACGGAATCTGCGACAGTGATACAGGAGAACTCATGTCTCTTTCATACGGAAAAGCTCTCGGTGCTGAAATATTCTCAGTAATAAAAGGAATTGCAGGAACTCCGGGGGAATTAAGAGGATCATTCAACGAATCAAAAAAGATCGGTACCCTTTACAAAAACTGCAATGAAGGGGTTTTCGGAATAATTGACCAAAACAGTATTCCAGACTGCGATATATATCCCATAGCTTTCAAACAGGACATTCGTGAGGGTGAAGCGGAAATACTATGCACCACGGACAGCAGCGGAGTCCAACGCTACGGTATAGAAATAATCCATATATATACAAATTCTGTAAAAACCACAAAAAACATGGTAATTTCAATCACAGACGAAGCCCTT
The DNA here is from genome assembly GCA_045535665.1 of Eubacteriales bacterium. GTDB lineage: Bacteria > Bacillota > Clostridia > Oscillospirales > UBA644 > HGM12619. The sequence continues at coordinate 22,729 of JAZSMD010000028.1, forward strand.
TTGGAAAAAACCGGTGGTATTGTTCAGGGTATGTCAGGCTCTCCCATAATTCAGGACGGAAAGATAATCGGAGCAGTCACTCATGTCATGATAAACGACCCGACAAAGGGATATGGAATATTTATTGAAAACATGCTTAGTGAAATAGACTGAAACAACAGTAACGTTCTATCATAAATACGAATACCTGTGTATTTATGATAGAATCAGAGATTTCGTAGCTACCGCATTTAACCGACCATAAATTGCATGCAATTATTATATCATAAAATTTCAAAAAAAACAAGCCCCGAATAATCAATAAAAAGGCTATTGACATTAAAAATTTAATGTGCTATAATAAAATAAATTATTATGCATTAGATTGAGGAGACCTCAAATGAGAACATTAAAATACAAAACAGACCTGTGTGTAGTTGGCGGTGGTCTTTCGGGGCTTTGCTGTGCAATTGCAGCTGCCCGTCACGGAATAAAAGTTGTTCTGATACAGGACAGACCTGTATTGGGAGGAAATGCGTCAAGCGAGATCAGAATGCACATTTGCGGCGCACGTGGCAAAGATAACCGAGAGACAGGACTTCTTGAAGAATTCCTTCTTGAAAACTTTTACAGAAATACAGGATTAAAATATTCCCTTTGGGATTCTATACTATATGAAAAGGCGAAAGCTGAAAACAACCTCACATTACTTCTTAATTCAGCCTGTTTTGATGCTGAAATGAACGGAGATCGCATTGTCAAAGTTCGAGCATGGAAGTCAAACGCAGAAACTTTCCACGAGGTCGAAGCAATATATTTTGCAGACTGTTCGGGAGACTCGATACTTGCGCCCCTTACAGGAGCAAAATTCATGTACGGCAGAGAAGCAAAAAGTGAATTCAACGAAACTATACCTCCCGACATTGCAGATAAAAAGACTATGGGTATGAGCTGCCTCATTCAAATAAAAGAAACCGACCATAAGGTAGAATTCATTCCTCCCGAATGGGCTTATGTATACGAAACAGATGAAGACCTTCCTTTTAAGACCCACTCAAAAGACGATAATTTCTGGTGGATAGAAGTTGGCGGTGAATGGGACTGTATACACGATACGGACAAATGTCGAGATGAGCTTTTGAAAATATGTTACGGAGTCTGGGACCACATGAAAAACAAAGGAGACCACGATGTTGATAACTGGGAAATTGAATGGATAGGCTTTTTACCCGGCAAACGTGAAAGCCGACGTTATGTAGGGAAATACATAGTGACCCAAAACGATGTGGAAAGTGAAGGAAAATTCGATGATATTGTCGCCTACGCCGGATGGACAATGGACGACCATTTTCCTGCAGGATTTTATTACAGAGAAGGACATCCTACGATTTTCCACCCCGCACCAAGCCCTTGGGGAATTCCTCTTCGGTGCATGATTTCGGAAAACATTGAAAATCTGACTTTCGCAGGCAGAAATATAAGTGTTACCCATGCAGCATTATCCTCATCAAGAGTAATGGCGACCTGCGCTCTTTTAGGTCAGGCATTGGGAACAGCGACAGCAATAGCTGTTAAAAACCAGGCAAAAATTGAAAATATAGATATTCCCGAACTTCAGCAAACATTATTGGAAGACGATTGCTATATACCTTGGCATACAAGAAAAGTATCCGACTTGACACGAAATGCAAAATGCAACACCGAAACAGTCCGTAACGGAAACTATCGAGGAGAAGAAAACCTTTGGAAAGGAAAACACGGTGATGCCATAGAATATACTTTTGAAAAAGATACAAATATAAGTGAGATACGCCTTGTTTTTGACAGTGATCTTAACCGAAATTATGAAAATATGCCTTGCAACTATCCTTTGATTCAACCAAAATTCAAGCTTCCTCAAACACTTATAAAAGAATACAGGATAGAAGGCACAGACTCAAACAACAACTTATTCACTATAACAGTAACAAACAATCATCAAAGACTTGTAAAACACGCTGTAAATTGGAATGTAAAACAAATAAAATTCATTCCTGTATTCACACACGGATGCGAAGAATTCCGAGTTTTTGGATTTGAGATCAGGTAAATATTATTATTCCATTTAGAGGGATCTTCTTTTCATGTAAAAGGAGGATCCCTCTCCTCTATCCAAGAAAAGCAAATTGAGAATTGTTAAACACTCAAAAACCGTAAATATTTTTTCTTTGCATGAAACTTTTCCTCTTTTCTGTCGTCAATATAAATGAAATGTATTTTAAATAAAAAAGAAAGGATGAAACCCATGAAAAAGCATATTCTTGCAATTATTTTAGCAGGTGCGGTAATTTTACTTACAGGTTGTCCAAACGCGGAGATCAACAACGAAAAAAACGACACGGAAGATGAAAAGCTACAGCAAACAGAGAATTCGGTACATGAGCAGGATTCAAACGAATCTGTTGACGAAAAAGAAGAACTCGTTCCTGCAGAATCGGAAGATAAAAACCAAACAGAATTGAATACCGAAAGCGATGAACCGCAAGATTTTCCAAGCAACCCCAATGATATTATAACTCCGGAAGATGAGCCTTATGAATGGGTCGATCCCGACGAAATAACATACGACAATTCCGAAGAAGAACACATTTGCGAAAATGAGCCTATACCAAACCCTCCTGACCCTATTCCGATGCCGATATCTCCCCAACCGGGATACGACTATAAACCTGTTATATATCTTTACCCAGAAGAAACTACGGAAATTTCCGTAAAATTGGACTATAACGGAACTCTCACAACAACTTATCCCCAATATATTGACGGGTGGAAAGTTACCGCAGAACCTGACGGAACGATCAACCACAACGAAAGAGAATATTACTGTCTCTTTTGGGAAGGAATTTCAAATGTAAATTATACTTTGGATAAAGGCTTTTGCATCAAAGGTGCGGACACCGAAGCTTTTTTGGAAAAAGCGTTGAAAGAC
>JAZSMD010000057.1:0-7967 GCA_045535665.1 Eubacteriales bacterium
AAAGGTCTGTAAAGTCTAACTTTGATAAGACCAACTTTTTCGCCTGCAGCACGCATATAGTCGATAACTTCTTCAGCAACGTCACAGATGGAGCCCATTGCAACGATTACTCTTTCAGCATCGGGAGCACCGTAGTAGTTGAAGAGTTTGTAGTTTGTGCCGATCTTAGCGTTTACCTGGTTCATGTAATCTTCAACAACAGCGGGAAGAGCAGCATAATAAGAGTTACAAGCTTCTCTGTGCTGGAAGAAGATGTCACCGTTTTCAGCAGAACCTCTGAGTACGGGATGTTCGGGGTTGATAGCTCTTGCTCTGAAAGCTTTGATAGCATCTTTATCAACCATTTCTTCGAGATCTGCATAATCCCAAGCTTCGATCTTGGAGATTTCATGAGATGTACGGAAGCCGTCGAAGAAGTTGAGGAAAGGTACGCGACCTTTAATTGTGGAAAGGTGAGCTACAGCACCGAGGTCCATAACTTCCTGGGGATTTGTACAAGCCATCATTGCATAACCTGTCTGACGGCAAGCGTAAACGTCACTGTGGTCACCGAAAATGTTAAGAGCGTGTGAAGCTACGCAACGAGCACTGACGTGGATAACGTTGGGGAGAAGTTCACCGGCGATCTTGTACATATTGGGGATCATCAAAAGAAGACCCTGAGAAGCTGTGTATGTGGTTGTGAGAGCACCTGCAGCGAGTGAACCGTGAACTGTACCGGCAGCACCTGCTTCGGACTGCATTTCCATAACCCTAACTTTTTCACCGAAAATGTTTTTCAAACCTGTTGCAGACCATGAGTCGGTAAGTTCAGCCATAACACTGGAAGGTGTAATGGGGTAAATGCCTGCAACTTCTGTAAACGCATAGCTCACATGAGCCGCAGCGGTATTACCGTCCATGGAAATCTTTTTTCTTGCCATGATTTGTTTTCCTCCTATATCTTTGTAAGAATAAACTAATAAAAATTTATAGTGTACATAGTACCTTGTAATTATACCACCATTTTTCCTTTATGTAAAGTGCAAAACATTAAATTTCGGGATTTTGTTAAACACCTGTACATCTTTAAACATTTTTATCTTAAAAGATTTATCCGAAATATCCTTTTTATGAACTGTACTGAAAATTTCAAAACGAAGTCTTGACAAGTTCACACTCAAATGATATACTTATACATATTTTTAATTTTATAACGATAAATAATTGAAATTCGGGAAAGGTAATCTTACTATGAAAAGAATTCATCTTATATGCAACGCACATATTGACCCCGTTTGGCAATGGGAATGGGAAGAAGGCGCAGCGGAAGCGATTTCAACTTTCCGCGTGGCGGCTGATCTTTGCGACACTTTCGGAGACTACATATTCTGCCATAATGAATCCATCCTCTACCGTTGGGTGGAAGAATACGAGCCTGAGCTTTTTGATAGAATAGTTAAACTCGTAAACGAAGGCAGATGGCACATAATGGGCGGTTGGCATCTCCAGCCCGACTGCAATATGCCCTCAGGTGAAGGTTTTGTACGCCAGATAGCTGAAGGCAGAAAATACTTTGGCGAAAAATTCAACAAATATCCCAAAACAGCAATTAACGTAGACCCCTTCGGACATACAAGAGGTCTTGTTCAGATAATGGCAAAAAGCGGTTATGACAACTATATTTTCATGCGTCCCTTTGAAGTTGACTGCCATGTTCCCCACGGACCTTTCAGATGGGTGGGCTATGACGGTTCTGAAGTTGTTGCGGAACGTTCCTTCTCATGGTACTGCACTCATCTTGGAGAAGCTGTTCCCAGAATCAAAGAACAGATAGAAGCATTGAAGGATGACGAAACAGTTTACTGCTTGTGGGGCGTGGGCAACCACGGCGGCGGACCGTCTTTCAGAGACCTTACGGAAATTACGGAATTCAAAAAACAGCTTGAGAGTGAAGGCGCACAGGTAGAGCTTATACACTCCACACCCGACGACTATTTCGGAGAGCTTAAAAACAGAGACCTTCTCCCCGAACATACAGGCGACATTAATCCTTGGGCTGTAGGCTGTTACACTTCTCAGGTCCGCATCAAGCAGAGATACCGCAGAACAGAAAACGAACTGTTCATGACAGAAAAAATGTGTTCTGCCGCTGAACTTGCAGGAGTTATGAAGTATCCTGCGGAAGAATTGGAAAACGCACAGCGTGAAATGCTTACGATTCAGTTCCACGACTCACTCCCCGGCTCTTCAATTCAGGACGTCGAAGAAATGGCATTGAGAATTCTCGACCACTCCCTTGAAATGATATCAAAAGTTAAAGCAAGAGCATTTTTTGCACTTTGCAAAGGACAGAGAAAAGCAGCATCCGATGAAATTCCCGTTCTTGTATACAACCCCAACCCCTTTGAAATAGAAGAGACCTTTGAAGGCGAATTCATGCTTTGGGGTCAGAACAGAACTTCCACCTATTATTACCCGAAGGTATTCAGAGACGGTGTTGAAATAAAATCCCAGCCCGAAAAAGAAAGAAGCAACCATGCCCTCGACTGGAGAAAACGTGTGGTATTCACCGCAAAAATTCCTCCCATGCAGGTTGCAAGATTCGATTGCAAGTTTGATATTCTCGAATCAAAGCCCGTACCCACAATGCCTTCCGATGAAACTCATTTCAATTTCGATAACGGAACACTCAGCGTAAAGATAAACAAAGCAACAGGTCTTATTGACAGCTACAAAAAGGACGGCATGGAATACGTTAAAGAAAACGCATTCTCCCTTGACGTTATGCAGGACGACGAAGATCCCTGGGGCATGAGATTCCAAAGCAGAACAAACAAGATTGGCGAATTCAAGCTTCTTTCCGAAGAAGAAAGCACTAAATTCACAAACGTAAGAAATCCCCTTCCCGCAGTAAGAGTTATCGAAGAAGGCGCTGTAAGAACAGTAGTTGAAGCTGTATTCGGCTACGAATCCTCAAAGGCTGTTGTTCAGTACAAGCTGAATAAAGTCACATCCGAAATGGATATGAAGGTCCGTGTTCAGTGGGCTGAAAAGGCAAAGATGCTGAAGCTTAACATTCCCACAACTCTCGGAAATTCCGAATATTTCGGTCAGCAAGCATACGGGGTTGAAAAGCTTCCCACAACTCAAAGAGAATGTGTTGCACAGAAATATGTTTACCTTGACAACGGCAAGAATACGGTTGCTCTTATAAATGACGGAATCTACGGCTCATCCGCAACGGAAGATACAATCAAAATGACACTTCTCCGTTCCCCTGCTTATTGTGCACACCCCGAAGCGGACATGGAATTTGTTCCCCAGAATAGATACACCGCTTATATTGAACAGGGGGAAAGACTTTACGATTTCAGATTTATCGTTGGTCCTTCCGCTGAAATTGCAAACAAATTGCCAAGATCCGCCGCAACATTCAATGAAAAACCAATGACACTTTCATTCTTCCCCTCAGGTCTCGGAGAACTTCCCAAAGTTAACTTTACTGTAGAAGCTCACGAATGTGTTGAATGTAACGCTATCAAAAAGGCGAATAACGGCAACGGACATATCATAAGAGTATTCAACGCTTCAAATGACTCTCAGGATGTTAAAGTAAAACTTTCCGACGGATATGAATTCAATTACAAACTCGGAAAATACGAGATCGCGACTTTCAGACTCGCAGATAATAAAATTTTGATCTGCGATCTTATGGAAAACGCTCTTTAAAAGAAAGGATAAATTAAATGAACATTTGGCATGATATTGATTCCTCAAGAATCAAGCCTAACGACTTTTACGCAATAATCGAAATTCCCTCGGGAAGCAAAAACAAATATGAAATGGACAAAGAAACGGGACTTCTGAAATTGGACAGAGTTCTTTACACATCCACCCACTACCCCGCTAACTACGGTTTTATTCCCCGTACATATGCGGAAGATGATGACCCCCTGGATGTTCTCGTTCTTTGCTCCGAGCCCATAACACCTATGACACTCGTAAGATGTTACCCCATCGGCGTTATCAAGATGTCCGACAACGGTCACGCAGACGAAAAAATCATAGCTGTACCCTTTACAGATCCCACATATAACGGATACAGAAGTATTTTCGCTCTCCCAAAGCATACATACGATGAAATGAAGCATTTCTTCTCTGTTTATAAGACTTTGGAAAAGAAAGAAACTGTAATGGATGAAGTCGGAGACGAAAACGAAGCCTCAAGAATCGTTGCGGAATGTATTGAAAGATATTCAAAATGCTTCAAGGACGGCAGACAGGTAAAGAAATTGTTTTAAAGTGAAATGAATTATTTAAGGGGAAGGGACTTCTTTTCGTGTGAAAAGAAGTCCCTTCCCCTTAGACCCCTACCCAAGAAAAGCAGATTGGGGGCAAAAATAGGCTCGCACGAGATGGGGGCGGCAAAGAGAGAATTGTTATATGTATACATGAGGGGAAGAGGCTTCTTTTCGTGTGAAAAGAACCCCCTTCCCCTTAGACCCCTACCCAAGAAAAGCAAGTTGGGAGGATAATTTTATAACAAATAAGTTTTTTAGCCGAGATCGGGAATTGCTTTGGAAACATATCTTAAAAGCTTAATTACGTCATCCATATTTAATTTACCGTCAGCGACAACATCACCTGCGGAAAGCGAATTTTCATCGGTAATTATTACAGCTTTTGATACGTGACGAAGAAGCATGATAACGTCGTCTAAATTCACATCCCCATCAAAATTCACATCACCTAAAACAGCAGAATCCGAAATCATTCCTATATTAACATCAAGCTGAGGAGGTGGAACAGGCAGCCATTCGCTCCAAGTGGTTTCATAACCTGCTTTTTCACTCTTGACACGCCACCAACCCTCGGGAACATCCCAAGCATACCACCCACTAATATCTGTTTGCAGCGGGTTTTCTTGACTGAACTCGGAAGCATCCCACAATTCACCGTATTCATCATCTGAAGGTTTTTCGTTCCAGTATTCGCTATTGCTTTCATCGTAAGGCACCCAATATACGGTTACTGTTGCGTTGACAATTGGCTTACCGGTTCTGCGATCATAAACGATACCGCTGGGGTCAATTGCCCATTTAAACTGCATTGAGAGCAATCTTTCCATAAAGTATTCATCCCACATATCTATCAAATCATCGATAATCATAAACGACACAGCCGCAACCAAACCCCAAGGTCCTGAAAAAGAAACTGCTGCTCCCGCTGCAAACAAAGCGGCTTTTCCCAAATAAAATACTGTATTTGCTATTTGGGCCCTGCGAACCTCTTCAAGAGCTCTTGCTTTTTCTTCGGGACTCATATTTGAATTTTGAATCTGTTTCTTGATTTCCTTTATTTCCAGTGTATCACTAAGTGTATCGATAGTATCACCGGCGAAACCTATAAAATCAATTACACCACCAACACTTTCAAAATACTTATCACCGGCATCATCCAGAAAGCCCGTCATAAGATCAATTGTAATATCAACAACGTCTATGCTATCTTTCGGACCGCCAAAGTCAATGGTTGAAATCTTAATGGAATCAGAATCATAATCCTGTCTATAATATATAGATTTTCCGTAATCATCCGTGAACTTGATATATCCCTCTGCTATAGCATCAGATTCAGAATATCCACTTCCTATGTTACGGATCTCCGTTATGTAACGTAATGCATAATCCATCATATCTTCGGAATCTTCGGGGTAGTCAACTATAATATCGGTTTTAGTATCCGTATTTTCATTAACTGTAATCACGGCATCTTTCCATGATTGCGATAAATTATTATAGAATTCATCGGAAGCGAAGTCGAAGCCTTCTTCAAAAGAAACTTTACCACTATTGCGAACATATTCAAGGCTGATAGTTCCGGGAATATAGGAGCTGTTGGAATCAAAAAGCCCCTCCGCAACAAATGCTTGCGCTGCCTCATCCCACTTTGCCTCCATATACTTCTTAACATTATTTCTGGTGCTTACAATATACACAGAAGATACGCTTTCAGCATTATCAAATTCCACCGTAAACTTATATTGATATCGGGATGCCCATGTAATATTAGGCTTTGTTCCCACCAATTCATGGAGGTTATATGTCTTTCCGCCATATTCCATGATAAAAGATTTCACTACAGGTACACTGTCTCTGTAAATAACGGTTGTTTCAGCAGTTGTTTTAACCCCGCTTGAATCAACAATTTCAGCCCTGATAATATACCTTTTTCCGTTTTTCGGTGATGTGAGCTGAACTTTTGCAGAATAATCCCCCACTCTGTTAGCTCGAACTGTCATACATTCCGAACCATTGACATAGAATATCACATTAGAGTTAGGAACGGTTACACCACTCACCTGAACAGATGTGCCTGAGGTCTGTGACGGAGCTGTAATGCTGAGTATAGGTATTTCCGTATAAACAGTACCGACAATTTCCGTTCGCATTGATGAGCCATCGTTAAACGATGCCTTACAATATACCGAAACCCGGTCATAACTCAACGGCTTTAGCAGAAACCTAACTACACCCTCGGTATTGGTAACAGGTACGGTCAACATATCATTCTCAAATACATAATTCGTACACAACACACCATCAACAGTCAATGTACTTTCATCTAATTGGACTTTTCCGGGGATATTGAAAGTTAAAGAAACATCAGTTACAGATGCAGAATCAACAAAATCGTATTTTGCAACCATTACCAAATGACCTGAAGCAGAAACACTGCCTCCGTTCACTCTGTAATAACTGTTTTCATAATCAAGATAATTGCTTTCGACAGAACCTTCTTCTGTATCAACAATAAGAATGTTATGATCTATAGCATAGGTAGCTGCATATGAATTTATACTGCAATAGAAAGTCAGATCATTCAATCCCTTAAATGCATCATTGTCAATAAAAATAACAGAATTTGGTACAGTAAACTCCTGCACCTTTGTGCAATTTTCAAATGCTGATTTACCGATTGTTTTAAGATTAGAAGATAAACCTATTGACTCCAGATTTATACATTCGGCAAAAGCATAATCAGCAACTTCCTCCACATTTACGCCTAAAAACAAGTCAACTATGCCATGACAACCGTAAAAAGCATAGCGTTTAACGGATTTCAATCCAATACCCATATCAATGAAACGGAGACCCGTGCAGTTTCTGAACGCATAAGCTCCGATAGTGGTCAAACTTTCGGGAAGGATAACTTTTTCAAGCCCCGTAACATTCCAGAAAGCGTGTGCGGGAATTTGTGTTACACCTTCATCAATTTTGATTTTTTTAAGAGAAGTACAGCCTTCAAATGGACTTTTTGATCCTGTATGTCCTTCGTATTCCTCATTGTTCCACATACTCAGCACAGTTGTCCAGCCCGCAGGATAACCAACCTCACTAAGATTTGTGCAGTTATAAAATACTCTTGCTGACATTGTTGTTACGCTGTCGGGTATATCTATTTTTTCAAACTGACAATCCTGGAAAGCATATGAATGAATAGCTGTAATGTTATCATGAAGTTTCACCTCCAACAGACCTATACAGCCGCTGAATAGACCTTCGCTTATAACAGTAATTCCTTGCGGAATTGTTACAGTTGTTAATCCGATACAGTTACTGAAGGCATATTTGCCGATTTCAGTTATGTTTTCCGTCAAATTTATTTGGCTGAATCCCATACAATCGCTGAATGCATATGCTCCGATCGACGTCAGACTTTCGGGGAAAGTAATTCCATTTAATTCCGAGCAGTTGCTGAATGCATAACCGCCGATAGCGGTCAGGCTTTCGGGAAGAATAGCCGTTTCAAGTCCCGTCACACCCCAGAAAGCGTGTGCGGGAATTTTTGTTACACCTTCATCTACTGTGATTTTCTTAAGAGAAGTACAGCCTTCAAATGGACTTTTTGACCCTGTATATCCTTCGTATTCCTCACTGTTCCACATACTCAGCACAGTTGTCCAGCCTGCTGGATAACCAACC
>JAZSMD010000093.1:0-25267 GCA_045535665.1 Eubacteriales bacterium
TGTTTCTGTCGGGTCGCCTACCTGTACATCGCCATTGATGGCGCCGTCATTACACAATACACTCCGTTCGATCAGTTCCTTCAGCGGGGATTCCTCCGCATCCGCATTTTCCGCATCCCAGACTTTGCCATGCGTAAAGGCTTTCTGTACAGTCATACGATTCTGGGTCAGCGTACCTGTTTTATCAGAACAGATAACAGAAGCACTTCCAAGAGTTTCAACGGCAGGAAGTCTGCGGATCAAGGCGTTACGCTTAACCATTCGTTGAACACCGATGGATAGTACAATGGTAACTATTGCGGGAAGACCTTCGGGAATAGCGGATACTGCAAGGGAAACCACTGTCATAAATATCTCAAGAACAGGGATACCGTTTGCAATACCTACAACAAAGATAACAAGACAAGCCGCCAAGGCAATAATACCTAAATATTTACCAAGCTGAGCAAGTTTTTGCTGAAGCGGGGTCTGATTATCTTCTTCACCGTCAAGGAGATTTGCGATCTTACCCATTTCTGTGCTCATACCTGTAGAAGTTACAATGGCAGTAGCAGAACCGTATGTTACACTGCAACCTGAAAATACCATATTACTTCTGTCTCCAAGAGGGGCTTTTTCTTCAACTTCTGCATCGGCATCTTTTTCAGAAGGTACAGATTCTCCAGTAAGAGCAGATTCTTCACTTTTAAGACTCGCACTTTTAAGGAGCCTTGCATCTGCAGGAATAAAATCTCCCGCCTCAAGATGAATTATATCTCCGGGGACAAGCTCTGATGCATCAATAACTTTTTCTTCACCGTCACGAAGAACTCTTGCATGAGGCGCAGACATACTTTTAAGAGCATCCAAAGCCTTTTCAGCCTTGCTCTCCTGCATTACGCCCATGACAGCATTAAGGATGACGATAAGAAGAATGAGAACAGGTTCAAAAAACTCCTTGGGATTTCCTTCAATACAAGCTACAACAAAAGATATAACTGCTGCTGCGATAAGAATAAGGATCATTACATCCTTAAACTGATCGAAAAAACGTTGGATCATTGTCTTTTTCTTCTTTTCATTTAACTTGTTCGGTCCATATTTTTCCAAAAGTTCCGAAGCCTTCTCGGATGAAAGACCTTTTACCTGATCAGAGGAAAGCTCTTTCAGAATTTCATCTTTACTTTGATTGTGTGGTGCCAATTTTACAAGCCTCCTAAAAATTTATAATTATATTTTAATATAGTATTTACCAATTCAATTTTAAAATTCCATATTTGCAAAAATTTTCGACATACGCTCTTCTGTAAATCTGGAATCTATAAACTCCCAAAAGGCATTTGAAGGTAAAATTCCATCTATTCGTTGAGCCCAACGGAATGATGCCAATAAAGTAACAACCCCGTTAAAAACAAAAAATACAACTATAGCATAAGATAAAACCTTACCGACTCGATTTGGAATCTTAAGTATCAACTTAGCCATTAAGGGATATAAAAACTTTATCCACCAATAACCGAGAAGTCCCCAAAATACGGAATATAAAAGACATATTCTACCGTTGATATTAAAGGGCATACCGCTATAGTCCCATGACCTTGAACCTAAAAGTATCTCCTGAAATAAAGAACAAAGATATTCAACAAGACTTCCGACAAACATTCCACCTAAAAAAGATAGCCATCCACCACGGTTTCGGTACTTATACAATGCCAAAGATAATGCCATTGCACCGACACCGTAAAGCAGATTAAACGGACCGTAAACAAGTCCTGCACGGCTCTCTATGTATCCGTTACGCAAAAGGCACCAAATCATCTCAATTACAACCCCGGCAAAGCTTCCAATAAAGCAAATAAATATCATTTTATAGATATTTATACCCTGTGCAAAATGATTGAGTTTCTTTTCAGTATAATCTATTTCCGAGTTTGCGGGAATATTTGGAAGAATAATATTTTTCTTTTTACTTTTACGAATTTCCTTCCATCTGGACGCCAGCTCATCTCTCATACTTTCGAGTTTTTGATACGCTTTCAGCATATTGACCGAAGCTCTTCTGTAAGAACGTACAAATTGAGAGATTTTTTTATCATAAAATTCGGCATTTTCAATTTCCAAAAGCTGCTCGGAATAAAACTCATTAAAGTTTTGTTCTGCTTTTTCTATTGTATTATATAGCTCTATGCTATCAATCTCAACCTGAGTGCGGATATCTTCTTCGGTAAATTCCAAAAACTCTTTATCTATTACTCTCTGAGTCTTCTTTAGATGTTTACTCAACCTGAATACCCTCCCTTACCCACAGATCTTCACGGATAAGTCTGTACAACGCAGCTGCAACAGGCACGCCTATAAGCATACCAAGAACACCCATCAAACCACCGCCTATTGTAACAGCGGCCAAAACCCAAAGCGCAGGCAATCCGATGGAGCTTCCCACAACTTTCGGGTATATAAGATTTCCTTCAAGCTGCTGGAGAACAATTATAAATATAAGGAAAAACAATGCTTTTATGGGAGACACCGTAAATATCATTATCGCGCCCACGGCAGCACCGATATAAGCACCTGCAACGGGAATCAACGCAGTAAAGCCAATCAATGTTCCTATCATCATTGCATATGGGAATTGGAATATCGCCATACCTATACAGCAAAGAACACCTAAAATAACAGCTTCCAAGCATTGACCCGTAATATACTTACGGAAACAATCATTCAAAACCTCAAGCCAATGGAGAATTTTCGTATTCCAGGTTGGTTTAAGATAATTACGCATAAGCCTTTTTGATTGACTTATCAATTTTTCCTTACTCATAAGCATATAAATAGAAAAAATTATACTAATGAAAACCGTAACGATAGTTGATATAACCGAGGATATTGCAGAGAACACAACATCTACAGCGTTTCCGATTCCTGAAGTAAGAGTTTCGGTTATTTTAGTTAAATAACTCTTCCAGTCAATTGCCTCCAACTGAGATATTGTATCCTCGGATAATATCTTTTGCACAATTTCGCTGTCAAGGGCTTTTTCAATAGCAGGGGGAATTTCAGAAACTAAAAACGCAATACAAGAGGTAAGCTCCGGAAAAACTATTCCTACAATGAGAGCGATTATGCCAAGCAAAGTAAGTATTGCGGCTATAAGACAAAAGGGTCTGCGGCTTTTTTCTGCAAACTTGGATAATTTAAGGTTTACCTTTTTCTTTTTACTTTTTTCTGAAGCCTTTATTTTTATTGGAAAGTAATGTCTTTCATAAAAACTCATAAGAATATTGAGCACATAAGCTATTATAAAACCCAAAGTAATTGGGTAAGATGCGTTTACTACAACACCGAGAGCTTTTGCTACCCAATCCCAATATGTCATACATAAAAAAAGAATAAAAACACTTAAACATATACGAAAACAATTTTTCCAACTGATCTTCATTTTGATTTCTGCAAAACGTGACTATTCACGTATATATCCTTTCTTTAATTTATGATCAATTATGCTGTTGAGACAAAATAACGGTAAATACAGTTTTTTCACCGTCACTTTCAGCGTAAACTTCACCGTTATGAAGGTCCACGACCTTTTTTACTATTGCAAGTCCTACACCATTGCCAACTGTAGAGTGAGATTCTTCTTCCTGATAAAATTTATTAAATATCTTTCCAAGATTTTCTTTTGCAATTCCAACACCTAAATTACTGATCTTAATTGAAATCTTATTATCAAAGGACTCAATGAAAATTCCGACTTCACCGTAATCAAAGGAAAATTTAATTGCGTTGTCAAGAAGATTTATCCATACTTGCTTGAGCAATTCTTCATTTGCAGAGACGAAAAACTCCTCAAATTCCATATTAAAATCTATGTTCTTCTTGCTCCATTTATCTTCGAGGAGTAAAACGGAAGATCTTATCTGTTCGGAAAGATTAAATCTTGAAATATCTGTCAATATGGTCTGATTCTCAACTTTAGTCAGATTCAAAACATTTGTCGCCATATAAGAAAGCCTCAAAGACTCATCTTCAATTATTTTATAATACTCTTCCCTTTGTTCTTCTGTCAAATTTCCTTTTCTGAGCAGCTTTGCAAAACCCGAAATTGAAACTATGGGAGTTTTGAATTCATGGGAAAAGTTATTTATAAAATCGCTTCTTAGCATTTCCGTATTTTGAAGCTCTTCCGCCAAAAGATTAAAACTATCTGAAATATCCGAAAAAGTAGGATGAAGGTTTAAAGGTTTTCCGAAACTTAAACGAGCCTTAAAATCCCCGGAAGAAAGCTGATTCAGTCGTTCAACAATTCTGTTTATAGGTTTTAATGGAATTTTACTCGAAAAAAGAGCTACCGCAAAACCTATAATAAGACTTACTACGGACATCAATGCTATAATTTGCCCCGGAGAGAAATCATCAATACCGAAAGCTGTAAAAAAACCAACCTTAGCAAGAATAACTATTACTAATCCTGCAAGTAAAATCGAAATTGTTAAAATACCAAATATCACTAAGGAAAAAAGCATTGTAAGAGCAAAACGATGACTGTTTTTATTGTTTTTCATATTTTCTGATAGCCTTATAACCTAAACCCCTGACAGATTCTATTTCAAATTCCGTCCAATTTTCAAATCTCTTTCGGAGACGTCCAATATGTACAGTTACGGTCTCCCATCCCGTATCACTTTCAGCACCCCATATCTCATCCATAAGCTGAATACGCGTAAATATCTTTCCGGGATAAGATAATAGTTTATATAATAACAGAAATTCTTTTTGAGGAAGCTCATATACAACATCATTTTTTGAAACGGTAAGGGAGTCATAATCAAGAACAACATCACCAATTATTATCTTTCTGTCATTTACGATTTTTGCACGACGAAGCAAAGCTTTTATTCTCAGAAGCATTTCCTCTTCATCAATAGGCTTTATCATATAATCATCTGTACCAACAAGAAATCCTTTATGTTTATCTGATGGCAACTGTTTTGCAGACACCATTAAAACAGGCAGATTATTGTCTGCTGAACGAAGCTCTTTCGTGAACTCATATCCATCCATTTTAGGCATCATGATATCAAGAACAACTAAATCTATATGTTCTTTATCAATTACATTAAGAGCCTCTTCACCGTTAGATGCCGTTACGACTTCATAATTGGCAGACTTCAAAACAGAACTGAAAAGCAACAAAGAATTTTTATCATCATCAACAACGAGTATTTTAAACATATACATCACCGTTCCTTTCAACTACGATCTTAGTATAACACCTCATTATAAACTGAAAAGAAACTATTACTAAGTATACACTATTATTATGGCACAATCTACCAATTTTATTAAAAACTTATTGACATATGATTTTTTTTATGATAAAATATCATTATCTTAAAATAAGGTGGTTTATTATATGTTCAATATTGCTTCCCCCGAAAAAAATGGCGTAAAATCAGGAAATATTGCTGACTATATTTCATTTCTCAAACGCAGAGGTATTATCATGCACAGCATTTTAATGCTCCGAGGAAATGACATAATCGCAGAGTATTATTATGCTCCTTTCCATAAGGATTTCAGACATAGAATGTATTCCGAGACAAAAAGCTATGTAAGTATCGCAATAGGGCTTTTGGAAGAAGAGGGAAAGCTTAACCTCGATGATAAAATAGTAGATTGGTTCCCTGAAAAAATTGATTGTGAAATACATCAGAATTTAAAAGAGCAGACCATCAAAAACATGTTAATGATGGAAACAGCTTCCTATCCCG
Source organism: Eubacteriales bacterium (assembly GCA_045535665.1). Taxonomy (GTDB): domain Bacteria; phylum Bacillota; class Clostridia; order Oscillospirales; family UBA644; genus HGM12619. The sequence continues at coordinate 5,751 of JAZSMD010000093.1, forward strand.
ATTACTGGTTCACATCAGGAAATCCCGACAGGGTAAACCTTTATTTCCATGGAAGAGCAAAACCGTATCCTGCAGGAACTATATGGGAATATGACAGCCCCGGCTCCCAGGTTCTGTGTGCTTTGGTTGAGAAGATAACCGGCAAAAATATTCTTGATTATCTCAGAGAAAAACTTTTCAATAAAATGGGAACATTTAAAACTGCCGAGATACTAAAAACCCCTAACGGTGTTTCCTGGGGAGATTCTGCTCTTATATGTACACCGAGAGATATGTTGTCATTCGGTCGTTTCGTTATGAATTACGGCACATGGAACGGCGAAAGACTTATGAATGAGAAATATCTCAGAGAAGCAACTTCATGCCTTGCATACAATTCGCCAAAAGGATTTTTCAGCGCTCACAGCGGAGGTTACGGGTATCAAATATGGAAAATGGAAAGAGATTCCTTCGCTTTTGTGGGAATGGGCGGTCAATTAACCATATGCGTTCCCGATAAAGATTTTATTTTTGTATGCACGGGAGATAACCAAGGAAATGGACAAGCATACGATTTGATCATAAACGGTCTTTTTGATATGGTGGTAAATAAAATAGAGGATTCCCCTGTTGATGTCTGTGAAGAAGATATTCAAAGACTTAAAGAAGAAACGAAAAACCTTGAACTTTGGCATATTAACGGAAAAGAAAAAACTATACTGACAGATGAAATAAACGGTAAAAAATTCATATGTGAGGAAAACAGATGCGGAATCTCAGAATTCACGCTAAAATTCAACGATGACGGTACGGGAAAATTCAGATACAAAAACGAACAGGGTGACAAAACTCTTCCTTTCGGTATCAATAAAAACGTATTTGCTAAATTCCCTCAATTCGGTTATTCTAATGAATACGGTGGCATAAGAACTACCGACGGTTTCATGTATGACTGTGCAGCTTCAGGGGCTTGGGTAGATGAGAAAAAATTCATGCTCAGAGTTCAGATAATAGATAAGTATTTCGGACAGCTGACTGCCACATTTGCATTCAAAGGGAATAGCGCCGTTCTACACATGGAGAAAACGGCTGAAGACTTTTTAGACGAATATTACGGATATATTTTAGCGAAAAAGGAGAATTGAAGTGAAGGATATTATTTACGGAAAATTACCAGATTTGCTTTCCTTCAATAACGGAGAAAAAGTTTCCGAAATATCTGATTGGGAAGTTAGAAGAAAAGAAATTTCCGATATAGCTGTAGATATTTGCTACGGTGGAATGCCGCCCGAACCTAAATATTTCGATATTGAAGCACTTTGTGACAGAGACGATGTTATGTGTTATAAAGTCACTGCAGGAACAAATGAAAAACAACTTAATTTTCTTATAAAAGTTTACCGACCCAATATAGAAGGTAAAGTTCCTGTTATAATAGACGGAGATGAATGCTGGAGGTATATGACTCCCGAAGTCATCAACACCATTCTTTCTCATGGCTATGCGGTAGCGGTATTCAATAGGCTTGAAATAGTAAAAGACTTTAAAGAAAATAGAGATTCTATACTGTATAAGATTTACCCCGAAATAAAAAGCAGTACAGTTGCAGGTTGGGCATGGGGCATTATGAGGGCAGTTGACGCGATGTTTAAACTCGATTTTATCGATACAGAACACATTGCCGTTGTAGGACATTCAAGAGGGGGTAAGGCTTCTCAATTAGCAGGTGCATATGATACCCGAATCAAATACGTAGGAACAAACGGCTCAGGCGCAGGCGGTGCAGGCTGTTGGAAATATAAAATGCTCGACAGAGTTGAAGATTCTGCTCCCGAAGGCGACAGAAGCGAAACCCTTGCGGACCTTTTCAAAAACTTTCCTCGTTGGATGGGCGAAAAGATGAAACCTTACATTGATAATGAAGGGAAACTCCCCTTTGACCAACACTTTTTCAAGGCAATGGTAGCTCCGAGATTTTACATTGAGACAGAAGGACTTGGAGATACATGGGCAAACCCCAAAGGTTCAATGCAAACATTCCTTGCCGCAAAGGAAGTTTATAAATTCCTCGGAGTAGAAGAAAATGCACAAATCAGATTCAGAACAGGAAGACATTTCCACAGACTTGAAGACTTTGAAATGCTCCTTAACGTAATGGATCATAATGTTAAAGGGACTCCTCTTTCAGAGGAATTCAAAATAAATCCGTTTTCGGATATGAAAAATATTTTTTAATTTCACGGAGGCTATATCATGAATAAACTTTTTAAAATAAGTTTAACCGTATCAATATTTCTTTTTACGTTTATACTTTTCTCAACACAAATCGCAAACATTCAATTGGAAACAAAAGCAAATAACTATTTAATAGGCGATGTTGACCTTGATGGAGACAGAGATTTAGACGATGTTATAAAACTTTTAAGACATGTCTCTAAATCACAACTTTTACCCGATTACCCACCTGTAAATCTCCAAGCTCTCGGAATAAACCCTTCAGCTGTTAGCATAAAAGAAGGAGAAACATTAAGACTTTCCGTTACAAAACTTCCCGAAAATTCAGATGAAACAATAACTTGGTCATCTGCTGATGAAACCGTTGCAACAGTCGATCAAAATGGCAATGTCACGGGTATTAAGGCGGGTTCTACTACCATTATTCACATTAGATCCTCAAGAACAGGATTATCTGCGACTTGTGTGGTTACAGTGACGCAGAATACAATCAAAGCAACAGGTGTAAAGCTTGATAGGAATAGCTTCTTTGTTTACATTGGTGAAACAACTTCTTGGAAGATCACCCCAACAGTTACACCTGCAAACACAACAGAAAAAGGTACGTGGACATCTTCAGATCCTTCACTTGTTACAATTGACAGTAACGGTAACGCAAAGGTTGTTTCAACTTCACTTTCTTCAGGCATAACTCTTGAAACAGTAACTCTTACATATAATATCGGTAGCGTAAGTGCTTCTGCAATCGTTACACTTAGCAAAAAAAGCGATGCAACAATAGCTACAAATATTACGTTAAACTACACAAAAACATCAATCGAAATCGGCTCATATGTAAATCTTAAAGCAACTCTAATTCCCGCAACAGCAAACGAAAATATCGTATGGTCCTCTTCCGTTCCTGAGGTTGCAACCGTAGATCAGGGCGGTCGTGTGACAGGTGTTGCAATGGGTGATACAATTATTACAGCTACAACAGCTTCAGGCAAAACTGCATCCTGTCAGGTTACGGTAACTGCCGTTACAGTTAAAAATGTAGCTGTATATGTTAGCCTCTCCACAACAGGAGACCTTGTAGCTTCCAAGACTTATACCGCAGCTCTTAAGTTCAGTCCGGCACTTTCCGAGGCAGATATGGCAGACTTCCTGTATGCTATTGACTCCGATTCTCCAAATATAGTTTCAGTAACAAACGATTATACTACAAACAACTTCACATTGATTGTAGGTGATGACGGTTCCGCAACACTCACCCCCTATGTTTACACAGACAAGGATAATATCCAATTTACATTTATCCCATTAACTGTAACAGTAAACTCTCCTTCCGTTAATATTAAAAATCCAATCACAGCTATCAGCTTGACTGTAGCTTCAGGTTCATCAACTTTGTATGTTGGAGATACAATGGGTCTTGCTGTTCAGGTAGTTCCCGCAGACCACGATGATGTGTGTTCATGGAGTACAAGTGACCCTAATGTTGCTATAGTTGATGAAGGTGTTGTAACAGCTGTAGGCGTAGGTACAGCAAAAATCACATACAAAGCAAAAGGCAATCTTTCAAAGAACGGTGTTTCTAAGTCCATTACTGTAACCGTTAAGTCCGTTGGCGATATCGATACAACTCTTAACAGAATTATAATTGCTCAGGGTTCAACACTTAAAGCTACTATGAACTCTACCGTAAGTTCTCTTGAAAGCTGGGTTGCAGGTAACGGTTGTCTCGTATCTGTTACTACAGACGGTTACATTTCCTGTCCCGCAGAAGCTCCTGTAGGAAACGGCGGTCAGGTAAACTGCTACTATGTTGACGCAAATAATCAAGAACTGATAAAGACATTCAATGTGATCATAGTGAGAGCTGTAACAACTTCCAATACTGCATATGCTAAGTATACATTTAGCACAAAAGACAGTGTCGCCTATGATATTACAGCTCTCGGTATCGATCCTTTCGGAAAGACATTTGAAGCTGCAGGCAGTGCTGTTAACTGTACTTACGATGTTTCAGCTTCAGGCTGTGTAACTTTGATACTTAACAATAAGTCCAAGGCAGGTACTGCAAGTATTTATGTTAAGGAAAATGGCAAAGTCGTTGCAAGACTCGATATTATAGTAACAGCGAAAACATATTCCATAACTGTTAATAAGTCCTCAACAACGGGTGTATCAATTAGAAGTGCGATCAGTGACCTTAGCAATGCTAATATTACAAGTGTAAGCATTTCCAATAATGACCTTATTCAGGCAGTCAGCGGTGTAGGCGACTTCTACATTAAGAGTAAGAATGGCCTTGTAGGTACAACAACTGCGGTTGTAAGTTATATGGAAGGTGCTTTAAGCAAACAGATTACTGTAACAATTGTTGTACAATAGTTTTTTATTTATAAATATTTAAAAAAGAGGTTTTACATATGAAAGATATAGCCTACGGAAAACTCCCCGACTTATTTACATTCAATGACGGCAGAAAAGTTGAGACAAAAGAAGATTGGAATTTAAGACGAAAAGAAATTGCCGAACTTGCTGTAGATATGTGCTACGGTGGTATGCCTCCCGAATCCGAATATTTCGATGCGGAACTACTTTGCAATTCCCATGACAAAGTTTACAGTTACAAAATAACAGCAGGAACAAATGAAAAACAGTTGAGTTTTTTGCTTAAGTTATACAGACCCGAGGTCGAAGGCAAAGTTCCCGTTGTAATTGACGGAGATGAGTGTTGGGGCGACATGACCCATGAAATAATAAATGAAATTTTGGCTCACGGTTATGCAGTTGCTCTCTTCAACAGAACAGAGATAGTTAAAGATATACGCGAAAGCAGAGATTCGGCTCTTTTCAAAATATACCCTGAAATTGAAAGCAGTACAATTGCAGGTTGGGCTTGGGGCTCAATGAGAGTTGTTGATGCTCTTTTCAAAATAGATTTCATTGACACGGATAATATTGCTGTAACAGGTCATTCAAGGGGTGGCAAAGCAGCCCAGTTGGCGGGCGCTGTCGATACAAGAATTCAATACGTCTGCCCCAACGGCTCAGGTGCAGGAGGTTCTGGTTGCTGGCATTATCTTATGAAAGAGCCTGAAAAGTGGCTTAACCCCATAGACGACAGAAGCGAGGTTTTAAAAGATCTCTTTAACGCCTTCCCATATTGGATGGGACCTAAAATGAGAGATTATATAGACCGTGACGGTGATATCCCATTTGACCAACACTTTTTCAAGGCTATGGTTGCACCCAGATTCTTTGTTCAAACAGAAGGACTTTTTGACACATGGGCAAATCCCAAAGGCTCGTTGCAGACTTTTCTTGCAGCAAAAGAAGTGTTTAAATTCCTCGGAGTTGAAGACAATGCTCAGATCAGATTCAGAGAAGGCGAACACGCTCACGATTTAACTGATTTCAATATGATCCTAAACGTAATGGATCATAGGATCAAAGGAACCCCTATTTCTGAAGAGTTCAGGTATAATCCGTTCCCCGATATGGATTTGATGTTTTAATACATAATAGAAAAAACCGAAAATCAGGTTTGTTTAAAAGCTGATCTTCGGTTTTTCTTTATCATTTATTTTCTATTGCAAGAGCCACTTTATTTCTGAGATTAATGAGAAAATCAGGTGTTTTGGGATAATTACGGAATGTAAGGTCCATACCTGCAGTATCATCTATAAGCTTAATGGTATATTCCCTGCCATACAACTCTTCACAAAGTTGAAGGGCACGAATATCTTCCATAGCTTCGCGAAGAGCGTTAATTCTGATCGATTCAAGAGCTGAGCCGTCTTTACCCGGGTATACAATATATGTATCACCTGATGGTACAAAATAATTACCCGTAGAATCAAGGCAAGGATCAACGGTGTCGTATGAATTCCAATTGTTGTAGAAATTATATCCCCAATGCAAAAATCCTTCAATATTGAATTTATACATCTGAACGCCTAAAATTCTTGTTCTTGTAAGCGAATGAGCAAAAAGTCTGCACGTTGTACGGTTTTCACCCTCACCACAATAATAAGCCCATAAACCTTCTATATTTTTCTCTAAAAATGCATTTATACGACCAATGGACGGGACAGGCTTTGATATTGCTCCGGTATCATAAAACGCAACGTTTGACAACGCATCAATTATTGGATATTCAGACAAGTATTCAGACAAAACTTCTCTGCAGGCTTTATAATGTTCAAGAACTTCCATTGATGGCTCATCTGAAACATGGTAAAAGCACTTTTTATCAATACCCTTTTCTTTCAAATATTTAACCAACGAAGGTAAAAGTGATTTAAGGAACTTCTTATATGAGTCACCTAAAGCATCAGTTTTCCAGCCGAAGATCTTCTTAGATCTACCATTGACCTCAGCCACTATTTTAGGCGTATTTTTTGCGCCCCACTGAGAGAAAAAGTGTGGCATTTCAAAATATTCAACTCCACATTTTTCACATATGGCAATCCATCTGTCTAATTTATCAAAATTAAATTCATATTCATCTTCGCCAACAACTTTAATTCCAAGCAATTGTGTTGTAAGACGTTCACCACCGATATATGTATCTATCTCAGGAGTGAATAAAGGTGTTAAGATCATATTTATACCATTATTAACAGCCGTCTTTATAAAATTTTCAATCAATTTCCAATGCTTTTCAGAAAAGGCTTTAACTCCATAATATTGAGCAATACAATCTGTATAGAACCATTCTGTGTGAATCGTTTTCTGTTTTGGAAGAACTGCATCAATAACTTTAATTTTGACACTCTTTTCGCAAAGAAGATTTTCCCCATCAGACATTTTTAACGTGAGAACATATTCTCCCGAAGGGAAATTTTCGGGAAGTTGAACGTCAACCCACAATGAATGAAGCTGATTTTTAACAGCTACAGCTTTACCTCTGTATTGAAGCGGTGCCAACATATCGGGATAAAGTCCGGGACTTGTACGAAGATAATCATCATCTGCGCCCCCTCTGTCTATCCAATATGAAGGAATCGAGACAACACGTCTTACAGTTACAAAATTTTTGAGTGAACCTTCAAATTCGACCTTACCTCTTACTATCTGACAACTTGAGTCAGAGGGTATTTCATACGCAAACTGAAACGATAATTTTTGATTTTTAAACATTATAAATCTATCTGTTTCCTTTTTGCTTCTAAGCTTTTCATCCAAAAAGCATTTTTCAAGAGATGAGAGAGCTTTGATCTTTATTAAATCTTGATTCATAACAACACGTCCTTTCTGATAATATTATACAATAAATGAATAAAAATGTCAATAGATATCACTTGACTTTAAATGTAAAATATGATACTATTATAAAAACTCAAATAAATTAGAAACGGAGATCTGATATATGGAAAATAAAGTCATACTTATCCTTGTAGACGGAATGAGACCCGATGCTCTATTAAATTGCGGAAATCCTTATGTAAATGAATTGTTAGAAAATTCTGCATACACACTTAAAGCTCAAACAGTAATGCCTTCTGTTACTCTCCCTTGTCATATGTCCCTTTTTCACAGTGTAGATCCGGGAAGGCACGGAGTTACAACAAACACCTTTACGCCTCAAGTAAGACCTATAAACGGACTTGACAAAAAAATAAAGGATGCAGGCAAAAGAAGCGCCCATTTTTACACATGGGATGAACTCAGAGACTTGCATAGACCCGGTGATGTTGAAAGAATTGAATTTATAGATATTCACGAATATTATCAAGACCCTGAAACAGGAGAATATATTGATACTGTTATATCTAAAAAGGCAATCGATTATATCAATTTAAAGAAACCGGATTTTGCATTTATTTATATGGGACTTACCGACGGTGCGGGACACAGAGACGGCTGGATGAGTAATCTTCAACTTTTCGCTATAAACAACGCTGTTTCATGCATTAAAAACGTTATTGAAAATATCCCCGAAGAATACACGATTATTATTACCGCAGACCACGGAGGTCATGACAGATGCCATGGAACGGATATGCCCGAGGATATGACCATTCCGGTTATAATCAAAAGCAAAGAATATCCGACAGGAGAAATCAATAAAGATATATCCATAAAAGACTTAGCTCCAACCATTACTAAACTGTTAAATATCACTCCAGATAAAGAATGGGAAGGCTCTGCAATTTAATACTAATAGGAAATGCAAATGGAGGATAAACATGAAAAGAAGAATTATAGTACCAATAATGCTTTCAAATCTTACGGTTGAAAACAGGAATGAATATTTAGAAATTATTAAAAAAGCTGAAACAGATACAGTTTTCATCGCTGTTGACAGGTGCTTTTTCTTTACTGAAGACAGCCGTTCTATGACATCAGAATTGTCCAAACATATAGATTTTTTCAAATCCAACGGTTTAGAAGTCGGAGCATGGATACAAGCTTTTGGATTCGGCAATCCTCTCAAGGACGCAGAAAAAGAATTTACTTTTGGTATGACAAAAATCAAATCGGTTAGCGGAAATGAAGTAGGCGATGCTTTTTGTCCCGAAGACCCTGATTTTATGAAAATGTACTGCAACACATTAAAAGCAGTAGCTTCAGCATCTCCTGAACTTATTATGTTAGATGATGATTTATGTTTGTCTGTACGTCCGGGTCTTGGTTGTTTTTGCGATAGACACATTACCCTTTTGGAAAAGAAAATCGGAAGAGCTCTAAACAAAGAAACCATTGCAAATCAGATGTTTACGGGAAAAGGAAATGATTTACGTAAGGCATGGCTTAACGTTATGGGCGATTCCTTACGAAAGTTCTGTCATACAGTACAAAAAACAATAGCTTCCGTAAATCCTGAAATCCGTATAGGCTTCTGTGCAGGATTTACTTCATGGGATATTGAGGGCGTAGATGCAGCAGAGTTAACCCGAATCTTAGCAGGCAAAAACAAACCGTTCCTCAGATTTACAGGTGCTCCTTATTGGGTTGCACCGCATTGGAACAGGTTCAGAGGTCAACGGCTACACGGAGTAATCGAGTTTACAAGAGAACAAGAATTTTGGTGTAAAAATTCCGATATTGAGTGCTTCAGCGAAGCAGACTGTTATCCTAGACCAAGATACCATATTCCGGGAAACTTATTAGAATGTTTTGATGCCGCAATGACAGCCTCCGGCAATAATGGAATTCTTAAATATATTTTTGATTATTTTGCCCCACCGTCATACGAAACCGGATATGTCCGTCTGCACAAAAAGAATAAAGGATTATATGAGTTTTTGGAAGAAAACTTCAGAAATAAAAATACTGTAGGCATTCACGTTTACGAAAAAATGAGAAAAATTGCAGAGATGGATCTACCTTCACAGTTTTCCGAATATGACGTATTGGAAACAGCATTACCTGTAGCTGCTTCCATGCTAACATCACTGGGAATCCCTGTTCAATATGATTCGATTGAAAACTCGTGTAGTATAGCATTCGGTGAAAATGTTAATGATATAATCCAAATGCCGGCCAAATTGATTTTGGATTTCAAAGCTGCTCTTATTTTAAAAGAAAAAGGAATTGATACGGGAATTTTAACTATTGAAGAGGCTAAAACACCGACATATGAAGTGTTTAACAATGTAAGAACAAGTATTACATACCCCACAGGTAAATATTACAAGTGCTATCTTAAAGATAATGCAAAAATACAAAGCTACTTTGAATCTGAACACGACACTGTTCCTGCAGCGTATATATACAACAACGGTTCAACAGAATTTTTAGTATATACTTTTGATGCATACACAATCAATCAGAGCAGTACTGTATTCGTATCGTATATGAGACAGCAACAGATTTTGAATTTCAACTCAGACTTCCCTGTTATCAGAAATAGCCCGTTCGTTTATCAACTCTCCAAAAAAGATGAAAACGAGACAGTTTCTTTCTTTGCAAATATTTTTGAAGACGAAATGTGGGACTTCGATATTGAACTTGAAGATAAATACAATTCTGTTGAATGTTACGGAATAGAAGGAACACTCAATGGAAATATTTTACACGTCCATTCAACAGTTCCTGCGTACGGAATGTTTGCAATAAAACTGCGTAAGTAATAATTATTGGAGGAAGATGCAATGATATTTTTTCATGTTTATAATGAAGAATGCTTCAATGGACTTGAAATCAACGGTCTTATAAATAAAGACTCAGGATTTAAAATTCAACATGCGTTCTCTGTGCCGTTAGAGAGACAATTTAATACATTTGCGGCAGAAGGAACAAAACTGTATGATCTTATTAAAGATAATAATTATCCCTTTTATGTTGACCGTATTGCAGGCGGAATCACATATTATCCATATAAATTTGATTTCAATCTTATAGAAAAATACAAACAAATACTTGGTGATTGGTTTTTAGGATTTCAGTTGCACGAAAGTGCTTCAAACCGAAGGTATTCAGACTGGTATCCCATTGTAAGCAGAATGGAAAGTAAAGGTCCATATGACCCTGATAAACTTCGAAAAGCGTTGCAAAGTCATTACGCCAAATCTCATGACGGAACTCCATTGTATGATCTTTCCCACGATACACCCGAGTTTTATGCTAAACTGAAATATGCCGATTCTTATGAAGATTATATAAAAGAAGTTTCAGACATGTTCAGACGCAGATTAAACGATACTGCCAACAATATTTTACCATGTGACAGTTATTATTTATTTACAAAGCTTCAGGATGAAATGGGGATGAAAACATTCATGCCCGAAGTAGGATCGCAGATCCCGTTTATGCGGATCTCAGTTGCTCTCGCAAGAGGTATGGCACGTTCAAGCGGTAAAACATGGGGAACATATTACGAATGTTGGAGACCCATGACCGAAGTTTCAGGATTCTCAATGCCCTGTTATAACCATGATTCAATAAACGAATGGTATTTAAACCAACAAATACACCCTGATGACTTTACTTCTTATGGAGAGAATGGAGGTAGCTCTCGTTTACTGCAAAACAGGATTTACTATCATGCTTTAATGAGTGGTGCACACTATTTTTCTGAAGAGTGGGGTTTAAATTGCAGCTATACAAATATGAAGACCTTTGAATTATCACCCTACGGTAAAATTAAAAAAGACTTTATAAATACAGCTGAAAAACTCAGAGGAATTCAAGCAGTAACTCCATTTGCAATAGTACTGCCTCGAAAATATTTATGCGTGGAACTGCCAGAACCTTTTGAAACTTCAACCTACAATTCGTTTTTCGGAAACGGAAATCACAGAGATGTATACATGAGAAGTTATCTGAACTCCGAGGATAAGGAATATTTTGGTCATATAGAAGATGTTATCAAACTAATTTTCGGCAGTTATGGCAAAAAATACGGAAATGAAGGACATGTACTTACGAACTCTCGTTTTGGAGATTTATTTGATTTAATATATGAAGATGCGGATGATAAAACTCTTGACAGTTATGAATATTTAATAGATACAACTAAAAATGATTCATTTATAACATCCAAGAAGAACAGTCGCTCAAATATTCTTTCAAGTAAAGATCTTTCGGAATTGGAGGAAAAGATTCATATTTTAGAAAAAAGCTGTATGTTTTGTTTTGTTGATGGCTTACATTGGTTGGTTTCAGTTGACGAAAATAGAAACAATTACCTCTCAATATTTAATAATGAGGGAAATGAACGAAATTCTTCTTACGGTGACAAAATTGACAAACAAGCAGATCATACAGTAAAAATCACATTTAAAAATAAAACTCAACCTTGTATTATTAAAACAACAGATCCTCAAATCAAATTAGAAAAAATTGATACTGTCAATTATGCAATAACTATCCCTGCAGCAGGCTTCATAATCTTAAAATTTTAATGCAAAAATAAGTCGAACCATAATTGTGTTCGACTTATTTTTATATAATAAACGAAATTACTAATTAAGAAAATCTTCAATATATACCGATAACCCAACAGATTCACAAACAGATATAGAAAAAGAAAGTTCTGAAATTCCGTTTCACTCCAAAATATTGCAACCAAAAGTTGCAAAGTCTTTATTGGGAAATCACATAATAATTGCCATTTTTCCATAATTAAAAATAAGTTTATAAATTACACTTGACATTGTTATTTGAAAATGTTATAATAATTTAAATAGACAGATTTTAAATAAAAGGATGATTATTTATGAATATCCCATTCAAACCAAGCAACATTTTATTACCTAAAGAATTCTTTGAAAAATGGAGCGTAGTCGCTTGTGACCAATACACTTCAGATTCCGAATATTGGGCAAGAGTAGAAAAAACTGTAGGAGATGCAAACTCTACACTTAGAATAACTCTTCCTGAAATATACCTTGAAGAAGACGGTGTTAAAGAAAGAATCAACACTATAAATCAAACCATGAATAAATATATCGAGAACGATGTATTTAATGAGTTGAAGGATTCTTATATATATACTGAAAGATCTGTTTCTAACGGAAAAATAAGAAAAGGTCTTATTGGCGCATTTGATCTGGAAGCTTATGACTTCAATAAAGGTTCATCTTCCCAGATAAGAGCAACTGAGGGTACAGTTCTTGAAAGAATTCCTCCCCGTGTAAAGATCCGTGAAAATGCTCCCTTGGAATTGCCCCATATAATGATCCTTATTGATGACAGAGAAAACACAGTTATTGAATCTGTTTTGTCTGCAAAAAAGGATTCAAACAAGTTATATGACTTTGATTTGATGGAAAACGGTGGTCATGTTTGCGGTTATAAGGTTTGCGGAGATGATTCAAAAGCGTTGAATTCAGCCCTTGAAACTTTGTATGATGAAAAAGCTTTTGAAGAAAAATATAACGTTTCCAATAAACCTCTCCTCATTTTTGCTGTAGGAGACGGAAACCATTCTTTGGCAACAGCTAAGACCTGTTGGGAAAATTTAAAGAAAAAGCTTTCCCCTGAGGAACAATTAAATCACCCCGCAAGATATGCACTTGCTGAACTGGTTAATGTTCACGATGAATCTCTTGAATTTGAACCAATTCACAGACTCATATTTGATGTAGATATTGCAAAGTTTGAAAGCGAACTTCAGAAGTTCTTTGCTGATTGTGAGATGAAAGAAGCTGAAGAGCTTAACGAAAATGTTTTTTCTGTTATAATAGGCGGTGACAGCAAGAATTATGTTCTTGATAAACCAAAGTTCAACCTTACAGTTGGCGACGTCCAGAGTTTTATAGATCATTACATCAAAAATGTTGATACTAAATCCAAGGTAGATTATATTCATGGCGAAGAAACCGTATATAATAAAGCAAGTGAAGAAAACACTGTAGGTATCCTCCTCCCTGCCATGGCAAAGAATGACTTATTCAGAACGGTCATTGTAGACGGAGTTCTTCCAAGAAAAACATTCTCTATGGGACACGCCCATGAAAAGCGTTTCTATCTTGAATGCAGAAAGATTAAGTAAATTATATTTTTAATAGAGGGTTCAACTATGATTTCAAATGAATTGTTTTCAGCGTTCGGATTAAAATCCGAAAATATTGAAATATCCGAATTGAAAGCGGGACATATCAACGATACTTTTTTGGTTAATGATATGGACACAAAAAAAAGCTATATTTTCCAAAAAATAAATAAATTCGTATTCAAAGAACCTGAAAAGGTTATGTTTAATATCGAAAAAGTCTCTGAACATCTTAAAAATAAATTAGATAAAGACAGCGACATTGAAGATTACAGACAAATGCTTTTTTTCCACAATACAGTATACGGTAAAAATTACTATATTGATTCAGACGATCAATATTGGCGTGTGTATACTTATGTTGACAGAGCATTTACTTACGACTACCCCGAAACTCTCGATATTCTTAATCTCATGGGTAAGCGTTTTGGATTGTTCCAGAATCAATTAGCAGATTTTGATGCTTCAATTTTAAATGAGACTATTCCCAATTTCCATAATACAAAAGCAAGAATTGAAAGATTTAAGCAGGTAATGGCGGAAGATAAGTTTGATAGAGTGAAAGATGCAAAGGATGAAATCAAATATATCCTTGAAGCTTCAAGCTTAGCCTCCGAGCTTTCCGAAATGATTGAAGCCGGAAAAATCCAGCTCAGAGTTACCCACAACGATACAAAATGCAATAATGTACTTTTTGATAAAGAAACAATCAGACCTATCGCAGTAATTGACCTTGATACAATCATGCCCGGTTTGGTAGCTTATGACTTTGGTGATGCAATCAGAAGTTCTGCAAATACTGCAGCTGAAGATGAAGCCGATCTTTCAAAGGTTCATTTAGATCTTGACAGATATGAAGCTTTCTCAAAAGGATTTGTAACAGAAGTAGCTTCCAATTTAACAGAAACAGAACTTGACTCTCTTGCTCTTGGTGCGTTCACAATGACTTATGAAGTCGGTCTTAGATTTTTGACAGACTATTTTGAAGGAGACGTTTATTTTAAAACAAAATATGGCAACCATAATATTGTAAGATCCCGTTGCCAATTGGCTCTCGCAAAAGACATTCAGGACCATTTGGACGAATTGAAAGCTATTGTCAGAAAATATTGTAAATAAAAGGACAGAAAATATGAATATCGGAAAAGATCTTTTTGGTAAAATAATTGATGTTCATACTCATTTGTTTCCGGAGAAAATTGCAGTAAAAGCTACTAAAGCCGTTGGTGATTTTTATGATATACCTATGGATAGTGTCGGAACAAAAGAAACACTAATCGCGGACATGGATCAATATGGAATCAAGCACTGCTTTATCCATAGCGTTGCAACCGTTTCCCAACAGGTAAGAGCTATAAACGATTTTTTAAAGGATACAATAAAAAATAATTCCGATAAATTTACAGCTTTCGGTCCGATACACATAGGTATCGATAGTATTATCGAAGAAATCGATTACATGCGGACTAACGGCATCACGGGAATTAAATTGCATAATGATTTCCAAGGCTTCCCTGTAAATGACCATCGCTTGGACGAAATGTATGAAAAGTGTCAAGCAGAAAATATTCCTATAATGTTTCATGCCGGAGACAAAAGATACAACTTTACAAATCCCAAACAATTCAGAGATGTCGGCAGAAGATTTCCTAACTTGATTGGTATTGCAGCACATTTCGGTGGTTACAGCGAATGGGTCGATATTGACGATGATTACTGTAAAGACTCTCCCTTTTGGTTCGATACTTCAAGCAGCTTATTCCTTTTGAATAAGGAAGATGCTCTCAGGATAATAAACTCTCGAGGCTCAGATAAGATCATGTTCGGAACAGACTTCCCTATGTGGACAGCATGTGACGAATATAAAAGGATAGAATCTCTCGGTTTAAGTAATAATGTTTTAGAGAATATCATGTTTAAGAATGCAGAGAACTTCTTAAATACAATAACAAAAAGCTGATTTGGGTTTATATGGAAGTATTTTTCAATCAAATGTTAAAAATCGCTATTGAAAAAGACCTCATTTTAAGGTATAATAATAGATGTTCAATTATCTAATTGGAATTATTGAAAGGAGATAATAAAAATGGCAAACTGTTCACATGAAGTTGAAAGAATGTGCGTAGTAGCAAAAGGTCCTCATCATGGTCCTGCTCCAATTCCCGAAGAAGGTCGTTGGGTAAAAGCTTATGAAATCAAAGACATTTCAGGTCTTTCTCACGGTATCGGTTGGTGCGCTCCCCAACAGGGTGCTTGCAAACTCACTCTTAACGTTAAAAACGGCATCATCGAGGAGGCTCTTGTAGAAACTCTCGGTTGTTCCGGTATGACACACTCTGCAGCTATGGCTGCTGAAATCCTTCAGGGTAAAACAATCCTTGAAGCTCTTAATACAGACCTTGTATGTGACGCTATCAACGTAGCTATGAGAGAAATCTTCAAACAGCTCGTTTACGGTCGTACACAGACAGCGTTCTCCGAAGATGGTCTTCCCATCGGTGCAGGTCTTGAAGACCTTGGTAAAGGCCTCCGTTCTCAGGTTGGTACAATGTTCGGTACAAAAGAAAAAGGTGTTCGTTACCTTGAAATGGCTGAAGGCTATGTTCTCAGCATTGCTCTTGATGAAAACAACGAAGTAACAGGCTACAAGTTTGTTCACCTTGGCAAAATGATGGCTGAAATCCGTAAGGGTACAGATGCTAAAGAAGCTTTTGAAAAGAATGTTGGCACATACGGCAGATATGAAAATGCTGCTAAGTATATCGACCCCAGAAACGAATAAGGAAGGAGGACATAATAATGGCTTTATTTGAAAGTTACGAAAGACGTATTGATAAAATCAATGTCGTTGTTAAAGAATATGGTTTCAATTCTCTTGAAGAAACAAAAGACTACTGCCTTGCTCACGGTGTAGACGTAGAAGCTATCGTTAGAGGTGTTCAGCCTATCGCATTTGAAAATGCTGTTTGGGCATACACTCTCGGCGCTGCAGTAGCAATCAAATCCGGAAAGAAACGTGCTGCTGACGCTGCTGAAGCTCTCGGTATCGGTCTTCAGGCCTTCTGTATCCCCGGTTCTGTTGCTGAAAACAGAAAAGTAGGTCTTGGTCACGGTAACCTCGCTTCCATGCTCCTTAAAGAAGAAACAGACTGCTTCTGCTTCCTCGCAGGTCACGAAAGTTTCGCTGCTGCTGAAGGTGCTATCGGTATTGCAAAGAGTGCTAACAAAGTTAGAACAAAGCCCCTTCGCGTTATCCTTAACGGTCTTGGCAAAGATGCTGCTTATATCATTTCCAGAATCAACGGTTTCACATATGTAGAAACAGATTATGATTTTGCTAACGATGAAATCAAAGTTGTAAGAGAAGTTGCATTCTCCGACGGCGAAAAAGCAAAAGTTAAATGCTACGGTGCAAACGACGTTCTCGAAGGCGTTGCTATCATGAAGCTTGAAAAGGTTGGCGTTTCCATCACAGGTAACTCTACTAACCCCACAAGATTCCAGCACCTCGTTGCAGGCACATACAAGAAGTGGTCTTACGAAAACAACTTCAACTACTTCTCTGTTGCTTCCGGTGGCGGTACAGGTAGAACACTCCATCCCCACAACATGGCTGCAGGTCCTGCTTCTTACGGTCTTACAGACTCTATGGGCAGAATGCACGGTGATGCTCAGTTTGCAGGTTCTTCTTCTGTTCCCGCACACGTTGAAATGATGGGTCTTATCGGTATGGGTAACAACCCCATGGTTGGTGCATCCGTTGCAGTAGCAGTTGCTATTGAAGAAGCTCTCAACAAATAATTGTTATATATAAAACAAATATCAAAACCCCAGCCCTTTAAGAGTTGGGGTTTTTGGTAAATTTGATGATGAATTAGTCTTTTATACGGAGGAATCTATGAAAACACTTAATAAAAAGGGGCTTACAATTGCTATCATAGCTACAAGTGTATTTTTAATTATAATTTTAACTTCGATAATTACTAAAGCAAATGAAAATAAGGCGTTACAAATAGCAAATGAATCTCTCGATATAATACTTTCAGACCAAATAGATAATTCACTTATAAATAACACCGTAATAAAAGTAAAGTCCAGATCCTATATTTGTATAGATAACAAGATTTCAAATTCTAAAGACGATACTCAAGCTTCTACACCTGTGATAAAAGCAGAAATAGTTGAAAACGGAGCTTCAGTATATTTAACAGAAGAAGACAGTAACGATGTTGAATACAAAACATTTTCAAACATCAGCTATGAAAAACTTATTGATCCAAACGACAAAACAATAAAAACTTATACATATTCACAAGTCAACACTGCAGCTCAAAAATTCTTAAACGAAGTATCGTACGAAAACGCAGATGATGCAGTATCTGAAATAGCAAAATATCTTGACCCGTCCAATAGATATGACATTCCTGCCGGTTGTACTATAAACTTAGAAGCTGGTGAATTGACGGTCTACGACAATGCAACTAAAAAATCTTATACTGTAAAAGTAAAAAAAGGACCATATACCTTCTACAACATTACACCAGGTATTGGTGGAGAATTCTTTGTTATAAAGAATAACAAAGTAGTTCAAAAAGGACATTTAAGACCCACAGGAACTTTAAGAATGATATACTCAGACACTCCCGGATTGCAAAACATGCGTGATTTAGGCGGATGGCCTTGTGATGGTGGTACAATTAAATACAATATGTTAATAAGAGGCGGACAGGTAATTGATGCAACAGATACCGACAGAAACACCTGGGTAAAATTACTTGGGATAGAACATGATGTATTTGTAAAAACATACTATGAATCTCAACTTAAAGGCAAAGAAGAATACGAAACAAAAAGCCCATTAGGGGATAATGTAAAATTATATCAAAAAGATTTATCTGCAGAAAACTCAGAAAACAAACGAAATTTCACAACGGCAAAAGAACAAATGAATGGAATTATCAACCGATTATTTGATAATGCGATTGCAGGAGAAACAACATATTTTCATTGTCTTGCAGGTGCAGACAGAACGGGCATGGTTGCAATTATTGTTGAAGGTGTTTTAGGAGTCTCTAAGAATAATATAGATAAAGACTATGAACTTACATCATTTAATTGCCTCAGAGAAAGAAACAGTGACGGATATATAGCTGATATAAATATATTGAGAAGTTATCCGGGTAACACATTTAGAGATAATTGCGTTAATTACTTGCTTGATTGCGGTATAACCATTGAAAAGATCAATGAATTCAGAAACGCAGTAATTGACGGAGAACCTGAAAAACTCACAGAAAATGGGTTAGATGTAATACCTGAAGGAACAAATTTATGTATTCCCAACGGAGAAGGTTGGATAAACGGAGGTCGCTGCTCAAGTAAAGGTGAAGACAGAAACGACAGTTCAGACCATATAGTGACAAACTATTTTTCAATACAAAACGGTGATATGGTGTATGTTAAAGACCTGCAGATATCTTCAACTCTGTATTCAGGAATCTATAAGCCGGACAAAACAGCCATTACAGGTTTTGCTATGGCGGAATCAACTACCGAAGGCATTATAAAAGATTTCTTTCAAACAAATGAATGGACAGTATTTACTATTGACAACGAAGATGCAGGATTCTTAAGATTGTGCGGAATTCCTAAAGCTGAAAAATCAGATATTATTATAAATATTTACCGTAACGGAGAATGGCTAATTCTTGATAAATAAAAAAAAACGATATTCTATTGAGGATCTATGCCAACAGTTGGAACAATAACGATATAACAAACTCAATAAAACTGTAAAAACAAGTCGAGCTCAATTACGAGCTCGACTTGTTTTTATATATGCTTATTTTAAGGTTCTATAATAAATGTT
>JAZSMD010000029.1:0-17938 GCA_045535665.1 Eubacteriales bacterium
TATATATTATCTCATATATATTATATCATATAACAATATTTTTGTAAATAGTTAAGTTAAGCAATTTTCTTTTTTTTACGAATTTATACTAAAATCTCCCCGAAGTAACCCTCGGGGAGATTAAACTTATTATATTATCTAAGAACAACAAATTAACCAATTACTTCAACGTAGAAGAATTTTGTAGCCATGTTGCCGTTGCCGTCAAATCCTGTGAAGGAAATAACTGTTCTACCTGCTTCAACACCTGTAAGTGTAATAGCACCGAAGTTTGAATTTGCACTGAGAAGAGCATTATCCAAAGACCAGTAACCGATGCAATTAGGAATAAGGTTTACAGTTTCGCCTACTTTTACAGAGAACATGGGGTAAGCCAAACCTTTGATTGTGATATCATCAGCTGTGAAATCACCGGAAGGTGTGGAGGGTGTAGAAGGAACTGTGGGAAGGTTAGGTGTGGAAGGTTCAGAAGGTGTGGAAGGTGTAACTCCTGTTGTTCCTGCAACGTATACGTTGGAAGTAAGAACGGAATAGAAGTAGTTACCGGAAATTATAACTCTGTATCTTTCACCTTTAACGATTGCGGGAAGTGTATAGGATTCTTTTGTTCCACCAACAACATTGATCCATTTACCTGCAACGAGCTTCTGCCACTGATATTTAGCGTTAGCATTGTTTACGATTGCGGGAGCTGTGAGCTTATGTGTGCCGTTTTCTTCGGAAACGATGATCTTATTGCCGTTTGTGAAAGAAATAGCGTTGCCGTAGAGGAACTGAGAAAGAAGAATTTTTGTAATCATTTCACTGCCGCCATCTTCCTGACCTCTGAGGAGCATCATGAGGAAGTAGAGTGAAAGATCTTTGTTTTCTGCAAGGTTGCCGTTACCGAGTATACCGTTGAGGTAAAGATACCAAATGTAGGACTCGTTATCGAATTCGCCAAAGTTGGGGAAGTTTACTGTGGGGAAGTTCATGCCGGGGAAGTTCATTCCGGGGAAATTCATGCCGGGGAAATTAACGGAAGGAAGATTTCCGGAGGGGAATGAAGGAAGTGAGGGCAATGAAGGAAGTGAGGGATAGAAGGGATAAAGCTGGCTAAGATCACCGTCATAGTTATGGTATACATAGTAGTAATAAAGCATGGGGTTCTTTTCAATCATTTCAGCAATGCTGGAATAACCGAAGTAGTAGTAGAAAGGAATATAAGTAGAGAAGTCACCGCTGATAGGCAAAGAGTTCATGCTCTGTTCAACGATCTCGCCATCTTCAAGAATGAAGTATGCATATGTTTTGTTTTCATCTTTGTCTGTAACAACTACAGAATAATAACCGTCAGCAAATACGTCATAAACCATACTGAATTTTGTTTTGTATTCTGTTTTTGCAGCAGATGCAACCACATGACCGTTAACGGAAATGGATTTGATACCGTTGTCATCAGTAGCGTTGAGTGAGATAACAGAGCTGTTAAACGCGCCAAGACCTGTACCGATCAAAGAGATGTAGATTCTGGGGTAGCAAGTTACGATGTCATTGATTTTGAAAGTTTCAGTCTGTCTGCCTGTGGAAGTGGGAACCTTCATATCAACTGCTTCAAACTTCAATGTACTTGCATCGGACTTAAATTTGAATGTATAACCTTCATAAACAAATTTACCGTCAGAATTAACCTTGAAGCTTGTGTAGGGGATCTTCTGTCCGTCAACCTTGAATGTTGCATTTTTAAGACAAGCAGAATCTTCGCAATAAGCTACTATTCTGTATGCAACCTTCAAATAATTTGAAATTCCTGCATAAGGTTCACAGCTGATGATCTGAAAATCAGCTTTGCTGTGTGTTGTAGGTGCCGCAAAAGCGGGAACTGCCATGGAGAAAAGGATAGCAAGAGCGAGAACTAAGCCAATACCTTTTCCGAGAATAGTTGTTTTTCTCATTAGAGAACACTCCTTTATAAAATATTTTTTTATTATGATAATATAAAAATGAACTTAAGTTAAACCGTGTAATACTTCGGCGTAAATTTCCGCCATTTGGAAAAATGCATCTTTTTTAATGAATTCTCCCGTGCCGTGAAGACCGCCGCCCTGGTCTGTACCTTCTTCAATAGGTCCGAAAGCGACTCCCCTGCCTTCAAAGCTCTTTGCGTACGTTACACCTCGTGCGCAGAGCATTTCAGCCTTTTTGCCTGTAACCTTTTCATAGCTTTCTGCCAAACTCTTAAGATACTTATTGTCAGCAGGCATATATGTACCGATATCTATCTGATGAAGGTCAAACTTCGCACCGTTTTCAGAGCATACCCTTTCAAGAGTTTCCTTGATTCCGTAAACGTCAACTGATACGGGAACACGGATATCCAACGTAACGTAGTTTTCTTCGTTCTCTGCGTCATATCTGCACATACCCATGTTAACGGATATTTCACCGGACATTTCATCCTTGCAGTATATGCCGAGACCCTTACCCTGCGTTCCTTCAAGAAGCTTTGTAACAGTATCAACAAAAGAATTCTTCTCGTCAATATCATCAAAGATATTTTTAACAACGTAAAGAACATCTTTTACAGCGTTGCGTCCTGTTTCGGGAACAGAGCCGTGAACTGAAACACCTTCATTATAAATACCGACCGTAAGAGCTTCTTTATCTGCCGTGACCTGAACATTCATAAGAGAATCCTTTACAGATTCAAGCTTATTCAAAAACAGCTCAAAAGCTTCGGTATCAGAACATCTGAAAAGTGAATTACATTTATCGGGAACACAGTTGAAAGCGATACCTCCGTTTACTGAAACGAGAGTAACTTTCTTTCCTGCTTCGGCTTTACCCATAATGATCTTTCCGAAACAAACACCAAGCTCGGCATTAGTAACAGGGAAACTGCTGTCGGGAGATACTGCGAAATCGGGAAGACCGTTTTCAGCAATATACTGCTTCAAGTCGGACATTCCCGTCTCTTCAGCACCGCCGAAAATAAGACGAATCTCCTTATTGGGTACATGACCCGCATCCTTCATTGCCTTCAATGAGTACAGAACGGAGATTGCAGGACCTTTATCGTCCAAAGTACCTCTTCCGTAAAGCTTGCCGTCAATTTCCGTCAGCTTAAATGGGTCAGTCTCCCAACCGTCGCCTTCGGGAACAACGTCAACGTGGACAGCAATATCAATTCTTTCAGCACCGCTTCCGAATTTAACTTCGGTGCAGTAGCCGAGATTTTTCGCTTCAAACCCCATATCGGAAGCAAGCTTTGCCACAAAATCCAAAGCATCCTTAACATCCTTACCGTAAGGGCAGCCCTCAACGGCAGGTGCATTTTTACTGGGTATGGAAATAAGAGTTTCCAAAGAAGCGAGCATTTCAGGCTTTAAAGCCTCAATAGCGTTTTTATACATAATTCAAAAACCCTCCAGCTCAGCTTCTGCAAAGCTTCAAATACGTTTCGTATTTTTTATCCCATTCAGCAGTATTTTCAGGCTCGTAGTATTTGAGCTCACCGAGCATGGTTCTGGCTTCGTCCATATCTGCAATTTCGCCTTTTGCTATAAGCTGAACGGCAAGGTTTCCGAGAGCTGTAGCTTCAATAGGACCTGCAGTAACTGTCTTTCCTGTTGCTGAAGCAGTAAACTTACAGAGATTTTCGTCCTTAACACCGCCGCCTATTAGGTGAACGGCATCAAACTTGCAACCTAAAACCTTTTCGAGAGAGGTTATATAATATCTGTAAGTAAGCGCAAGGCTTTCAAGAATACACAAAGCTGTCTGACCCTTTGACTGGGGAACATTCTGCCCTGTAGCCTTAAGGAATTCATTTATTCTGCGGGGCATATTTCCGGGAGCAACAAAATCGTCATTGTCGGGATTGATATAAACGTTTGCGGAAACTTCCGTTTCGAGCATCTTGTCAATATCTTTAAATGAAATATTCTCGCCCTCTCTTATCCATTGGCGGCGTGTTTCCTGCATAAGCCACAAACCTGAAATATTTTTCAGATATCTTATGGTGTTATCGTAACCGCCTTCATTGGTAAAGTTAAGCTCCAGGCTTTCTTCTGTAAGAATGGGCTCGTCGATCTCTGCACCCAAAAGTGACCAAGTACCACAGGAAATATAACAGCTCTTTTCACCCTTTTTAATGGGAGCGGATACTACAGCAGATGCAGTATCGTGGGATGCACAAGCAATAATATCAACATCCTTAACACCCAACTCTTCGCAAAGCTCAGGTGAAAGCTTTCCTTTTACGGAACCGGGTTTTACGATATTTGGGAAAATATCTTTTTTGATACCCAACTTTTCCATAAGCTCAAAATCCCATGCGCGTTTTTCCGCATCGAGAAGCTGAGAGGTGGAAGCTATTGTATATTCACAGGACTTAACGCCTGTAAGGAAATACGCAAGAAGGTCAGGCACAAACAGGAATGTTTCTGCTCTTTCCAGAAGGTCCGGTCTTTCCTTTGCAAGGTAATAGAGCTGGAAGATAGTATTGAATTTCATAAACTGAATTCCCGTTTTAGAATAAATATATTCGGCGGGAATTTCTTTAAACACCTTTTCGGGAATACCGTCTGTACGGCTGTCACGATAGTTTACGGGATTTTCAAGAAGTCTTCCGTCTTTATCCAAAAGCCCGAAGTCAACGCCCCAAGTATCAATGGCGATGCTTGAAATATCGCTGTGTCCTGCGGCAACGCATTTGGTTATACCCTGTTTGATCTCAAAAAAGAGTCTGAGGATATCCCAATAGAAAGTGCCGTTCACTGTAACAGGGTCATTTGAAAAACGGTGTATCTCTTCCATTTTGAGAGTTCCGTTCTCAAAAACACCGAGGATCGCACGTCCGCTTGACGCTCCGAAATCAAATGCTAAAACTTTCATAATCACATTAACGTTTTACACCTGAGTGTAAAATCCTTTCAATAAGTGTGTATACTATTTTATTCTATCATAAGTATACCACGAAATCCGCGATTTGTCAATACTTTACAGCACTTAGACGGCAGAAAAAGAAAAAAGTTCCATGGAAAAACAGTCCAAAATCACAATTTACGAAAATGTCATAATTTTCATTGACATTTTTCGACAAAACTCCTACCTTCCGATTCACAAAAGGAAACTTATGACATATTATGATACTGAACAACGGTTCAATTTTAAATTCGTATTTACAAATTATTTAACCGCCACAAGCGGAGATTGGAGATTATAATGGCAGACAGATCAAACCAGAACTGCGACCGCAAAGAAAACGTCTGTATTGACGTTGACAGAATTCTTGACAGTTGCTTAGATAAAGAATGCCTCACAGACGTCAGAGTTTACGTTTCAGAAACGGAGCAGCAGATACTTAACAACGCAAAAAATGTACGCCCCATAAATGCGGAGCTTATCTGGACCTACATAGACGTGGAAGCACTCCCCTTCAATAAAGGTTTTTACACCGTAGACATCAGGTATTATTTTAAATGCTACTTTGATGCATTTATCGGAGTTATGCACCCCACAAGGATATGCGGACTCGCAACCTACGACAAGAGAGTAATTCTTTACGGAAGCGAAGGCGGAGCAAATATTTACTCTTCCCTTTTCGTACCGGGAGCAAACGACATTGAGCTGATGATGAAGTCAAATCTTCCCAAAGCAACTGTTGAGGTAGTACCGCCCATTTTGCTTTCGGGAAAACTCGTTGACGGCAGAAGCAACTGCGGATGCTGTAACATTGACCCCTGTTGCGTACCCCAGGCAGTATGCGGATGTTTTGAAAACCCACCCGTGGATTGCACAGAAAACGATAAAAAATTATTTGCAACCCTTGGGCTTTTCTCAATTATCAGGCTTATGCGAAACGTACAGATAGTCGTTCCCTCATACGATTTCTGTATTCCCGATAAACAATGCTGTTCTCCCGGTGAAGATGACCCCTGCTGTCTCTTCAATAAAATGGAATTCCCCTATAACGACTTCTTCCCCCCTGTAAACAACGGTGAAAACAGTATAAACAACTGCTGCTGCGACAATAACAAACCGCAAAACAATAATAATTGCTGCTGAAAAAAGAGCCCTGCAACACAGCGGGGCTCAAATTACATTTTTACAATAATATTTTTTAATGATGTACTGTAAATACAAAAAAATTTCATTGACAAAGAGACTTCCTTATGGTATAATAAATTATTATATATAACGGAGCGAACAGTTGATATGATACTTGCCATAGACATCGGTAACTCGAATATAACCTTGGGCGGCTTTGAGGGAGACAACCTTGTATTCGTTGCAAACATTTCCACAGACCCCACAGCAACAAAAGATGAATATGCAATAAAGCTTTTGAATATTCTCGGTCTCCACGGAATCGACAAAAGTGCCGTTACGGGTGCGGTAATGGCATCCGTTGTGCCTCAACTGAACTCCACCCTTAAAAATGCGGTAAATTTCATTTTAGGCGTAAACGTCTTAACGGTAGGTCCCGGCGTCAAAACAGGAATAAGTATCCATTGTGATAACCCCTCATCCGTAGGTGCAGACCTCATATGCGCTTCCGTTGCGGTTCATTTCATTTACGGAAGTCCCGCGCTCATAGTTGACCTTGGAACAGCAACAAAAATATCCGCAGTGAACGAAAAAGGCACTTTTATCGGTACGTCAATAATGCCCGGTGTGGAAATGGGACTTTATGCCCTTGCAAATAAAACGGCTCAATTACCTAAAGTCGGAATTGAAGCTCCAAACTCAACTATCGCAAAAAACACCGTGGATTGCATCAAATCGGGAATCATTTACGGTCATGCAAGCATGATTGACGGAATGACAGAGCGAATGAAAAGCGAAATGGGAGAAAGCACCGCTGTTTATATTACGGGCGGATTTGCTTCCGCAATACTCCCCTACTGCAAACAAAAAATGATATTGGATGAAGACCTCATCCTTAAAGGTCTCAATATAATCTACAAGAAAAACATATAAAGTATATTACCTTTTAAGGTTAATATAAATAAATTTTATTGCGTTGTACCGCAAAAGCGGACGACAGCAAGGAGGACTTATGCAAAAAACAAACAAAAAAACAGAGCAAGTTAAAAAGCTTGTGCTTATGGCATTGCTCACAGCTTTGGTAGCGGTTCTTGCTTATCTTGGCGGATTCATCAAGATCGGCTCTCTCGCTTCCATCAACCTTACATTAGTACCCGTTGTAGTGGGTGCGGCACTTCTCGGCCCAGCAGCAGGCGCATGGCTCGGCGGAGTTTCCGCAGCAGTATTCTTTTTGACTGCCGATTCAGCATTCTGGTTAGGTCTCAGCATCCCCGGAACTGTAATCACGGTTTTCGTAAAAGGTATAATGGCAGGTCTCTGTGCAGGTCTTGTCTATAACCTCTTGAAAGACAAGAACAAATATCTTGCCGTAATCGTAAGTGCAATAGTTGCTCCCGTTGTAAATACGGGAATCTTCATCGGCGGCTGTTTCTTATTCTTCATCGAAGCTGTTCAGGGTATGGCTGCAGCAGAAGGAATGTCCTTAGGCGCATATCTGCTTATAGCTTTTGTCGGTTTGAACTTCGTATTTGAATTACTTGCAAATATAATTCTCAGCCCTGCAATGTTAAGACTTATAAATATCAGAAACAAAAAATAACACTTCAATATCAAAGAATCTCCCGATTGATTCGGGAGATTTTTTTATACTCTTTATTTATAATCATAATATTCCGCAAGCTTGGAAACGTCTTCCTGATTGATTGCATCACCGAAGAAAATGAAGTCATCCATATTAAGGAGAAGCTCATATTTTTCATTGGAGAATGTTCCGAGGCCGTCATTACCTATCGTAAAGGGAAGGTCCGTATCCCCTGCCGCAAGGAAATCATCTGCAATATCTGCAGTATATGAATGTTTAAAGTTATAATACAGCTCGTATTTCTTAGTTTCCTTGTTAATGGCAACAGCAATATGTATCCAACCGTTATCGTCAACATCAAGGGGGAATCCGCCTTCATATTCTTCCTGATCTCCGGGAACACCCAAGCTCATGCAGGTTCCGCTTGCCCTGAATGAGAAACCGATACCGTTATCTGCTCTGTCTCTCCAGAACCAGTTCTTATTAGCAAAAACGACTATACCCTCGTCAATGGTTCTGTCAACCTTAGCCCAGAATGCAAATGAGAAGTTACCTGTTCCCACCTTGAAATCCTTAACGGTTACGTGACCCGTCATACCGAATTCACCGTAAGAGCCGTATATACCCTCGCTGTAGTATTTCACAAGGTTATGACTCTCAATAATATTCTTACCTGTAGCATCCTCAACAGTGTCATCCATAAACATTGCAAGTCTGATTCTGTCCTTATCAATAAATTTATAAAGACCGTTTTCACCGTCAATTGCAGGTGTAGGACGAATTTCTCTGTCAAAGCGTTTGGGCTGAACCTTGTAGTAAGAGCCGTTGACCTCAGGGAAAATACCGTCGGGAACCTGAGAAGTAAACGCACCCTCTTCATAGGGAGGAACATCAAGACCGAGACCGTAAAGGATTATCGCGGAAAGGTCTCTTGTATAAGCATAGCCTATCTCACCCTTGGGAACATTCTTACCTGCCGCAGCGATGAATACATATTTTTCTTCATCAGTATAGCCGCCATGACCGTTTCTTATGCCGCCATGGTCTGTTATGATAACAAAAAGAGTATCGTCAATAATTCCTGCTTTTTCATACGCTTCATATATTCTGCCCACATAAGAGTCGTCAGCTGTTACACCTTCAAGATACTCATCACTACCCCATGCAGTACCGTGACCCAATTTATCGGGGTTATTCAAAAGTACGAACATCAATTCGGGCTTTTCTGCAGCAGCTTCAACAGCGGTATCGCATACAAGGTCGTCACCTCTGTTAAATCTGAAATCAATATCGGGAACACCGTCAATAAGAGTATTTATCAATCCTACCCAATGTCCGCAGATAGTTATCTTTATATCGGGGAGAGCCTTTCTTACACGGTCAAAAACAGAAATGACCTTTTCGTTTGTGTTCTTAACTCTTCCAACGCTGCTGTTTGTGAAGCTGTGAACTTCGGGAGAGCAGCCAAAGAACATTGCACACCAGTTCTGTGCGCTGATAGTGGGGCTCATTGAAAGTGCATGGTAAGTTTTTGCGTGATTTTCAAAAATTCTGTCAATGTTGGGAGTAGGAGTTTTTGTAAGGTAATTACCCATACCGTCAATACCAACAACGACAACATGTTTGTAAGAAGTTCTGTTCATTTTATACTTTCCTTTCATATGTTAGTTTAAGCCGTAATATTCACGAAGCTTTGAAACGTCCTCTTCTGTAAGAGCGTCACCGAAAACGATAAAATCATCCATACATAACTGCATATCGTATCTTTCATTGGTGAACGTACCGAGACCGTCATTACCTACATTGAAGTCCATATCCGTGTCAACGTCAAGATCCGCGAACTTATCAAACATATCAGACTCATAAGTTTTCTTAAAGTTGATAAATGTATACATTTTCTTGTTTTTTCTGTCTGCGATCTCTGTCACATGAATCCAACCGCCACCCACGTCAAGTGGGAAGCCAACGTCTATTTCTTGGCGACCGTTTCCATTACCCATATTAAATACAGCATCATGAGCTCTGAATGAAATACCAACACCGTGATCAGCTCTGTTTCTCCAGAACCAATTTTTATTGGCAAAAACACAAACACCTTCATCAATGGAAAGGTCTATCTTTGCCCAATATGCAACTGAAAAACTGTCTTTGCCGAGCTTAAGACCTTTAATATTTATATGTCCGTTTTTACCGAGGATACAGCCTTTACCGTATGCTCCCGTTATATATTCCACCTTACCGACTTCAGCAGTTTCATAATTTCCGCTTGAATCGGAAACGTCTCCGTCCATGAAAAGGGCAAGCTTTATTTTTTCTTCGGGAATATATTTCGTAAGTCCGTTTTCACCTTTATATTCGGGAGCTTTTCTTTCAGAAAATTCAAGACACTTTTCCACAGGTTTACGGTAAGAACCTTTAACTTCGGGGAAAAGTCCGTCGGGAACTTGAGAAGTAAATACACCTTCTTCATATTCGGGAACATCAATACCGAGGGCGTAAAGGACTACAGCCGCCATATCCATGGTGTAATATGTACCTATTTCACTTTTTTCAATGCCTTTTCCCGCAGCGGCAAAGAATATATATCTTTCAGTATCGGAATATGCACCGTGACCGCAGCGGATACCGCCATGATCTGTTACAACGAGGAAGAGAGTCTCGTCAATGATACCCGCTTTTTCATAAGCTTCATATATTTTACCTACATAACCGTCCTGAAGAGTTACTGTATCAAGATAATTCTGATCTCCCCAATCACCGTTATGTCCCGCACTGTCGATATCTTCAAAATAAGCGAAGAAAAGTGTGGGCTTATTTGCAACCTCTTCAATAACAGGCTCTAAAATATCAATGTCTCGGGCACAGTAAAAATTAACACCGATATCATGCTCTATCATATAATCATTGATGGTTTTCCAACTTGCGAAAGAAGAAATTCTCGCATCGGGCATTGCATCTCTTACACGTTTAAAAATTGTAGGGAATCTGTCCCCTTTGTTGGGTCGTCCATTCTCAACTTCATTCAAAACAGCGTGGACTTCAGGGGCAACACCTGTAAACATTGACGGCCAGTTTTCCGTACTCGATGTAGGACTGAGTGAAAGCCCGTAGTTTGTAACTGCTCCGTTTTCAAATATTTTATCCATACAAGGAGTGGGGGTTTTGAGATTGAAGTTCCCCATACCGTCTAAAGCAACAACAGCAACATATTTATAGATTGTTCTCATATCTGTTTCCAACTTTCTCTATATTAGTTCTATTATTTCTAATTATACAACAGTATCGTAATAAAGTCAAGTCTTTTTTCATTTTTAGCCAAAAAATCCTTCTTAACCTATTGATTTTTTCCGCTAATTATATTATAATAGATGCATAAACAATATTTATGCCGTAATGCAGCGGTGGAACGGAGACTTAAAAATGGTATTCTTATTTGGAGAGAGAATAAAGAAATTACGCAGAGAAAGAAAGCTTTCAATTGAAGAGGTTGCCGAAAAAATAGGCGTTACAAGAAGGAAGCTGTATCAATGGGAAATATCCGACGGATATCCCGATACGGAAACTGTTGAAAAGCTTGCCGCATTTTTTGAAATTCCAAAAACATATTTAACGGACGTTAAAAATATCCCCGATGAAGAAAAATATAACGATATCAATCTTGAATGGGAAGAAAACCACGCAGCAGGAAATCACAGCGAAAACTTCACTTTAATGCTTGTTGGCCTTAAATATTTCCAGGACGACGTAAGATTTACAAAGCAGCTCGTTACAACAATGGAAAGCATGGAGCTTCCCGAAGATAAAAAACGTGATAACCTCAAAAGAACGATAAAAATTCTCCTTGAAATGCTTCAAACTTCCAAAGATGAAACATTAAAATATGAAACTTACGCTCATATTGCAAACACATATATAAAACTCGGAGAACCTGACAAAGCTATCGAATATGCCGAAAAGCTCCCCGAAAGCTGCTATTCAAAGGAAGCAATATTGAAATTGATTCAAAAATAAGTTTTAAATCGGATTTTTTGCGTACAATCATATCGAAACAGTCACCAAAGTTTGTACAAGAATGGAAATCCTCGTATCTCCTATTGACTTTCACATGTAATTATTGTACAATATATGTGAAAAGTATTATTTTTACAAAAAAACAGAGAAACGGAGAACAACATTATGCAATTCAGAAAGAAAGACGACCAGGTAACCCTGAAAGTTAACGAACATCACGAAGAAATATCAAAAGCATTTGCCTCATTTAATGAGTTCTTTACAGTATTACTCACAGATAATCCGGATGTTAATAGATTGGCTTCGATCAAAGTCAATATTGACAGTTGTGAGGCTTCTGCAGATAGAAAAGTAAGAGAAACAATTTTACTTTTAAAGAAGTCATTCCTGCCATCAACACGCAAAAATATCATCTCAATACTCCAGCTTACAGATGAAATTGCAAACAGATGCCAGAGCGTGACCAGGCAGATAATGCTTGAAAAAATCAGACTCCCCAAGGACGTACATAGTGATGTTCTTGAAATAATCAAAATAACAGCAGGACAGCTAAAACTTATCTACACAGCCACAGAACAGCTCTTCAACGACTATAAAACAATTTATAAGGACAGAACGATTCTTCATGATATCAGCGTAGAGGAAACACATATAGATAACATCGAAAACCTTCTTCACGAAAGAATCTTCAATCTTGATCTTTCCCTTTGTGAAAAGATTTACTACACAGACGTAATTAAAAACATCTGTCAGATTTCAGATATTTTGGAGGATATTGCAGACCAGATTCAAATTATGCTGATTGAAAGAGAGGCATAATAATCATGGAATATTTGTTACTTTTAGCCGGAGTATTCATGGGCTGGTCATTGGGAACAAATGACGGTGCAAATGCTTTCGGTACAGCAGTTGCAACAGGTGTTGTAAAGTATAAAACAGCAGTTACAATCATTGCCGTATTTGTAATTATAGGAGCTTTTCTTTCAGGAAGCGGAAATCTTTCCAGTATTGCAGATTTGGCAACAAGTAATGAAGTAATGGCTTCGGAAGCTGTTATAGAAGAAGCGGCTAAAACAGAAGACGGACAAAACACACTCATATTAAAATCCGCAATTAAAGCGGCAATAATATTTGTTTGTTCAGGATTGACGGTTTTCCTGATGTCATACTTCAAATTTCCCGTTTCGGCAAACCAATCAATTACAGGTGCAATAATCGGTTGGGGATTGTTCCATGCCGACTACAGCAATCCGGAAGTACTTGAAGTCAATCTTCCTCAAATCGGAAAATTTGCATCTACATGGCTGCTCAATCCTTTAGGTGCAGCAATAATCTCCGTTGTTATTATTACAATAGCAAATAAATTGATAGTACCACACCTTTCAAAGCTTTCACACTACGATATTATTGTTAAAATAGGATATCTGATAGCAGGTGCCATGGCGTCTTACAGTATCGGTATGAACAGCTCTGCAAATGTTACAGCATTGTACTTTGACGGAATTGACGACGGAATAAGGACAAACCTTCTAACAAACCCCACATTGACTGCAACAATAGGCGGTATAGCAATCGCTATAGGTGTTCTTACTTATTCGAAAAAGGTTATGATGACCGTAGGCGAAAGCATTGCGCCCCTTACTCAGATCGAAGGCTTTTTGGTTATAGTCGCAATGGCTTTGACCATTGTAATAATGGGCAACACAATGGGTATCCCCGTCTCCACATCCCAGGCTGTTGTTGGTGCCGTTGTTGGTGCAGGTATAACAAAAGGCATTAAAAACGTAAATTTCGGAGTCTTCAAAAACATCGCAATCGCATGGGTAAGCTCGCCCTTAATGGCAGGAATCCTTTCTTACTTGTGTGCCCTTGCAACTCAAAATTATTTATCGTAAAATTTCAGAGACCGACTTTCAGAGTCGGTCTCTTTCACATATTATATTCAAGTATCAAATCCCAAAGCCTTTCCGTATTTTCCTCGCAGTATTCTATTTCAGATGAATACATACGGCAAATATCGCATAAAAGGCTAAAATCTTCTGAAGAAGAACCGTGTTTCAACATATTAAAAATGCCGCTTATTATTTTAAGGCTCAGAACCGCAAATGCGCTGCGGACAGCAATATCGGAAATATCAGCAGAATCGGCAAGATGACGGTAAATAAAATACACAAGAAGCTGTTCAAAAGCAACGGAAAAACGCTCGTCAAGGCTGTCATCAAATGAAGTAGATTTCAATTTCAACAAAATATTTTTCCATGAAGAATCCATTATCTCCATTTTCAGAAGCTCGTCAATACATTTACTCATAAAGCTCTCTGAAAGCTCAACCTGTAACGATTCAAGAATAAGCTCACACCGCTCTTTTATTGAAAGAGACCTGTCCTGAACAAGGGAAAAAAGTCTTTCTCGATATTCTAATAAAAAGGTTTCATCCTCATCAAGCTGATTTTCGGAAAAATCATCTTCAACAACTTCAAGTGCAACTTTTTCATTATTGGAAAGAATAAGGCGGCAAACCTCTTCACAGCACAGTCCCAAGCCAAGCTCTTCACGGTCAGAAAAGAAATTTCTGAAACGCGGATGATCTGTACATATCTGTGAAAGATATTCTTCACCGATATTCAAAATAATATCACAAAGTCCGTTTTCATTAAGAAACGGACATTTTTCATTTTCACCCAAAATAAAACACGACACACCGTTTTCGGTTTTGATATTTTCCTTAAGCTTTACCCCGAAATCCCCCGAAAGTGAATTATACTTACACATTGTAGTGTCGTCTATATCTATTTCCCACCCGATACAGCAGCTATGCTTGCACTTATCCGCAATACAACTGAAATTTTTATAATAACTCGGTACAATTTTTCTCATAATCTGACTTCCACTTCCGAATCAATTTCAATAGAATCCTCTGTAACAATACAATCCACAGCCAATACCTTGACCCCCGATTCCGATGCTTTACGCAAAGCATCACCGAATTCTCGGTGCATTTCATTGTTGGGTCTGAAATAGTCAACGCCTTTCATCTGAATAACGAAAAGTATGTACGCCTCATATCCTTCTTCAAGACTTTCGGTAAGCTCACCGATATGCTTAACTCCACGTTCCGTTGGCGCATCGGGGAAACTGACTTCTCCGTTATCCTCAAGAGTTACACCCTTGACTTCAAGAAATGCCTTGCGAGAGCCGTTCTCCATATAAACGTCAAAACGTGAGTTTCCGTATTTAACCTCTCTGCGGATAACCGAGTCTTTCGGAAAGATATTCCCCTTTTTCAGCCAATCCACAGCAATTTCGTTAACGACCTGAGAGTCCATGTTAATAAGCTTTTCACCGTTTTTCAGAACAGTTATTAAATCATATTGAGTTTTTCTTGTGGGGTTGTCTGTTTTTTCCAGAAAAACAGTCGTTCCGGGAATAAGCAGCTCCTTACAACGTCCCGTATTTTTCACATGAACAGTCTCTTTCTTACCGTCGATCTCAACTACTGCAATAAATCTGTTGGGACGGCTTATAAATTTTGCGGTAATTATATTTTTATATTTCATAATTTCCCCTTATTTGTATTTTAAGCGAGGAGAACTCTCTTAACAGTAAAAGAAGTCTTCCTCGCACGACTTTTAAAAGTCTTTAATTATTCTCCGATATATGTAAATCTCAAAACCTCAACACCGTCAACAGTAACAGTTTCATACACATATACAAAGGTCTTACCCAAACGGCTCCTTCACCGTAAAGAGCTTTATACACTACCATCGGTTCAAGAGTTTCAGAATGCTTTGCAATACACAAAACCTCATATTCATTCCCTTTGTAGTGGCGGTATCTGCCTATTTTAACTAAATCATTCATATCAATATACCGTTACAATGGTCTATTTCATGCTGAATTATCTGAGCCGTCCAGCCCTCAAAGCTTTTAATACGCTTTTCAAAATTTCGGGTATACCATTGCACTTTTATTTTTTTATATCTCTTTGTTTTTCTTGAACCCGTTAAGGACAAGCAGTTTTCTTCCGTTTCATAAGGTATGCTTTGTGCAACTATAACAGGGTTAAACATTTCTGAATATTTACCGTTATCGTCAAACACTATTATACACTTGCTGACACCAATCATATTTGCAGCCATTCCAACACATCTGTCAGCATTTGCCTTAAGTGTATCAAGCAAGTCATCTGCAACGGAAACATCTGAAATATCTGCAAACTCGGATTTCCTACCGAGAAATATGGGATCATGAACTATTTCTTTTATCATAAAGCTTTCCTTTTTAATTCAAAGATTTAAGTTCTTTAATATTTTCATAAAACTCATCAAGAATTTTGCTGTAATCAATATGAAGCAAAGCCTTTGCCTCCTTGATATCTGCCCAACGATAGCCAACTATCTCATTAGGTCTTAATATTTCAGGTTCTCCATTTGCCGATGCAAGGTACAGAACCACAGTTTTTCTTGCCTTCCTTGAAACAGGGTAATGTACTTCCCTGCGGTATTGGGGATAAACACAAACATCAATCCCTATCTCTTCAAAAGTCTCTCTCCTTGCTGTCTCAACCTCGGTCTCTCCCGGTTCCATATGACCTTTTGGAAAACTCCATGTTCCAGCACCATTTTGGAACAATAGCAGAAACTCAATTCTACCCTCATTTTCCCTGAAAACAACAGAGCCGCAAGATCTGTGATAAATGGGAAGGATTTTTGATTTAAAATATTTTTCCTGAAAATCTATGGCATTTGCAATCTGTGCCTGATGATATTTCCGACCTATGGGCGCACCAACAAGCTTATCCTCGGAATCGTTGTATCTTAATACAGCCCCGATGATTCGGCAGGTATATTTGGAAACAGGTTTATCCAGACCTATAAGATAAACGTCCATTTCCTCACCGTCTCCGCCTTTTGTGTTGGGAATATATCCGTAATTTATGGGATACACGGTATCGGGATGATCGGGATGTACAGAGCCTAAAGGTCTGTCTATAACGATATCCACGATTCTGCCCAACATATGCGAAGCTCTTGCTTCTCTTATGGTCATTTGAATATATTCTGCTTTACCTTGGGTATATGAGTCTCTGTCTTCGGGATATTTTTCCGCAAGAGCAAGCTTCAGCTCCTCATACTCCTTGGCTGTATTTATATTCTCATTCAAATAGTTTCTGAAATGAATATAATCGGACCATTCACGGCTCTTTACTTCAACCACATGAATATGTGCAGTTCTGATATCATTTTCAAAGTCTCCGCAAGAAAAAAACAGCTCCGTATTCCTTCCGATATCCTTATACATAAATCCGTTTCTTTCCATGAGAGAGATAAACCTTCTCACATAGTGAAGGTCTTTCACCCCGACAGCAATATCAACAATGGGTTTTGCCTTGATAGACTTTATTGCCGTACTTCCAACATGCTGAATATCAACAGCGGCTTTACCGAAAATCCCCTTGATTCGTGATATTAACTCTGCAGCATAAGAATCCCACTTAGTATCATGATATAAAAGTTTTACTGTTCCGCGTTTTAAGCCTATCATGCTTTCTCCCCCTTTCATTACTGTTTTGATAAAAGCTCATATAAACAAGTACATCCCTCAAGAATATCTCTGTAAGTAGTTTTGAAATCACCTGTATACCAAGGGTCTGCAACATCTCCCCTACGGTCGGTATAATCCATAAGCTTATGTACCTTATTCTGAGGATCAGAACCAAAGATCCTTCTGATATTTCTGATATTGTTTTCATCCATACATACAAACAGGTCATAATCATAGTAATCAGCCTGACGTACTCTTATAGCTCTTTTTCCGTCGCAAGTCAACCCGTGCTTCAAAAGTTCCTCACGGGCAGGCGGATAAACGGGATTTCCAACACCGTTCCATATCTCTTCCTCGCTTGTGGCACTTGAAGAAATAAAAAACTCATTCTCCGCACCGTTTTTACGGACAATATCCTTAAATACAAACTCTGCCATGGGACTGCGGCAAATATTGCCATGACAGACAAACATAATTCTTTTCATCAATAGAACCTTTCAACCTAATCGCCAATACCTCCGTCCATGCGGCGGCACAAATACTGTATCATTAAATTCAAATGGGTTTGCTTACCAAACAAAAATGGGATAGGGTCCCATTTTTAACTTGAATTTTGCATGAAACTATGAGAACAATAGATTTATTCTGATTAATGTTTCATGCTATTTCCCATACCGCTGTTCGTACAGCGGCACAAATACTGTATCATTAAATTCAAGTGGGTTTGCTTGCCAAACAAAAATGGGATAGGGTCCCATTTTTAACTTGAAT
>JAZSMD010000022.1:0-9638 GCA_045535665.1 Eubacteriales bacterium
CTCATTTAGCGCAGAACAAAAGCCCGTGTTTGAATTTAAAGATAAATTAAAACCTAAAAATACCAAATAAACTTTAAAATGTTGAAATCTATCGAAAAATTTCGATAGATTTCCTCAATTATAAGGGCTTTTTAGTCGCAATTTGGCTCTCTACCGTACCCACGTACGCCGACGAGAGCCAAATCACGCCTTCTGCATCTAACTGAGCCCCCCCTTTTATCATTTTTCCGGTGCTATGAAATTTTTTTCACTCAACAAAGTCTCAATTTTATCCAAAGCTTCTTTTGATTCTGCCCTGATAGTATGGTAGTGGTATCCGCCTGTAATATTCATCAGTTCCGTGGACTTTCCGCTTCTTACTCCGTCAAGGAATTTTTCGATGTGAAACATTGTTGAAATATTCAGGTCTGCTTCAAGCTTTCCGTAGACCTTGTGCCAGACAAATACATTTACAACAGTGCCTCCACACTCGACGATGGTTTTGAGCTCTTCCTCTGTCTCATCTTTTGAATGCTTCAGCTTTAAAATCCTTTCATGAAGGGGAGATTGCAGTATTAAATATCCGTTATGGGTCGAAACAATATCAAACCCCTTAACCTTAAGATTTGCTATATCCTGAACTATTATTTGGCGAGATACTCCGAATTCTTCAGAAAGAGATTTCCCCGAAACGGCTTCTTTGGCAGAAAGCAATTTGTTTGCAATGGCTGTTTGTCTTTCTTTTGCTTTCATTTTTACCTCTCTTTCAGATTGCATGAAGATTTTTCAAGGAAAGGTCCAATATCGGAGCAGAATGTGTAAGAGCTCCGCTTGAAATGTAATCAACTCCGATATCAACAAGCTTTGAAATATTTTCTTTTGTAACGTTTCCGCTGCACTCAGTTTCTGCTTTTCCTTTGCAGAGACTTACTGCTTCTTTCATATCTTCAACACTCATATTGTCAAGCATAATAATGTCAGCACCTGCATCAAGAGCTTCCTTAAGCATATCGAGATTTTCAACTTCGATTTCGATTTTTCTTACAAATGAAGCATAGTCTTTAGCCATTTTAACAGCTTCTTTTACTCCGCCTGCCGCGCCTATATGGTTGTCTTTTAATAAAATCCCGTCGCTGAGGTTGTATCTGTGGTTATTTCCGCCACCTACTTTTACGGCATATTTTTCAAATATCCTCATATTGGGGGTTGTTTTTCTTGTGTCAAGAAGCTTTGTATTGCTTCCTTTAAGAAGGTCTGCAACACTTTTTGTGTACGTTGCAATTCCACTCATTCTTTGCAGATAATTAAGAGCTGTTCTTTCTCCTGAAAGCAAAACTCTGATATCGCCTCTGATAACACCTATTTTTTCACCTTTTTTAATAAAATCTCCGTCTTTACAGTAGAATTCAGCGACTGTTTCGGAATCAAGAAGCTCAAAAACTCTTTTAAAAACTCCAAGACCTGCAATTATACCGTCCTGTTTACATATCAGGTCAACTTCACCTTTTTGATATTCTTTCATAACAGAATTTGTGGTTATATCTTCGCTTGTTATATCTTCTCTCAACGCATTCAGTATGAGTTCATCGGCATTCATTGCCATTGTTATATTATTCATGGGACATTTTCTCCTTTTCGATAGCTTCAAGCACAAGGCTCTTATAGTTTTCTTTATAATCTGTATATTCTGTTATATTTATATTTACTTCTTCATTAAAATCTGACTTTGTATAAGTTTTTGCAATGTCCAAAGCAGCTCTTTTCGCAAAAACAAGACTTTCAAGAAGTGAGTTACTTGCAAGACGGTTTCTTCCGTGTACATCGTTACAAGCGGTTTCTCCTACAGCATATAAGCGTTCCATTGAAGTTTTGCTTTGCTTATCCACATCTATACCGCCCATGAAATAGTGTTGGGACGGTACTACGGGGATAGGCTCTTTTGTTATATCATAGCCTTCTTTTAAACAATGTCTGTATATGTTGGGAAAATGATTTTTAATCTCATCTTCAGGAATAGGTGCCAATGACAGAAATACATATTCGCTATTTTCTTTTTCCATTTCAGCAAAAATTGCTTTAGCCACTACATCTCGGGGGAGAAGTTCATTTACAAATCTTTCTCCTTTTGAATTTAATAAAATTGCACCTTCACCTCTTACGGATTCAGAGATCAAAAATTCTCTTCCGCTTCCTTTAGTATATAAAGTCGTCGGATGTATCTGAATATAATCAATATGTTTAAGCTTAATTCCGTATTTGAGGGAAATAGCAAGGGCATCGCCTGTAAGGTGTCTGTAATTTGTGGAATGTTCGAATAACCCACCTATACCTCCCGTTGCGAAAACCGTATAATCCGCACTTATGTAATTATAATTATTATTTTCATCGTGTCCGATTATACCGTAACAGATGTTGTTTTTGCAGACTATATCAACCATTGTATAGTTTTCTATCAATGTAATGTTTTCACGTTTGCTTGCTTCCGTAAGGAGCTTTGAGGTTATTTCTTTTCCCGTTTCATCTTCGTGAAATAATATTCTCGGCTTTGAATGAGCTCCTTCTTTTGTGTATACGAATTCTTTTCCGTTCTTTTCAAATCTGACTCCGAAGTCAATCAGGTCTTCTATTACTTCACGGGAAGAGTTTATCATTATCTCAACTGATTCTGGGTCATTTTCATTGTGTCCTGCTTTCATTGTGTCTTCAAAAAAAGAGTTGAAATCCTCGTCATCTCTCAAAACGCAAATCCCGCCCTGTGCCAAAAAAGAATCACTTCTTCGTGCAATATTCTTTGTAACGATGGTGATTTTTTTCTCTTTTGGTAGATTTAATGCACAATACAATCCACCCACACCACAGCCTACGATCAAAATATCGGTTTTTATATTAACATTATCCATTATTTTGCCAACTCCAACATTCTTTCTAAGGGTTTAAGTGCTTTTTTTGCTGTATCTTCGTCTATCAATACTTCATTTTCTTCCGATTCAAGTATTTTCAGAATTTCTTCGGGCGTATTCAGCTTCATATCAGCACAGCAAAGACAGCTTTCGGGAAAGTAGAATTTCTTTTGTGGATTATCGTTTCTGAGCTTATAACCAACGCCTTTTTCCGTGCATATTATAAATTCGTCATGTTCACTTGTTTTTACAAAATCAATGATTTCAGCAGTACTTCCCAGTTTATCGGAGATTTCAAGAATATCTTTATTGCATTCGGGATGAGAAAGTATCAATGCGGATGGATGTTTTTCTTTTTCCTTAAGAACTTCATTTTTTGTTACTGCCGCATGTATGGGACAACAGCCGTCATTAATGATAATATTTTTTTCGGGTACTTGTTCCGCTACATAGCTTCCCAGATTTCTGTCAGGAATAAAAAATATATTTTTGTTAGGTAAAGCTTTTACTATTTTAACGGCATTTGAAGATGTTACGCATACATCACTTTTACATTTAAGCTCTGCCGTTGAGTTTATATAACAAACAACCGCAAGGTCTTCGTATGTAGCTCTCATTTCTTCAATTTTCCCGTCTTTTACCATATGAGCCATGGGGCAGTCTGCCGTAAGGTCAGGCATAAGTACTTTTTTTGTGGGATTTAATATTTTGGCGCTCTCTCCCATAAAAGAAACACCGCAGAAAACAAGGATATCAGCTTCTGTTTGTAAGGCTTTTCGTGCCAAATAGAAGGAGTCTCCAATATAGTCTGCAAGTGCTTGTGTTTCGTCATTTACATAATAATGAGCGAGTATTACGGCATTTTTTTCTTCTTTTAATTTCCGTATCCTGTTTTCAATATCTGTATTCATTATTCACCCTTCAATATCTTATTTTTTTTCGGTATAGTATACCACAAAACTTTACATCTGTCAAGTTATCTGTAAAGTAATTTTATCCACAATTCTATGAACGAATCTGTACGAAAGTGTTAAGTGTAAATAAAGTATCTTTTTTACGGATTCCTTAATAAACTGTGGGAATTCCATTTTTTTCCGGAATGTTTATTTTCAGTTAATACAGATGGTTTAAAATTTCATTATGAAGATTAAAATCAGGGAAATCGGGCAAACTATATGACAATGATTATAAAGGAAACATATTTATAATAGTATCTGAGAGTAGATTTTATCAGGAAAGGAATATAAACTTATGAAAAAAACAACCAGAAACGTTCTTATAGGCACAGGAGTTGCTGCTGCAAGTGCTGCCGTGTGCGGAGTTATGTCGTATTCGATGACGAAAAATTTAATGGAGATTGCGCTGGACAGAAAAGAACCTAAAAATATATCGAAGGGCAGAGAACTTATTTCAGGAGTGAAAGGCTTTTCCGAAGTTGCTTCTGAGCTTCAGACTTTTGCTTCTGATCTTGAAAATGCAGGCTGTGAAGAGGTTGAGATCATGAGCCGTGATGGAATAAAGCTTGTGGGACATTGGTATGAATGTGAGAACCCTGAACGTGTAATAATTGCAATGCATGGTTGGAGATCTTCATGGTCTTCCGATTTCGGTGCAATTTCTTCTTTTTGGCATAAAAATAACTGCTGTGTTTTATATGCTGAACAGCGAGGGCAAAATAACAGCGGGGGAGACTATATGAGTTTTGGTCTCCTTGAACGGTACGACTGTCTCGATTGGATATATTGGGCTTTGGAACGTACTTTTAACTCTCTTCCCATATATCTCGGAGGTCTTTCAATGGGAGCAACTACAGTTTTAATGACCGCAGGACTTGACCTACCCGATAAAGTGAAGGGTATAGTTTCCGATTGCGCGTTTACATCTCCGAGAGCTATTTGGAAGCACGTTGTTGAAAGTAACCTTCATTTGCCTTATGTCTTATACGGATCTGTTGCGGACGATATGTGCCGAAAGAAAATTCAGATGGGTTCAGGAGACTATTCTACTCTCGACGCCATGAAAGTTTGTAATACCCCTATATTGTTTATTCATGGTACGGAAGATACCTTTGTTCCGGTTGAAATGACTTATGAAAATTATAAAGCCTGCGTTTCACCAAAACGGCTTTTGGTTGTTCCGGGTGCAAATCATGCCATGAGCTATTTTATGAATAAAAGCGGATACGAAACAGCTGTAAGGGAATTTTGGAATGATTATGACAATTGATATGATTTCTATTGACTTTTGAATTGGGGTATGGTATAATTTACTATATCATTATTATCTATTGAAAAAAATGAGGTAAAAAAGATGACATTTAAAGAACTTGCTTCCGAAAGATATTCCGTACGAAAATTCAAAAATATACATCTCGAACAGGAGATAATTGATGAAATTCTTTCTGTAGGTCATGTCGCTCCCACAGGCTGCAATTATCAGCCACAAAGAATATTGGTGTTGAATACCGATGAGTCGATTTCTAAATTGAAAAATTGCACCATATCCCATTTTGATGCGCCTACCGCAATGCTTATCTGTTATAATAAAGACGAATGTTGGACGAGAAAATATGACGGCAAAACCTGCGGTGTTGCAGATGCCTGTATCGTTACTACTCATATGATGCTTGCCGCATGGGAATTGGGCGTAGGTTCTACCTGGGTAATGTACTTTGACCCCTTTGCAATGAGGGAGAATTTTGCTATTCCCGAAAATATAGAACCTGTTGCACTTCTTATTATGGGATATCCCGCAGAAGACGCAAAACCTCTAAACCTTCATTCTGAATTCAGACCTTTGGAAGAAGTAGTAAAATACGGTTCTTTCAACTCTTAATAAATATGCGGAGAAGACTTTTTCATTTGAAAGAATTTTCTCCGCATATTTGTATTTTTTTTATTTAAAATCGGAAGAACCAACATCATGACCGAGATCTATGCTCATTTGATGAAGTTTCTTTTTATCAAGATTATATATTAAAAACATACCGATGAATTCTATTATTGAGCCTATAAGAAACAATATAGGAACTAAATATCTCATATTCAATGCGACTTCAAATGTTTGATTGCCTTTGTTTGCACCAACATATCCGAGAAAAGCCATCACCACAAGAACAATGGAAGGACTGAATCCTTGTGCGAGTTTTCTGAAAAATGAGTGTAATGAGAAAACTACACCCTCTTCACGTTTGCCGTTTTTCCATTCGTTGTAATCTATTGCGTCACCCATTAAAGCCCAGCTTACAGTACTGAATATACCTATACCGAGGCTGTTCAGAAGCTGGCAGACAATATAAATAATAATGCCGGCAGTATTGGGTTTTATCGGCAAAATAAGCATTGCCGCACTTGATACTATACTGAGAATTGTCCCCACTACGGAAAGCTCTTTTTTGCCGTATTTTGAGACAGCTTTTCTTGCTATCGGTGTGAAAAAGAATACGGGGATCATAGAAAATACCTGAACTATTCCCGATATCTGAGCATTTTTAAAATAAGATTGAAACAGTACTGTTACCGCCATCTGACTTCCGTGCATACTGAAAAACATTCCCATTGCCGCAAGAGTCACACCAACTGCAGGTCTGTTTTTTAAAAAGTTTTTCATTGCTTCAATAAAATCGAATTTCTCGGAGTTTTCTATTTTGACGGTATTTGAATCGTTTCTTATTACTGTATTTTTTATCATGAAGCTGAAAGCGAGAAATCCGAGAATCCCCATTATCAGAGCCGCCCAAAAAACTCTTTCTCCGATAAGATCGTTTTGTTTGTTATATATGATAAAGGGTAATACCGTCATAGGCGCCATGTTTCCTATCATTGACCCCACGGATCTCCATGCGGAAAGGGAAGCTCTGTCTTCAGATTTCTTTGATATCAATGAAAGAAGAGCTCCGTAGGGGACATTTGTAATAGTGTAAAACGCATCCCATATGATGTACCCCGAAACAAAAATAAGTATCTTTACCCATATCGGGGCATTTGGTACAGGTATAAAGCATACAGCTCCCGAAAATATTAAACCTATTGAACCGAATCTTATATAAGCAAGAAATTTATTGCGTTTATATTTATGTCTGTCCGAATCAATTACTGTTCCGATCAATGGGTCGTTTATGGCATCCCAGATATTGACGATTACAAGC
Organism: Eubacteriales bacterium; assembly: GCA_045535665.1. Classification (GTDB taxonomy): domain Bacteria; phylum Bacillota; class Clostridia; order Oscillospirales; family UBA644; genus HGM12619. The sequence continues at coordinate 7,027 of JAZSMD010000022.1, forward strand.
AGTAACGAATACCACAGTTCTAAGCCCATGTATTGCGTCCAGAATATCGCAAGAGTGTTTTTCAGGGCAAAACTCATGTTGCAGCCCACGTCCGCCATTGCGTAGGAAATACAGTCCGTTATTCCGAATTTTTTTATTGTGTTTAAATCAGGCTTTGCCTCTTTATTCATACGGTTTTTCCTTTTCACAGTATTCGATGTGGTTATTAGTGTATCCTTTTTAAATAATAACATACCGAAAAAAGAAAAGTTTTTGATTCAATAAAAAAACAATATGAGGAAAACCTAAGCTGAAGTTTCCCTCATAGAACAGTTATATTCAATATCTTATTTGAGGAATGTTTTGTAATCCTCGTAGTTTTTCTTCAGAAGATTTGGCGTATCAAGTCCGTATGGACATCTTGATTTACAAGCACCGCAGTTTATACAGCTTTCAATTTTCTTCATCATTTCTTGGCTCTTTTCCGTAAGATGTCCTGCTGTAGGTGAACGTCTCAGCAATAAAGACATTCTTGCGCAAGTAAAGATCTCAATATTGGCAGGACAAGGTAAACAGTATCCGCAACCTCTACAGAATTCTCCCGCCAGTTCTTTTCTTTCTTTTTCGATATAAGCAAGTCTTTCTTCCGTTAATTCGGGTGGATTATCGTTGTATGAAATAAACTCGTCAAGCTCGTTTTCTTTTTGAATTCCCCAAATCGGAGCAACGGGATATTTAGCCAAAAAGGCGTATGCTACATCGGAACGTGTAATAAGACCTCCTGCAAGAGCTTTCATGCAGATAAATCCGACGTCATGCTCTTCGCAGAGCTTGACCAAAGCTTCTTCCTTTTCACTTGCAAGGTATGAAAAGGGAAATTGAAGAGTATCGTAAAGTCCCGATTTAACTGCTTCTTCAGCGACTGCAAGTCTGTGGTTTGTGAAACCGATAAAGCGTATCATCCCTTTTTCTTTAGCTTCAAGCATAGCTTCGTAAAGTCCTGTTCCGTCACCGGGTTTGGGGCAAAAGGAAGGATTGTGAAACTGATAAATATCTATGTAGTCTGTTTTCAATAAAGAAAGGCTTGTGTTAAGATGTTCCCAAAAGGTTTTAACGTCTGTGGCTCCTGTTTTGGTTGAAATTATGATCTTTTCACGGACATCAGAGAGGGCAAGACCAATCTTTTCTTCGCTATCCGTATAGAAACGAGCTGTATCAAAATAGTTAATTCCGCTTTCATAAGCTTTTCTCAGAAGTTTGCAGGCTTCATCTTTTCCAACACGTTGTACGGGTAATGCTCCGAAACCATTTTTTGTTACAATAAGATTTGTTCGACCTAAGCGTAAAGTTTCCATGTTTTTCTCCGTTCTTATAATTTATATGGCGTTCAATGTTACTATCATAAGTATATCATATGAAAATATTTTTGTCAAGGGCTGAAAGATATAATTAAACCTACCTTAGTGAAATTACACAGTGGTAGGTTTGTAATCTTATTTATTTTTATGTTTTAATTTTGGCATATGAAGATTTACTATAAGAACAGAGCCTAATATCATTGTGATACCGAGAACTTTTTGCCATGTCATTTCTTCATGGAATATAAGAATTGAAAGAATTGTACTTACAACGGGTTCAACCGTTGCAAGAATTCCCGCTGTTCCCGGTTCTGTGCCCTTAAGTCCAACAGTATATGCAAGGTATGGTGAAAGGCAAGTTATAGGTCCAAAAAGTAATACGATGGCTATGATTCCGTTTCCCGTACTCAGATATTGAGGCATTGTTGAAAAGTTCGCCATTGGTAAAGTTACAAGAGTTACTAAGAGGAAAGTGTAGAATGTAACTGTCAATGAATCATATTTCTGAACACCGAATCTTCCGAATATGCTGTAAAGACCGTAGCATAAGCCTGAAAGCACACCTGCAACGATTCCTGTTACGGAAATTGCTGCCCCCGGAGTTAAAATACCCGAAACCAAAAAGCAACCGCAGATAGTAATTATTATTGCAGTTATTTTTCTTCCCGTCATTTTTTCCTTGAAAATGAATGCTGAGAATATCATTATGAAGGCAGGGGATGTATACAGCAAAGCAGATGCTACTGAAAGAGAGCAATACTGTATAGCAATCTGATTACAGATGGTAAAAAGCATTAAGCTTACGATTCCTGTGCCTATGAATATCCAAATATCTTTTAGTTTGAATTTAAACTTTGATTTGTCCTTGAATAATAAAAACAGTGCCAATAAAACGGTAGATCCCGCAGATCTTAAAAAAACGATCTGAAAGGGATTGAATCCCGCTTCTCGAATATAAGTGATGAATACTCCCGTTGTACCCCATAGAATTCCCGACAGGAGAATCAGGGCAATGGAAATAAACGATGATTTTTTTGTTTGATCCATTAAAAATGCTTCCTTTACAATAATTTCCATGATATTATAGCACAAAAAATGTGACAAAACAAGCTTTTTTTCGATTTTAACTTTTTAAATATCTTGACAAGCAATTTAAAATGTGATATCATACCATTAAACAATCATATTAGGGGGATAAGTTTGAAAATAAATTTTCAAACTCAGCCTTTTGTGGCTTCTGAGCCGTCAAGAATGGCTCAGATATGCCTTGTGGCA
>JAZSMD010000079.1:0-4745 GCA_045535665.1 Eubacteriales bacterium
GCTGGGAATTGCTCCCGGCAGCTCATGGTTTTAATGTTTGCATCACGGAGGTATAGAGAATGAATTTTAAAGATGTGCCAAAGAAATACAGGCCGATTCCTTTTTGGTCATGGAATGAAAAGCTTGAAACGGAAGAGACCCGTGAACAGATAAGAAAAATGAATGATGCCGGAATCGGTGGATTTTTCATGCACGCACGCGGTGGTCTTCAGACAGAATATATGGGTGAAGAATGGTTCGAAAACGTAGAAGCAAGTATTGACGAGGCTGAAAAAACAGGTATGTATGCCTGGGCTTACGACGAAAACGGTTGGCCCAGCGGTTTCGGTGGCGGCAAAGTAAACGGCAAGGGTTTGAATTATCAACAGAAGTACCTTCGCTATAAAGAAGGTGAAGAGGATCATGAACGTCTTATCGTAAATAAAGACGGTTATTGCTTCTATTATGATGTTAACCCCTACTACGTAGATACTCTTGATCTTGAGGTTACTCAGGATTTTATTAAGGAAATATATGAGCCTTATTATGAGAAATTCGGTGAAAGACTTGAAGGTTTCTTTACAGATGAGCCTCAGATTTCAAGAAACGGTATTCCTTGGAGTTTTAAATTCCCCGAAGAATATAAAAACAGATATGGCGAAGATATTCTTGAAAAGCTTATAGAGCTTTTCAAGCCTGTAGGAAACTACAAGCAGACAAGAATTAAGTTCTGGAAGCTCGTTACAGATCTTTTCTCCGCACATTTTATGAAACCCATTTACGATTGGTGTGTAGCTCATAATTATCAGTTTACAGGTCACTTGGTTCTTGAAGAAGGCTTCGTTGATCAGATCGTTTCCAACGGTGCTTGTATGCCTCATTATGAATATTTTACAATGCCCGGTATGGACTGGCTTGGCAGACATAATGAAAAGGTTCTCACACAGCATCAGCTTAGATCTGCTGCAAGGCAGTTGGGTAAAGAGCAGGTTCTTTCAGAAACATTCGCTTGTTGCGGTCACAACGTAGGTCATGACGAGCTTAAATGGATATACGAATATCAGATGGTAAACGGAGTTACCGTTCTTTGCCAGCACCTTGAAGGTTATTCTAACAGAGGTCTCCGTAAGCGTGACTATCCTCCTGCAATGTATATTCAGCAGCCATGGTGGAAGGATTACAAAATGTTCAACGATGCAATGAGCCGCACGGGTATGGTTCTTACAGGCGGTGACGATTGCGTTGACGTTGTAGTTCTTCATCCGCAGACAACTGTTTGGACAATGTTTGATTGCACAGATAATAAGCCTATCCATGAATACAATCGCAGATATATGGATCTTCTTTTAAGACTTGAAGCAAAGCATATCAACTTCCACCTTGCAGACGAAACTCTTATGGAAAGATACGGCAGAGTTGAGGGTAATGAGCTTGTTATCGGGGAAAAGAGATATAAGACGTTCGTTATTCCCGAACATGAGTTCCTTTTGGATAATACAAAGAATCTTCTTGAAGAATTCAAAGCAAACGGCGGTATAGTAACAACTGAAGACCAGCTTGAATTCAACGATGTTATAGATATTCCCGAAATTACATACTGTCAGCGTAAGTTTGACGATTATGACGTTTATTTCTTCGTTAACAGTACGGAGAGTACATACGCTGCGACTATTAAGGTCGGAAGTAAGATGCTTGATCCTGTAACAGGTGATCTCTATGACTTTGACGGAAAACATACATTCAAGAAGTATGCATCTCTTATAGTTATTGATGACAGAACCGAAAGAAAAGCTTCAGCTGAAAAGAAGGTTCTTAAGCCTGTAGATCTCAGCGGAAAGTGGAACATTGACGCTGTTACTGAAAACTCCATAACTCTTGACTATTGCGATTATTACTTTGACGGAGTTCTTGAAGAAAAGAACGGTTACATCCTCAATGCTATGTATAGAGCGATCGACCGTATGAAGAAAACAAAGATTACTTGTGAATACACGATAGAAGCAACGTATAAACCCGAAAATATTTATCTTTGCTGTGAAACACCTGATCTCTTTAATATTAAGGTGAACGGAATTGAGGTTGATAAGACCGATTGCGGTTATTTCAGAGATAAATCCTTCAGAAAAATTGATATAGCAAAATATTTCAACATTGGTGAAAATAAGATCGTTCTGTCTATTGATTTTGAGCAGTCAGAAGAGGTTTACAGAAATATCGAAAGAGGTAAAGTCTTTGAATCCGAAAAGAATAAGCTTACCTTTGACGTTGAACTTGAGCAGATCTACCTCGTAGGTGACTTTGCTGTGGATTCTGTAGGCGAATTCAAGCCAATGCCCAGAAATTCCACCTATTTTGAAGGTAAATTTGTTATAGCTGAACCTAAGAAGGAAATTACTCTTGTAAATATCGAACAGCAGGGATTCCCCGGATTTGCAGGAGATATTACCGTAAGCAAGAAGTTTGTAGCGGAAGACGTTAATATGATGCTTGATTTTGTAAAAACAGGTATCAATGTAGTCAAAGCAAGAATTAACGGTAACGAAGTTGAAACATTTATGTGGGAGCCTTATACCGCAGATCTTTCCGAATATTTGGTTGAGGGTGAAAATGAAATTCAGCTTACTCTTGTAAATAACCTCAGAAATATGCAAGGACCTTTCCATCTTCCTCACGGTGAAGCCCACGGTGTAGGCCCCGGTGAGTTTTATAAAGAACCTTGTATCTGGAGCAGACACGGTTGGAAGGATTGGAACGACAATCGCAGTCTTGTAAATATAACACTTAAAAACAGATAAATAATAATACAGGCATCGGAATTCTTGATTTTCGATGCCTTTTTCCCAAGAGGTGTTAAAATGAAAACGGAAGTCCTATATACTAAAATGGACGAGGTCTTCGGGCCTCAGGAAAATTTTTCCAAAGATATGCTGAATGATAAATGGAAAGTTCTGCCGTATGAAGGTGATACTCTCTGCGGAAACATGATAGTTTCGGATACTTATGAAGCTGATGACATTTATTTTGATCCAAAGCTTACAGGTTGGTATAAAATATATATAGGTCTTATGGCTGATAGCCAGGTTGGAATCAAACTGTCTTCAGAAAGAAACTATATGATTTACAGTACTTCCAAAAGACCTTCGGAATATTATATCGGAAAAACTATTGAAGAAAATCTCTGGCGTTGTGTTGATATGACGGGGGAGAGAATTGAAATTTCAAAAAAGGTATGGACAACTCCGTACGCCTCATATCTTGCAAGTATTCGTTTTGTGCCAATGACCGATGCAGAAATATATGAATATAAATATGAATGTTCAAGAACGGATACTAAAAATCTTTATGCTACAGATGATATGCATAACCGTTTATATTTTTGCGATATGAAAAATCTTTCCGATTGGGATCCTGTTGTTTTAAAATATGAGAATTCTGACGTTGAATGGATATCAATAGAAGATTTACGTATGTACATTGATAGAACAGACCTTCTCGATAATATTGACAATATCTACTTCTCACGTTTCGGAGATAAAATGGTTGCAATCAATAACAGTAGGTTTGATTTTGGTGAAGTTCTCAAACATCTTGTGGATCTCGGACATGACAAGGGTTATAGAATGAGCGTGTCATTACGTATGGGAGCTTGGGGTATGGGTTTCCCTTATGACGGAACATACTTTGATAATAATTTCGCCATGACCCATACCGAATGGCGTTGCATAGACAGAAACGGTGATATGTTCAATGCAATGTCCTACGCATTTCCCGAGGTTCAAAAGCATATTACCAAACATATTGTTCAATCGGCAGAATCGGGCTGTGATGCTGTAACTTTAATTGCGCACAGGGGTATTCCTTATGTGCAGTATGAAAAGCCTGTTGCGGACAGATTCTATGAGCTTTATGGGGAATATCCCTACGAGCTTCCTCTTGATGAACCCCGACTTCATGCTCTCCATTGTGAGATAATGACAGAGTTTGCAAGAGGTGTAAGAAAAGCTCTTGATGAAACATACGGTAAAGACAAGGTTAAACTTCATTTGCGTACAATGTACAGTCTTCATGATACCAAATATATCGGCATTGATGTTGAAGAATGGGCAAAAGAAGGGCTGATTGATACTGTAATTGTCTATGCTCAAAGACATTATGACCTTTATGACGGTGATATCTGGCAGGAGGGTAAGGAATATAGAATAGATATTGATAAATATACGGATTATGTTGTAAAAATGGGAAGATGTTCTAATTCCCACCTTGATCACGATGTTTTTTATCCATTTATCGGTCCGTATACGAATTACAAAGGTGAGATATGTGGCCCGAAAACAGAGAGAGAAAGAATAGATCAATGGAACAGCCTTGAAGAGCGATATGGTGTAAAAGTATATATTGAACTTATGCCAAGACTTATGTATAATGAGGAGTTCCGAAAATGGGCGATTGATCTTTACAGTTTCGGAGTTAAACGCTTCGGAATATGGGATTCATATATGCGTGTTTGGTCAAATTCCATGTGGAAAACACTTTCAAAAATAGGTCATAAGGAAGACCTTGCACAAATGGATACAAGCAGTCATGTGAAGTATTACAGAATATCCAAACTCGGAGCTTATCATATCGGCAGATACAGTCCCACATGGGGAGGTTAATTTTATGGAAAACATTATCAGAGTAAAAAACGGCGAATCCATCGCTGTGGCTCAGCAAAAAGCAAGAGAATTAAAGGATTCAACTGTCATTGTTGAAAAAGGTGTTTACAG
>JAZSMD010000011.1:0-65723 GCA_045535665.1 Eubacteriales bacterium
CGAAGATTTTCTGCAGATCGGATTTTTGGTCAGTCAAGGCAAAAACGCAGCCAATCCTTGTCGGATTGGCGAGTATTTTAACGCAGTATGACCGAAAATCCGGCTGTAGAAAACACGGTTCGGATAATCCCTGTCACCCTAGGGTGACATACTGCAATTATTATATGGATAAAACGGAGAATCTGTAATTGTTTGACCTTTGCAAACAAGAAAAAGCTATTGGTTTCGGATTTAATTATCCGTATTTTACTCCCAGTGTTTCATACGGAAAATAATGGCAGCAATTGGATTCTATATTTATAGGGTTTTTTAGGCGTGATTTCTCTCTCTATCGTACACATGTACGCTGACGAGAGATAATCACGCCTTTTGTGTATAAATGAGCCTGCCCCTTCATATGTATCCGTCGGAGACGAGAATGATAGCTCTTTTGTATTAAGCTTTAATTGTAAGACAAGCCTTTCCTTGAACCTTTATAGATATTGGAAGATACAATAAACCGCCTACCTGATTAAAGATTCGCTTATTGGGGTCAACAATGAAAGGTGTATCTGATTGTATAGTGAGTTTTTGATCTATTTTTACAATGCATTTATCTTCTGAGACTGTAACATCGCTGTTCTTTTTGCAGACGATTGGGAGATTATAGATACCGTTGTTACAATTCAATTCGATGTTGACTGAGCTATCATTAATCGCGTATATTGCTTGCCAATCTGCTGCACTTGCGGTTATCTTTGTTTCATTGACGGATAAAGAAACTTCTTTATCCTGACAACCCATTTTGTTGTTTACAACAAATTGCGCTGTCATACAAGGGGGTTGATCTGTGTTGCGTAAATACTGTTGATTTAGCGGCTCGGATGGTGTATATCTTGCAGATGTAGCCGCACAAATTAAACCGTATTCATTATGATAAAGCAAGTTTAATGATCCACCACTGTTTGCCGCATACTCAGGTAGAAACCTGGCGTGGGCTGCGGAAATGGTTGCTCTGAATGGACCCTTTGAAATAAGTAGGAGTTTTCCTTTTTGATATGTTTTTACTCCTTGATTTACTTCGCAAGGAATCGGTTCTCTTTGTTTTTCGGTGATGTTTTCTGCGCAAACTAATGCTGCTAGTGCTTTCGCATGTGTAAAGGTGTGATGCAAGCAAGTAGGTTCTCCGACTTCATGTGCCATTGGCATTGCAAGAAGTCCGTCTTGGGTGCATTTTTCATAGAGGGTCAAGACTTTTTCACAAGCATTGGCATACATTGGGTCATCTAGTACAAGAGCAAGTCCTTCAATCAAACCATCGCTTGTTCTGCTTCCCCAATATGTCCATTTGTTGTGCCTGCTTCCAAAACTGTTATCAATGCCTCCGTCAGGTAATAAAAATGCTAAGTGATCGCTGAGTCTTTCACGGAAGAATTCTTTATAATCTCCTGTAAGATCTGCATAACGCAGTAATAGTGGCAATGATTCTTCCAGATTATATCCCAGATCAATCGTATGACTACCGTCGTCAGCATTCATGGGATAGCCTTCTCCATATAAAAGACCATTGTCATCAAAGCGATTTATAGCGATATTTATCCAATATTTTGATTTTTCATAATAAAAGGTATTGTCAGTTAACTTCCACGCCATCGCGAGCAGGGCTGCAATTCCGCAATAGTAGTTTGATACCGGTGTAAAGTTAGAGCTTTGATCTAATGTTGTAAAAGCATCCGCTATACGAAGAAAAATTGACATCCACTTGTTTTTATATTTTGTAGGGATGATCTTTCCAAAGTGGTATATAGCCTCTCCTATTGACATCGCGGAAAATGCGCTGGTGCCAAACCAACGGTTGCTGATATCATTATACCATAATCCTTTTTCATTTTTAAGGTTGTATTCCGACCAATCTATCAGCTTGTCTGCTTGGTCAAGATAATTTTCATCCTGTGTTTTTGCCCAAAGCACAGTGAATGGAAAGCAAAGATCCGCTATTCTCCCATGAATGACGTGGCAGGCAGGACATAGAAGTGCGTTGTTCGTGTAAGGGGTGGCTGTTTTTACTTGATAGGATAAAAGTGTATCACACCACTTTTTCAGTAGCTGTTCGGCTCTTTTTTGCATGATTATACTCCTTCATGTTTACTTAGTATTTATTATATTATAACGTGAAAATTCTGATTTTACAATTGACAATCATCCCAAAGTATTGTATAATAGTATCAAGGAGGGGCGAAAGATGAAAAGCGGTGAATATCTTTCGATAAGGATTTTGAATTCAGATCCGATATCAAATGTTAATTTTATGGTTAATGAGGCAGGGTTTCAGATGAAGGATCATACACATACCTTTTACCATATAAACCGTATACTGGAGGGGTCTGTGACAATTGGTATTGACAATAGATTCTATGAAGTTGGCGCGGGATATACTATGGTTTTGCCACCTGACTGTCCACATTCTTTGCATAGTGACGAAGGCTACAAACAAATAGGAATTGATGTTGAATGTGTCGATGATTCCAGAGGCATTTTCTCTGAAATTGATACACTATGTGAGGGATTTTTGTTTAAGAAGATTCCAATAACGGCTTATGAAGCTCAAGAGTCTATGAAACGGATGCGAATGATTTTGAACAATCCAACAAAGGGAAATATTATGAGGGCATTAAACATAGCGGAATCTCAGGTACTTGATCTTTTGGAGTTGTTAAGAAACGAAAATGATGACCATTTTTTTGATCAATTTACGGAAATGTTGTCTGAGTATAAACCTTGGCAGCTATCTCTTTCGGATATGTGCCGTATTCTTGGTATCAGTCGAACACAGCTTGAGAGAAAATCAAAAAATGCGTTTGGCTGCGGAGCTTCGGAATATTGCGCACGGTTGCGCTATGTGATGGTTTGCAATTTGTTGAAATCTGATATGACTCTTGAAAGTATCGCATGGAATACAGGGTTTTATGATGCAGCTCATCTTTCAAGGTTTTTTACTGCAAGAGCCGGAGTTACACCCGGGCAATATCGTATGTTTACAGGCTGAGTAGCTGATAGGGATTTTAATTGACAAAATCCGATAATCATTACAATAATGTTATATTGAAAATTGCATTAATAAAGAGGGTATAAAATGAAAATTATAACGATTTTTAAAACTCATGTAGATATTGGATTTACAGACTTACCTCAAAAGGTTCTTGAAAAGTATTCTACAAAAATGCTCGTAGATGCTGTAACAACATGCGAGCAAACTACTGATAATATCAAAGAAGAACGGTTTGTATGGACTTTACCGGCATATCCGCTTTACCGTGCATTCCGCTATGCAAGTGAAGATGTAAAAAAACGATGTGAAAAGCTTATAGCAAATAACCAGCTGAAATGGCATGCGCTGCCGTTTACATTGCGTAGTGAATTTTTTTCAAAAGATGAGTTGCAAAACGCACTTAGCTATTCAAAAAAACTTGCCGAAAGATTCAATAAACCTATGCCTATTGCAGCAAAGATGACAGATGTACCGGGTCATACGCAGGCAATTGTTGATATTTTGTGTGAAAACGGAGTAAAATTTTTGCACTTGGGATGTAATCCGGCAAGCACTACTCCGGATGTCCCGGTATTGTTCTGGTGGGAAAGTAAAAACAAAAACCGTATTCTCGTGTATTATAATAAAGATTATGGCAGTAGTATTCTGCCGCCTAAAGGCTGGAATTATCCTGTACATCTGGCGTTAATACAGACGGGCGATAACTCAGGCGTTCAGTCTTATACTGTTATTGATGAGCTGAAAAGACAGGCTCTTGAAGCATATCCCGATGCTGAATTTACAACCGGAACATTAGATGATTTTGCGACAGAGATATTGAAATGCGACTTGTCTGATTTACCGGTTATTTGCGGCGAACTTGGAGATTCGTGGATACATGCTCTTGGAGCATTTCCTGAAAGTACGGCAAAAATCAGGGAAGCACGCTATATTTTTAAAGGTATTGATAAAAATAAGGACTTAAGCGGTGACAGTAGATATCAACTTTTAAAAGAAAAGTACTATGAAAATGCGTTACTTTTTGGTGAGCATAGCGGAGGGGTAGATACAAAGAGATATCTTGCAAACAGAGTCTATAACAAAGCTGAATTGCAGGAAATGCTGAAAGGCGATATGTACACCTATGCAAATCAAGGTTGGAATGAAGAACGGCAGTGGGCAGCTAATTGTCTTGATGCCGCAAATGATGCAAAAAAATTATATGCCCCTGCGGCTGATAAAGTTGATTTGGTAACGGACAATGAATATTGGAAACTGAGCTTTGAAAACGGCCTGATATCTGCAAAAAACAAAAATTCCGGCGAAAAAATAATCTTTGACTATTTGTACGAAATCATCGGCAAAAAACGTATGGAGAAGTATCTTGATGACTATCTGAGATTAAAGGTTGACTGGGCAATTGAAGATTTCGGAAGGAAGGCATATCCGGATGTGGACGATGCAGAATTCGGCCTTGTTCTGTTGGATGTAAATATTACCGGTTCTTTTATTGAAGCACAGTACACCACACCTGAAAAATCGGTAGCGGAATATGGAAATTCCGGAGATATAAAGATAAAAGCCGGAGTTTCGGGAAAACAACTTTTGGTGAGCATTGAAATATGTGAGAAGGAACCTACAACATATATTGAAGGCGGTCATTTTATTCTTAATTTTGAAAAGCCGTTTGAAGAGATTATTGTTCAGAAAAGCGGAATAGAAATCAACCCGGATACTGACGTGGTATTAGGTGCTAACCGAGGAATTTTCGCAGTTGATGAATATGTTAAAGTAAACGGAATAAAAGTAAAGCCCGTGCATACCCCTCTGGTGTCTTTCGGGGAAAGCAAAATATACAGATTTTGCTGTGGTGATTATAAACAGAGCAAAACTGAAAAGGTTATTTTTAACCTTTTCAATAATATGTGGGGAACGGGAAATCCACAGTGGATTACAGGTAGCTATAACTTTGATTTTTTCTTGGAATATGATAAATAATGTAATGAGCCTTTGTTCGATTCAAATGGCCACATGCGGAAGTTCTTCCGGATAGGGTTTACTGTGAGATATCCGCACTGCTCAAAGCTATCTCATGACCGAGAAAATATAGTTTTATATCCGAAAAAACGTGTTTTGAATAGTGGTGAATGCGAGTCTTTTGATTTTTATTTTTCTGATGAAAGAGAACCAATTTCATATATTACTGCAGGCCGTTATTCTGGCTTTACCGGTGATACGCATTCGATATTTATCCATTGGTATGAAAAAATTGAAAGCCTTTGCGGAGAAGCCTGTGGAGAGATTTTCTCATTTCAGATCAGTGGCGATTTTGCGAATGATGAAAAATTAACTAAATTCACGGATTATACTTCCGTACGATGAACCCAATCAGAAAAAATCTTGTTGACTGTATAATATATAAGGTTTGATTCCTTTAAATGGAAATTCGAGGAGAACTTGAATCTTGCCCTAATATTTATAGTTTAACCGATAAAAATATAAAGAGGTCTTGATTTTTTTTCTTATATATAGTATAATATATACATTCCTAATATATTAGATTTGAATCATTTCAATTTTAATTATTTAATTTTGTAGAGGTGGTTGTAATGTATACAAAACATAAATGGGAAAGCGACAGATATTATAACTTTAATTATGCTAAATATCTTCCCAAAGATTATGATGAAAGTAAAAAATATCCACTTGTTTTCTTTTTACATGGAGCAGGTGAGCGTGGTGACGATCTTGATATTGCAAATCGTCATGGATATATGAAGCATGTCAGGGAAAAAGGTGCGGAGTATCCATTTATATTTATATCTCCCCAATGCCCGTTTGATAAGTTTTGGGGCTGTTACACGGAATCTCTTCTTGCATTTCTTGACTATATTTGTGAAACGCTTCCTGTTGATACGGACAGGATATATCTTACAGGTCTTTCAATGGGAGGTACAGGTACATGGATGTTGGCAATGGCTGCACCCGAAAGATTTGCTGCAATTGCTCCTATCTGTGGCAGCGGTATTTGTTGGTACGGAGATGTTCTTATTAATACTCCAATAATGATTTATCACGGAGATTGCGATGATATCGTACCTCTCCAGTGTAGTGTTGAGATGTTAAGAGCTGTTAACAAAGGTGGCGGAAACGCGCAGATTAAAATATTGTATGGCGGCAGACATGATGCTTGGGATGTCGCATACGAAGGTGATGAATTGTACAAATGGTTCCTTTCTCATAAATTGAATAAATCTTGATTTAATCATAATTCGATAAGTTTAAACTTCAATATTTGAAAATAGAAAAAACAATATTTAAAAAAGAAGGATTTGTGAAATTATGGAACCGAAGGATTATACGGTTGTTAAAATTGAAGGGGAATATGCATATCTTCGTGCTGACGGGGATTCATCAGAGAACGATCTTTTTATTGCAATGGCTCTTTTGCCTATTGGTATTGACGTAGGTACACGATTGCATTATGAAATGCTGTGCTATACGGTTATTGAATAAAATTTAATAAAAGAATGTTATGTGTGTATAAATATTGAAATGTTACAAAAATATTACTTTTTTGACGACAGTTTATTGGCTTTTATTATTGCATATGGTACAATAACTTTGAATTATTATGAAAAAAAGAGGTATGAAAATGTTTAAGAAAATTATTTCTGTTGCATTGTCTTCTGCGTTGGCGATATCTGTATTAGCTTCATGTTCTCAGTCCGGAACAATGGAAATGAGTTTTGTGGAAGATGAACAAAGTAGCTATTCATCTGTTGTTGAAGGTTCCGCTTTGACGATATATGTTGATGCAAATGCAAAGGATAATGGTGACGGCTCCGAAGCCGCTCCCTTTAAGACAATTCCCGAAGCGCAGGCGAAGATTCGTGAAATCAAAGCGGGTGAGGGACTTCCTGTTGGCGGAATTACTGTTTTTGTGAAAGACGGTGAATATAAAATTACGGAGTCCTTGACTTTTACTGAAGAAGATTCCGGAAAGGAAGAATGTCCCATTACATATGTTTCCGAAAGTGAATTCGGTGCGAAAATTACAGGTGCGTTGCTCCTTTCCGCAGAGGATTTTGAGCCAATAAATGAGGAAGAAAAGTCACGTCTTATGGATAAATCAGCCGCAGAAAACATCGTTAAAGTTGACCTTACAAAATACGGATTGACTTCCGAAGATTGGGGCGAATATATTATTTCCGGTTCACATCATACAGGTCAGTTTTACGAGGAATATATGGACGCATATGACGGTGTTGAACCTTATCAAAACGGTTCAATGATAGATGTTCCCGTTGATGCCGAAGCTGAATTGTTTATTGGAGATACGGTTCTTCAATGTGCGCGTTGGCCAAATGAAGACTATATCTATGCTCAGTCAATTGTTTCTCTTGGTGAAGACCCAATTTACGGACCGTATGTAATTAATCCCAAAGGACCTATTTTGACTGTTGAAGACAGTGTTATGGAGCGTATTTCTAATTGGTCTACAAAAGAAGATATTTGGACCTTTGGATATATTTCCACAACATGGGCGGATTCAAGAAATACCATAGTTGATTTCGATTTTGAAAATAACAGCATAGAGTTCAAATATTCCGAAACTTATCTCAGCGAAGGCGGTCTTAAAACCACAAGATGGTATTTCTTCAATATCTTTGACGAGCTTGATATGGCTGGGGAATTTTATATTGACAGAAATAATGGTATTCTTTATATTTGCAAAACCGATGATTTCTATTCCGCAAGAATAAAAATGTCTACAATTACCGATAATTTGATTTTATTGGATAATGCTTCCGATATTACATTTAAAGGTTTTTATATCAGCGAAACAAGAGGTACGGGAATTTACGGCACAGCGGAGAATTTAACTATAGATAATTGTAAAATATGCAATATACGAGTTGGCGGCATACAGCTGTTCGGTGATAAATTAACTGTTCAAAACTGTGAAGTTTGTAATCTCGGCTCTTTTGGAATATATC
The DNA here is from genome assembly GCA_045535665.1 of Eubacteriales bacterium. Lineage (GTDB taxonomy): Bacteria > Bacillota > Clostridia > Oscillospirales > UBA644 > HGM12619. Next base: position 8,008 of record JAZSMD010000011.1, read on the forward strand.
TTGAAGGCGGAGATATGGAAACTTTGACACCTTCCGAAAATGTTATTTATAACAACTATATACATGATTGGGCAAGAGTTGTTGCGACATCAAGATACGGTGTTCAAGTTGAGGGCGTTGGAAGTTTGGTTGCTCATAATGAGATATGCAACGCACCTCACCAGGCTGTATTGTGGCACGGTCCTTACCACATTATGGAATATAACGAAGTTTATAATGTTTTGACGGAAACAGCAGACTGCGGAGCTTTCTATTCGGGTAAAAACTTATGGTCTTACGGTTGTGAGGTAAGATATAATTATATTCATGATATCGGTTCCGAAGGTGCTATGGCTCACGGCATTTATTGGGATGACGGTCTTTCAGGTCAAAAGGCTTACGGAAATTTGATTGTGAATTCATCTTCATACGCAATACTTGTTGGTGGTGGCAGAGATTGCTACGTATATAACAACATAATAGTAAATTCGGGTGATTCTCCCATACATCATGACGCAAGAATGAGACAGTACACAATGAATTATCATAATGCTTGGTTCAGTCATATTCCCACAATGTGCGAGGATTTAAAGCCTTATCTGGAAAATGATGTTTGGATGAAAGCTTTCCCCGAATATGAAGGACTTATTCTTTACAATAGTTCTTATGACGGTGATTTGAACGACCCCATGCTTGTTGCCAACCCTACAGGTGCTGTTTATAATAACATTGCTTATCTGAATATTCCCGAAGGTTCATTTGATTGGGATGATGTTGAGTACTTTTTCAGACTTGAATTTGATTTGGCTGATTATTGCGATTTGTATAATAATGAGGTTATTTATAATGATTTCACCGATTTCCCCAATTGGCATAACGGCGACTATACAATGGTATCAGATAATTGGGCAAAAGAACTGATTCCCGAATTTGAAGCTCTTCCCCTTGAACAGATGGGCAGAATTAAATAATAAAGAATCAAATACTTTTTAAAGAGAGAGGTCGAAAAGATCTCTCTTTTTTGCTAACAGCAGAATATTCATTATAAATATTAAAAATTGTAATATAGGGGTTGACATTTATCGGATTTTATAATATAATAAAATAAAAAATATCAAAAGAGGTAATAGCATGATTCGAAAAATAATTTCAGGCGCATTAACTGTGGGCTTGTCTGTTTCTTTACTTGCATCGTGTTCTCAGCATGGAAAAATTGAGACTCCGTTTGTTGAAGAAAATGCAAGTAAATACAGCTCCGTTGTTGAAGGTTCCGCTTTGACGATATATGTTGATGCAAATGCTAAAGACAGCGGTGACGGCTCCGAAGCCGCTCCTTTTAAGACAATTCCCGAAGCACAGGCAAAGATAAGGGAATTAAAATCAGGAGACGGTCTTCCCTCAGGAGGTATCACCGTTTTTGTGAAAGACGGTGAGTACCAAATTACAGAAGGTCTTGTTTTTACCGAAGCTGATTCAGGAACTGAAGAATGTCCCATTACATACGTTTCCGAATCGGAATACGGGGCTAAAATTACAGGTGCGTTGCTCCTTTCCGCAGAAGATTTTGAACCAATAAACGAAGATGAAAAGTCCCGTCTTATGGATAAATCCGCCGCGGATAATATCGTAAAAGTTGACCTTGCAAAATATGGAATTACAAAAGAAAATCTTGGCGAATATGTAATTTCCGGTTCACATCATACAGGTATTTTTTATGAAGAATATGCAGAAGCTTATGACAGGGCGGAATCTGAAAATATTCTCGGTGCCAATGGACAGGTTCCTGTAACTCCCGAGGCTGAAGTTTTTATCGGAGATAATGTTTTGCAATGCGCACGTTGGCCAAACGAAGACTATGTTTACGCACAAAGTCTGGTTTATTTCGGTCAGTCAACTTGGGATAAAAAACGCGGAGATCTGGTTAATCCGGATGGCCCTATTTTAGGCGTTGAAAGTGCTGTTACCGAGAGAATGTCTAAATGGTCTACCCATGAGAATATCTGGTCTTCCGGTTATATTTCCACAACCTGGGCTGATTCACGAAATTTAGTTGTGGGTTTTGATCCCGAAGAAGATACTGTTCAATTCAGATACAGTGAAACATTTCTTTCAGAAGACCATATTAAAAATAAAACTACAAGATGGTATTTCTTTAATATTTTTGATGAGCTTGATACAGCAGGTGAATTCTTTATAGACCGAGAAAACAGAATTCTTTATATCTACAAAACAGACGATTTCTATTCAGAAAGAATTAAAATGTCTACTCTTGCAGACGATTTAATAACATTTGAAAATGCTTCTTATATTACGCTTAAAGGCTTTTACATAAGCGAAACAAGAGAAAACGGAATTATGGGTTATGCCAATAATGTTACTGTGGATAATTGTAAGCTTTGCAATATTCGAAGCGGAGCTGTAAGGATATTGGGTAATAAAATTACAATTCAGAACAATGAGATCTGTAACATGGGTACCTACGGAATTTACCTTGAAGGCGGAGATATGGAAACTCTCACAAAGTCTGAAAATGTAATCCATAACAACTATATTCACGATTGGGCAAGAATTGTCAGAACCTATCAATCTGCAATTCAGGTTGATGGTGTTGGCAGCCTTGTATCGCACAATGAAATGTGTAATTCTCCTCACCAGGCAGTAACCTGGCATGGACCTTATCATATTATGGAATATAATGAGGTTTATAATGTTTTGATAGATACTGCAGACTGCGGTGCGTTTTACAGTGGCAGAAACCTTTGGTCTTATGACTGCGAAGTCAGATATAACTATATTCACGATATCAGCCATAAGGGAACTTTTGCAACAGGTATATATTGGGATGACGGTCTTTCAGGTCAGAAGGCATACGGAAACCTCATTGTAAATGTTCCGTCCTACGGCATCCTTATTGGCGGCGGCAGGGACTGCTATGCGTATAATAATGTAATGATAAATACAGGTTCTCCCATACATCATGATGCAAGAATGAGGCAGTATACTAAGAATTATCATAATGCTTGGTTCAGCCATGTTGGACCAATGTCAGAAGAGCTTAAGCCTTATCTTGAAAATGAGGTTTGGATGAAAGCTTTCCCTGAATATGAAGGACTTATTCTTTATACTACACCTAATAGCGAATATATTGATGACCCCATGTATATGCCAAACCCCACAGGTGCGGTTTATAATAACATTGCATATTTCGATATTCCTGAGGGAAGCTTTGAATGGGATGATGTGGATTATTTTTTCAGACTTGAATTTGACTTGGCGGATTACTGTGATTTGAAAAATAACTTTGTCATTTACAATGATTTCAGCGATTTACCCCAATGGCATAATGGTGATTATACAATGTGTGAAAACTCTGCGGTAAAAAAGCTTATCCCCGATTTTGAGCTTATCCCCTTTGATAAAATGGGAAGAATTGATTGATTTAAAAATGAACAGCACTCCGAAATTAAGATCGGGGTGCTGTTTTGTGTTATATGAACTTTGAGATGTGATTTTTTATATGATCTCCAATTCATCTGCTGTTGGGAATTTGGGGAATGTTTTGCAGATAGAGTCCTGATACCAGAATGATACAGAGGAAATATCGTCCTGTAAGGGTAAATATCTGCCGTCTTTTCTCCAACCGAGGGCTTGAATGGTTACTTTGATGTCCTTTTTAAAGTAGATGGGGTCGCAGATGTGCCACCTGTAAAGAGAGAATCTGGTGTTTGCGGAATACAATCCGTTTGGTCTTATAACTTTAGGCATACCTGCATAGGGTGTGCAGTATTCAACATACTTTCCGTCTACATCCCAGTCGTATGCACCGCAGAAATAGTCTTCTGTTCCTGTTCCGCAGATTGTGGGATAATCTGTATCTCCGTCAAGGTAGAATTTTATTTCGCCTTCGCCCCACCAGTTATTATTGTTTACGCCCCAGAACATATACGTTCCCACATAATGTCCGTTGCCCTGAACGTTATCCAAAAGGGTGTAGACTTCTTTGTAGGGTAGGGGATTTGTTCTTCTGAACTGTGCGTGGAAATAGCCGCAGTCTTCAGGAACTTCTGTTAAAACATAATCTATCTGATAATACAGAATTATTGGGGCTGTATGTATGTTTTCGATAGTAATTCGGCAGTTTTTACGGAAAGGCATATCCCAATAACAGTTGAAGCCTCTTTTGGGGTTTACGCATACGGCAAGGGAGGTTACCTGAGTATAGCCTCCGTATAAAGCATTTGCAAAAAAATCTCCAAGGGGAACTTCTACGGAGGGGGTATCGCTGTCATCCCAATACATTCTGATGATGAGGTCTCTGTTTCCGCTGCTGCTGTCTGTCATCCAGATATGTTTTATAATACCCGATTCCTTGATATTGGCAATTTCAAAGGTTTCGCCTGCTTTTATTTCAATGGACGGTGAAATTTTCCAACCTTTTCCTAAGTCGCGGGCACAGTTTGCGCCTGTACCTGTTTCCGCCATTCCGCCTTTACCTTTTTCGCCTGTGAAGTTCTCAGCGGAAATAGATCTTGATTCGCAATTACTTAATTTTGATAGTCCGAACATTTGGGGAAAGATATTGTTCATAGGTGAAGTCTCCTTTTAATTTAAAGATTTCTCATGATTTTATTTTTCAAGACAAGCATAAACGTCTTTTTCAAAAGTACTCACGGAAACTCCGAATGCTCCGTCGTAAACGCTGTTTTTCATATAAACCGCGGTTATCTTGTTTGCAGGGTCAATCCAAAAATGGGTGCCGTATGCTCCTGCCCAACCGTAAACACCTTTGGGGAACGCATTGTGGGCATCATTGTCCATTACGCGCATACCGAGACCCCAAATTCCGCAGGGATCCATAATTCTTTCCGTTATATGAGGTATGGATATAGATCTTACGCTTTCGGGACGTACTATTTGATTTCCGTGGAAGTTTCCTTCATTCAGAAGCATTTCGCAGAAATTGAGATAATCAGCCATAGATCCTGCAAGACCTGCACCTCCACAAGTTGCTGTGCATTTATGATCTGCAAATACACATCCCTGATTTTGAGCCTCAGCAAAGCATTTTCCTTCCTTGTCTCTATTATGTAGGTATATGAGTCTATCCCACTGCTCCTGTGTGGGGTAGAATGTCGTATCTTTCATTTCAAGAGGTGTGAATATTTCCTCTTTGAGGTAATCGCTGTAGCATTTTCCTGAAGTTTCTTCAATTATTCTTCCGAGAATATCGAAGCCCCAAACAGCGCTGTAGCTTTGCTGTGAATATGGCTCAAAGGATAATGGGAATTCAGGGTATGCATCAACTGCTTCTCTGAAAATATGTTTGCGAGGGTCATCTTTGAAGTTATCCGCTACTTTGAAACCAAATTCGTCGGAAGCTCCAATGCCGCTTGAATGGGTAAGAAGATGTATTACGCGGAGCTTTGTTTTGACCTTCTCAGTTTTTATGATCTCACCGTTTTCGTCAATCTTCCCCAGATATAAGTCCTTGTATTTAGGAAGATATTTTTCAACGGGATCGAAAAGATCAAGATGTCCTCTATCCATTTCCATAACTGTTGCAAAAGCTGTTATGGGTTTTGTCATTGATGCCAGCCTGAAAAGCGTATTGTCTGTTACAGGAATCTTTTTATTCAGGTTCTGCATTCCAAAATGATTTTTATAAATCAGTTCACCGTTTTGTGTAACAGCAATTGATGAACCACCGACTTTGCCTTCTTTTACTTCTTCGGCAGTTCTGTCATTTAATGTTTTTGTTAATAATTCTTTGTTCAGTACTTTCATATATCTACTCCTATTCTCCAACAGTGGGAATTTCTTTCATATATTTTCTTCTTGTTGTTATTGCTACTATGAACTGGAACAGAGCTGTCAAGCTCCAGGAAATCGGATAGGACAAATAAAGAACTTCAAGTGTAGGGAAAGCTTGGAAAACAGTATAGATCCAAACGACTCTAAGCAAGCAAGAACCGATCAGTGAAACTACGGTTGAAGTAATTGAACGACCTAATCCTCTTACAACACCGGAACCGACTTCCATAAAAGCAAGAGTAAAATACGGAATAATAAGAATATAATTTCTGATCAATGCAGTTTCGACTGCTAATGGTTCGGAAACATACAGACCGATAAGAATATCTTTAAAACCGAAAATAACACTTGTACATATAAGAGCAACGATACCGGTAACAATATAGCAGTCACGCATTACGAGACCAATACGCTTAAATTTACGAGCACCGAAATGCTGACTTGTAAAGGTTGTAGCCGCTTGACAAACCGAGTTCGTTGCGGTATATGCAAAGCCTTCAAGACTTCCCGATGCGGCGTGTCCGTCAATGACAGCAGAGCCACCGGGGCAGAGAGTGTTGTTTATACCTATAAGTGAGGACTGTATCAGGATATTTGAAATTGAGAATAATGCCCCTTGAATTCCAGCGGGTAGCCCTACAGTAATTATGTCGATGATTGCTGTTTTGCTCATTTTGAATTTGTTCCATTGGAGCTTGCACCAACTGTCATCCTTCAAAAGCTTTATAAATAAAAGTGTCATTGATAATACATTTGAAAGAAGGGTTGCAAGGGCAACTCCGTCAACGGACATTTTGAAAACGAGTACAAAAAAGAGATTTAACATTACATTTAAAAGTCCCGATGCTGAAAGTATAAAAAGCGGGGTTTTAGTGTCTCCCTTTGCTCTGAGTATCGCTATGAGGTAGTTTGTCATTGCAAGGAAAGGAGCTCCGAGAAAATATATTTTTGTGTACAAGGAAGAAAGTTCGAGAATATGTCCCTCATTACCCATCATTGCCAATATGGGTCTGCTTACGAAAAGACCTACTACAGCACAGATAATACCGCAGATCAATGCGAATAAAACAGATGTATGGACAGCCTTTTCAGTAGCTTTTTTGTCTCCACGTCCGATATTTCTTGCTACGATAACATTCGTACCTACCGAAAATCCGATAAATACGTTAACCACAAGATTTATTAAAGCACCCGTTGTACCGATAGCTCCGATAGCACCTTCCACCCCGGAAAGACCTACGATTATCATATCTGCGGCAGAGTAGCAGACCTGCAAAAGATTTGTTACCATAAGTGGCAGAGTGAATATTATAATTTTACTTAAAAGAGGACCTTCAAGCATATTTAGATTTTTCTTTTTATCTGACATTAAATTCTACCTCCGTTTTTGAGAAAATCCTACCAACATAAATTATACACCTAAAAACGCCAAAAGTCAACCATAAAACGTGCTATAATAAAAATATCTTTTGAATTTTTATGAACTAACAAAAAAATTGTTGACAAGGCAACAATTTTTATATATAATGTAAATATAAAGAATTATGAAAGCAGGAAAATATTATGATTCGCAGGTTCGAGGAATTTACATCAAATATTGTTTTAGCGTATAAGTACGTCATCAGGATAAAAGCATATGAAATGAATACTTTCGGATTAAAAGGTTCCCATGTAATGTGTATTTATTATATTGGTAAAAATCCCGAAGGTCAGACAGCATTGGAGCTTTGTGAACTTTGTAAGGAAGATAAGTCACAGATATCAAAAGTTATTGCATATCTTCAACGGGTTGGTTATATTTCCGCTGATAAGAAAAACGGTAGTCGTAAATATAAGATCCGTTATGTTATTACACCCAAAGGGTATGAGGTTTATACGGCGATAAATCAGATGATTGTTGAAATTTTAAATAAATGTGAGGACGGACTTTCTGCTGAAGAGCTTGAGAATTTTTATAGTACCTTTGAAAAAATAAACAGTAAGTTGAAGATGATCCAGGAAGAAATGGAACAGTATAAAGAATAAGAAAAAAAGTGTTGGATTGGCTTTTCAATCTGACACTTTTTATGGATAAAAAAAATATATTTGTTCAAGGTCTTGAATTTCATTGGAAAAAGTGGTATAATGTATAAAAACAGTAGAAATAAGGGATTCATAATTATGATATACAGAGATAGGACGTATGATGAAGAAAGAGCTTTATATGGAATTGAGGATTCTTCAGTTTTAAACTGTTTGTTTGACGGACCTGCAGACGGAGAGTCTGCCCTTAAAGAATGCCGTAATATAACAGTTGTAAACTGCGAGTTTCGTCTCAGATATCCATTCTGGCATGTAACAGGTGGGGTTGTAAAAAACAGTAAGCTTACGGATACTTGCAGAGCTGCTCTTTGGTATGATAAGAATATCACTTTGGAAGACAGTGCTCTCGGTGGCATAAAAGCCCTCAGGGAATGTGATGATACTGTAATGAAAAACTGTGAGATCGTTTCTGAAGAATTCGGATGGCGTTGCAGAGGACTGAAAATAGATAATTGCACACTTGAATCAATGTATCCGTTCTTTGAATGCAAAAATGCGGAATTCAATAAACTTTCTCTTAAGGGCAAATATTCGTTTCAGTACATAGAAAATGCGGTTTTGAAAAACTGTGAGTTGAGAACAAAAGATGCTTTCTGGCACTGTAAAAATGTTACGGTTGAAGACTCTCTCGTTCAAGGTGAATATTTGGGATGGTATTCAGAAAACCTTAAGCTTGTGCGCTGTAAGATCGTTGGGACACAACCTCTTTGTTATTGTAAGGGATTGGTTCTTGAGGACTGTGAGATGGTTGATGCTGATTTTGCTTTTGAAAACAGCGAGGTTGAAGCAACTGTAGACAGCCATATAATCAGCGTGAAAAATCCTGTCAATGGTTTTATCAAGGCGAAATCTATCGGCGAAATTATTTTGGATACAAAGAGGGAACCGAAAACTGAATGTGATATAACTATCATCTAAATACAGTTTTAGTTTTTGGATATGAATAATTTTATATTATTGTGGGGGCTTTTTTAAGTCCCCTGTCTTTATGTGAAAAACTGCTTTTGACGATTATAATGTCAGATTTTGTATTTATTGAATCGTGTAAATGTATATGGCTTTACACATATGGATTTTGAAATAAAAAATAATTCATTTTATTAAACAGCATTTTCTTATAAGTTGAGAAATAGCTCTCCGTTGCGTTTGCAACGGATTTTTAATTATAAAATTTCTGCTTGTTTGCAGGTTTTTTTGTCAGTTATAGTTTACAAGGAATAGTTTTCCACAGGGTGATTGACTATTTTATTTTTTAATTAAGATTGAAATTGATAAGAAAATGCTAAAATGAGAGATTTTAAAAGAAACAGGAAAATATAAAAAAACACATGTATAATCGTATGTAAAGGAGTTTTACTTTACATTAGTCGTAACAGGAGAAACTTTTTTATAAAAATGTTTCTCCTGTTATTTTTTAATATTAAATTGCAGAATTAAGTTCTTGAGAACTGCATTTCATATAATTTTTTGTAATGCCCGTTTTGTTTGAGAAGAGAAGCATGGCTGCCTTTTTCAACTATTCGACCACCGTCAAGAACCAAAATAACATTTGCATCTCTTATGGTTGAAAGTCTGTGTGCTATGATAAAGCTTGTTCTTCCTTTCATCAGGGCTATCATTGCTTTTTGAATATGCATTTCAGTTCTTGTATCTATTGAAGATGTTGCTTCGTCAAGAATGAGTATCTTGGGATCTGCAAGAATTGCTCTCGCTATTGAAAGGAGCTGTCTCTGACCTTGGCTGAGGTTGCTTCCTTGTTCTGAAAGCTCTGTATCATAGCCATCGGGTAAGCGTGAGATGAATTCGTCTGCATATGCCATTTTTGCAGCAGCGACGATTTCTTCATCAGTCGCATCAAGTCTTCCGAATCTGATGTTATCCTTGATAGTTCCCGTGAATAGGACTGTATCCTGAAGTACGATACCTATAGAACTTCTGAGTCCGTCTTTGGGCAGCTCTTCAATATTTACCCCATCAAGGGTTATCAGTCCGCTGTTGATATCATAGAATCTTGTGATAAGGTTTACGACCGTCGTTTTGCCTGCACCTGTAGGTCCTACAAGGGCTATTTTTTCACCTGCTTTTACATCTATGCTGAAATCCTTGAGTACAAGCTTTTCTTCGGTATATCCGAAGTTTACGTTTTCAAAGTAGACGTTTCCTTTAACCTCGGAAACTTCAAAGGGATTATTCTTTCCGTTGTCTTCTTCGGGGATTGTATCCATAACTTCAAATACACGTTCCGCACCGGAGAGGGCTGACTGTATCATTGCGTATTGGTTTGCAACTTCGCTGACAGGACGTGTAAACTGTTTTGAATATTGAACGAATAATTGGATAGTACCGACTGTGATTATTCCGTTAGCCGCAAGAAGACCGCCTGAGATTGCAACCAATGTAAAGCTGATGTTACCGATCATGTTCATCACAGGACCTACAATACCGCCCCATATCTGAGCCTGAATACTGTAATTGCGAAGCTTTTTGTTTATCTCGTCGAATTCGTCAATTACTATTCCTGTTCTTGAGAATGCAAGAACTGTTTTTTGACCTGTTATCATTTCTTCGATATGTCCGTTCAGATTACCGAGGGATTCCTGCTGTCTTTTGAAATATTTTCTGGTCTTCTTTGAGATCATATTTACAAGCCACAGCCCTAAGGGTATTGCAAGTAATGATATTAGTGTCATCAAGGGGCTGAACCAGAGCATCATTGAAAGTGAACCAATTATTGTCAACGCACTTGATATTAAAGTAGAAAGGCTCTGGGACAGTGTGTTTGACACGTTATCAACGTCGTTTGTGAGTCTGCTCATGAGTTCGCCGTGAGTATGAGTGTCGAAGTATTTGACCGGTAATTTTGACATTTTTGAGAAAAGGTCATTTCTCATTTTGCGAACTGTTTGTTGTGAGAGAGTTGCGGATAGCCAACCTTGGAAAAAGTTGAAAAAGACACCGATAACAAAAACTATTCCCATTAAAATTAGAATGTTAATGAGTTTATCGAAATTTATTGTAAGATTTGTTTCTGTTATCGTCATTGTGTCAAAGGCTTCTCGTTGCAGGACAGGGCTTATAAGATGTGTAAGTGTAACAAGAAGGACCATTGTGATTACTCCGATAAGGAGAGCCTTGCTTTTGCCTAAATAAGAAAGGAGTCTGAGAAGAGTTTTTTTGCTGTTTTTTGGTTTTTCCTTGGGCATTCCCATACCCATTGGACCACCGGGTCTTCCACCACCGGGTCTTCCCGGAGGACCCATATGTACTTGCTGTGGGGCTTTATTTTCAGCCATTGTCAACGCCTCCTTCGCCTACCTGGGATGAATAGATATCCTGGTAAATTTCGCTTGTCTTCATGAGCTCATCATGTGTACCCACAGCTGCAACTTCGCCTTTTTCCAAAACAACTATTTTATCTGCGTACATTACAGAAGAGATTCTTTGAGCGATTATGATTGAGGTCATATTTACCATTGTTTCTTTAAGTGCTTTTTGAAGTCTTGCTTCAGTACCCATATCCAAAGCTGAGGTGCTGTCGTCAAGAATAAGTATTTTAGGCTTTTTTAAGACCGCACGGGAGATAGAAAGTCTTTGTTTCTGACCGCCTGAAAGTGTGAGACCTCTTTGACCCAACATTGTATTGTAGCCTTCGGGGAAAGAAGATATATAGTCGTCAGCCTGCGCTATTTTAGCGGCTTCAATTGCTTCTTCATCTGTTGCGTTGGGGTTACCCCATTTGATGTTTTCCATTATAGTTCCGCTGAAAAGAATTGCTTCCTGGAGAACCATACCTATTCCGGAACGTAAATTATCAAGTTCGTAATCTTTAACATCAACACCGTCAACAAGAATCTGACCTTCGGTGACATCATAGAATCTCGGAATCAGGTTTACAAGAGATGATTTACCTGAACCTGTTGAACCTAAGAATGCGACAGTTTCACCTGCGTTAATTGTGAGATTTACATTTTTTATAACCGGTTCACCGACAGCCAAAGGATATTTGAACGATACATTTTTGAATTCGATCGTGCCGTTTTCAACATGCTTATCATCTTCGTTTCCTGAGTAAATAGATGTATTTGTATCCATAACGGCTTTGATTCTTTGGTAAGAAGCTTTTGCTCTGGAAACACTCATGAACATCATAGACATCATCATCATGCTCATAAGTATCTGAGTCATGTATGTAACAACCGCCATTACTTCACCGACACCTAATACGCTTGCTTCAATTTGAAGAGATCCAATGTAAATAACAGCTATGGTAGCCGCATTCATTATTATCATCATAATAGGTGAGAGGGCTGCCATAAGACGCATAACTTTAAGAGACACACCTGTGTAGTCGTCGTTTGCGTCTACGAATTTATTTACTTCGTGTTGTTCTCTTACATATGCTTTAACTACGCGTACACCTGAGAGATTTTCTTGCATGATTCCGTTAAGGCGGTCAAGCTTCTGTTGAAGTTTTCCGAACAGAGGGCTTGTTTTTGTTATGAAGAAAATAACGAGGGCAATAAGTATTGGCATAAGTATCAACAGGATAAGACCGAATTGGGGGTTTATTGATATTGCCATAATTATACCGCCGATACATTGCATCGGTGTTCTTACAAACATACGCAATGCCATAAGAACCATGTTTTGTAATTGGTTTACGTCATTTGTTGTTCTTGTTACAAGGGAGCCTGTTGAGAATTTATCTGTTTCCGCAAAAGAAAAGCTTTCCACTTTTCTGAAAAGATCAGCTCTCAGGTCTGCACCGAAATTCTGAGATGCCTTTGTTGAAAAATATGTACAGCCGATACCGCCTACAGCACCTATAAGTGCAAATATCAGCATTTTGATACAGGTAGTCAGGATTATGTCCATATTTCCGTAAGTACCTGAAGCGTTTATGCCCAAAATACCGTCGTCAACGATCGTAGACATCATTGCCGGCTGTAAAAGGTCCATACATACCTCAATTATCATCAATGTCGGTGCAAGGAGTATGTACCCGATATAGGGCTTAAGGTATTTAGATAGTTTCATTTGATGAAAGATCTCCTTAGTTTAATTTTTAATTGTTATTTTTAACAGCAATCTGCGCAGTTCGCTTCGTTCTTCATCGGTGAGGTTTTCCACAAGCTTTTCTTCCAGTTCCTTGAAAATTAAGCGCATTTCCTGTGATTTTTCCCGACCTTTGTCTGTCAGAAATATCCTGACTTGTCTGCTGTCGGAATCGTCTGCTGTTTTGAAGATATATCCCGAATCCAGCATTTTCTGTAAGGTTACGCTGACGGTTGCCGCTGTAAAGTGCATTTTATCTGCAATTTCCGCTTGAGTTGAGCCTTCGTTTTTTGCTATCGTCATAAGGAAAGGTCCGAAAGCTTTGGGAATACCGCAGGTATCAAGTCTTTCTCTGACGTGCATATCGTGTGTATGCTCTGCGTGTCTGAGAATAATGCCCATCGGAGCTTCTGTCAGATCTCTGTGCGTATGTTCATGGTTTTGACATCGTCTCGGAGGTCTGTCATTTTCGTCTTTTGAGTTCATATTTTTCCCCTTTCATAATGATTAGTTTTCTAACTAATACAGTTTAACATATAATCTCGTTTAAGTCAAGTAAAATATTGGGGAGTAATCTTGACAAGTTTTTGGAATTTGAAGAAAATATTATATTTATATTTAAACGACGTTTTTCGAGTATTTTTTTGATTGAAATGGTATACAATACCATATACCGCATTACTAATTACACGGAGGTATAAAAATGATCGGTTACAGTATTGATGAAAAAAAAGAACTGACCGTGATGATAAAAGGAGATATAGACCATCATAGTTCAGTTGATATCCGTACACAAACGGATGAGCTTATATTTAAGTATATTCCCAAAAAGCTTATTTTGGACTTTTCGCAGGTTACATTTTGTGACAGCAGCGGAATTGCTATTGTTTTAGGAAGATATAAACTTATGAAACAGTACGGTGGAACGGTTACGTTGGCAAAGGTAAGTCCTCAGATATCAAGAATATTTGATCTTTCGGGAGTTTGGAATATTATTGGAAGAAAGGAAGTTGAATCAAAATGAGTTTATTAAATAAAATGCAGATAACATTTCCAAGCAGGAGTGTAAATGAAAGCTTTGCGAGGGTGAGTACTGCTTCGTTTATTTCTCAGCTTGACCCCACATTGGAAGAAATCTCCGATATAAAAACAATAGTTTCGGAGGCTGTAACTAACAGTATCGTTCACGGTTATGCTGATAGAGACGGTGAGATAATTATAACCGTATACATATATGAGAATCGTCGTGTGCGAATTACGGTAAAAGACAGAGGTGTGGGAATCCCCGATATCAAAAAAGCCATGGAAGCGTGTTTTACGACGGGTTCTGAGGATAGGGCGGGAATGGGTTTTACTATCATGCAGACTTTTTCAGATAAATTAAGAGTTCGCTCCGTTCAGAACAGAGGCACAATAGTTACCATGGAGAAAATATTATGTCCGAGACCGTAGCGGAATATAAAAGTGCGGAGCTTATGGGGAGGTATAAAAACGGTGAAGAGTTTCTTGAGTCTAAAATATTAGAGGATAATATGGGGCTGGTTCGAGCTTCTGCATATAGACTCTTGCGTTATTCTTCATTTGGGTCGGATTTTGAAGATCTTTGCCAGATAGGGTCTATAGGTTTGCTGAAAGCCATAAGGCGTTTTGATATGAGCAGAGGCGTTGTTTTCAGCACTTATGCTGTCCCCATGATAATAGGGGAGATGCGTAAGTTCCTTCGTGATGACGGTCCTTTAAAAGTCGGCAGAAAGCTTAAAGAACAGAATCTTGTGATACGCAGGACAAATGAAGCGTTGACTTTGAAATTCGGGCGGGAACCCACACTTTCAGAGTTGGAAGATGCTACCGATATTTCGCGTGAAGATATTATCATGGCTTTGGAGTCTTCAGCAATTCCCGAATCCTTGGATACCCCAATAAACTCCGAGGGAGATATGTATCTTTCAGATGTTCTGGGAGATGAGGGCAGCTTGCCCGATATAGATAAAATGGCTTTGAAAGATTCATTGAGAGCTCTTTCGGATGATGAGCGGAAACTTATTTCTCTCCGTTATTTTCTTTCAAAAACTCAACAGGAAACTGCGGGAATTTTGGGGATAACTCAAGTTCAGGTTTCCCGAAAAGAGAAAAAAATAATAGAAAAACTAAGGTTGTTGATGTAAAAGTCTTTTGAAAACTTGTTTGATTTCTTTGAGGGTCTTGATTTTTTCATAATAGTATGGTATACTGAATATATCATATTTCAAAAGAGGGTATACAAATGAAAATTTCGGAAATTAAATATACACGTCCCGATGTTGAAGCTTTAAAGGCTGTGTATAAGGAGCTTACGGACGCTTTTACAAAAGAAGGAGTTACCGCAGAAGAACAAGCTGATATTTACAGAAAATTGAACAAGATCGATGAAGATGTTTCCACAATGGCGTCTTTGGCTTATGTAAGATTTACATTGAACACAAACGATGAATTCTATGTTGGAGAAATGGATTTCTATAATGAAGCTGAACCCGTGATGACGGGTCTGAAAACTGTTTTTGCGGAAGCTTTGCTGAAATCGCCCCACAGAAAATACCTTGAAGAAGTTTTCTCTCCGCTTATTTTTACAAATTATGAGATACTTAAAAAATCTTATGATCCCATAATCGAGGAAGAATGTATTGAAGAAAACAAGCTTCAGACCGAGTACAAGAGACTTCTTTCATCTGCAAAAATTCCCTTTAACGGTGAGATATTGAATATTTCTCAGTTGGGAAAATATAAGGACAGTCCCGACAGAGAAGTTCGCCGTCAGGCTTTCAATGCTCACGGTGAATTTATGAAGGAAAACGGTGAGAAGTTCGACGATATTTATGACCGCATGGTTAAAGTCCGTCATAGAATGGCTCAGAAAATGGGTTATAAGAACTACGTTGAGCTTGGTTATTACCGAATGGGCAGAAACTGTTATTCCCCCGAAGATATTGCGGCTTTCAGAGAACAACTTATAAAAGATTGGGTTCCCTTTGTTTGTGAGATTAAAAAACAGCTTGCCGAAGAGCTTGGTATTGACAGAGTAATGCTTTATGATGACAACATTTATATCAAAGAGGGAAATCCCCAACCTGTAGGCTCTGCGGAAGAAATGTTTGCCAACGGTAAAAAAATGTATGAAGAAATGTCTCCCGAAACAGGGGAATTCATAAGATTTATGCTTGAACACGACTTGTTTGATGTTATTGCGCGAGAAGGAAAGAGTAACGGTGGCTATTGCACGGAGCTTCCTTCATATAAAATGCCGTTTGTTTTTGCAAATTTTGACGGTACTTCCGGGGATGTTGATGTTCTTACGCACGAGGCAGGCCATGCCATAGCTTCCTATAAGGCTATGAATTCCGATATTCCTTTGGAATTACGTCAGGGCGGTATGGAGACTTGCGAAGTTCATTCAATGTCAATGGAATTCTTTGCTTGGAAATGGATGGATCTTTTCTTTGGAGATAAAGCTGATGATTACAGACATATGCACTTGCTTAATGCAATAACATTCTTGCCTTACGGTACGATGGTTGACTACTTCCAACAGAAAGTTTATGAAAAACCCGATATGACTCCTGCTGAGAGAAAAGTTCTTTGGCTTGAGCTTGAAAGTGTTTTCAGACCTTATCTTTCCAACGAGGGTATAACTTATATGGAAGAGGGCGGCAGATGGCAGTATCAGAGCCATATTTATGAAAGACCTTTCTATTATATTGATTATTGTCTTGCTCAGACTATCGCTTTTGATTTTCTTATTCAGTCAAAGGCTGATTACAGTAAAGCATTTGCAAATTATGATAATTTCCTTAAGGCAGGCGGTTCAAAGACTTTTGTTGAGCTTGTTAAGAATGCAGGGTTCAAACTTCCCTTTGAACAGGGGAAACTTGCGGAAATGATAAAAGAGTTAAAGAAAATTGTATGATAAAATCAACATTATTTGCACTTTTTACGAAACGTGTTGACAATGAAATAAAATCAAGGTATAATATTCTTATAACCAAATCAAATATAAGAAAGGAAAATTACAATGGGAAAGAAAACTGAATTCGTACTTGGTATGGCAACAGGTCTTGCACTTGCAGGTGCAGCATATGCAGCATACAAAGCTGTTAAATACATGAAGGAGCTTAAAGAGCTTGAAGAATATAACTGCTGCGATTGTGAAGACTGTGAAGACGGTTGCTGTGAAGAAGATTGTGATTGCTGCGAACCCGACTATCTTGCTGTAGAGCATGAAGAATGCGGTTGCTGCTGCGGTTGTGAAGAAGAATCTTCCGAATGTTGCTGTGAAGACTGCTGTGCAGAAGAACCTGCTGCAGAAGATAAAGCTGACGAAGAATAATTCAAAGAGAAAAAAACGGTGAGGCTTTTTGTTTCACCGTTTTTTTTAATAGTAAAAGGTGATTAATTATGTATAAAGATATTTCACATGATAAAATATTCGGGAAGCTTCCGGATGCTTTTGAAATGCGCGATGGACACCGAATGACAGATGGTCAGGATTGGAATGCTCAGAGAGAGTTCCTTCTTGAAAAAACATTACCTTTGCTTTGCGGTGGCATGCCGCCTAAGCCCGAAACTGTAAACGTGCAATCAACTTATGCGGGGGCGGGAAATTATCTTGTAACTGTCGGAACATCCGAAAAAACTCTTTCCTTTGAAATGCAGATACTTAGGGCTGAAAAGGAAAATGGACCTGTACTTATTTGTGGGGACTTGTTTTACTGCAATGAGGATGTTGTAAATGAAGCGAAAAAACGCGGTATAACTGTTGTTAAGTTTAACCGTTGTGTTCTTGCGGGGGATAACTACAGAATAGACAGAAATCATGGACTTTATCTCATTTATCCCAAACTTAAATTCAGTGCTATCGCTGCGTGGGCATGGGGATATCAAAGATGTATTGATGCCCTTGAGATTATTGGCGTAAATACCGAAAATATCGCCATTGCAGGACATTCTCGCGGTGGTAAAACAACTTTATGGGCAGCAGCAACTGATGAAAGAATTAAATTTATTCAATCAAGCTGTTCAGGCTTTGCAGGATCGGGATGTTTCCGTTATGAACAAATATTTGATTCTGAAAAAGTCAAGGATACGGATTTCTTGGATCCTCGCTGTGAAAATCTTGTTGATATGCTCGGCCCCGTACCATACTGGCTGGGAAACGATGGGAAGGATATTTCTGAATTTATAGGCAGAGAAAATGAGCTTCCTTTTGATATGCATTTCATGAAAGCGGCTGTAGCTCCCCGTTATCTTTTTGAGTCTATAAGCGTTGACGATATATGGGCAAATCCGAGAGGGACTTATATCACTCATAAGGCAGCAAAAGAGATATTTAAGTTTCTTGGTGTCGAAGATCATATCGTTCTTTCGTGCCGCTATGGAGCTCATGCCCATACTTTTAACGATTTCTGCAGATTCTTTGATTTTATAGACTGCAGTCTTCAGGGTAAGACCTATCTTTGGGATAATGCGGATCAAGTGTTTTCATACATGGATATAAAAGAACTGTTTTAAGCAAACCCCCTTCCGGCAAAAACAATCGTCGGAAGGGGGTTATATATTATAATGATCAACAATCTTTTACTCTTACCATGTATGTTTTGAATTCTGCGGGATTTTCTGCGTTGAGTTCGAAAATTCTGCCTCCGCGGATATTTTCGTTATGACAAGCATGGTAGCTGAGGAATCCGTCAAACGCAAGGGTGATACCGCAGTATTTAGCGCTGAAATCATTTTCATGGTCATGACCGCAAACTATGGCTTTTACATCGCCTCTTTGAAGGAATGTAGAAAAAGCTCCCGAATTCAACGGAGTACAGGAAACATCCTGAATCTGATTTCCCTCAAATTTGCTTCTGTCACGGTATCTTGTTACAAGGTCATGTTCGGGAAGAGGAATGTGCATATATGCCAATGCCGGAATTTTTGCACCGTTGATCTTTTCCATTTCTTCGGAAACATTCCAATACCACATGAGCTGATTGAATCTTATGGTGTCACCGTTACCGTTTTCACCGTTTCCGCAGGCGTAGAACTGTGTTTCGTCGGGAAGACCGAAGTCTTTTTTGAAATCTTTCATACCGTGGTGTGAGTCAAATCCGAATACATTGAAAAGTATCTTTTCACCCTTTTCATCGTAAATAGGCAATACATAGTTTCCGCAGCCCCAAAGCTCTTCCGGTCCTGCTTTTGAAACGCAATGGGGGTAGGATTCGTAAACAGGCTGATGATCTTTATTGTCAAGACCGTAGTTGTCGTCATGGTTTCCGTAAACATGAGCCCAGGGAATACCTGCGTTTTCCATTGGAGAAACCATGCTGTCAAGCATTTCTTTAAGCTGTTCCTGATTTTCGATATGTATATAACCGGGACCTGCAGTATCTCCACCTAAAAGAACAAGGTCAGGTTTTGTTCTGTCAATAAGAGCCTGAATTGCAGGAACTGTATTTTCTTTGTCGTAACCTGCTCCACCATGAATGTCGGATATCATAAGGATTTTAAAAGAACCGTCTGCTTTAAATCTGAGTGGAATTTTGGTTTGCATTTCTTCGTTTATGTTTATATTCATCATTGATGTAAGCTCCTTTAAGTTTAATTGTTTATGATACAAGTGATGTTTTTAATATATCCTTTTCAGACATTCAACAAGATAGTCATGCGCCAGTTTTATGTCTGCTGTCGGGTTTTCACCGACTTCACGCTCTATTGTGAGAAAACCGTCATAACCGATATCTTTGAGTGCTGTAAGATATTTATTAAAAGGAACAACTCCCTGTCCGAGAGGTCTTTCACCGTTTGTACCGTCATAAGTTTTGAGACCGTCTTTTGCATGGGTGGGAACTATATAATCTTTATGAATATAAACAGCCTCAACAGGATCCTGACCTGCACACATTACAAAGTTTGCGGGGTCAAGATTTACTTTTGCGTTCTTTGTGTTTGCTTTGTCAAGAATCCCTTTGAGCTTGATTGCCATTTCGGGACCTATTTCCGTTGCGAACATAACGCCGATCTGTTCACCGTATTTGCCCAATCTTTCAATGGTATTTACGATATTTGCGTATTTTTCGCAGTTCTCATCTTCAGGTACTTGACCGATGTGGGTTGTGATTATATTTGTTCCAAGATCAACTGCAAGATCCATCATTGACATCATGAGTTTTACGGAATCGTCGTTTTCGCCTGCTTTTTGGGAGAAATAAGCCGCACCGAAATCTCCGCAAACGGCTGAAACTTCCAGACCGTTGTCTTTGATATATTTCAAAACGGCTTTTCTTTCGTCTTTAGACAGCGTTGGGTTAATTTCATCTTTAAGCCTGACCATTGGCTGGATTCCTTGAATTCCTATTTCTTTTGCGCGGATGACAGCCTCTTTAAAAGGAACTCTGAACGAGCTTGGAATTGCACCTATTTTCATCATAACAGTTTTCTCCATTTTTCTATGAATTTATTGGTTTGTAAAGACATTGGGGAAACTTTCCCTTTGTGAAAAAGTTCCCCCGAAGCGTAAATATTAAACCCGGAATTTTTTTATTACTCCATGTTTATGGGGCTTTCGGAGTCTCCTGCTTCACCGAGAATATCACGAACTCTTACCATGTATGATTTGATCTCCCAGGGATTAGCTGCATCTATTTCGAAGATTCTTCCGCCTCTTCTTTCGTTTTCATGGCATGCATGATAGCTGAGGAATGCGTCGTAGGAAAGTTCGATTCCTGAATAGTCCATTCTGAAATCGTTGTGGTGGTCGTGTCCGAAGCACATAGCTTTGATATCTCCTCTTTGGAGAGCTGCGCCACACATACCGTAGTTTATAATTGAACAAGCTACGTTTTCACCCTGCATACCCTTGTATTTAAATTTTGTACGGTCTACTGCACCATATGCCATTTCGGGAACGGGAATGTGCATATAAGCCAAAGCGGGAATTTTGGCTCCGTTGTATTTTTCCATTTCAACAGATGTGTTGTAATACCACATAACCTGATCGAAATGGATACCATCGTAATCACCGTCAGCACAAGTTGTGGCATGGTGGAATGGGGTGTTTGCGGGGAGACCTACTTCTTCTACGAATTCGGGCATGGAATGGTTGGAGTCGAAACCGAATACGTTGAAAAGGATCTTTTCTCCATTGTTATCGTAAATGGGAAGAACGTAGTTACCTACACCTGAGATATCTTCAGGACCTGCTTTTGAAACGCAATGGGGATAGGATTCATAAATTGGCTGATGGTCTTTGTTTGCAAGGCCATAGTTGTCGTCATGGTTTCCGTAAACGTGAGCCCAGGGAATTCCTGCATTTTCCATAGGAGAAACAAGTTTATCAAGCATTTCTTTGAGTTGCTCCTGGTTTTCAATGTGGATGCGACCGGGGCCAGCGATGTCACCGCCGAGAAGTACGAGGTCTGGTTTATGTACGTCTATAAGTGCCTGGAGTGCTGCAACCGTTTTCTTTGCCGCATAGCCTACACCACCGTGAATATCAGATACCATAAGGATTTTATATTTTCCGTTTTCGTTGAATTTGAGTGGTACTTTAGTGTATAAAGCTTCTTTTAAATTGTCTGTCATTTTTTTATATCCTTTCAGTTATATCAATTAATAATAAAAGAGTACATATCCTGTAGTTTGCCATGATTCAATTTGAGTTTCTTGTTTTGAAATATTTCCTTCAGAGTTGTAGTAGTACTTGTAAGAATCAAGCAATGTACCATCCTTTGCATGGTAACTCTTTGTTTCAACCTTTCCATTACTGTTATATGTGTATGTATAATAGAATGACCAACCCTCGGTGTCCGTAATGGTTTGTTTAGTAACTCGACCTTTTGAGTCATATTCATACGTATATTTGAAGCCGAATGTTTCACTGAATATTTCTTCGGAAACATAACCTTTGTCGTTGTAAAGGAATTTTTTAGAGGTAGAATGTGAGGGGGAATATTCAGTGATTTCCTCTGTAATCTTTCCGTTTTCATCGTATATGTATATTGATTTCTGATAGCCACCACCGCATTCTTCAAGCCATGTTGTTGTATTTGAGAGCATATTTCCGTTACTGTCAAATTCGAAAGAAATATTTGCAAGTTTGTTTTCGGCTCCGTCAAACAGTTCTGCACCGGAAGGTGTTTTAATATTTTTTACAGGTTCCACGGGCTGTTCTGGTTCCACGGGCTGTTCTGGTTCCACGGGTTGTTCTGGTTCAACGGGTTGTTCTGGTTCAACGGGTTGTTCTGGTTCAACGGGTTGTTCGGGTTCAGCAGGCTGTTCGGGTTCAACGGGTTGTTCGGGTTCAACGGGTTGTTCGGGTTCAGCAGGCTGTTCTGGTTCAGCAGGCTGTTCTGGTTCAGCAGGCTGTTCGGGTTCAACGGGCTGTTCGGGTTCAGAGGTGTCTTCAATTTGATCTTGAACTACATCTTGATTTTGATCTTTATTCTCTGTAACCTTGTTATCGCACGAAGCTGTTAATACTAATAGTGCGGCTATTAATATTATTAAAATTTTTTTCATGATACTTTTTTCTCCTTTTTATTTCCATTCTCCGTCTTTTACAAGAGTGAAAGATTTTCTTTCACCTTTGCTCTTGTAGGAAATGAGAACGGTTTTACTTTCGTTGTCACATACGCAAGTCAGATCTTCTGAATCTGTCTTTACGGGGTAAGGTGTTCTTATTCTTAAGTTTGTCTTTATTAGGTCTGCAGACTGGCATTCAATGTCTATCTTTCTGTCATTTTCTTCCATGGAGAATATTCTTGCGGAAGTTCCAATAACGCGGAGTGCTATATCTTCTATCTTTGAGTAATCGAAGAAGAGACCATCCTGACCGGGAAGAAGTTTGACCTCGTTAATTATCTTGAATTCAGGGTCGTACATATCGGAATAGAGACCTTTTTCTTCAAAAGGTGTAGTATTTTCGTTTTCATCAAATACTGCCGCTACAAGATATGGGCCTCTGCGTTCTGAAATACAGTTGGATCTGTTCCATTTGTATCCCATGCTTTCAATGGCTTTTGTAAAGAAGTTTCTCCATGCTTCTGCATTTTCTTTCGACCAGCAGAAAGAGGAAGGTGAAGTGTTCCAGATTGCGATGCAACCCTTGTCAACCTTATAAATTCCCGATTCTCCTGCTTCAAGAGGTTTGATGTTAAGAAGATCAAAGAGCTGTTCTGCTGCAGAATTGTATTTGTCTGTCCAGAAGCTGTCTATTTTATGGAATGGGTCAAAGCCGTCGCCAACATAAATAAGTGTGCCGCCTGAACGTACCCAGTTTGCAAGAGCTGCATTTTCTTCAGGATAGTCGGGTTTGCAGAATTCGTAACTCATCACGATAACGTCATAGTCATCAAGATATCCGAGATATCTGCGTGCATTGTCAAGGAGTACGGGTCTTACGGGCATACCGTGTTTGAGCAAGGGGAGACTAAGTCCGTAGAATCCGGGGAGCATCTGTGTGATCTCGAAATTATATCTCATTTCATCGTCACCGTTTCCTTTGAAAAGAACATTTTCAAATTCGCGGAGCTCTTCCTCTGTTGTACGGAGAACTGTTCCTACTTCATTTGCCTTGACTTTCTTTAAAATACCGTCGGGATAACCTCTTTGGTAAAGAGATGTATCACTTATGAGTATACCTGTTTTAACGGGAGTTGTGGATTCTCCAAGTTCCAAGTCACCGAGCATCTGGAAGTTGTTGCTGAGAACTGTTGCATATTCTTCGGGAATGTCTATTGCATTGGGGTCATTCTTTGGGTATTGACCACCGAATACTCTGCGGGGCCAGGGACAAACTTCAAAAGTGTTTATCTTCGGATGAAGAATGGATGCTGAAACGGTTTTAAGATAGTTATATCTGTAATCGTCCCAATCGTAGTAGTCCATATCTTCAATGGGGTCATGGAGGAACCACATTCTTCTGCCTGTACCCTTTACAAGTTCCTGCATTACACCGTATTCAAGGTATGCAGTTTCAAAGGTTCTTTCTTTTATAACGCCTTCGTATGCGTTCTTTTCGCGGGATGTTCCTGTCCAGATCTGTGCTATATAACCGTCAACTGTGGGAACTTCAGTAAGTGATGCTTCGGGACTTACTATTTTCCATTGTGTGTAGTTAAGAAGACTGTGTGTAGGAACATAGAAACGGATAAGTTTATTGTATTTTGTAAGTGCATAGTTTTTGATCGCAGAGCTTACTCTGTCAATCGTTCTTTTGTAAAGATAAGCTTTCAGACGTGCGCATTTATATCTTGCATCAATGGAAGAGTGGGGCGCTTCCCAGGGCTTTTTATAATACATCTGATATTCGCGCTTGAATGCGGGGGAATAACCTCCTCTGTCCCAGAATTCGGGTTCTTCAACATGGATAGCTTCTACCCCAAGATCAACGGCAATTTTGAGTTTTTCAGTCAGATAGTCCGCGAATGTTATACTGGGAACCATGTAGGGGCAGTCTTTGCCGTGCATGATTCTGTTGCCGTATCTGTCTTCCTGAGCTTCGTCCCAATGGTCAATTCCATCCCATTTCCCGTAAAGGTAATCTGCATAGTAACCCCAGGAAATACCTGACATCAGGTGTATAACATATCCTGCATCGCGGTAATCCTTGATTCTCTGTGCAAGGGTTTCGTTGATTCTGTAAACCATTACGAAGTCGCACTGTACGTCAAATATTTTTTTGAAATCTCCCGATTCCTGAAAACCGGTAAGTTCTTCATGTCTGTCTCTGATATAAGCCAAAATTAACACTCCTTTAAATGAAAGGTTTTTTTGTATATGCTAATTATATCATATAAAAGAAATAAATACAAGTGCTTTTCTGAAAAAAATTATTTTTTTCTTTATTTTATGGAACTTTTTTCCCATTTCACCGTCAAACAAAATGAAGTTAAAAATTTGCTTATGAATTCAGAAAATATATATTAGAAAGGATTTTGTATTGTTTTATGAAAAAGAGAGTTTTTTTGATAATTCTTTCAGCTTTGTGTCTGTCAGCTTCAGCTTGTCAAAACGGTCAATCTCAGGATGTTGTTTCAGGTGATGACTTATCGATACAGCAGGGTGGAGGAGAAGTTAAGGACGGGACTTCTATGGATGATATCATGATTCCGGATGAAGAAGTCTATGGTCAAGGCATTACTCTTTCTGACAGAACTCAGGAAAATTTTGTTATTATAAATGAGGATGATGCTGACGTTATCCGAGATCTTTTTATGGATGAAAGCCGCTATGTTCAGACTGCTCCAAACTGTCTGATGGATTGCTTTTTGAACGTTGACGGCGTTGAGATTCAGTATCACTCCGATTGCGGTAATCTTATGCGTTTTGATAACGGTATGAGTATGAAGCTTACGGAGGATGAGAAAAAACAGGTTAATGAGATTTTCGGTAAATACCTTTCTTTGGGCTTCGGTGAGTCCATTGATAAAAATAAAATTGAAGATATTGATGATGACAATATTAATTCTAAAGACGAGGATTATTCCGAGCCTGAATCTGAGATCAATGATTCCTGGGGTTTGACTATATCTGTTGAAAATGTTACCTCGGAAGGCTTGACATTGATATTTAACCGCAGTGGAGGCAATTCTGAAAAAGAGCTTCTTACCGGAAGACCTTTTGTTTTGGAAAGGTATTATACAGGAGGATGGGTAGCTGTAGATCCTGTTGTAGATGACGATATTGATATTACATGGACAATGGAAGCTTGGCTTATTCCTGCGGAAAGTAAAGGGGAGTGGCCTGTTAATTGGTCTTACATTTACGGCTCTCTCGAAGCGGGCAAATATCGGATCGGTAAAGATATCTCCTGTTTCAGTGAATCAGAGGAATCTCAAAATGAAATGTATTATGCTGAGTTTGAAATTCCCGATATCAGTACTGCTCTTTCAAAAAAATGGGGTGTTTATCTTAATGTTGCAAGATGCTCTGCTGACGGTATGCTTTTATGCTGTACTCAGAATGGGCCGACCTTGGGAAAATCCGTGAATGTTAACGGCAGAGCATATTCCTCAATGACTGTAGGAATGGAGTATTGGATTGAAAAATTTGAGGAAGACAGTTGGGTTAAGCTTTCATATCTTACTGAAGATACTGTTCCTACATGGTCACAGCTGTTTGAAATGATAGAACTTGATACAACAATGAGCTGGAATATTGAGTGGCTGAATATTTACGGTCATCTGTCCGAAGGTCAATACCGTATCGGTAAAAAAATAGCGGGAAAATTGGATGACGGAAACTACGAAGTTTTTAATCTCTATTCTGAATTTGAAATTGCAAGTCCTTTTTATTCTGCAGATGATTGGGGAATAAGCGCTGAAGTTTCAGAGGTGAGCAACAACAGCGTGTCATTTGTAATCAGACAGGATGGGGGTTCTGTTTGGCAAGATTTGGAAATGAGTGAAGTTTCGATGAATCTTGAAGGTTTTATGTTCTCTGAAACCGATTATTATATTGAAAAATTCAACGGTTCTTATTGGACTTATCTTGAGCCTTTGAACTCAAAACCTCAAATAATTGCCGGAGTTGGAAAATATTCCGTTCTTGAG
Organism: Eubacteriales bacterium; assembly: GCA_045535665.1. Classification (GTDB taxonomy): domain Bacteria; phylum Bacillota; class Clostridia; order Oscillospirales; family UBA644; genus HGM12619. Next base: position 34,506 of record JAZSMD010000011.1, read on the forward strand.
CTTTCAGGCTCTTTGGAATATTCCGTGGATTGGTTTGAGAAATACGGAAAGCTCTCCGAAGGACAATACAGGCTCGTTAAAGAGTTTAGTGTTAAGGATAATTCTTTTTCACGGATCAACGTTCCTGTATATGTAAATTTCGAAGTGAAATAATACAGAAAAAATAAAAATGAGGGGGAAGCCGACTTTATAAAATCGGCTTCCCCCTCAAAAACTATATTGGAAAGTTCTGTGTTATTTAATTACATATCAAATTCTGTAAGAAGAACTTCTTTCCATTCTGTTGCACCGTCTGCAAGATAGTAGGTCTGAACTGACCAAGGTGTGATCTTGCTTGTGAGGGCAACGGGAATAACAGCACCTGAAACTGTAAAGTCAACAGCCTTGCCTGTAACTTCGTATACACGAACGATAAGACCTGTGTTGTCTTCGCTTCTCTTGATAGCAGAAAGGATAACATTGTCTTTGTCAATGTTGATACCTGCAAAGGGTTTGTCTGAAAGTTTGCCTTCGTGCCATGTCTCGATGATATTTGTAAGAGGCTTGTTGAGCTTCTTTCCTTCCTGAGTAACGGGAGTCCATTCATCGCCTACGGGCATGATGATATATTTGAAGTCAAATCTTCCCTGGTCTGTGAATTCGCTTTCTTCAGTTCTGGGGCCGCCGTGATCACCGTAAATGGGGCTTCTGAGGACTGTCTGGTAGATAGTACCGTCTTTTACGCTGGAGCTGTATGTGTTATTGTTGATAAGAGCGTAACCGCCGTTGTCTCCTTTAACAGCTGTCCAGTTGATACCGGGTTCTTCTTCACCGTCAGCGGGTCTTTCGATAACTCCGAAGGGAATCTCATAATAAGCCTTGGGATTAACAACGTCCATGGGCCAAGCCATTTTAAGCATCTTGTATTTTTCATGCCAATCTGCGTGAGCTTTAACTTCAAGCTTGTCGCTTCCTGCTGTAAGGGAAAAATACTGTGTAAGAGTTGAGTTGTTGTAACGGCTTTCAACCTTAATTGTAGCTCTTACAGGGCCGTTTTCAAATACAGAAACTTTAGCATCGGAGAAACGAGCCATTTCATCCACGAAAAAGTTCTTTGCGTGGCTCCATGCGTCATGATAGTATTCATCAATAACTGTGGGAACTGCGGCTCTCTTTGTGATGATCTCTTTTTCTGTTCTCTTGTCAACCCAAGATGTGATATAACCACTGTAGGGTTCGAATTGAATTCTGTAAATTTCGTTTTCGAGAATGGGACCACCGTGTTCGTTTGCTGTAAAATATTTTGTGAAAGGTGTAGCTGTAACAGTAGATTCTCCGGGATTTATATCAAAATCTTTACGGTCGGGATTGCTGTACTGAGGAATTTCGCCGTCGATGTAGTAAACGGCATATCCGAGAGCCGGAACTTTTGCTTTAAAGAGAATATCGTCTCTGCAATAACATTCAAGAGTTGTTGAATGAACTCTCTGAGAGGGAACTTCGTTTCCGGCAGCATCGTAAACGTGGAGTTTTTCTTTGTTAACAAGAACGAGCTGTTCAACCTCAAAGCTGTGGGGGTTAAATACAACAACGGGAAGACCTTTTTCTCTGTCGGGAGTACCGATAGCCCAGGAGAGAGTCTGAAGAGCGTTGTTTTCCATAACAGCGGCTGTATTTTTAGCTTGTCCGAGCATATAGTCTGTATCGTCGTAAACTTCCATGATGGAGCAACCGTCCATAGAGTCGTGGAAGTGGCAGAAGCATACGTTTCTCCAAGCTTCGGCAAATTCTTTATTCTTGAACTGTTTTCCGCAAAGTTTGTTTGAAAGAACCATATAGCTTTCAGCTGCGGAAAGGTTTGATTCGGCACGACGTATTCCTTCTTTAACTTTGGAAACTGTAGCGTAACATCCTGCCGCATGGTGCTGGAGGTCATCGTGAAGCTCTGGAATTTCAATCCCTGAATTTCTTACGTATTCAAAGAAGTCATGAACGTCGGAGTAAACGAGTTCAGCATCGGGATGCTTTTCTTTGAATGCTCTGAGAGTTTCAAGATTTTTGATTGTGGGGCCGCCGCCGTGGTTACCTACACCATAGAAGAGGGGTAAAGCGTCACATTCTGTTTTTTCGTTTTCTTCGAGGAATACGAATCTGTTTTCGAGCTTTTCGACTTCATCAAAGTTGAAGCAGTAGGGGTCAAGAATTCTGCAAGTTGTAACAGAAGAGCCGTCGGGAGAAACCCATTCAAAAATATCGTGATCCATTGCTTTTTCACGGGGATCGGGTCTCATCATGATATAGCTGTCCATACCGCTTTTCTTGAGAATCTGGGGAATCATATAGTTATGACCGAAACTGTCAACGTCGTAACCTACTTTAGCTGTAACTCCGAGTTTTTCATGGAAATATCTCTGAGCGTAGAGAGACTGACGGGCGAAAGCTTCTCCTGAGGGCATATTACAGTCGGGCTGAACGTGCCAACCACCAACAACAATAAACCTACCTTCCTTAACTCTTTCCTGAATTTCTTCAAACATTTCGGGAGCAAATTCTTCAACCCACTGGTAAACGGATGCAGAAGAACAAACGAATCTGAATTCGGGGAATTCCTTCATTCTGTCAAGAGCTGAGCGGATAGTTGCTTTAGCTTCTGCAGAGCCTTCCTGCCATTGCCACTGCCAAACAGGGTCGAGATGTGCATTGCCTACGAGATAAAATTTCTTCATAGTATTTAATTCCTTTCAAATAAGGTGTTTTTATTCCTACTTATAAATATACCATAAAACTTTACGCATGTCAAGTGGTAAAGATACTGTTCTGTGAAAAGTATTATTTTTTGTTTGTTTTTTGTATCTGTTTTGGGATTTTTTAAGGGGGTGATTGTTTTATTTTTTAGGAATAGTTTTCAATATCTATGCTGTATATCTGATTTCGTTCAGTGATATCTTTGAAGTAAAGCTTATTGTTTGCAACATTTAAGTTCGCAACATTGTCATTGCTGAGACATTTTAGGTCTGAACCGTCAAGATTACATGAGTAAAGTCTGTTTTTATCACTTTTGTTTGAGAAATATATTTTGTTTTTGTAGACGTTTATATAAGAAACGTTGAACGGTAAAATTTCGGTCATTTCCGTGCCGTCAAGCTCTGTACTACAAAGAGAACCGTCTTCTGCTTCGTTTTTGAAGTACAGCTTATCGTTGTAAATATTTATGAAAGCGGATTCTTCTTTTAAAATACATTTCTTATTGCTTCCGTCAATTTTTATTGAATATATTCCATCATTTCTTGAACAGTTGGTAAAATATAAAATATCTTTATACAGAATAAGTTCTCTTGCACCGTCATTGTCAAGTCTTTGTCTTTCAGTTCCGTCAATTGCAATTTTATATATCGATCTTCTGTCTGTTCCCGAAATGTAGTAAATGTATCCGTCAAGGATGCTGATAGACTCAGCCATATCATTTCCTATCTTTTTTCGTTTCGTTCCCATTGGTGTTATCCTGTAAAGACAGTTACCTTCTGATGTGTTGCTGAAATATATGTAACCGTCGTAAAATGCAATAGATGCACATTCATCATAGGTGACTCTTCCGAGGTCTGTACCGTCGGATCTCATTTTATAGAGATAATTTTTATCTTTGTCGTTGCTGAAAAATATATAGCCGTCAGCTTCAAAATACAGTCCTTTGTTTACGATATTTCCGTTACTGAGTTCTTTTGTTTCTCTGGCTTCATTATGGATCCTTTGCAGACATTTTGCTATTGGAGCTGTAAACTGTCTGTCTTTTTCTTCTTCGACATAATAATCAAAATTTTCAAGTTTTATTTTTGATATTTTTTTTATCATGGCGTAACCGTCAGAGGCTGTGATCATTGAATATATTTCCGTAAGTTTTTCAAATGAAAGGTTTTCCAGATCTCTGGCTGAGAGTCTTTTGGCTATCATAGAAACAGGATTTTCGTTACATCTGTTTTTGATCTTATTTCGCTTGTCCATTATTTCGTTTGTATATTTTTCAAAAAAACCTCTTGGGGCTTTATTTATATCTGTTGAAAGTGAGGTGCTGTTTATAATATCGTTTCTTACATTGTTTCCGCATGTTTTGCATATTTCATTTTTTTCGTTTTTATTTCCGCAAACTGTACAGATCATAAGGTCATACCTTTCAAGTGTGCTTTGAGTATATTTTAGCAGATATTTGTGACTGTTTTATGATGATAAGGCGTCTTAAAAGAATTGTCCCATAAATGCCATTTTTATAGGTATGTAGGCTATTGACAAATCGTGATATTTGTGGTATACTGTTATTACACAAAGGAATAGATATAATATATAAAAGGATTTTATAAATATGAATAACAGAAGAACAAGCTCCGGTTATAATCAGACATATGCTTATGAGCGGCAAAGGAGTACAAACTCTTTTCAACGGGAGCGTATTCTCAGACGAAAAAAGAAACGTTTTATAAGAAAATGTATTTTGCTTGCCTGCATGCTTTTGATATTGGTATTTGTCGGATTTTTGGCATTTGGTCTTGTGAGGTTAGCTATTGATGTTTTTGCGGGAATGAAAACTGATCCAACTGCCGGTATGCTTTTTGACAGACCACAGTTGATATATCTGCCAACACCTCCCGAACCTGAATATGTTATAAGAACTGAGCCTGAAGAGCCTTATCCGGGAAGCCCATACATAGACTATTATCATGCGGTAGATCAAGTTTTACCTGAACCGTATTCATATCCCGATTATAATTTTTATCCAAATTGGGAGGTCGATGAACCTCTTATGACTTTGGAAAACGGAATTACAATAGTAATTGATGCAGGGCATCAGATAGGCTCAAGAACAAGCTCTGTTTGGCTTTCACCTTATGTTGACCCTGCCCGTAAGGATAGCAAAAACCATTGGATAATGGAGTCTTTGTTGGAAATAGGAACTAAAGGTACAACCACCGGGACAATGGAATATGTAGTAACTCATCAGGTTGCTGAAAAATTAAAAACAGCTCTTGAAAAAGATGGTTATAAAGTTATTCTTTCGCACCCCGATGTCAATGCGCAGATAAGCGGAGCTGAACGTGCCGCTGTCGCAAATAAGAATAATGCGGATCTGATGATATCTCTTCATATTGATGCGTATTCAGATACTACTGCAAGAGGTTGTACGGCTTATTACCCTGCACTGTGGGACGGTTATGTCTCCGAAAGACTTGCATATTTATCTGAAGAGTTTGCAAAAATTCTTGCCGATGAGTATTCTCTTGCCACAGGATTCCCAAGCAGAGGGGCAAAATCTATGTCGAAAACTTCTATGTTTTCTTTTTGTAAAGTACCTATAGTTCTTTTTGAAATGGGCTATATGACTTACCCGAAAGAAGATACGCTTATGTGCGATCCTTCATTTCAGGATACTATGGTTACAGGCTTTGTGAATAGCATCAACAAATATTTTGAGCTTTTGTGGGATTAAGCTATGAATGTCAAAGAAAAATTCCGAGTTCTGACAGAGGGCGCAAAATATGACGTTTCCTGTTCATCTTCAGGATCGGACAGGAAAGGGAAGAAAGGAAAGCTCGGTTTTGCCAATGTCGGTGGAATATGCCATTCATTTACTGCTGACGGACGTTGTATATCACTTCTCAAAGTTCTGATGTCCAACAACTGTATTTACAACTGTAAATACTGCGTAAACCGTTCTTCTGTAGATGTTGAACGTGCAACGTTTACTCCGCGAGAACTTTGTGAATTGGTCATGGGCTTTTACAGACGGAATTATATTGAGGGTTTGTTTCTTTCTTCGGCTGTTTTAAGGTCTCCCGATTTTACCATGGAGCTTTTGATAAAAACTGTGTGGCTTTTACGGACGGAGTATGGGTTTTACGGTTACATTCATCTGAAAGGGCTTCCTGGTTGCGATCCGAAGCTTGTTGATATAGCAACGAAGTTGGTTGACCGAATGAGTATGAACGTGGAGCTCCCTTCTCAGAAAAGCCTTGAGTTGCTGGCTCCCGATAAAAATCAGGAATCTATAATCAAACCAATAACACAGCTTGCAAATATTTATGATGCACAAAAGGCTGGTGAATTCGGTAAAAATAAAGTCTTGCCTGCAGGGCAGACTACCCAAATGATAGTCGGCGCAACCGCAGATACAGATGGTATGATAGTTCGTTTGGCAGAGAATCTCTACCGACAGTATTCAATGAAGCGGGTCTACTATTCCGCCTATGTTCCAATTGGGGATTCAAGTATTTTGCCTGTCAAGCCTCCAGACATTGTTCGTGAGAACCGACTTTATCAGGCAGATTGGCTTATGAGATTTTACGGTTTTACGGCAGATGAACTTTTGCCTGTTAATGTGAATCTTCCTTATGATGTTGATCCGAAAAGTGCATGGGCTCTGCGTAATGTGGATAAGTTTCCTATAGAAATAAATACTGCGCCTTATGAAATGATCCTTCGTGTTCCCGGTATTGGTGTAAAAGGAGCATGGCGAATAATCGAGGCTCGGAAATACGGAAGTCTTACATTTGAAGATCTTAAGAGAATGAGGATCGTTATGAAACGTGCTTCCAATTTTATAACCTGTGGCGGAAAGTATATCGGAAGTGGACTTGGAAATTTGCTTCGTCTCAGAGCTTCTTTGACTCTTCCCGGTTTTGAAAGACAAGGGGAATATGAGCAGCTTACACTTGAAGAATCTGCTAATGTGAATCTTATGAAAATCACACAATCTGAGGTGTGATAGATTGAAATTTATTTCATTTTGTGATTATTTTGCAAACTCTTGAACCGATGTATTGACAGGTCACAGATTGTGATATATAATATATATAGAAGTTATTTAAAGACCTGCATCGGAATATGAAGGTTATATATTATTAAAATAATACATCAGACATGATATCTGAATATAAAAAAAGGAGATAAAATAAAATGCCGTTTAATCAAAAACTTAAAGCTTTAAGAAAAAATGCCGGACTTTCACAGAAACAGCTTGCAATGATGTTGAAGGTTGCTCTCAGTACAGTTGCTATGTGGGAAACTGCGAACAGAGAACCCAATATAGCGACTCTTAAAAAAATCGCTGAGTTTTTCAATGTATCTATTGAGGTCCTTCTCAATGATGAGGTCAGCATTTACGATAGAACTGAGGTCTATAAGGTTGATGAAAAGGGCAAACCCGTAGCTCATGCACTTTATGATGAAGAAATTCTCGACTTGCGTCATATGCTTCACTCCAGGCCTGAAATGAAAATGCTCTTCTCTGTATCTAAAGGTGCAAGTAAAGAGGATATTCAGAGAGCTGTTGCTATAATTGAAGCCCTTAAAAAAACTGAATCCGGTAATTTATAATTGTGATTTATAATTTGTATAATGTACTAACAGGAGAACGGAGATCGTAGTGGGCGAAAACTATATAAGAATAATTAATCTTCCTTCAACAATACATGGAGTAACAGTTAAAGATGAAGAGGGAAATTATAATATTTATATAAATTCATCCCTCTCTGAAGATGCAAGAAAACGTGCCATAGAGCATGAATTGAAGCATATTGATCGCGGAGATTTTGAATCCCTGGCTGACATCAGCGACATTGAAACCAATATGCCTTAAATAATTGTTTAAAGATAATATGCACACCAAAGATCTGATATCTTTGGTGTGCATATTTTTAAGCTGATTATCAGTTATCGTCGTCATACTTAAGGACTGCCATAAAAGCTTCCTGAGGTAAGTCGACGGTACCGACGGAACGCATCTTCTTTTTACCCTCTTTCTGTTTTTCGAGAAGCTTCTTCTTTCTTGTAATGTCACCGCCGTAACATTTTGCAAGAACGTCTTTACGCATAGCCTTTACAGTTTCTCTTGCAATTATCTTACCGCCGATGGCAGCCTGAATGGGGATTTCAAAAAGCTGACGGGGAATATTTTCCTTAAGTCTTTCTGCAATTTTTCTGCCTCGTGCATAGGCTCTGTCAGAGAATACAATAAAAGAAAGTGCGTCAACGATCTCTCCGTTAAGAAGAATATCAAGCTTGACAAGATTGCTTTTTTCGTAGCCTGCAAGTTCATAGTCAAATGAAGCATAACCTCTTGTTCTGGATTTGAGAGCATCGAAGAAGTCGTAAATAATTTCGTTCAACGGAAGATTGTAGTGCATATTTACTCTGGTCTGATCTATGTATTGCATATTTTTGAAAATACCGCGTCTCTCTGTGCAGAGATCCATTATCGTTCCCACAAATTCTGAAGGAGCAATGATGTCTGCTTTGACAAAGGGTTCGTAAGCTTCGGATATCTCACCCGGTGAGGGATATGCTGAAGGGTTTGCTATCATAAGCTCTTCACCGTTTGTTTTTATTATTTTATAAATAACACTTGGTGCTGTTGTTATAAGATCAAGATTATATTCTCTTTCAAGTCTTTCCTGAATGATTTCCATATGAAGAAGACCTAAAAATCCGCAACGGAAACCAAAACCTAATGCGGCAGATGTTTCTTTTTCAAAGGAAAGAGATGCGTCGTTGAGTTGGAGCTTTTCCAAAGCTTCCTGCAAGTCTTCATACTTTGCACCGTCTGCAGGGTAGATACCGCTGTAAACCATGGGATTTACTTTTTTGTAACCGGGCATAGGTTCGGGAGTTGGATTATCTGCCAAGGTAACAGTGTCACCGACCTGAGTGTCCTGAACTGTTTTGATGGACGCCATTATATAACCAACGTCACCCGCAAAGATCTCTTCTTGTTTATCAAAACCGAATGGACGAAGATGTCCGACTTCAACAACATCAAATTCTGCACCTGTTGCCATGAGTCTTATTTTCTGGCCCGCTTTAAGTGAACCGTCCATTACTCGTACATAAACGATTACGCCTCGGTAACTGTCATATACGGAGTCAAAAATAAGGGCTTTCAAAGGTTTTTCGGAGTCACCCTCGGGTGAGGGGATTCCGTTTACGATATATTCAAGTATACTTTCTACATTGAGACCTGTTTTTGCGGAAACTTTCGGGGAATCTTCTGCGGGAATACCTATAACGTCTTCAATCTCTTTGATAACTCTGTCGGGATCTGCGGAAGGAAGATCTATTTTGTTTATTACTGGCAATATCTCAAGATTTCCGTCAACGGCAAGATATGTGTTTGCCAATGTCTGAGCTTCTATACCTTGTGATGCATCAACTACAAGAAGAGCGCCCTCACAAGCAGCAAGAGAACGTGAAACTTCGTAAGTGAAGTCAACGTGTCCCGGAGTGTCAATAAGATTGAATGTATAAGTTCTACCGTCCTGTGCCTTGTAATCCATTTTTACGGCACGGGCTTTTATCGTGATGCCTCTTTCGCGTTCCAGATCCATATTGTCCAACAGCTGGGATTCCATATCTCTGGAGGCGACGGTCTGAGTCAACTCCAATAATCTGTCGGCAAGTGTTGATTTACCGTGGTCAATGTGGGCTATAATACAAAAATTTCTGATGTGGCTTGTGTCTCTTGACATATTTATTAAGGTCCTTTCGGAGTGAATATGTTGTTTTTTGTGTGGGTTGATAATACTACATTATAAATGATACAACAAACTTTTGAATTTGTCAAGCCCCTTTTGTGAAATATCGCCTAAAAAAATCTTCCTTAAGCCCGAAGTTTGTGCGATATTTGTGTTGACAAAATCCAAGTTTTGTTGTATAATATATGTATCGGTATTTTTTTACCGAAAAACAGAAGATGAAAAGCGGTTTCGACCGTAATATATATAGAATGGGAGTGTACGGTATGACAACCAAAACCATTACAGTTATAAATGCAGTAGGACTTCATGCAAGACCCGCAACTTTGTTTATTCAGAAAGCAAATGAATACAGAAGTTCTTTGTGGATAGAACGCGGTGACAGAAGAGTAAATGCCAAGAGCTTGCTTGGTGTTCTTTCTCTCGGAATTACCAAGGATACGGAGATCGTAATAATTGCCGACGGACCCGATGAAGAATTTGCGATTGAAGGTCTTATTGAGATTATTCAGGGCGGATTTGTAGATAATAAATAGCTGTAGAGTGACTGATAACGGTGGCTTCAACAGTCACCGTGTTTTTTCATAAGCAAAAAATCTACAGGGTGGATAATAAATATGCCTGATTTGCTGAAGAAAGCAAATGAACTGCCTGAAAGTCCGGGCGTGTACATTATGTACGATAATACAAAAAAAGTAATATATGTGGGAAAGGCGAAAAATCTCAAAAACAGAGTTACAAGTTATTTTCGAAACGGTGAACATACAAGAAAAACGGAACAGCTCGTGGCTCATGCAGAAAATTTTGAGGTAATAGTTTGTCCCACAGAACTTGATGCTCTTTTGACCGAATGCAGTTTGATCAAAAGGCATAATCCTTTTTATAATATTCTTTTAAAGAATTCATATGAAGGATATCCTTTCATTTGTGTTTATCGGGAAAAGATCGGATCTAAAAGCTCTGCGTCTGTTCCCAGATTAAAACTGGAACTTGTTAAAAATTCAAAAGCAAAATGCTTTGGACCTTTTATATCCAGAGTTAAAGCAAAAGCAATCGTTGAGGCCCTGAATACCGCATTTCTTTTGCCTAAATGCAATTACAAAGGTACAGGGAAAAGGGTTTGTCTAAATAAAGATATAGGTCAGTGCTGCGGTTTTTGCGCAAAGGATTTTCCACCTGAGCGTGCAGACGAAATATACGAAGAATTGGTTTCCATTCTTAACGGAAATATTGAAACCATAAGCAACGATATCCGTGAAAAAATGGAAGCTTGTGCTGAGAATCTCGATTTTGAAAATGCAGCGGCGTACAGAGACCGTCTAAAAGCTCTTGAGGAAATAGAAAAGCATCAAAGACCCACCGTATTTCAAAAACGAAATGCAGATTATATTTCTTATAAGGAAATGGGGGATATCTGTGCTATATTTATGCTCAGAATCCGCAACGGATATATTTTCGGTGAAAACTGCAATATTTTTAAAGAGCCTTTCACGGATGACCTTTTAAGAGCTTATATCGAAAGATTCTATACTGATGACCCTGTTCTTCCTTCAAAAATATATTTGGATAATACCTACGAATGGCTTCCCCTTATAAATGAATGGTTAGGTGGGATAGTTACACAGCCTACTTTTTCCTCGGACAAAGAGCTTCTTGTCTCTGCTGAAAAAAATGCGGCTGAAAGACTTTTACAGTTTGAAGGTAAAACAATGAAGGCGCAAAGAATATTGGCGAAATTCAACGACTTTATCGGGATGAATAATATTTCACGAATTGAAGTTTATGATATCAGCCATATTGCAGGGTCGGATATCGTTTGCGGTATGATAACATCCGTGGACGGTGTTTTCTCCAAAAAAGATTATAAGAAATTCAAGATAGCACAACGTCCCGGTGGTGACGATACTGCATATATGCAGGAAGCCGTAAGTCGACGCCTGAGTCGATATCTTGAGGGTGATAAAGGCTTTGCACCGTTGCCGGACCTTATTGTTTGTGACGGTGGCAGAGGGCAGATAAACGCTGTTTCGGAAGCTGTTGAAAGTTTGGGGCTCAATATCCCCGTAATAGGCTTCAAGAAGGACAGCAAGCATAAAACAAAAGCCATAACTTTCAGAAATCCTGCACTTCCCGATAAGCAGTTGGCTGTGGATATTGATGTTTTTGCATTTTGCGGAAGACTTCAGGAAGAGGTTCACCGCTTCGCAATAAGCTACCATAAAATGCTTCGTGACAGATTTACACAGCAGACTAAACTCACAGAGACCGAGGGGATAGGTGAAAAGAAAGCAAGGGCATTGTTTATGCATTTCAAGAGTCTGGATAAAATAAAGTCGGCCACAGTTGAGGAAATCTGTGCCGTAAAGGGTATGACTCCGAAGCTTGCGGAGCGTTTATTAACGAATCTTACCGAGGAGTAATGTTTTTTGCAAATTAGTATGATAAATTTCGTATTTCTGCTCTTGTTATAACATGTAAATAATGTTATAATTATTATAGAAAGTCGAAATACTGCCTGAAATGCGGTATTTCGACACCAAACTGAATAGTTTGCTATCAAATTTTTAAGGAAAATTTGTCTACACACCTTTCAATGGTTATGAAGTCAATTAAAATTCATATGAATTTGAATTGACAAAAGCCTGTTTTATAGGCTTTGTCGAAGAGTTTAAACGTTTAGACTTTCGATAATCATTGGATATAGAAATTTTAAGTTAAAGGAGATTTTCCGTGAAACTTATACTGAAACAAAGATTCTTTTCATGGACAGATACTTACGATGTTTTCGATGAAGATGACTGTGTGAAATATTTTATAAAAGCGGAATTTTTCTCTTTTGGCCATGTTCTTCATGTTTATGATACGAGTGGGACGGAAGTTGCTCTTATAAGGGAGAAAATATTTAGCTTTTTACCTAAATTTGAAATAACTGTCGGTGGAAATATTTTAGGTACTATAACAAAGCAATTCACATTTTTTAAAGAAAACTACTCCATTGACTATAAAGGTTGGAGTGTTGAGGGCGATTTTCTCGGTTGGGACTATGACATAAAAGATAATTATGGGGCTTGCGTTTCAGCCGTAAACAAAGAAATATTTAATTTTACAGATGTGTATACAATTACATACTATAGGGTGGTTGATGAGCTTCCTGCTCTTCTTACAGCCATAACAATAGATGCCGCAAATTGCGGAAAAAACTGAAAATAAAGGAAAAATAAAAGGACGGTTTTCAATATGAACGATCAGGCTTTGAAAAAGCTTTTATTAGGAAACGAAGCCGTAGCTCGAGGTCTTTACGAATCGGGTTGCCGAATAGTTTCTTCTTATCCCGGAACACCCAGTACTGAAATTACAGAATTTGTCGCTGAATACGATGAAGTTTATGCGGAATGGGCTCCCAATGAAAAAGTAGCTGTTGAAGTTGCTATCGGTGCATCCATAGGTGGTGCAAGAGCTTTTGCTGCAATGAAACACGTTGGTCTTAACGTTGCTGCTGACCCCCTCTTTACAGCCTCTTATACAGGTGTAAACGGCGGACTTGTTATTGCTGTTGCAGACGACCCCGGTATGCACTCTTCTCAGAACGAACAGGATTCCAGAAATCATGCGATAGCTTCTAAACTTCCCATGGTTGAGCCTTCAGACTCTTCCGAATGTAAGGATTTTGTAAAAATTGCATATGAGCTTTCCGAAAAGTATGATACTCCCGTACTTCTCCGTCTTACAACAAGAGTTGCGCACTCTCAGAGTCTTACAGCTCTTTGCGATAGAGTAGAAGTCGGTGTTAAGCCTTATGAAAAGAACCCCAAGAAATATGTAATGGTTCCCGCAAATGCCATCGGCAGACATACTGTCGTTGAGGCCAGAACAAAGAGTCTTATAGAATATGCTGAAACATCTCCTATCAATACTGTTGAAGATAACAGTACCGATATCGGTGTTATTTCAGCAGGTTGCTGTTATGAATATGCCAAAGAAGCTTTCGGTAATAAGGCTTCCTACCTTAAACTCGGTATGGTAAATCCGTTGCCTAAAAAGCTTATCGCAGATTTCTGTGCAAAATATAGCAAGGTATATGTAATTGAAGAGCTTGACCCTGTTATTGAAAATCATTGCCGTATAATGGGGCTCGATGTTATCGGTAAAGAGATATTCCCCATGGAAGGTGAGATCAACGCCTCAATGATCAAAGAGAAAGTTTTGGGCGTGAAGTCTGAAGTTAAGACTCTTGAAGAACCTATTCCCGTAAGACCTCCCGTTATGTGTCCGGGTTGTCCTCACAGAGGTGTGTTCTATGTGCTTAAGAAGTTGGGCGTTACTGTGAACGGAGATATCGGCTGTTACACACTTGGTTCAGCTGCACCTCTTAATGCTATGGATGCAACAGTATGTATGGGTTATTCTGTATCAGGTCTTCATGGATTTACAAAAGCTTCAGCAGAAAACGGAAAGACAGTTGCTGTTATAGGTGATTCTACATTTATACACTCAGGTATTACAGGTCTTATCAATATTGCATACAACAAGAGCAACAGCGTTGTTATTGTTCTCGATAACTCCATTACAGGTATGACAGGTCATCAGCAGAACCCCACAACGGGTGTAACTCTCAAAGGTGATATGACGACCTCCGTTAACCTTGAAGCTCTCTGTAAAGCTGTTGGTATAAATAGAATCATCGAGGTTGATCCCCATGATATCGTTGCTGTAGAAGCTGCTGTTAAGGAATCTCTTGCGGCAGAAGAAGCAACAGTCATTATTGCGCGTCGTCCTTGTATCATGATTAAGAAAGCTGTTATTAAAAAGCCTCTTATCGTTGATCAGGATAAATGTAAGAGCTGTAAAGCTTGTATGAAGATCGGTTGTCCCGCAATTTCTGTAAGAAAAGATACCAAAAAAGCAAGAATTGATGATACTCTTTGTGTTGGCTGTGAGCTTTGCGTGAAGATGTGTAAATTCGATGCTATAAAAATTAACGGCTGAGAAAGGAAGGAATAAATAATGAGCGGTAATATTATGATAGTCGGTGTAGGCGGACAGGGAACACTTCTCGCCAGCCGTCTTTTAGGTGCAGTCCTTCCCGGAATGGGCTATGATGTTAAAATTTCCGAAGTTCACGGTATGTCTCAGAGAGGCGGTTCCGTTGTTACATATGTAAGATATGGTGAAAAAGTTTCTTCTCCCATAATTGATAAGGGTGAAGCTGATTTTATTCTTGCATTTGAACAGCTTGAGGCTGCAAGATATATTTCATATCTTAAGCCCAATGGCAAAATAATAATGAATACTCAGAAGATCGATCCCATGCCTGTAATTACAGGAGCTATGGATTACCCTGAAAATATTCCCGAAAAGATCAAGGCTTTGGGTATTGATATAATTCCGGTAGATGCTCTTTCTATGGCTGAAGAAGCAGGCAGTTCAAAGGCTGTAAACGTTGTACTTTTGGGTGTTATTTCCAAATTCTTGGGAATAGATACAGAACATTTTGAGAAAGCAATAGAAACAACAGTTAAGCCTAAGTTTATTGATATTAATAAACAGGCTTACCGTAAAGGCCTTGAGTACAATATCTGATAGTTTTACGCAGAAAGGTAAGAACAATGGGAAAACATAAGTTGCTAACAGAATCCGAAAGACTTGAAAGTAAAAAGCAGGTCAAACCGAAAAAGAAGCTTCCCTTGAAAGTTCTCATTCCGATAATTTCCATATCTGTAGTAATGGTTCTGTTGATCATTTGGGTTTCGGCTTGTGCATATACTGCCCACAGTTTGCTTAATCCCGAAAGAAAAGGTTTACTTCTTGACGATGGCCCTCTGGAGTTGAATATGGTGTATAACACTTTTGATATTCCGGGTTTGAACGAAGGCGATCAGCTTATTTGCTGGTGGATACCCAGCCAGGATTATATGGCGGAGGAAGTTCCAAGCAATAAGACCGTTGTTGTATCCCACAACTACGGAAGCAACAGAGAAATGATTGAAATTTCCGCAATACATTTGATTGACCACATAGTGCATGAAGGCTACAATGTTGTAATGTTCGACTACAGCGGTTCGGGAAATGCAGAAGGAAAAAACTATACCTTCGGGCAGGAAGAATCGAAGGAGTTAAGTATAGTTGTTGACTATGTCAAAGAAAACTATGAGCAGGAATATATTTCTGTTCTGGGTTGGGGATTCGGTGCAGCTGCTGCTATTGCGGCAGGGGCTGAAAACGAGAATATTTCATGTATTATTGCTGACGGTTCATATCTGAATCTCAGGGAATATCTTGAAGAAAACCTTTCTGTATGGTCATATCTTCCCGATGGAATATTTACTCCGCTGACGTTGAAGTTTATGGAGCTTATGTCAGGTTGTGATTTCAGTCTTTCTCCATACGAGGCTATAAAGTCGGCTGAAGGAAAGAGCTTCCTTTTCCTTCATGGAATTGATGACTATATTTTCCCTTACGAGAACAGCAATATAATGTTCGAGCTTGCAGGTGAAAAGAACTTTTCTGATGTGGCTTTGTTCAAATCACGCCATATCTTCGGTTTTATGGATTATGAAACCAATTATACAAACGAGATCCTTTACTTTTTACAGAATCATCTCGGTCCTGTAATAGATGAAGAATCTTCAGAATAATCAAAAGATTCAATACGGTGAATTCCCGAAAAATGGACTTCACCGTGTTCTGTTGAAAGAAATCTTATAATATTAAAAATATTGAACCCAAGAATGCTTTTTTAGCTATATGGGGAAATTGAAGGGAAAAATGAAAAATGGCAAAGTATATTTGCAAGATCGGTTCTGTTTCTCATTACGGAGATCTTACCGATATGGTTCTTGAAAATAAGAAATTGGCAGAAGAAAGCAAAAAAGGTCAATTTTTGCATATTGCCTGCGGGGGGGATACATTCCTTCGCAGACCTATAAGTATTTGTGATGCAGATGCGGATAAGGGTATTACAAGAATAATTTTTCAGACAAGAGGTCACGGTACGGAGCTTCTTGCGGCAAAAAATGTCGGGGAAGACCTTGATGTTTTAGGACCTTTGGGACACGGCTTTGAATCTCCCGAAAACGGAAAAGTCCTTCTTGTTGGCGGTGGTATAGGTACCTTCCCTCTTCTCATGGCTGCAAAAGAACTGGGTGAAAGAGCTGTTGTTGTTATCGGCTACAGAACAAAGGAATTTATGTATCCTCAACTTATTTCTGATTTTGAAGCTGTAGGAGCAAGGGTTTGTATTGCTACCGATGACGGTTCTTACGGTACAAAGGGTAACGTTGTTACTGTTTTTGATAACCTTATTTCCGAAGGCGAAAAGTTTTCCACTGTTATGACTTGCGGACCCATGGTCATGATGAAATTCGTTGCAAAAGCAAGTGAAAAGTATGGAATTCCCTGTCAGGTATCTCTTGAGGAAAGAATGGGATGCGGTATCGGAACTTGTCTTTGTTGTGTTGCAGATATCAAGGAACATGAACATTCCGATCCTCATCATCTTTGTGTTTGCAAGGACGGACCTGTGTTTGATGCAAAAAAAGTAGTTTTTGAATAAAGGAGACGAAATAAATGAAACCTAATCTTTCTCTCGATTTTTGTGGAATAAAGCTTAAAAATCCCATTATGACCGCCTCAGGAACTTGCGGTCACGGTTTGGAACTTTCTGAATTTTTCCCTGTGGAAGAACTTGGTGCTGTTTCCGTAAAAGGTATGACTCTTGCACCTCGTGAAGGTAATGCCACACCCAGAATTGCAGAAACTGCCGCAGGTATGCTTAACTCTGTAGGTCTTCAGAACCCGGGTGCGGATCATTTTATAGAGCATGAGCTTCCCGGACTTAAGGCGAAAGGGGTTACCGTTATTGCGAATATTTCAGGTGACACAATAGACGATTATGCAAAACTTGCTGCAAAGCTTGATGCTGCAGGAGTTGATATGATAGAGCTTAATATTTCATGTCCCAATGTATCTCACGGAGGTCTTGCTTTCGGTACGGATGCTGATGTTGTTTACGAGCTTACAAAAACTGTTAAGAGTGTAACAAAAGTACCTATAATAGTTAAGCTTTCTCCCAATGTTACTGACGTTGTAAGTATTGCAAAAGCTGCAGAAAATGGCGGCGCGGATGCACTTTCTCTTATTAACACTCTTCTCGGCATGAAAATTGATATCAAAACAAGAAAGCCTGTACTTGCACGTAAAGTTGGAGGATTCTCCGGTCCCGCAATCAAACCCGTGGCTGTTCGTATGGTTTGGCAGGTTACAGGTGCTGTAAAGATTCCTGTTATCGGTATGGGTGGTATTATGACCGCTGAAGATGTTGTGGAATTTCTCCTTGCAGGTGCTAAAGCCGTTATGGTGGGAACAGCTACTCTCATTGAGCCTGATGCAGCATATACTATCCTTCACGACCTTGAAAAGTATATGGAAGAAAACGGTATTGAAGACATCGGCGAATTCAAGCGTGTGGACTGACAGAAATGGGTAAATTTATAAGAAGATATGTTGGCGATAAGACTTTTTACAGAATGCTGATCGCCTTGATAGTTCCCCTTGTAATTCAACAAGGCATAACGAACTTTGTCAGCTTGCTTGACAATGTAATGGTTGGCGGTCTCGGAACAGAACCCATGAGTGCCGTTGCCATTATGAATCAGCTTATATTTGTTTTTAACCTCCTTCTGTTCGGGGGGCTTTCGGGAGCCTCTATTTTCGGAGCTCAGTTCTTCGGAAAAGGTGATTATGATGGTATGAAGCAATCCTTCCGTGTCAAGCTTATATTCGGAATACTTGCTACAGCTTTTGGAATTGCTGTTTTTATCCTGTGGGGAGAGGATCTTTCTCTCCTGTTTTTGGATAATGAGGCGAATAAAGATATTGATATTACAGTCACTTTGAACTATGCCAAGGATTATTTAAACGTCATGCTTTGGGGACTTTTCCCATTCATGGTAGTTCAGTCATATTCAAGTACTCTTCGTGAAACAGGGGAGACTGTTGCTCCGATGATTGCTTCCGTTATATCAATTTTGGTAAACCTTTGTTTGAACTATGTGCTTATTTTCGGACATTTCGGATTCCCTGAACTCGGAGTTGTGGGTGCGGCAATTGCTACTGTAATTGCAAGATTTATAGAATGTATAATCGTTGTGGCTTACGCGCATTGTAATTCTCAAAAATTCCCGTTTATGAAAGGCCTTTACAGAAGTCTTTATATTTCGGGCTCACTTATTAAAAGTGTTGTTATTACAGGTGTGCCTCTTATGCTGAATGAGTTTTTCTGGTCGGTGGGTTCTACAGCGATAAATCAAAGCTATTCAACAAGAGGTCTTGAGGTCGTTGCTGCGATGAATATCAACACCACTGCATGGAATCTTTTCTGCGTTATCATGTTTGCTATGGGTAATGCCGTTGCTATACTTGTAGGACAGCGTCTTGGCTCAGGTGATATTGAAGGTGCAAAAGACGTTGACAGAAAGCTGATATTCTTTAACTTTGTTATGCATATAGCAATAGGTCTGCTTATCATCGTGACTGCGCCGTTTGTTCCTCTTATATATAATGTCGAGCCTGAAGTTCAGCAGTTGGCTACGAATTTCCTTATGATTGCGGGTGCGTCTTTGCCCATACATTCATATGTACATGTTGCGTATTTCACAATACGCTCGGGTGGTAAGACCGTGATCACATTCCTCTTTGACTGTGTATATATGTGGGTCATAACGGTAACTTTGTCCTCTATTCTTTGCAGGTTTACGGGACTTCATATTATAACGTGTTATGCAATAGTTCAGTTCTCCGATATAATTAAGCTGAGTATCGCAATGCCTATGCTCAAGTCGGGTTTCTGGGCGAAGAATATAGTAAGTAAATAGATTTCAAAATGGTTGTGAGAACTTTCTTTTCGTGTAAACAAATATGTTTCGCGGGTAAAGAAAGTTCTCATATTTTTTAAAAGATCAATTTGTGAATTTATATAATACTTAATGGGAAATTAAATGAAACCTCTATTGCATTTTACTGTTTTTTATGCTATACTGTATGTAAATATTTTACATACATTGAGGAGATTTTTATGTTACATTTTGAATGTGATTATCTTGTTGGGGCGCATCCCAAAATTTTGGAAAAGTTTATTGAGACTAATATGGAAGCATATCCGGGTTACGGATTTGACCCTTATACCGAAAGTGCGAAAGCAAAGGTTTTCAAGGCTTGTGAAAATCCTGAAGCTGAGATTCATCTTCTTACAGGTGGTACTCAGACAAATAAGATAATAATTTCTTCAATGCTTCAAAGTTACGAGGGGGTTATTTCAGCTGTTTCGGGACATATTGCCCAGCACGAGGCAGGGGCTATTGAGGCATCGGGACATAAGGTGTTGCAGATTCAGGGCAGAGACGGAAAGCTTATTGCTTCTGATGTGGAAAAATTTATTGAGACCTTTTATTCAGACCCAAGCCATGAGCATATGGTATATCCCGGAATGGTGTATATTTCTCATCCCACAGAGTACGGAACCTTGTATACTCTTGATGAACTGACAGCTCTTTCTGCTGTCTGTAAAAAATACGACATACCTCTGTTTATGGATGGCGCACGTCTCGGCTACGGTCTGATGAGCAAGAATACGGATATTACTCTGTCAGATATAAACAGGCTTTGCGATGTCTTCTATTTCGGGGGTACAAAGGTTGGGGCTCTTTGCGGCGAGGCTGTTGTTTTTACGCATAAGAATACTCCTAAGCATTTCTTCACCTTTGTTAAACAAAACGGGGCTTTGTTGGCTAAGGGCAGACTTCTTGGTGTTCAGTTTGACACCCTTTTTACCGATGGGCTTTATTTTGAGATAAGCAGGAACGCTATTGAAATGGCTGAAAATCTTAAAAATATCTTCCGTGAAAAGGGCTATGAGCTGTTTATAGATTCGCCTACAAATCAGCAGTTTATAATTCTTGATAATGAACAGATTTCAAGTCTGAAAGAAAAGGTCTCATTTGAATTCTGGGAAAAACTCGATAATAACAGGGCGGTAGTTCGTTTCTGTACAAGTTGGGCAACTACTGAAAAAGACATTGATGATCTGAATAAGATCATCTGATATTTGATATTTCAATTATATGCTGTGCGGGAAAAAATTTTCTTTTTTTGTGAAAAGAAAGTTTTCCCGCATAAATCATATGCTATCCTTCATATATTGAACTACACGAATATATGGAGGTAATTTTACTATGAATATCTATCATGATATCGCACTTCGTACTCAAGGCGATATTTATATTGGAGTGGTGGGGCCCGTAAGAACAGGTAAGTCTACATTTATCAAGCGTTTTATGGAGAACCTTGTTGTCCCGAATATCTCCAATGAATATAAACGCACAAGAGCCGTTGACGAACTTCCCCAAAGTGCCGCAGGCAGGACTATTATGACTACTGAGCCTAAGTTTATACCCAACGAAGCTGTGGATATAGAGCTTGAGGGTAATGTGAAATGCAGTGTAAGACTTATCGACTGTGTGGGATATATTGTACCTTCTGCATTGGGGTACATAGAAAACGATATCCCTCGAATGGTAATGACTCCTTGGTATGAGCAGGAGATTCCCTTTAATATGGCGGCTGAAACAGGTACTCAAAAGGTTATCAAAGAACATTCAACCATAGGTCTTGTTGTTACCACAGACGGTTCGATTGGGGAGATTTCAAGGGAAGACTATGTTGAAGCCGAGGAAAGAGTTGTCCGTGAGCTTAAGGAGATGAATAAACCTTTTGTTGTTCTTTTGAATACTGTTGAACCCCGTTCAAACAGAGCGAAGCAATTATCATCGGAACTTGAATCAAAATACGGTGTTCCCGTTTTGCCAATTGATTGTCTTAGCCTTGATACAGAGGGTATAAATGAGATAATGGAAACTGTGCTGTTTGAGTTTCCTGTAAAGGAAATTGACTGTACACTTCCCTCGTGGATGTTGGGACTTGATGATGAGCATTGGTTGAAGAAGTCCGTAATGGGTGATATCATTTCTTCAGCTTCAAAAATTACAAAGATACGCCAAGTCAATGATATTTGTGGAATTCTTGGCGAAAATGAATATGTTTCACGCTCTGAGGTCTGTGAGACTGATTTGGGGAACGGTGCTGTTTCTCTTTCGGCAGAGGTTAAAAAGTCATTGTTCTATAAAATATTGAGCGAAACTACAGAAGTTGATGTGGAAAATGACGGTGATCTGTTTAGAGTGATCAGAGAACTTTCTGCCTCCAAGTTGACATATGATAAATTTGCATATGCAATGCAAGAAGCGGACTGTAAAGGTTATGGCATTGTCACCCCAACAATTAGCGACCTTCAGCTTGACGAACCTGAAATCATGCGTCAGGGGAATCGCTACGGTGTACGGTTGAAGGCTTCTGCTCCAAGTTACCATATAATCAAGGCAAATATTGAAACTGAAGTTGCTCCAATTGTGGGAAGTGAACGTCAGTCTGAAGAGCTTATTCGTTATCTGCTCAACGATTTTGAGTCTGATCCTACAAAAATTTGGGAAAGTAATATTTTTGGAAAATCGCTCCATGAGCTTGTCAATGAGGGGTTGAATACGAAGCTTGGAAAAATGCCTGATGATGCTCGTGAAAAGATGCAAGAGACTCTGCAACGTATAATCAACGAGGGAAGCGGAGGGCTTATTTGCATTATTTTATAAATAAAGTTCTTTGACATCTGTTTTTTGAAAGCTATGTGGGGAAAACTTTTTTCGTGAAAAGAGTTTTCCCCACATAAATTTTTTTACTGTTAAAATAAATTCAGTTCTTTTCAAAAATAGTGTACTCGCCTAAGTTTTTTGCTGTGTTTCGTTCGCTGTCTTCTCTTACTGTCCATACAAACTTCGGAGCTTTGTATAGCTTTGTAGTAATCTTTACGGGGAATGAACCCCTGTCATTTTTGTTGTATGCAATAAAATCGGGTTTTGCAAGGAAATTGAATATCATGAGTGAAAGTGTTATGTTGAACGGTGTAAACTTCTTTTTTTCACGGCAAAGGTTTGTGTAGAGCTGTCCACAATATACGTCGGGCAGGTATTTTTTTATGTTTCGTATCAACAGGGGATTGAATGATTCTATGCAGTATGCCCCCTTGTATTCAGTCAATACTTCTGCAACTTTAGGGCAAAGCTCGTCGTTCAGATCTTCACCTTTCAGTTCTATCAATAAAGGAATTTGTCCTTTGACAAGCTCTAAAACTTCTTTAAATGTGGGGATCTTTTGGTCTGTGTTTGCCAGTGAAAGCTTTGTCAGTTCGTCCACATTCAAATCTTTCAGCTTTTTGTCAACACCTGTCATTCTTGTCAGAGTATAATCATGAAAAACCATTACTTTACCGTCTTTTGACAGTTGAACATCAAGCTCTATTCCGTAACCGTTATTTATCGCAAGTTCAAATGCCTGCAGAGAGTTTTCGGGAACGCCGTTTCCGTGTAATCCTCTGTGGGCATAGTTTGTTAAAACGGAAGTTTCCTTGGGTGTATGGCTTCTCGGTCTTACAAAAAGGAATATATAAAGTCCAAATAACACCGCTAATATTGTGAGAATAATAATTAAAAATATCATGGTCAGTCGTCAATATCGAGGTGTTCAAGAACACTCTTCTTTGCTATGGGTTCTGCATCTCCGTGTTTTACAAATGACATTGTAATGAATGAGAATGCAACGAACAATGTGCCGAATGCGAAAAATACATATCGCATACCTATGAGGTCATAAAGGAATCCCGACAGAATGGGCGCCACTATCTGAGCCGCCATTGATGCGGTATAGTAGTAGCCTGTATATTTGCCAACATCACCGTGCTTTGCAAGCTCAACAACCATCGGGAAGGAGTTTACATTTATTGTTGCCCAGCCGATTCCCGCAAGGATGAATACTGGGAACATTATAAATTCGGGAGTGTTCGGGGTTACAAAATTACCCATGAAAAATGCAGTCGCAAGAATGATTATACCTGAAAGTATCGTCTTTTTTCTGCCGATCTTTGTAGCTATTATGCCGACGGGAATATATGAGACAATTGCTGCCGCCTGTGCGATTATCAAAGTGAAGTTGAAGTCAAAACCTAAAATATTTGTGGCATATACTGAATATTTACTTGTTATGGAGTTGTAGCCGATAAACCAAAGTGCTACAGATGCAAGAATCAGAATAAGAGACATAAGCTCTGCTTTGGGGAGCTTTCTCTTGTTAGAATCTGATACTTCTTCTGTGGAAACTTCTTCGTGGAGATACTTCTTTGAGGCTTCTTCCATTTCCTGAGCCCATTTCTTTTCTTTAACTGTTAAAAGGAATATGATGAACCCTGTGAGCATAATTCCGCACACGGTCATTACATAACCGGTGTATTCCATATATTTGTTCTTTGATGTCGCGAATACCATTCCGAGTACGAGCACGATTATTCCGCCTGCTGTACCTGTGAGGTTGATTATTGCGTTAGCTTTTGAACGCAAGGGCTTTACGGTGACGTCGGGCATCAATGCAACGGCGGGAGAACGGAATGTTGCCATTGCAACAAGTACTACTAAAAGTGTTACTATGAACCCAATAAAGGGTACGGGATTTGCAATAGTTATTTCTACGGTAGTTTTTCGTACAAGCTCTGCAAATGCTTCTGATGTAAGATCTGCCTGCTGAAGTTCAGGGACTCCCGCCGCAATTACTTTTGCCAATTGGTAATTATCGATTAAAGTTAGGGCAATAAATGAAATTACTGCCGCAACAGTTCCGAAAATAATAAAAGGTGTTCTTCTTCCTATCTTTGTATTTATTTTATCGGAAAGAGATCCGAATATGGGTAAAAGAAATACAGCCAATACATTATCTATTGACATTACTGCACCTGATGCGGATTGTGGGAGACCGAAATGATTTGTCAGAATCAGGGGAATTATGGCATCGTATGCCTGCCAGAATGCGGATATCAGGAAAAATGCCATACCCACAAGAACGGTTCTTTTGTAATTGAGCTTCATGGTTGAGATCCTTTCTCTTTTGAATTTTTGTCTGTTTTTAATATTCCGTATTTTTCTGAAAAAATACAGAAAATATCCTATATTTAAATTATAGCATATTTTCTGCTTGCAGTCAAGACGGTATCGGTTTTTTTAGGTGTTTTCCTGTTATGTGGAAAGGTCTTTATATCTGCCTATTGACAAAATTGTATTACTGTGGTATAATAAGGTTGATAAAATATTCTTTTGTCAATTTTAACTAATCGTATGGTGATAAAAATGATTGATAAAGAAAAAGATTGGGATAAAATAATACAGATTAAAACAGATGGACGTGATGATACGAAATCCGATCATTACCGTTATTCATATGAACCTACTCCATACAGCGTGTTGGAACGTTTGGCGGATTGTGGACTTCTCGGTAAAGAAGATTTTATCTTGGATTACGGTTGCGGAAAGGGCCGTGTGGGCTTCTTTCTTGCCCATCAGACGAAAGCTCAAACCTTGGGGATTGACTTTTATGACAGGGTATACCGTATTGCCATAGAAAATAAAAAAACAGCTATTTCCAGAGCGAAAGCAGATTTCGTATTGATACGTGCCGAAGAGTATAAAGTTCCTGCGGAAGTGAACAGATGTTATTTTTTTAATCCGTTTTCTGTGGAGATCCTTCGTAAAGTTATGGCAAGAATAATCGAATCTTATTATGAAGATCCGAGAGAAATATTTTTGTTTTTTTATTACCCTTCCGATGAATACATAAGCTATCTTATGACCGTGGATGAGCTTGAGTTTTATGATGAGATAGAATGTGAGGATCTGTTTGAGGGGCATAACTGTCGGGAAAGAATCATGATTTTTCAGCTGCCTTTTGATGGGGAAGATGAAAGGTTCTAGGTTTAAATAGATAATATTTTTAGTTAAAATGACTTTTATGTTTTTTTATAAAGTTTATTTTCGGGCGTGATATTTTGAGGGTTTTTGCGGTTATAAATTACAAATGTAACAAAAATTGAAATTGTATATAAAAAACTCTTTTTTATGCAACAAACTCTTTTTAAAACGACATATATATATGCAGAAGTAATCTTTCTCCTGTATACTTGCAAAATTTTTATTAACTACTGTACAGCACAGTTATTCATATGAACCTAAGCCGTACAGAGTATTGGAGTGTTTGGCAGATTGCGGACTTCTAAGTGAAGAAGATGTTATCTTGGATTACGGTTGAGGGAAAGAATAATGATTTTTCAGTTGCCTCACTAAGATGCTTTCGGACAATATTTTCTGATCCGAGGGCACCCTATAAAATTGTTAATTAAATTAAATAAATAATGGAAGGATGTATTGTATTATGAAAAACTGTCCGAATTGTAAATTTGATATTTCGAATATATCAAGTAACATTTGCCCGGATTGCAGGGCTTCTGTTGAAAGACAAAAGCTTCAGTCGGAAAAAGGGAAAATAAGGAATAAACTGATTATTCCGATAATAATTTCTCTCATTGTTATATTGGGTATAGTCGGATGTACAAGTGTTTCAGATAGTGTAACTGTTGAAAGTCTTTCTGTTTTAAGTCTGCCCGATAAGGTTTCCTATTTTGTCGGGGAAGAACTGAATTCTCAGGGCTTGATCTTAAAAGTTGTTTATAAAGACGGCTCGGAGAAAGTGTTGACTGAAGGAGTTGAGCATTCCGATATAGATCAATCTTTGATCGGTACTCAAACAATTGAAGTGGTTTACGGTGAATTTACAACAAGTTTTGATATCGAATTGAAAGAGATATCAATGACAGGTGTTGAAATTGAACAATTACCCTCAAAGACCGAGTATTATAACGGAGACAAGGTCGATACCGCAGGCCTGACATTGAAGGTAACATATAATAACGGAACTTCCGAAACTGTTACAGATGGGTATTCCTATTCACCCGAAACTGTATCCGTGATTGGAACAGAAGATGTTGTTATCAGTTATAACGGAAAAGATGTTTCTTATGAGGTTTCTGTAAATGAGGTTCTTGCAGAGAGTATTTCAATAGCGGCAAATCCTGTTAAGACATCCTATTTCGTTGGTGATAAATTAGATACCGAGGGGCTTACTTTATCGGTTACATATAACAATGGTTCAACTCAAACGATAAACAGCGGTTTTACTTGCTCCCCCGAAAGCTTTTCAGAAGCGGGAGTCCAAAGTGTTACCGTAACATATGAAGGCAAAACCTCCTCTTTTGATGTCGAGGTTGAAGAAGTTGTTGTGAGTGATATTTCAATAAAAACAACACCCTCTAAGACATCCTATTATGTAGGCGATAAATTGAATACGACGGGACTTACTTTAACAGCTACATATAACAACGGTTCTACACAAGTAATAGATGGTGGTTTTACTTGCTCGACAGAAAGTCTTACAAAGGCAGGAACTCAAAGTATTACTGTAACATACGGTGATAAAACAGCTAATTTTAATGTGTCGGTGTCTGAAATTGTTTTAAGCAGTATTTCAATAAAAACAAATCCATCCAAAACATCCTATTATGTTGGCGACGTATTGGATACAACAGGACTTACTTTAACCGCTAAGTATAATAACGGTTCCACAAAAACCGTAAGCAGCGGTTTTACATGCCAACCCGTTACTTTTTCAAAGTCAGGGACGTATACCCTTTCTGTAACTTACGGAGGGAAGACTGCTCAATTTAAGGTTACTGCGAAAGATTTGCTCGTAAGTCATATTTCAATAAAAACAAAACCCTCTATAAAGACTTATTATATCGGTGATAAATTAGATACCGAGGGGCTTACTTTAACAGTTACGTACAGTAACGGCTCAACTGCAACGGTGAACAGCGGTTTTACGTGTCAGCCTGAAACTTTTTCCAAAGCAGGTACTCAGACAATTACTGTATCATATGGCGGAAAGATTTCTCAATTTCAAGTTTCTGTCAGAGACGTGTACCTGAGCCGTATTTCAATAAAAACAAATCCGACAAAGACATCCTATTCTGTTGGTGATAAATTAGATACGACAGGTCTTACTTTAACAGCTACATATAACGATGGCTCAACTAAGATTATCAGCAGTGGGTTTACTTGCAGCTCTGATTCTTTTTCGAATGCAGGTTCTTATACTGTTACTGTAACGTACGGTGGAAAAGCAACAACCTTTAAGGTTAGTGTTTCGTCCAACGGTAACAGTTCATCAACATCTGATACCGAAACCGGCAAAAAGTCTGAAACTCTCACGGGAAATGAAGCCGATATTACCATACATAGACATAATAAGACTTCGACTTGCCGTTTAACCAAAGATTATTCTGTCCGTAAGACGGATGCGTTCAGCTATTGTATAAGTGAAACAACTCCGAATGATGTACGCATTGTAAAGAGATATAAATTAAAACCTAATACGGTTTATGTTGTACTTGCAGATGTTAAAACGAAAGATGTTGTTTGCACGGGAAATTCTTCTGATTCAAAGGGGTACTCATGTCCTTTAGGCGCAAATGTAAATCTCGGAGGTACTCAATATTCTGTAGGAATTTTGGGTACGAATGATTGGAAAACTCTCCAAGCTGTAGGTAAATCGGATGCTTCGGGATATTTGAATGTATATATGAGCTTAGGGGAATATCCTTATTTTTGCACAGGTACTGCATGGTTTGAAAATATACGTATAATACCGCTTAATGAGTATTATGATACATCAAGTGGGGAACCCTGTGTGACGAAGGCTGAGGTGTTCTGTACCTATGATAAGGACAGCTATTTTGGTCTTAATAATGATGGAGAATATGTTGCTTGGGAGATTAGACTTACTTTGGATGAAAGCGTAGACTATATCAATACTGTTAAGTGCTCTTGGACAAGAAGTATAACTGCAATGGACGGTTTTGGTTGGATGTATTATGATCTCGGTTGGTATTCGGCAAAATTGCAAGAAACTCTTTGGAGAACCGCTTCGTATAACGATGAAAATTATGTGATAATTGCTCTTCCCGATGATCCGTCCATTGATGGCTACCATTATATTGAAATTGACGGTACGAAGATAGTTGTAAGATTGATCTATTTGGGAGACTATTCAAACGGAGTAGGTTGGTACGCTGACTGTTATATAGTTCAATAAGAGGGCTTCCATCCCAACTGTTGACGGAAAACCAATAATAATTATTAATTAAAACGGTTCTATAATAAATATTGGGAATTATCCAATGTTTATTATAGAACTATCCCCATTTTTGCAAAATTCATCTTTCAAGGTGATTCATGTTATAACCACTTTTTTTGAAATTATTTTTTGCATATTACGGTGAAGCATAATAAAATAAGAAAAATACTGTATAAAAAATATTCACAGGGGTATATAGATGAAAAAGAGAATTATTGAAGCGATTGAGGCGAGCAGAAAAGAAATTTTCGCATGTGGCGAATATATATTAAATAATCCCGAAATGGGTTTCAAAGAATTTAAAACAAGCGAGTATGTTAAAAACGAATTTAAAAAATTAGGAATACCATTTCAGGAAAATCTTGCGATAACCGGTGTTATGGGTGTTATAGGTAACCCAAACGCTGATATAAATATCTGCATTATAGGCGAAATGGATGCTGTAAAATGCTACGGTCATCCATATACAGACGAAGTGACCGGTGCGGCACACGCCTGCGGACACCACGTACAAGTCGCCCAAATGATTGGGGTTGCATACGGCATTGTAAACAGCGGAATATTGGAAGAAATTGATTGCAAAATCACATTTTTAGCAGTACCTGCAGAAGAATTCGTAGAATTCGATTACCGCCAACATTTAATTGATAATGGTAAAATCACCCATATGTCAGGAAAGCAAGAGTTGATTCACCTCGGCATTTTTGACGATATTGATATTGCCATGATGCTTCATTCACATGCATTGACACCAAAACCACATTTGCATATGAAGGGTTCAAGCTTAGGTTTTGAAGCAAAACGAATTACTTTTACAGGAAAAGCAGCTCATGGAAGTGAACCTTGGAACGGTGTAAACGCACTTGATGCAGCCGTATTGACGATCACTGGCATAAATGCAAACCGTTCAACATTCAAAGAGTCGGATAATATACGTATTCATCCCATTATTTCAAATGGCGGTGAATTGGTAAGCGTTATTCCCAACAATACAGTAATTGAAACTTACGTACGATCCTCCAACAAGTCAGCTCTTGCAGATGCTTGCCATATGGTAGATAATGCGGCCCAAGCCGGTGCCATGGCAGTAGGGGCAACCTGCGCTATCAAAAATATTAGCGGATACGCACCTTTACATCAGGATGAAAATCTTTCAGAGGTATTTGAAAACAACGCACTTATGTTTTTAAAGCCCGAAAACGTTGAATACTATCAAAACATGACGGGGTCTACAGATATGGGAGATTTAAGCAGTATAATCCCGGTAATCCAACCTACGATCGGCGGTTTTGACGGCGCATTACATAGCAAAGAATTTTTAGTAGCAGACAAAGAATTTGTATATATAACTGCAACTAAAATATTAGCTTGTTCCGTTTACGATTTAATAAAAGATAACGCAAAAAAGGCACGAAGCATTAAAGATAACTTCAAAGTAGAATCAAAATAGTCCAAAGAAGCCACGAAACTCATTTAATATTATATAGAAGGAGTTTTAATTATGGTACAATTCATTCTGTTTTCAAAAATCAAAAAAGCGATTCTTACTAAAAGAAATGCTTATGAAGAGGGTTTCGAATTTTTAAAAAACGTCAATTACGTACCTCTGAGCAGACCTTTAACTCAAAAAGAAATCAGAGATTTTGAACAGATGAATAACATATTCCTTCCAGACGATTATAAACATTTCTTAACTCATATCGGCAATGGAATCAAAATCAAAGTTAGCCTCAATAAATATTCCTGGTTTCATTACGGCAAGCAAAGAATAGTTAAAGGAATAAATCTCAAAACAATAAATAAGATCCATAAATTATTATCTGAAGAATTTCTTTTCGATAACCCTTTTTCCTCTCTTGACGGAGAAAAACCTACAGACTGGTTCATCGATTGCGAAAATCCGCTTCTCAGAAATGACGAATTATGCAACAAATGCAATAATAAATACGAGTGTCCTTTTGCTTGCACTGATAAAATTTGCAATGATTATGGATATCCATATTACAGAGGGGTATTCCCCATATGTTACGCAGGCTGCACATATGAATATTATTTGGTTTTAACAGGCAAACACTGCGGTGAAGTGTGGCTGGACAATGACGGACAGACATTTGATCCAATAGAACAAACCTTTACCGATTTTTTAAAATGGGTCATTTCATCTAAATATTATTAAACAAAGAACTGAACAGCTCAAAAAGAGGGTTCTATAATAAATATTGGATAATTCTCAATATTTATTATAGAACCATTTTCATTAATAATTATTATTGATTTTCCGTCAATAGTTGGGATGGAAGAGGGGTACTCTGCGCTTATGCTCGAGACTTTACGGCTCGAAAACTGCCTGTTTTCCCCCTGCGCCGAACCACGCGGTGTTCCTGCTTACTGCCTTCCTTCACACAGCAAAAGGGGCTGGCTCAAAAGACTTTTTTTGAGTCAGCCCTTCAATTTATTTAAAGAAGAAAGTAGAAATTACTGAAAAAAACAAAAAAATAGCCTCGCAAAAGGCTAAAAACAGTATGGTAAATGACGGGGAGAGAACTCCTCGTTT
>JAZSMD010000048.1:0-2674 GCA_045535665.1 Eubacteriales bacterium
AAACGAGGAGTTCTCTCCCCGTCATTTACCATACTGTTTTTAGCCTTTTGCGAGGCTATTTTTTTGTTTTTTTCAGTAATTTCTACTTTCTTCTTTAAATAAATTGAAGGGCTGACTCAAAAAAAGTCTTTTGAGCCAGCCTCTTTCGTTTGATAGATATATACATTACCATTTATACGTAACGGATATTGTAATGAGTCTCTGTTTTGTCTTATTATATTGGTGAAAGTTTCTTATATTCGAAAATTTATACTGTTTGAAACTTCAACTTCTGCAAAATCAAGGCTTGCTGCAACACCGTTTATATAATCGGGCTCTTTTTCAAGATATATATCAGAGCCTTGCTTAAGTGGATGAAGGCGTAATGTGATTTCTTTGGGGAAGTCGTAGTATCTCAGCGACATTTCAAAGGGTAAGCCTGTGTAATACATATCATTAACTTTTTCTCCGTCTATAAGTATTTCTGCATAATCGGCAGAAAAACCGAGCTTTAAATACACGTCTGAGGGAAGAGCGTCTTCGTATGTGATATTTACCGTATAGCTGACAAATTCATCTGTTTGGGCGGTTTTTGTAAATTTCGCAAAAACTTTTTTACTTTCATTTTCGAGGCATTTATAAACGTGAAAATCACAGCAAGTGCCTTGATATTCAAAGCCGTCAATTTTTTCGGGGTTGGGGTATATTTTAAATGAAGGCCCTTTTGTATATTCAAAAACGTATTTTTCATCGCGGGGGTATATTTCGCCTTCTGTAACGATGAGATATTCTTTTCCGTCCTTTTTAATTTTAAATGCATTTCTTGCATCTTCTTTTGAAAGTAAAAGAACTTTTCCGTTTCCTTTAAGGCTATACTCTCCCTGTCCGTTTTTATTGAAGAGCACAATTGTATCATTGTTTAGTATGCACAGGGGAGTTGCTGTTGCATATTCAAGCACAGCATTTCCGTATTTTATGTTAAATGGGAACGCCTCAAAGTCTCCGTTTTTTATTGTTATATCGGGGAGTGTGATTTGTCCCTCTTTAGTGTTAAATGTGAAGCCTTTTAATTCTTTTGTAGGCATGGTAAATCGGCGGATATAGTTGTTGTAAAATAAAAAACCGCTGTCTCCGTTACGTCTTACTGCCCAACGTGGGGAAGTAAAGTCTTCGGAATCTGTTGCATTGTTTTCGCAAGGTTCTACTGAAGCATCGCAAAGAATATTCCAAAATTCTGAAGCGAAGAGATTCCATATTTTAAGCTCTTTGCCGTTTTCCGTAATTCTGTTGTACATATTAACAGCGCTTTGGAAGTCGTAATTTCTTTCAGCGAGGTCGCAAGTGTATCCGTCGCGAGTTTTGGCAAGGTCGAAATTTCTGTATTCTTGTGTAGTGTAAAGAGTTCCAACAGGGTTTATACCGCCATGGAATACATAATATCCAAAGCCTGAAACACCCTGCGCGATACGGCAAAAAGCCATAGCTCCGTTGTCCTCACCTGTAACAATTGGACGGCGTGTCTTTGTTGGTTGGTTTCCTGCACCCTGTTCAACTGTCATATAGGGTGTGAAATATCTTTTATTTCCGTCAGCTGAAACAGTTGCGGGGAAGTCTTCATATTTACCTGCGGGTATTTCATTTTGATTGTTTGCTATTAAATAGGATGCTGTTGGAGGAAGCGACCTTGTGTGTAACTCCCAAGGCTGTGCGGCATATTCTCCGAAGGTTGGTAAGGCTTTGCCGATAACAGCATTATTCCATGCAGTTGCAAAATATATGGGGACATCAAAACCTATACGTTTAAGCATATCCATAAGATAGTTGAAATGGAGATTTCCCTCTTCGCGCGAACCTGCAGTATGTTCTCCAAATTCGTTTTCTATTTGAATTGCAAAAATAGGGCCGTCCTGAGAAATAAAATATCCCTCACATTGACGATATATTTCCTTAAAATAGCTTTCTACGTCAGCAAGATAGCGTGGGTCGTTCGTTCTTGGTTTATATCCTTGCTCGAATATCCAGTCAGGAAATCCACCGTTTCTCAGTTCTGCATGAACCCATGGCCCTATGCGTAAACACATTCCCATTCCTGCTTCCTTAACTGTACGCAGAAAGGCTCTGAGATTATTGTTTCCTCTGAAGTTGTAGTGACCTTTTATTTCTTCATGGCATATCCATAACACATAGCTTTGTACGGAGTTAAGCCCCAAAGCTTTCATTTTGGCAATACCGTTACACCACTCTCTGCGTTCTGTTCTTGAATATTCGTATTCTCCCATAATAGGGAACCATGGATCGCCGTTTTTTGTAAAATATTTGTTTGTGTAACTGATCATGAGAATCACCTGTGTTTTCTTTTTTTAAATTATATCATAAAAAAGATTGCTTGTCAATGCTAATTTTCCTCAATTTGTTTTGCGGTATTATATAATAAAGAACAGGTATCTTTATGATACCTGTTCTTTTTTGCGGGGAGAGTGTGGTTCATGGTCGGCTCTGACAGTCCACCGGACTGTCATTCACTACCGACCCTTCGAATCCCATCTTTTAACTAAAAAACAAACGCGTCATCAAATGGCAACTCGTTTGTTTTTGGCGGGGAGAGTGTGATTCATGGTCGGCTCTGACAGTCCACCGGACTGTCATTCACTACCGACCCTTCGAATCCCATCTTTTAACTAAAAAACAAACGAGT
>JAZSMD010000019.1:0-9000 GCA_045535665.1 Eubacteriales bacterium
CTAAAAAGCCCCTTAAATTAAGGAAATCCACCGAAAATTCTCGGTGGATTTCGACATTTTAAAGCTTTGGGGTAGTATTTTTAGTTAATATTTGTCTTAAAACCTAATATGGGCTTTTGTTCTGCGCTAAATGAGCCAGCCCCTTTGCATGAAACCGGAATAACTAAAGCCTTATTTTGATTAATGTTTCATGATACTTCCCAAAATTGAGATTTTTTCATTTTTGGGAAGTAGAGCTTAGAAAAACCGTAAAATTAAAAGTTTTTGAACATTGATACCACAAACTTCCGAAAATATAAAGTTTGTGGTATCATAGATCTCAAATAAAGACCTTTCCGTATCAGTTTAGATATCCGCTATAGAGGGCTTTCAGTATTCCGATTATTTCCCTGTACTGTACGGCAGTAATGGAGCCGTCTACCATTGCGGCATAGGCTCTGTTTTTTGCCGTATCAAAGTCTACTGTCTGAGGCTTATTGTAAATACTGCCGTCATAGTCGCTGCTGATGAAATCGCTGACGTACTTATCCAGGAACTTATCCGAATAGATATTAACCTTTGAGTTATCTGCAGAAGAGCCGCCCGAAGCGATATCGGAAGAGCTTTCCCCCGACTCGCCGACGGAAAGGTCGAAGCCAAGGTCAAGAAGTCCCGAATAATCCCCGTACTCTGCCTTTGCCAAAGCCTCGTCCCAGGCTCTGTCAAGCTCGTCGGTCACAAGAGCATAACGCTTTTCGTCCTTATAATTCTGCTGTGCGACCTCGTCAAGGTATTTATTATAATTAAATTCCCTGTTGTAGTTCTGCTGTTCAAGCTCGTCCTGCTCCTTGCGGTAGTCGAATTCCTTTTCATAGTTGAGCTGTTCAAGCTCGTCAAGGAAAAGGCGGTATTCCAATTCCGTCAGGTAGTTATTCTGAGCGACTCTGTCCTGCTCCTGCTTATATGCAAATTCCTTTTCGTAATTCTGCTGTTCCCTGTCGTCGAGAGCCTTTTTATAGGCAAGCTCTTTGAGGTAATTCTGCTGATCTCGGTCGTCAAGATATCTGCCGTATGCGTCTCTGTCCATATCCTTAAGGGCTTCAAGCTCCTTATATTTTTTGTTCATATCTCCCTGATACATCTCATACGCCAGCTGCTGAAGCTCGGGAACGAATCCCGAAAGCTCACTCATATATTGGTTGAACGCCTGAGCCCCTGCACTTGCGGCATATGAGGAAGCAATACCGCCCGTCTGTGCGGCTATGCGTGAGGAAGTGTCCTGCATTGCTCTCTGACCGAGATTTCTGTACTGCTTTTCAAGGGCAAGATACGTCTCGTCGGTATCGGGGTCGTAGGTAAATTCCGGCGTATTCCTTATTTCATTGAAAAGACGGTCTATCTGCTGTGAATAAGGAGAGGCGTAAGTGGGCTTTGTGCCGTTATAGGAAAAGCTCCTTGCGGCAGCCTGCTTACCCATTGAGTAGTCCACAGCTGAGGCATCGGGGACGATATCGGGAAACTTTTTTATCTGAGGTCCTGCCTTGGGAGTCGTATGCCGTGTTTTGGGAATCGCCATAGTTTTATAGGCAGTCGCCGACTCTTGGGGCTGAATTGTTTCATACTCTTTTTTTCTGTATTTCGTTGTATTCATGTGTTTTTCCTTTCTCTATAAATTCAGAGCCGATTCCACAATAGCTTTCCAATCCTCAAGCTCCGCAAACGCCATGGCGTATTTATTGTCTATCCTTTCCACGGAAAGGTCAAGGTCCTTAAGCTGTGCGTTTACTTTTTTGAGCATTGGAACATTATCTCCGTCAAGATGCTCGGAAATATATTTTAAATACTGTATAAGCTCCTGTAAAAATCTTAAAAGCTCTCCTGGGTCATCATTTCGCGGAGTTTTCAAAGTCCATGTAGGCATTATCTGTCACCTGCCGTTCTGTATTCTCTGAGCATTGTTTTTATAACGCAAGAGTTTTTGCCTTCAAGGCGAACTGTAAAGGAGTCACATTTTTTCAGAATTACAGGCACCGTTACAACACCTTTTTCAAGGTCAGCCTTTACTGTTTTGACTTCCCTGAAGGGCTCGCTGTCATACCTGACAAGCACGGTAACGTATGAATCCGCATCAAGCTCCAAACGGAAATACAGCCTTGAATACACCTTTTTTTCTTTTATTATTTCAGTAAAAGGCTTGAATTGGGCATACCAATCCACAGCCCCCTTTTCTCCGCTTACAGTTAAGCCCTTTTCGGAATCAAGGCTGCGGCTTACGATGTATTCGGACTTGAATTTCATGTAAAGCACGTTTCCCCACAAAGCAAAGCTTGTATATGTTTCGGGTGAATCTTTCAGCCATATGCCTGTTTTTGTATCGTAAATATACAAGGGCTTTTTATCTGCAAAAGAGTCTCCCTTTTTCGACATTGCCAGATAGTAATACCGTTCATCGGCACCTGCCACAGCCTTATCGTAGTCCGAAAGGTCGCCCAGCTTGTCGCTTATACATTCGGGGATACCGCCCGAATACCTGTAAACTCCGCTTTTGCCCTTATAATAAAGGACCTCGTTTATTTTCTGTATGCTTTCAGAACAGCCGTGCATTACACCGGGTGCATCTATTTTCTGCAGGCTGAAATTTGAAGGAATAGTTCCGTAAAGCCTGTAGACCATATTTTCCTTAAAAAATACAGGGTTATTATCAAAGACGCTTACCCCTGTAAATTCTCCGCTTGAATCCACCGCAACCTGATAGCTGTCGGAAGCAAGTCCCTCGAAGCTTTCCCATCTGCCTGGTTCTCCGAGAGCAGAGGCAAAGATCGAGTTTCCTCTTACCGCCCAGATCCTGTTATTTATTCCCGTTGGAAATTTAAGCCCGTCAGGAGTAACCTTTTCAACCTTTGCGCGGGAGTCATGGGGTGAGGTCGGAGACCCGAACAGATCTGTCGTAAAGCCGAATTCGGTAATACCGTTTATTATTGCCGTACTTCTTGAAGAAAGGACCCCGTACAGGTCAGGGTTGTTGCCCCAAATAAGGCTCCCGTCCTCGTCAGTTCCCTTTGCCCAATATATGGCAACGGTATCACCTTCATGAAAGTTCGGGGTTCCGCCTCTGCCGCCTATGACTTGCGGATCATGCAGAATGAGTCTGTTCGGCTGAGTGGAAGCTGAGCCCCACATAATACAGGTGGTGCTTTCCCAGGCATATTCCATAAGCTCAGGGTCGCGGTCAACAAGGTCGGGGTCAAGGTTTATTGTATAGGGAGCGAGAAGATTTGAGCTGTTCAAGCTTGAGCTGTCATCTGTAAAGACTGTTAATTTATTGTTTATCCTTACGAAATCCACTTTTTTCAAGCCCTTTTCATCTGAGCCCCCTATTGCTTCAAGGTCGGGAACAGCAACGGCGTTTTCATTGTAATTGCGGAATTTGATCTTGGAGACATGAGGGGAATTTTTTTCGTCAACCTCTACGGTTGCAAAAATGCTGCCGTCACCCCATATTTTATTGAGGGTTTTTCCGCTTTCGGTGTTGATATAGCCCCAATTATAAGGCTTTCTTACGTTCAGATACGGAAAACCTGTCATTGAAAGATTTTCAAGATCTTCAAACTCTCCGTCATCGAAAATATTTGACTTATTTATACCGCCAAAGCTGACGGTATATTTTTTTGTGGGAGAGCTTACATTTTTAACATAAGGTAATCTCATATTTTCACTCCTTTAAAACAGATTGAAAAACCTTTTTTTCCCGTGCTTCTGAACACTTCCGCTTTCTTTTACGTATTCTTCAAGCAGAGCGTTGTACTGCGTTACATGATTGTTGTATTCTTCGTATTCTTTGTTCCAAAAATACAGCATTGCCGAAAGGTAATAAATATACACGTCTGCATATCTGTCGGGCAAAATCAATTCGGTTTTCATATCGTCAGGATATTTGAAGCTCTGTTCTTTACCTGTAAATTTATATATCAACCTTGATTCAAAAGAGCAAAGGGTCTCCCCCTTCGTCTCCTCGTCAAATGTGTTGGGATTCAAAATATTTACCCTTGAAACAATTTCGCTTATTGTCATAGTTTCTCCTTCCTGTTTTTTCCAAGCCGTTCATTCAGACTTAATTTGTGTTGATACAATAATGTGCTATGGGTACAAATTCGTTTATTTGAAAATCATACCCTTTTAAAACGATACGGTCATTGTAAACATCACAGATGTAGCCTTGCGCCCCATTCGCTGTTTCTGCAATAGCCCCCGTGGATACATTTCTTGTGTATGCCGTTGAAGGGATATGAACGGACTTGAAACCCAATGCAGTTGAATAATTTGCATTTTTAACAGTCAACTGATTTTCAAATTCCATGTGGGAATGACCGTGAAACAAGATTGCGTTAGGATAACTTGACA
This sequence comes from Eubacteriales bacterium, assembly GCA_045535665.1. Taxonomy (GTDB): domain Bacteria; phylum Bacillota; class Clostridia; order Oscillospirales; family UBA644; genus HGM12619. The sequence goes on from JAZSMD010000019.1 coordinate 4,381, forward strand.
TAAGCTCGATGAAAGCATTTTTCTTCGCTGAGCCCCAATAATCAAACAGCGGTGTGGCGTGTAAGCCTAAAGGGTTTCCGCTGTCTGTCTTATCAACATACGGATGAATGAATACAAAGCATCTTTTCTCCTTATTTGCTTCAAGGGTCCTGCTTAACCATGCAAATGTATTGTAGGTGCTGAAAGCTTCGTCGCCGTCACTTTCCGTAAACGATGTATCACTGCTCATGGGCAATGTGCTTTCCGATTCGCCTGCGAAGATAAAAACATCGTCTCCGTATGTCATTGTGAAGCCCACACCCTGACCTGTGTATGCCTTTAATAAGTCAAGATTTTCGGTTATTCTTCTGCCGTAATAATTTTCATGGTTTCCGCATATCCCGTATATTGGAAGATTCGGGTGCAGTTCGCAGATCTGCTTATATTCTGCAAATTGATTCAGGTATACATCTGTATCATCGGCTTCCCAATAAAAACCGATATTTGTCAAGTCTCCGCTCACACAACAAAAATTCACATTCTGACTTTCAAAATAAGTTAATGCTCTGTTGAAATATGTGCCATTGGGAACATTCCCAACGCCGTTTCCGTCATCCGAAGCTGTTCCACCGTTTGAATTTCCCGCACAATGAATATCACTTAACAAGCCGAAAGAATATAATTTCGTGCCGAGATCTGAAGGCTTCATTTTTGAAACAGCAACATTGCAAACCTTTTTATCACCGTTGAATATCGCAAGGCTTTTAATGTCTGACGGGGCGATATTTTCAGGTATAAGTTTTGTGATCCCTATTTTCACGCTAATCACCGCCTTATGATTCAGGTGTATATGTAAGAGTTGCTTTTGTGTTTGCCGCGGCAAATGAAGTTGTGGAATCAGAAGCACCTGCGGATGTCCAAGAACCACTAAAACGAATATAACCAACATCATTTGAAGTAACGGTTACGGTAACATCATTTCCAATGTCACTATTATCCACAACGGTGAAGTAACTACCACCAATACTCTCTTTTGTAACATCAGCTATAAGTGCCGTACCATCTGCTTTTTTTGCATATACTCGAATCAATGAGTTAGACTCTCCATCAAGAACAATCCACTTAGCTTTTGTCAATTGGATAGTACAGGGTTTGGGAATGTTGGTAAGGTCAATATGAGGTGTTGCACAGTAGCCTACCTGTGTTCTGTCGCCGCCGTCAGAACCGATACGGATACCGTCAGTAAGAGCAATATTAACGGTTACAGGCTCAACGGGTTCGGGAATTTCGCCTACTTCAAGGGTTCCGATATCCGTATAAGTTCCGTCCTCATTCTCATACTTCAAAGTGTATGTGCCGTCTGCAAGAGCACCGTTTAATAAAATATTGTTGTTTTCATCGACCACGCCGAATACAGGGCTTCCACCCAATTGAGTCAGCACCTCTGCGGCTATGAGGGTCTTATCTTCATCGGTTAAAATGTAGGGGTCTCCTTTTTCACCTTTGTCACCCTTATCGCCTTTTTCACCCTTTAAATCCGTACGGGTTACCTTGGTGCCATCCTCCAACTCTAACACGGTTCCATCCCATCTATGACTAATAGACGTTCCGTCTTTACCTTTAGAACCCGGCTGTCCGTCTTTACCGTTAAGTACGGAGAACATACTGAAAGAACCGTCGGTAAGTTGTATATTTACGGTATTTATACCGCCCGATTCAAGAGACGGAGTAGCTGAAATATTGGAGATACCGACACCGGTTTCGCCCTTGTCACCTTTATCTCCCTTATCGCCTTTATCGCCTTTATCGCCCTTATCTCCTTGTTCGCCTTTGTCGCCCTTTTCACCGTCTTTGAGCGTGAATGTATCTGAGCTGCCGTTGGTATAAGAGACCGTGACGGTATCGTTTTCTCTTGTGACGGCTCTCACGGAATTTATAAACAGACCGTCTATCTGGGCTTGAATCTGCGCCGCCTGAGAGGGGGTAAGGTCAATACTTTCCAGGGCGTTTCTGAAAGCAGGAGTCAGGCCGGGAAGGACCTGCATCGTTTCTCTTGCGGCATAGAACACCGTGCCGTCTGAGTCTGTACCCTCAATGAGCCACGCCACGGAGCCGCAGAATTCAAGGGCTTCGGGCGGGACGTGGATACCGTAATTCCGCATCTGACCGTTATCGTCTTCGAGAAGGTCGTCCACCGTAAGAACCAGGGCTACGGGGTTGAGACCTCTTGCGTTTGTAAATATTATTCTTTTTGTAAGCGGTGACCAATCAGCGCCGAATCTGAGCCGTAAAAACGAGCCCTTTCCGCTGCCCTGGACACCTGCAATGTCGGAATCGGAAACCACTCCGTTTCCGCTTATTTTAACTTCAATTTTAAGCATATTTTCACCTCTTATGTAGAAGAGGGTAAAATCGGGAAAACGCAAAAGTATGTAAAACATACTTGTTCACGGAAAAAAAAGTTTTCCCGAACCCTTTCAAAAAAACCGATGTTGAAGCATTTCCAATGCTTCAAGGGGTAAGAAAACTTATAATCGAACTCATTACAGCTTTGATTTCAAGGAATCTCTGTAACGCATTTCTGTCGCAGCGACCATATTTGCCGCGGCTCTCTGCTGAGCTTGAGCCTGTTCGTAAGCCCAGACGAATTTCCTTTTTATCTTCACGGGTACACCTCTCTGGCAGACGATCCTTTCACCGTTGACGCCTATATACACGTCGTCGGAGTATTCACCGTCGTCCTTGAAAAAGGTATAGCTGACCTCTTCTTCGCCATAGCTGTTGCGTACCTTTGGCTTTTTCGCTGAAGCTTCAGCCTTAGCCTTGGCTTTTTCAAAAAGCTCCTCAAAGAGCTTTTCATACTTTGTCCTTACCTCTTCGGGTATCTGCGCAATAATTTCATTTTCAGTATTCTTCATAATTTCAAGTCCTTTCTGCATATGTGGGAATGATGTCGATTATTGCGGGGAAACTTTTTTCGCGGAAAAAAAGTTTCCCCGCACCCCTTCAAAAAACCGATGTTTGGGGGGAATAAAAATAATTTAAAATCACCCATTGAAGCATTGAAAATGCTTCAACATCGGCTTTTTTGAAGGGTGTACGTTTGTGAACGCCGCCTGTGGCGGATACAGTGAACACGAGGGGACTACGTACCCTCAGTGCTGGGCAGCGGTCGAAAAACACAAGGAAAGAAGCGGAGCACCGCAGTGTTTTTCGGGTACCGCAACCGGGAGGGAAACCTTTTTATTTTCACCTGAAAAGAAAAAGGTTTCCCACAAACTCCTCCCTCACATACCCCTTAATTCGCTTCAGAGTCGTAAGTGGAGCAGGACTCAATGCGCACGATGAACTGGTCAACCAGGATCTTTGCCGCCTGAGTAGCCTTCCAGCCTGCTGTCGCTTTCTGGTCGAGGGGGTCTGCCGTGCCGCCGCTGCCCAGCTGCTTTACGATGTGCTGCATACCGCCGCCCTCAATATCGATAATACCGTAGGCATTTTCACCGAGGATGAGAGTGGAATATACGGCTCTGTTATCGGCACCGCCACCGCCTGCAAGGATATCCGCACCGCCGAGAGGCGCAGAGGCTTCCGTAGAACAGTCAACGGTGATATAGTCCGTGCCTGCGTCCTCTATTCTGTACATGACACCGCCGACAGTAACGAATCTGTTGATCATCTGTCTTGCAATGTCTTCTGTCATTTCAGGCTCAACGGTGATCTTGCGAGTGTTTTCGTCAAAGGCTTTGACCTTAAGGGACACGGGAAGCGCTTCACCCTTGAATATTTTTGCTTCGGTGGACTTGACGAATCTTACACCTGCGATCTCGCCCAATTCGCCTGTATAGAGGTCTTCGGGGTCAGCGTATTCCTTGGGCTTACGCCATTCGGGGTCGCTCTGGAGGTCGAAAGCCGCATCGGGGTGGATAATACCCACATAGTAGCCGTTGATTCGTTTTGCGTTCTGCAAGTCAAGCTCTCTTACGGCTTTGCGGACATCAAGGACAGTGAGAAGGTCTTCCTCCGTAAGGTCTGCACGGGCGGTGTTGCCGTTTGCGTAAATGACGTTTGTGCCGCCGTTGATTGCTTCCCTTACGATAGTGTCAACTGTTCTGCCTGCCTGGTCGCCCAAAAGCTTAACGGCTTCAACCATGTTATTATCGATAGCCGTAAGAATGACCATATCGGAAAGAGGCACGAAGTCGCCGTACTGGTGTATCTTTGCCGTTACCGTGGATACGTTCAGAGGTGTGCCCTTGGGCGGAGTACCCTCTTTAAGAGGAACTGTCGCCTTGGGAAGAGGCGCATATTTTCTGAATTCCACGGACTTACCTCCGTTCTTTGGAATGGGTCGTCTCTGCCCGAACTGTGCATGGACGAGATTAGGCGTAGCGTTATCTATAAGATAGTCGCTGTAATATGTTTTCATTTCCGCGGAAAGGCCCTCGGAAACAGTAGTGTTTGTTGCTTCGTCAAACATAGTAAGACAAAGCTTGGGTATAACGTAATTTTTCATAATTCAATTCTCCTTTAGCATAGTGTTGGGTTTAGCGGGGAAAACTTTTTTCGCGGAAAAAAAGTTTTCCCCGCACCCCTTTAAGTCGGATCGTAGCCATGTCGTTCTGTGTGCCAAGGAGTTGTGTG
>JAZSMD010000058.1:0-57619 GCA_045535665.1 Eubacteriales bacterium
TCCTGAAGATATCACAGGTATGAAGGCTGCTCAGGGTATCTTAACAGTTCGCGGCGGTATGACATCTCACGCTGCTGTTGTTGCCCGTGGTATGGGTACTTGCTGTGTATCCGGTTGCGGCGACATCAAGATGGATGAAGAAAACAAGAAGTTCGAGCTCGCAGGCAAAGTTTACCACGAGGGTGATTGCATCTCCATCGACGGTACAACAGGTAACATCTACGACGGTATCATCCCCACAGTAGACGCTACAATCGCAGGCGAATTCGGCAGAATCATGGCTTGGGCAGATAAGTACAGAAGACTTAAGGTTAGAACAAATGCTGATACACCTACAGACGCTAAGAAGGCTCGTGAGCTCGGCGCTGAAGGTATCGGTCTTTGCCGTACAGAGCACATGTTCTTCGAAGCTGACAGAATCGCTGCATTCCGTGAAATGATCTGCTCAGATACAGTTGAAGAAAGAGAAGCAGCTCTTGCTAAGATCGAACCTATTCAGCAGGCTGACTTTGAAGCTCTCTACGAAGCTCTCGAAGGTAACCCTGTTACAATCAGATTCCTCGATCCCCCTCTCCACGAATTCGTTCCCACTGAAGAAGCTGATATCGCAGCTCTTGCAGCTACACAGGGCAAATCCGTAGAAAAGATCAAGGCTCTCATCGCTTCTCTCCACGAATTCAACCCCATGATGGGTCACCGTGGATGCCGTCTTGCAGTAACATATCCTGAAATTGCTAAGATGCAGACAGCTGCTGTTATCCGTGCAGCTATCAATGTTCAGAAAGCTCATGCTGATTGGAACGTTAAACCCGAAATCATGATTCCTCTCGTAGGCGATATCAAAGAACTTAAGTTCGTTAAGAAGGTTGTTGTTGAAACTGCTGATGCTGAAATCGCAGCTGCAGGTGCAGACCTCAAATACGAAGTTGGTACAATGATCGAAATCCCCAGAGCTGCTCTTACAGCTGACGACATCGCTAAAGAAGCTGACTTCTTCTGCTTCGGTACAAACGACCTTACACAGATGACATACGGCTTCTCTCGTGACGACGCTGGTAAGTTCCTCAATGCTTACTACGATACAAAGATCTTTGAAAACGATCCCTTTGCTAAACTTGACCAGACAGGCGTAGGCAAACTTATGGATATGGCTATCGCTCTTGGTAGACCCGCTAACCCCAACCTCCATGTTGGTATCTGCGGCGAACACGGCGGCGACCCCACATCTGTAGAATTCTGCCACAAACTTGGTCTTGACTACGTTTCTTGCTCACCCTTCAGAGTACCCATCGCAAGACTCGCAGCAGCTCAGGCAGCTATCAAAGCATCCAAATAAGTTATATAATATAGCTTAACATAGAATTGACCTCACAGGATTGATCCTGTGAGGTCGTTTTACTATTCAATATGCAACTTTCCTTTATAACAGTTTAAATATTACCCGACAGATTTTTTCTCTGTCGGGTATATCACTATATAATTTAAAAATTCAAAAGCTTAGTCTGTCCAATCACCGTCAGATTCACGGTTTGTTTTACCTACTATAATTTCTTTTTCAACAGCTTCGGTTGAATCTGTTACTATCGCAATTTCAACACCGCTTATCTGCTTCAAATATTTCTGGAACTCGGAAGCCGCTGTGATTTCCGAGGGAGAAGCATTTTCGCCCCTTACGATAACATATTCGGAAGCACCGTCAACAACGATATCAACAGTTTCGGGCAGAACCGCATCTTCCCCTTCCTGATTATCGTCCGGTTTCACTTCTTTCTGCTGATCATCGGGATTATCAACATCATCAACAGGCTCATTGTTGCACGCCGCAAGCATAGTCATAAGCATTGCAGATGCGAGTAAGAAACTTAGCATTTTCTTTGCAATTTTTATTCCTCCTAATTCTGTCTACTTTACCTACCCAACACATTATATCAAAAAGTACAACTATTGTCAATACACACAAATAAAAAAATCTCCTTTTCCACATAAACATACCTATAATAAAACTTTTCACTTGACAAAAATATAAATCTGTGGTATCATATAAGTAATGAAATAAAATATTCTTAACAAATAAAACCCCAAAAACCAAAAGAATCAAACGAAAGGCTTGTGACAACTTATGAAAGTAGGAATAGCAGATTACGGCATGAATGTCTGGTACGGTGGCTGCTACAATTACGAAGACAGATGGTCTGATATTAAAAAAATAGGATACGACGGTCTTGAAAGACTTCAACCCATAAGCGCAGACGATGCCCTTGAAAAGGCTGCAGAGCTTAGACGCAGAGGCATGGATTTTGCAACTTGTCTTGCGCCCAACATTGAACACGCTATTAAATGGACAGCGGCATTAGGTAAAAAATACATTTGGATAGACCTTAATGCAGGTAGTGACGAGGAATACTATAGACGTGTAAATTACCTGGTAAACGCTTGTTCAAGATACGGCATAAAAGCCCTCCTTCACAACCACCTTGGTTCAAGAGTAGAATCACAGGAAGAGCTTGAACGCTTTCTTAAAAACTGCCCCGATGCAGGAATGGTCTTTGACACGGGCCATCTTGCAGGAGCAGGTGGAAATGTTATTGAAATAGTTGAAAAATACAGCGAAAGAATTATTTCTCTCCATGTAAAAGATTTCGTATATAAAAATAAAGAGGCTTCTGAATGGTATGAAAGAGTCCGTTTTTGCGGCCTCGGTTGTGGTGAAATGGGAGACTTGAACGCAGACGTAATCAACATTCTGAAAAAGCGCGGATATAACGATTGGATTCTCGTTGAGCACGACACTCACCTGAGAGATCCCCTCCAAGATCTCGCAGAAAGCAGAGAATACATCCGTAAAAAATGCGGTATATAATAAATTTACATATATAATCTGAAAGGAACTGATCGAAATGAAACTTGGTATTATTAACGGTTGGGCAGAATCCTGCTTCCAGTACGTAAGCAGCAGAAAGCTTGAATTTATTGAATGGTGTGTAAATAACAGAAAAGATATTGATGTTATCAACAACGATATCGAAAACATCAAAGGTTATATTGCAAAATACAATATGCCCATCGCATCTGTAGGAAGCTGGGGGCACAACAGACTTGACCCCGAAACAGGTGAGATCAACACAGTTGAATTGGACTACGATAAACAGCTTGTTGACATCTGCGAAAAAGTAGGCTGTCCCGTATTTGTTACAGGCGTAAACTATGTAAAATCTCTCACACTTCTTGACAACTGCAATGCGGCTGTTAAATACCTCAAAGCTATCGTTGAATACGGTGCTTCAAAAGGCATTAAAGTTGCTGTTTATAACTGCGACTGGAACAACTATGTTTGCGAACCCAGAATTTGGGATCTTATTCTTCCTAACGTTCCCGAACTCGGTATCAAATACGATACTTCTCACTGCAGAAACAGACGCGGCGACTATATTGACGAAGCTGTAAGATACGGTGATAAATTCTATCATGTTCACATCAAAGGTCATCTCCGCGTAAAAGGTGAAGGATACGACGATGCTCCCGCAGGTCTTGACGATACAAACTGGCCCGCATTCATGGACGTTCTTTATACAAAGAATTACGAAGGCGGTCTCAGCATCGAACCTCACTCCAATTACTGGAAGGGTCTGAAAGGTCAGTGGGGTGTTGACTACACTATCAATTTCATGAGACAGTTCATCATGCCCGAAGACTACACAGAAGAATCTACAACTTATATGCCCTCAGGTAACTAATCCGTAAAAAAGAAGCTGCCGCAACGGACTACTCCGAAGCGACAGCTTCAACTTTAGAATAAATTACGCTTCAACAACTTCAGCGTCAGCAGCGTTTTTAACAACGCTTTCGATACCGTTTTCACAGCTTGCCTTAGCTTTGTAACCTTCGGAAACTGCAATAACTTCACCGTTACGAGCCTTAAGACGGAAACGGAATTCCCCTGCTTTGTCTGTGTACATTTCAAATTTGGGGTTAGTTACTGTTTCAAAACCTTCTACAGTCTGGTCTTCAACCTTAGCAATTGCAGAGTTCTTAATAACACTTTCAATACCGTTTTTGCAAGCAGCTTCGGAAGTATAAACTTCAGAAGTAGCAATTACCTGACCGTTACCGGCAAGAAGATCAAATTTTACGCCTGTGGCTGTCTTTTTAATAAGAAATTTTCCCATTTGAATAATCACCTTTCATATTATATTTATTTATATTATACACTTAAATGCGAAATTTGTCAAGCCCCAAGTCAAAAAAAATACGCGAAAAGAGAAAAAAACATGGAAAGAAAGCTTATTTACAATATATTTGACGATTTTGACGGAAAAACAGTGAAAGATTTTTTAAAATACAACAAAATATCCGTTTCCATGACAACAAAATTGAAAAAGAAGGAAAATGGTATAATACTGAACGGTCAAAGAGTTTTCGTCACTGCTAAATTAAAAAAAGGAGACATATTGGAGCTTCTTACGGAAAGCGAAGAATCATGCTCTGAATTCATATACCCAACTGAAGGATCTCTTGATATCATATATGAAGATGAGGATTTTCTGATATTAAATAAACCACCATATATTCCAATCCATCCCTCAAAGGGTCATCCATACGATAGTCTTGCAAATATAGTAATCTACTACTACAAACAAAAAAATCAAAATTTCACCTTCCGATGTGTAAACAGACTTGACAAGGATACTTCTGGTGTAACACTTATAGCTAAAAATGCATACGCTCATGAGCTGATGAGAAGACTGAGCATAGAAAACCAAATCCATAAAACATATTATGCAGTAATACACGGAAGACCTGAGCCTGAGTCGGGAATAATAAACCTACCTATTTACAGACCCGAAGAAGCAACAATCAAAAGAATAGTGGATCCGAGAGGGAAACAGGCTACAACCATATATGAAACAGTAAATTCAAACGGCAAATTATCTTTAGTAAAAATAAACCTTATAACAGGGAGAACACATCAGATAAGGGTTCATTTTTCGCATATAGGACACCCACTTGCAGGCGATTTCCTTTACGGAAACGAGAATGACGGGATAATTTCAAGACAAGCCCTGCATTGCGGAGAAATAAATTTTATACATCCGATTTCAAATAAAAATGTGACATTTAAAGCAGAACTTCCCGAAGATATGAAAAAGATTGAATTTTCTTGATTTTTACCGCTTTAATAACGAAAAACACTTGACATTTGCCCCGTTTTTTTATATAATGATTATGTAATAAACTTGGCAAAAATCCCAATTACAGGAAATACTCCATATAAAAGAGTATTCTATCCATTTACTTTCAGAGAATAATAAGTTAAAATATTATTGACAGATTTTTACATAAGAAAGGACTACATATTATGGAAAAGAATTTCAGAATAGGTATTGACACATCCGGAGACAGATGTCCCGCAGGCAAACAGTTTAACGCTAAAGCTATGAAGGGTCTGGGTCTTGACTTTCTCTGTTATAAATACGGAGATATCCGCGGAGTAACAATTGAACAGGCTTGTAAAGACACATTGCAGATCGCTCAGGAATGTGACGAAAACGATCTTAAATTTTACCTTAACGTAGAAACAGGAAACTTCAACGAAACTTTGATGTCTTCCGACGGTTACGATTGGGCAAACAGAGAAGACGGAAACCATCTTTTCAAAATGCCTGATGAGATCCTTGCAGAACTTGCAAAACACGATTCATTCATGGGTCTTCAATATGACGAGCTTGAACATTCTCAACTCACAAGAAACCTTACACTTACACTTGATAACCCCAAATGCGATATGGTAACTCTCGGCGAGACAACAGGCATGACCTTTGAAGAAGCCGACCAATGCGTATATGAACACGCAAAAGCTCTTGCAGAGTCTGTAGCAAAGCACGGTGGCAGAAAAACATATTCCGAACACGTTTGGCCCGTACTTTTCCACAACTTCGCACGAGCAGGTCTTACACCGGCCTATAAACAGATGAAAGAACATTGGTCCAACGTATGGGCTGCTTGTGCTATGGGTGCAAGCCTTCAGTACAACAAAGAGCTCTTCGCTTGCGTTGACTTCTGGAACCACAATACATATCCCGGTCACTCCCCCGAAGAAATGTGGGGCAATATGCTCTTTGCTTATTGGGCAGGTGTTGACGCTATGTATATCGAAGCTACTCACCGTGGCATTTACAGTATTGAAGACGGAGACCCCGATAAGATCGTTTGGGGTAAACACGGTGAAAAGCTCCTTGAATTCTCTCATAAATACAGAAAAGAAAACGTTAGAGACTATACGTTCAGAGATTACGAACCCTCAACAGCTATCATCAGATTTGACGATACAGCTTGGGGTCAGGGCGAAAACCATTACTGCACGGTTATGAGTAGAGGCAATCCCATGCGTCTCTACTGGATAGACTACCTCTTCGGCTCAAAAACACTTAAGACATCACCCGAATCAGAAGAATGGATGAAAGCTTGGAGCACAATCACTCACGGCGCTGTTAAGGAAAAATCCATGTCCTGGAACTACGCTTACCCCTACAAAGGTATGCCCCACCGTTCATTTGCTCCTGTTTACGCTCCTATCGTATATGATGATAAAGTATCAAAAGAGCTTATGCAGACACTTAAACTTGCATTCCTCTGCGGTATCAAGATAAGCGATGAAACTCTTAAGGCTGTTTGCGAACTCGTAAAAGAAAACGGACTTACAGTTGTAACATCCAAACGCTTTGCTCCCGCTGAATTTGCAGAAAAATATGAAGGCGGCACAGTTGTATTTGCAGACGGCAAGGGTAAATGGATAATCACAGACAACATGACAAGTGATGAAGTTAAAAACGAGATCGCCCCCCTTATCGGTAAGAATGATGAGATCGTTTATAAATTCAAGGGCGGCAAAGAAGTAGTCATGAAGATATCCGAAGACGGAAATGAACTTGAAATTGAAAGGAACTTTTAATTTTAATGGATAAGATATATCTTGCTTTGACTTGCCTGTTTTTCTCTGTCCAGTTCATATTTTCAAAGCTATATCAGAAAAACTCCAACGGCTCAATAAACGCATCTCTCTGGATGACTATCTTTTATGCAATCTATTCAATTGTATTCTTCGGAGTACAGATAGGTTTCACCCCCGAAATTTCAACATCTGCGGTAATTTTTGCATTGCTGTACTCCGTTGCGGGAATATTCACAACTCTCTCATCCATTATCGGTATGAGCTTGGGAAGCGTTTCTACAATTACAACATTTATGCTCCTTGGGGGAATGGTTCTTCCGTTCCTCTACGGGGTCACCGTATTGAATGAAGAAATTTCAGCACTTAAAATAGTAGCCATAATAATAATGATCGTTTCGTTGATTCCCAGCCTTATCAATAAGGAAAAAGACGAAAACAAAGAAAAGAACAGCAAAAAGCATTTCCTTTATATTCTTGTACTCATAGTCGTTTTCATCGGCAACGGTGCAATAAGCATCATAACAAGCGCTTCTCAAAAAGCACCCGATGCGGTTTCAACAGAAAATTATATGTTCATTATTGCAGTAATGCAGATAACAATAGCTCTCATTACAGCTGTAATAATGGCTTTGAAAAACAAGAAAAGGGATGAAAAATTCACTCAATCCCTTTTTAACGGTGTAGGTAAAAACTACTCTCTTCTTGCAATAGGAATTGCTTTCCTCTGCTCCGCCCTTTACGGTGTTTGCAACTCATTGGGTAACGTATTCAGCCTTGCTTGTGTTAATGCAAATATGGATGCATCTATTCAGTTCCCCGTAATCAGCGGCTCTGTAATAGTTCTTACAGCACTCCTTGCATGGGCTTTCTTTAAGGAAAAACCAAAAGCTAAAGATTGGATAGGCATAGTACTGTCAGTTGCAGGTGTTATCCTTTTTATATTCTAAACAAAGGAGATAATTCAAAATGATTAAAGTCGGTATAGTCGGCGCACGCGGAATAAACGGCATGAGAGGATTTAAATCCATGTCCGAAGATGTTGAAGTAACCGCCATTTGCGATATTAACGAAGACGTAATAAAAGAACAAAGCGCAAAACACGGTATTAAGAATACTTTCAGAGTTTATGAGGATATGCTTGAAAGTGATATTGATGCGGTAGTTATCTCCACACCAATGCAATGTCATGTTCCTCAGGCTATTGCGGCGCTCAACGCAGGTAAACACGTTATGAGTGAAGTTACCGCAGGGGTTACAATGGACGAGCTTTATTGGCTCACAGAAACAGTTGAAAACTCAGGCAAAATATATATGTTTGCGGAAAACTACTGCTATACTCCCGAAAGTCAACTCATAATAGAGCTTGCACGCAAAGGCTTTTTCGGTGAAATATACTCCGCAGGCGGTGAATATCTCCATGAACTGGAAGACATTCATCTTGCAAACGCTAAGGGTATTCCCACATGGAGAAAATATTGGCAGATGGGCAAAAGAGGAGCATTTTACCCAACACACAGCCTTGGCCCCATAATGCAATGTATGCCCGAAGAAAGAATTGCGGAAATAACGACTTTCTCCCCCGGAAGACGCCATAACAGACCCCATTTAAGACAGGATGACGGTACAACAACAATGTGCGTAACAGAATCAGGAAAGCTCATTGAAATAAAAGTTGACTGTATCTCGCCCCGTCCCCACAAAATGGACTACTACACCATTCAGGGAACAAAAGGTATTTATGAATCCTGCAGAGGCTTCGGAGATGCACCAAAAATCGCAATAGACGCAGACAAAAATCCCAAAGGCTACCATGACTGGGTATCTATCTGGGAATACAGCGAACATCTTCCCGAAAGATACAAGAACGCAACGGAAGAAGAAAAAGCTGCAGGTCATAACGGCGGTGACTTCTTTATTATAAAAGATTTCGTTGACGCCATAAAATACAACAAACAGCCTGAGCTTAATGTTTACAAAGCTTGTGAATGGACTGCTGTAGGTCTTCTTTCCGAGCTCTCAATAGTAAACGGCTCTAAAACAATGCAAATGCCTGTATTTGGTCCTAAAGGCGTAAGAAAAGACGAATACGAAATAAAATTTTAACTAATAGGAGTAAAATACAATGATAGATATGACAATTCCCCGCATAGGTCTTACATTTAAAAATGATATGACAAGAGACTATGCAGACCCTGTTCTTCCCGAAGGTTTCACTTTTGAAAACTACAAAGGTGATGAAGAAGGTAAGCGTATTTGGGCAGAAGTTCTTATTACAGTAGGCTTCCACGGTGGTGACGTTCAGAGAGGTATTGACTGCTTCAACCATGAATTCGGAAACAATATTGACCTTGCAACACGCAGAATGTTTTTCCTCAAAGCTCCCGACGGTAAATATATCGGTACTTGCACAGCATGGGAAGTTCCCGAACTCAACAGAGGTCAGCTCCATTGGCTCGGTGTAAATCCCGAATATCAGAAATACGGTCTTGGCAGAGCTATCGTTGAAAAATGCCTCCACACATTCAAAAAAGAGTTGCCCGGACTTCCTGCATATCTCGCAACTCAAACATCCTCACACAGAGCTATGTGCCTCTACATCAAGGAAGGCTTCTATCCCGTATATTGGCATGAAGAATCCAAAAAGATGTATGAAGACTCTGTAAAAGCTCTTAAAGGCGTTATGAGAGAACCTGAATACACAATTTTTGCAACAACTGTACAGGATGACTCCGCAAAAGAAAAATTTCTGAAGAAAAGCTGAGAGGAATAAGCCATGATAGATAAGAGTTTCCCCATGATCGGACTTATGTTCAGAAGTGACATGACCGATAATTACGAATATCCGGACCCACAGCTTCCCGAAGGATTTCACTTTGAATTATTCAACGGAGACGAAGAACAAAAACGTCAATGGCTTGAAATATTCAAATCTGTAGGACTTGCTGAAGGTAGCGGTGTTGACCTTTTTGACAAACAATTCGCAGAAGAGTTAGAACTCGCAAAGAAAAGAGTATTTTTCATAGTTACAGATGACGGAAAATATGTTGGAACTTGCACCGCATGGCAACATCTCCACATCAGAGAAGGTCGCGGAACTCTCCATTGGCTTGGGGTTCGTCCCGAATACCAGAAATACGGCCTCGGTAGAGCTCTCGTTGAAAAGTGTCTTTACATTTTCAAAACACAGCTTCCCGGACTTCCCGTATACCTTGCAACACAGTCCACTTCCCATAAGGCTATTTGCCTCTACATAAAAAAAGGCTTCTATCCCATCTACTGGACAGAAGAAACAAAAGCTAATTATGAAAAATCTGTAGAAGTTCTAAAAGGCGTTATGCGTGAAGCTGAGTACAAAATTTTCGCTTCCTATGCAAGAGATGAATCTAATCTCGATAAAGAATGGGAAGAAAAACAGAAGGCAATAAAAAACAACTAAAAAAATAAAACTAACAGGGGAAACTTTTTTTCACGGAAAAAAAGTTTCCCCTGCAACCCTTTCAAAAAACCGATTTACGGTAAACAGTAGCTATAATCAATTATACCAATCTTCGGGTATCTGTGTAAAATCAAGAGTATCAAAATTCGAAATGGATTTACCCTCACGAATACATGAAACACCGAAGGACAAGCATTTTTCCGCAAATGCTTTATTATCAGCTGCATAAGATTCATAAGCCTGATTTTTTGCAAAGTTGATAATATCAATTCTGAGTTTATTGAATTCAACACCTTCAAATTCTTCCTTGTGAAGGTTAAAGTATTCTCTCACAATTTTTCCAATCGCACCTGAACCGACTGCAAGTTGGTTTCCGCGATAATCTGCTTTCAAATAATCTATCTGGAGCATAAGTTTCTCAATCTTTTGCTTTTGAACATCATTTTCAGCTTTAGCCAAAGCCTCGTTAAACAGTTTTTCGCCCTCTGTAATCATACGACTTAAACCACTGTCAGAATCAATGTCTCTATACCAATTCCAGTATTTTGACCAATCGGTAGATTCATAATTGATTATCATATCTGCGGTAAGCTCTGACGGAACAGAGCCTTTAGGATTTACGTCTACTGCATCACAACCGTATATTTCTGTGGGACTGTAGTACATACCCATATGTGTATCTGCAGTAAGCTCATGGGCAAGATTCAGATAAGCCAATACAGATTCCCAACCGGGACCGTAAACGCCCTGGAGGAAGTCTTTCATGTGATAATTATACTCTTCTTCGCTCATATAAGGATCCCATTGAAGCTTTGCAAGTAAATAACAACGCAATTCACCGAATTCACCGCTTGTATTGTTGTAGTTACCCGATGAGAATACACCGTCAATACCGAGGTCAGCATAAAGAGCCATGTTTTGCCTGAGTGTATCAAAGTTGGGATAAGTCAACAAATAATGGCTGTAGTTTGTGGTGTAATCCCAAATATAAACATGGTCACTTATAGCGGTCCAATCCTTTATATCCTCAACAAAGGTCTTTCCGCTGGTGCTTGTATCTCTTGTTTCATATGAACACTCCGTAAGCAGATGTGAGAAACAGGCTTCCATTGAGCAAAGTCTTATCATAACATTTTCCGAAGGAGTTGTCTGCGTGGGTGCACCTCTTGTCTGCATATAAGCAAGAGTATCAACAAGAATATTGGGATATTCTTCCTTAATTGCATCCGAAACTTTATTTACAAAACGCATATAGATACCGCTTGATGTGCCGCCCTCTTCGGAAGCAACCTGAAGACATTCATCACAGAAGCACTCAGCAGTATTATCATTCTGTGAAACGGAAATAAGCTCATCTTTGGGGTTGTCCTTGAGCCATTGCTTGACTGCTTCTATACATTTCTGTACAGCTTCTTCATTGGAAAGACAAAGCTGCTTAGAATTGCGTTTACCGTTTTCACCTAAGGCAAACCATTCGGGATTTGTTGTAAAATAAGGGTCTTCAGGAACAAACCACTGCAAATTATGAACGTGAGAACCTGCAAAAGTCAAGGCATTAAAATATTCAGCTCCCGAAACATCCTCGTAGAACACAACAGCGCCGTTGAATTTATGCTTAATGCTGATGGGATTCAATTGGTAATCTACCCATTCATGATCTCTGAACTCAAAAATAGGAATCTGCTTATCTTCTTCAATGGGTTCAATTGAAACTGTTTTCATTTCGGGAATCTTTTCAATGGTTGAAGTATAATAACGGCAACCGAGATAAGCTTCGAGGAATTCATATACACCGAAAATCGTACCGCGTTCTTCACCGCCCACGATCCACAGCTTGGAATCGGAAGTTTTAATAACAAATCCGTCTGTACCGAGTTCTTCACGGTCGAAGTCGCCTTCTGCTTCCCTGTTGGTTTTACCGACGATGATCTCTTTTTCCACAGCTTCTGCAGTATCGGAAACTACGGGAATCTCAACACCTGATATCTGCTTCAGATAATTCTGAAGCTCCACAGCTGATGCCTTATCTGTTTCGGATGCGTTTTCACCGTATACGATAACATAATCGGAGCTTCCGTCAACCACTAAATCTATGGTTTCGGAAACGGGAACTTCTTCCTGCTGATTGTCGGGATCTTCAACATCTTCAACAGGTTCGTTGTTACAAGCCGCAAGCATTGTCAACAACATTGATAATGCCAACAGCATTGAAATAATTTTACGAGTCATTTTATGACCTCCTTTTCAAATTGACGTTCTGATGAACAACCATATTATACTATAAGACTTTATATTTGTCAAGGTATTTTCTAAAAAAAAAAACAAATTCGTCACATATCCAATTATTTAAAAAAGTGTTATATATAATTGAGGAAAACCCTTAGCTTTTCAACCGAAAAGAAAAGCTAAAGGTTTCCCCATAAAAATATCTTATTTATTCATTAAAGAATCTTGCTTCCAACATAGCGCAAAGAACGTGATACACGGGAAGTGTATATTCCTGAACTCTGTATGTTTTGCAGGAAGGCATTTTAATTGTAACGTCACAAAGAGCAGAGAGCTTACTTTCCTTTTCGCCCGTTATAGCAACAGTTTTAACACCCTTGAGTTTTGCAACTCTTACTGCCTGAATAACGTTTTTGGAGTTACCTGAAGTGGACAGCGCAATAAGAACATCTCCTGCGTTACCGTAACCGTAAAGCTGTTGAGCGAATCCGTTTTCGGGAGCTACGTCATTTGCAAAAGCTGTTGTAAGGGAAAGACCGCCCGTAAGCGCGATTGCAGGCATAGAACCCTGAAGCTTTTCACCGAGGTCTTTACCTTCGGCACCGAAAAGCTCTTCAAGCTTGTCTATTTCTTCCTTGGGAAGAGGTCTCTGAAGCACGAAGCCCTTCATAAGTTCACCAACGATATGTTCTGCGTCAGCCGCACTGCCGCCATTACCGCAAGTCATCAATTTTCCGCCTTCTGCATAGCATTTTTCGCAAAGCTCGTATGCTTTCATTACATCAGAGCCGCAAAAAGCTTCAAGTTCGGGATTTTCAGCTTTAAACTGAGCATATGTTTCATTTACGTTAAGCATTTTTGTTTCCTTCCTTTACATTTAACCTACAAGTGCTATGGCAAGAGATGCGATATCACCGATACTGTCTCCAAGCTCTGCGGGAACAACTTCCACGCTGTTGAAGTTTACGGGGAGACATTCTTTCTTCATTTCTTCAAGCATATGGCTTCTGAGAAGCTCTGTACTGCGTGCATAGATACTTCCTATTACAACCTTATCGGGGTTAAGAAGGTCAACAAGAACAGAAACAGCTCTGCCGAGATACTTACCGCTTTCTGCATAAATAGCTTTGGCAAGTTCGTCACCGTTTTCAGCCGCATCGCCGACGATCTTAGCTGTAAGATGAGAAACACTATCGATATCGGGGCAGAAAGAAACCTTTTTACCCTTCTGGAGTTCTTCAAGAACTCTTGTCTGAGCAAGGGAAACGATACCGCCACCGCTGCAGTATCCTTCACATGAGCCTGCTTTACCGTAGCCTACAGGACCGTATTCAGAGAGACGTACATGACCGATCTCACCTGCCATGCAGTTTACACCGTTGTAAAGTCTGCCGTCAAGAATAAGACCTGCTCCGAAACCTGTACCGAAGGTAAGGAATATCATATTGTTGGAGCCTCTGCCTGCACCGTATTTCCATTCAGCAAGAGCGCAAGCGTTAGCGTCATTCTGAAGCTTTGCTTTAACTCCGATACGGTCATTGACTATATCAACGATCTCGATATTATCCCAACCGGGAAGATTTGGAGGAGACTGAACAATACCTTTTACAGGGTCAAGGGGGCTTCCGCAGGAGATACCGATACCTTCGATATCCGCAGTTGTTTTACCGTGTTTTTTAAGAAGCTCAAGAGTTTTATCGCAAAGAGTATTTACAATCTCAAGGGGTGAGCTGATGGAGCTTGTTGCAAATTTGATCTTATCAATGATTTCGATCTCTTCGTCGTAACTGCCGTATACAACAGCGCATTTTGTTCCGCCGATATCGAAACCGATAGCATATTTTTTCATGGTTTATACTCTCCTTAATTAAGTATATTATTTCTATTATATTATACCAAATAATCCCACGGAAATCAAGTGGTAAAGCGATTATTTACTATTTTTTTAATAAGGGGGTACGGGGGAAAACTTTTTTTCGTGAAAAAAGTTTCCTCCCGCCATAACAACCGATAAAACAAAGAAAAACAGGCGGCATTTCTGCCGCCGAAAAGAAAATGAAACAAATTTCGTTTTCACGAAAAGATTCAAGATGAGGGTAGGGTGACAAGGGTTATCCGAACCGTGTTTTCTACAGGCGGATTTCCGTTCATCCTGCGTTAAAATACTCGCTTTAGGCAGGTTAGGATAATCCTTGTCACCCTAAAGATTTATTGAAAATAAAACAACTATTCAACCGTTACCGATTTGGCAAGATTTCGGGGATGATCAACGTCATAACCCCTCAAAACAGTAGTTTTATATGCAATACATTGTGCAAATGCCACCGTAAGTAATGGTGACAGTAATGGGTCTGCGTGAGGAATCTTAAAAACAGCATCGGCATAGCTTTCAGCATTTTCAATATTTTCGTTGCAGACAAGAACAACAAAGCCGCCTCGACTTTTTACTTCACGGATGTTTGAGGCTGTCTTTTCAAAGAGTTCGGGGTCGGAAGCCAAGGCAAAAACGGGGATACCGTCAACTATAAGAGACAATGTTCCGTGCTTCAACTCCCCTGCCGCATATGCTTCGGAATGAATATATGAAATTTCTTTCAGCTTCAACGAACACTCCAATGCGGCACAGTTATCAGTTCCTCTACCTATGAAAAACAGGTCTTCGCTGTCTTTTATTATTTCGGCAATTTTTTCAGTTTCGTCTTTACGCAAAAGAATTGAGTTGACAGCATTTGGAATACCGTACATTAAATTATTGCAAAAAGCTTTTATTTCCGCTTCCGAAAGAGTATGTTTAACCATTGCAAGCTTTGAAGCAAGCACCGCCAATACCGCAACCTGAGTCATATAACCCTTTGTTGTAGCTACAGCAATTTCAGGTCCTGCATTTGTATAAGCAACATAATCACATTCTGATGCAATAGTTGAACCCTCAACATTTACTATACCCAAGGTTACAGAGCCAAGAGCCTTCGCCTTACGCAATGCGGCTAAAGTATCGGCAGTTTCGCCCGATTGAGATATACAAACAGTAAGTGTTTTTCCGTACTGAACGGGAACGTTATATCTATATTCCGAAGCAATATTTACGCTTACGGGGATCTTTGCCATTTTTTCTATTATATTTTTTCCAACAAGCCCTGCATGGGTGGCGGAACCGCAGCCTATAACGGATACAGAATCTATATTTTCAAATATACTATCATCAATATTGTCAGACCTGAATGACGGAAGTCCGTTTACATCAATTCGATGTCCCACAGCACGGCGAATGGCTTCGGGCTGCTCGAACATCTCCTTCAGCATAAAATGCTCGTATCCGTCTTTTCCGATATGGGAATAGTTACTTTCTGTATCTGTCATTTCGTGAAAGACTTCCGTTCCGTCAAGCAAGAAAAATCTGCAGGAATCAGAGCTTAAAACTACTATTTCATTTTCTTCCACGCGGCAAATTTTATTGGTATACTCCAGAACGGCAGGTATATCCGATGATATGAAATAGCCCGTGGAATCCTTTGCCACAATAAGCGGATTATCGCGTCTTAAAGAATAAATTTCCGTAGGTCTGTCTTTAAAGATTACCCCAAAGGCATATGAACCACGCAAAATTTCAACAGTTTCCACCACAGCTTTTATGGGGTCATTACTTTTGCCATAGTTATAGTCAAGCAGATGAGCCAGACACTCTGTATCAGTCTCACTTTTAAATTCATATCCGAAAGATGAAAGCATTGCTCTAAGCTCTGCGTAATTTTCTATTATGCCGTTATGTACCAAGGTCAACGAGTTTGAATTATGGGGATGTGCGTTATTTTCGGAAGGCTCACCGTGAGTAGCCCAACGAGTATGCCCCAAACCGCAAGTGGCATTTTGAAAATTGAAATTCATAAGCTTTTCTTCCAAAGAAGAAACTCTGCCCTTGCATTTTACAGTATTTATACCGCTTGAATCGGAAACACTTATTCCTGCGGAATCATATCCTCTGTATTCAAGAGAATATAAGCCTTTAACAAGAATATCCTTTGCTTCTTCAGAACCTGTGTACCCAATAATTCCACACATAAAGCTAAGACCTTTCCACAATACAATCTGCAGATTTTACAATTTTACATGAAGGAATAACACCGCGAACAGAAACCATGGGGTAAACAACGGTGTCCTTACCTATAACAGTTCCGGGATTCAAAACACAACCACAGCCGACATTAACGTTGTCAGCCAAAATTGCCCCCAATTTTCTCATTCCTGTCTGATAATCAATATATCCATGAACCACTACCGCTTTATTATCATTTTTTAAATTTGAGCATACAGAACCTGCACCCAAATGTGATTTGTTACCGAGAACAGAATCACCAACATAGTTATAATGGGGTACTTGAACCCCATTGAGAAGAACACTGTTTTTAATCTCGCAAGAGTTACCGACAACACAGTTTTCTCCGATAATCACATTTCCGCGAAGAAACGCACCTATACGGATCTCCGTATTACTTCCGATTATTGCAGGGCCGCAAATTTCTGCGTTGGATGAAATTTTCACATTTTTACCAATAAGTATATTGCCGTTGACAAGCTCATAACCGTCAATTCCGCAATCTATCAATTTTAATATAAAATCCTTTATCGATGCAACTATCTGCCAAGGATATTCACATTCATCAAAAAGACTTCTTAAATAACTAATATTACAGTCAAAAAGCTCAGATGTCAGAACTTTTCTTTCAGTCACTGCAATATCCTCCCTTTTTAATTATAGAAGCAAGATAATCAGCATAACTGTTACATTTTTCAACGGTTTCACATTCGACCATTATTCTGATTACAGGCTCTGTACCGCTTTCTCTGAGCAAAAGTCTGCCACAATCACTTAGTTCATTATTAACTTTTGCAATTGCCTCTATCACTTTTTCGTCATCCACAACAGCGGACTTATCATAAACTCTAATATTTTTAGTTATCTGAGGCAATATTTGAACAGGAGCCGCAAGAGCTGAAAGCTTTGATTTATGCTCACACATTTCCTCTGCTATCATTATTGCGGTAAGGATTCCGTCACCCGTTGTGGCATACTTTTTCAAGATAATATGACCGGACTGCTCACCACCAAGCTTATAGCCGTTTTTCTGCATACATTCATATACAAATCTGTCACCAACAGATGTCAATTCATAGTCAATACCCTCTTTTTTGAAAGCTTTAAGCAGACCTGTGTTTGACATTATGGTCGCAACTACGGTATTCTTATCCAACCTACCCTTATTTTTCAGACCTTTTGCAAGGATGTATAAAATATGGTCGCCGTTAACCTCGTTTCCGTTTTCATCAACGGCAATACATCTGTCCGCATCACCGTCAAAAGCAAAGCCAACATCCAGATGGTTTTCCTTAACGAAATTTTTAAGGTTTTCAATATGTGTAGAACCGCAGTCCTTATTTATATTTGTACCGTCGGGAGATGCTCCTATGAGATAAGTATTAGCCCCCAACGCATTAAACACAGCCTCGGCAATCATCCATGCGGAACCGTTTGCACAGTCAAGACCAATTCTGAGACTTCTGTAAGAATGAGAAGCAACGGAGATCAAATAACCGATATATCTATTTCTTCCTGCGCTGTATTCCGAAATACACCCCAGGCACTCCCTTTTTGCAACGGGAAGATCCTCGGATTCTATTCCGAGTTTCTTCAAATCACCGTCAATATAAGCCTCAATAAGAGAAGCGGTATAGTCGTCAATTTTTTCTCCATATCTGTTAACTATCTTAATTCCATTATCATAATAAGGGTTATGGGATGCGGATATCATTATACCGCAGTCGAACTCCCCTTGTCTTGCAGTATAGGAAACACTCGGAGTAGTAGTAACGTGCAACATACTAACGTCTGCCCCTGAAGCGGTCAATCCTGCAATAAGAGAATACTCAAGCATATAGCTTGAACGTCTTGTATCTTTTCCTATAACGATTTGAGGTCTGTAATTATTCTTTATACAACCCGAAAGAGGATTCCGATAATACCAGCCCAGGAATCTGCCTACTTTAAACGCATGGTCGCAGGTCAAAGTTACATTAGCCTCACCTCTGAAGCCGTCAGTACCGAAATATTTATTACCGTTTTCGGAAGATTTAAGCTTTAAGGATTCGACATCGGGAGTATTTAACGTTATATCTTCACGCAAAAGATTATCTACAGACACAGAAAAAAGGTCACACAATTTAACAATCTTATCTATATGAGGAACAGACTGATCCATCTCCCATTTGGAAACAGACTGACGTGAAACCTCAAGAATTTCAGCAAGGTCTTCCTGAGTTAAAGATTTTCTACTTCTGAGATATGATATTTTTTGACCAACAGTCATGAGGACAACTCCGTTTCGTTTCAAATAATAAAAATCAAGGCACAATACACCGTAAATTCATTATTAATATAATAACAAAAAAACAACTGATTTACAACCAACCAAATAAAAATTTCTTCGCAACTTTCAGTTGCAAAACCTTAAATATACTAAAATCATAAATATTTCCCTTTTTGCACTTGATTTTTTTCAGTTTACATTGTATAATATATGCATAACGATAGTTTTGGTTGCTTGTATAAAAATAAGCAAAATTACGACAAATCAAGAAAAACAGCTATTTACATAATATAAAACACCTGTTATAAGGGGAGTAAAACAATGATAATCGGATGTCATCTTTCTTCTTCAGGCGGATATTCCGCAATGATAAGACAAGCCTTGGATATAAATGCAAATACTTTTCAATTTTTTACACGTAATCCGAGAGGCGGAACAGCAAAAGACATTAACATTGACGATGTAAACAAATATTTACAAACCGCAAAAGAAGCCAAGTTTCCCGTAATACTTGCCCACGCTCCATACACAATGAACCCCGCGGCTTCGGATGAAAGGATAAGAGGCTTTACATTAGAGATTATTGCGGATGACCTTGAACGCATGGAGCATACTCCGGGAAACCTTTATAATTTCCACCCGGGAAGCCATGTAAAGCAAGGCATGGAAAAAGGAATAGAACTGATTGCAAACGTTATAAATACGGTTTTGAAGCCATGCCATAACACCACGTTATTGTTAGAAACAATGACAGGCAAAGGCACGGAAGTCGGTGGGAAATTTGAAGAGCTGAGAGAGATCATCGACAGAGTTTCACCTGAGATCCGAGATAAAGTTGGTGTCTGCTTTGACACTTGCCATGTGAACGATGCAGGCTACGACCTTGTAAACGATCTTGACGGAGTATTGACTGAATTTGATAACAAAGTCGGATTACATAGAATTAAAGCAATACATCTGAATGACTCAATGAATCCATTGGGAAGCAAAAAAGACAGACATCAGAAAATCGGACAAGGATATCTTGGACTTGAAGCCATTGAAAGAATAATAAACCACAGTAATTTAAAAGATCTTCCTTTTTTCCTCGAAACACCCAATGAGATCGAAGGTTATGCGGAAGAGATCGCCTTATTGAAGGCAATTAGAAAGGACTAACGAAATGAAAGCTATAGTTTACGGAGAAGTTATTTGGGATGTTTACCCAGACACTTCTGTCATAGGAGGAGCGCCTTTCAACTTTGGCGCACATCTTGCACATTTGGGAGACGAGGCATATTTAATAACGGCAACGGGAAAAGACTCTTTAGGTGATGCCGCCCTCGATGAAATGAAAAAACACGGAATACATACAGATCTTGTACAAAAAAACGACTTTCAAACAGGAAAATGCTTAGTTACACTTAATGATAAAGGCATTCCATCATATAAAGTCCTTACAAATACGGCTTACGATAACATTGAGCTGTCGGACAACATCATTGAAGCCCTTGAGTGTGATGTATTTTATTTTAACACATTGATCCAAAGGAATTCAGTTTCAAAAAAGACTTTAAAAAGAATACTTGAAAAATGCAGTTTTCCCGAAGTTTTCTGTGATATAAATCTCCGTAAGGACTGCTTTGACAAAGAGTCCACAGACTTATGTCTGAAAACCTCGACAATGATAAAAATAAGCGATGAAGAAGGACATTTTCTTGAAGAAATGGGACTTATTCCAAAAAGCAACGAGCATTTTGCAAAAAGAGTATCGGAAGCTTATCCAAACTTGAAGCAAGTTATATATACATTGGGAAAAGACGGTTCTGAGGTATATGACAAAGAAACGCAAACCCTTACGACATCGGGCAAACCACCAAAAGTTGAAGTAGTTTCAACTGTGGGTGCAGGAGACTGTTTCGGAGCGACATATCTGCATTACATAATGAAAGGCGAAAGTATTGCGGAAGCAATAAAAAAAGCAACCCTTCGAAGCAATATCGTGGTTGCAAATAAAGAGGCTATTCCTTTTTAAATAAAAAATAAATCGGGGAAACTTTTTTCACGGAAAAAAAGTTTCCCCGAACCCTTTCAAAAAACCGAAATGATGTTTTTTATATTATTATACTCATTTCAGGCAGTATTTCAACTTTCTATAATCATTATAACATTTAAAATCATAAAAATCAAGCACTTTAACTTTACAATATTGAATAAACTTGTTTTTCGGAGAAATAATAGATATAAAGAACTTTGGAAAGAAGAAAACATATGAAATCGGAAAACTACAATGATCTGGTGACTAAAGTCTCTCCCAAATCACCTATAATCAAGGACACCTGTTTTGCATTTCTCATAGGCGGCACGATATGTACTATTGGGCAAGTTCTATATAAAATCTATTACGAAGCTGTGAAGCTGAGTGTCACAGATGCAAAGACCTATGTATCAATAACACTTATTTTTTTAAGTGCATTGCTTACAGGTATAGGAATCTACGATAAGATAGCTAAGATAGGCGGGGCGGGAACGCTTGTACCCATAACAGGCTTTGCAAATGCAATGGTATCCCCTGCACTTGAATTCAAAACGGAAGGATTTGTCCTCGGTCTGGGTACGAAAATATTTGCAATAGCAGGACCTGTTATTGTTTACGGAACAACAGCATCTGTTATTTACGGAATAATATACTATTTCATATCTATGTTTATGACGTAAGGAGTATACAATGACAAAGAAAATAGGCTCGGGAACTTATGTTTTTCAAAATCCCGTTGAAGTATGTGCTTTTGCTTCAATAGTAGGACAAAAGGAAAAAGAAGGACCTTTGGGAAAATACTTTACAAAATACTCATATGACGAATATTTCAAGCAAGATTCCTTTGAAAAAGCAGAATCATTTATGCAGAAAGAGGTTTTAAACGATGTTATCCAAAAAGAACAAATTTCTCCCCAAGACATTGACTTCATCTTTGCAGGCGATCTCCTCAATCAGTGTGCTGGTTCGAACTTTAGCGTTCGTGATACTCCTGTGCAGTTTTTTGGGCTGTACGGAGCTTGTTCAACAATGGCTGAAGGAACGATTTTAGCCGCAATGACAATAGACGGAGACTTTGCCGAAAGAGCAATTGCCCTGACAAGCTCGCATTTTTGCTCTGCGGAAAGACAGTTCAGATTTCCCCTTGAATACGGAAGTCAGAGAACCCCCTCCTCACAATGGACGGTAACGGGTTCGGGCTGTGTAATGCTTTCAAAAAGCAAAAACAAGGAAAATCCACATATCAAAGACTGCTGCCCAGGAGTTGTGTGCGATATGGGAGTTACAGACATGAATAATATGGGTGCGGCAATGGCACCTGCGGCAGCCCTTACAATAAAAAGATATTTTGACGACACGAAGACAAAGCCATCTGACTATGACCTTATAGTCACGGGAGACCTTGGCTGTGAGGGTAAAGAGATGCTGAGGATTCTTCTGAAAAAGGACGGAATATCTTTCGGGAAAGAATACGACGATTGCGGCACCATGATATACGACTGCGAAAATCAGGATGTACACTCAGGCGGCTCAGGCTGTGGATGCTCAGCCTCTGTCTTGACAGCTTATATTCTACCAAACATGATAAAAAAGAAATACAAGGAAGTTTTATTCATAACAACAGGTGCATTGATGAACCCCAACACCTCATTGCAGGGTGAATCAATTCCGGGAATCGCTCATCTTGTACACTTTTCAATGAATAAGGGGGTAAACTGATGGAATATATCAAAGCCTTTATCATCGGTGGACTATTTTGTGCAATAGGTCAGATATTCATAGATAAAACAAAACTTACCCCTGCAAAGATACTTGTGGGGTACGTTGTTGCAGGTGTAATACTTTCAGCTTTCGGAATTTACGAACATATCGCGGATTTCGCAGGTGCAGGAGCTTCCGTTCCCCTTACGGGATTTGGACACACACTTGCAACGAGCGTAAAAGAAGCCGTAGATCAGCACGGACTTCTTGGGGCATTTACAGGTGGACTTACGGGAACAGCAGGTGGTATTACCGCCGCAATAGTTTTCGGAACAGCCGTGGCGCTGATATTCAAGCCGCATAAAAAATAATTTATACTGTGGACTATTTTTTTCGGGAAAAACCATTTTTGTAAAATTGGTTTTTCCCGAACCCTTTTCCCAAAGTATTCTACACAATAAAATATCTATAATTAAAACGGGATATTTTCAATCCCGTTTTATTTTATATATTGTATTTTTTTCTATACTCGCTGTAGTCCACTGCAAACTGCCCTTTAGTTGAATGTTTAACATCATTCAGATAACGGTGAGTATCAAAGCCTGAATTTTTTGCTCTGACTACACCGACAGCAATATTTGAGCAATGGTCCGAAACTCTTTCAAAATTGGTAGCAAGGTCTGTAAAGATAAAGCCCTGTTCAATGGTACACTCACCCTTGCGGAGTCTTTGAATATGATTTGTTTTAAGGATATCCTTAAGCAAGTCTATGACCTGTTCCAAAGGCTCAACGTGGCAGGCAATATCGGGGTCATTTTCTTTGTAAGCTTCAAACGTAAGAATTACTATTTCACGCAATGCCGAGGTGATTTTTGCAAGCTCTTCACCTGCATCGTCCGAGAATATGATATTTTTCTTATTTATCTCCTCTGCAAGCTCAAGGATATTCAACGCATGGTCACCGATTCTTTCCATATCGCCTATGGCATGGAGCATTGCCGAAACGGAGTTACTGTCGGATTCCGTAAGGTCGTGGCTTGCAAGATTTACAAGATATGTACCCAAACGGTCCTCATATTTATCCAGCATATCTTCATCTTTTGTTATCTTTTCGGCAGTCTTGCCGTCATATTCATTGAGCATATTCAATGAATTGAGAAGCATTTCCTTACTCAATTCAAACATTGAAACTGAGACGTTATAGCTCTGTGAAACCGCATAAGAGGGCGAAAGCAAAAATCTGTCTTCCAATTCGGGGAAGTCGTCCTTTTCCGTTTTATCCTTAACGGATATTTTTGCAAGCTTTTCAAGCTGCTTTGAAAACGGAAGCAAGACTACGGTTGCCAAAACATTAAATACTGTATGGATAACAGCAATACCGAAAGCATTCAGGGCTTCGGATTTGAATGCAAAATCAATAAAGGCGTCCAAGGTGTAGAATAGCACAAGGAAAATAACAGTACCGATAACATTGAAATAGAAATGTACCATTGCGGCTCTCTTTGCGTTTTTGGAAGTACCTATACTTGATATCAAGGCAGTTACACAAGTACCGATATTCTGACCCAACAAAACGGGAACTGCACTTCCGACAGTTATTGCACCTGTGGTTGATAATGCCTGCAATATACCGATGGATGCAGAAGAGCTTTGAATTACAGCAGTAAATACAGCACCTGCAAGAACACCGAGTATGGGGTTTGAAAACATGAGCAAAATGTTTGCAAAAGCCTCGTTTTCAGATAAAGGCTCAACGGCTGAACTCATTGATTCCATACCGTACATAAGAATTGCAAAGCCGATAAGTATTGAACCGAGGTTTTTCCTTTTACCGTCCTTATCAAGAAAAATCAGCACTATACCGATAAAAGCCATCAAAGGTGCAAAAGATGTGGGCTTGAACAAAGCCACTATAGGATTAGAGCTTTCAATATTTGTCAAGCTGAGAATCCAGGATGTTGCCGTAGTACCGATATTTGCACCCATAATGATACCAACAGCACGGGACAACTGCATTATTCCCGAATTGACAAAACCGACTATCATAACCGTTACAGCAGAAGAAGACTGTATTACGGCAGTTACAACAGCACCGAGTAAAACACCCTTTAAGGGTTTATCCGTCATTTTTTCCAAAACACGTTCAAGCTTACCGCCCGAAGCTTTTTCAAGACTTGAACCCATAAGATTCATTCCGAAAAGAAAGAATGCAAGACCTCCGAGCAATGAGAAAACAGAAAAAATGTTCATTCAATCACTTCCTTTAATTATTTTTTCCTAAATTTACCCATTTTATTATATAAAATTTCAAAAGAAATGTCAATACAGAAAAAGAAACAAAACAAAAACAAATTATGACATTAGTACAATAAAATAAACTTTATGAAAAACAGAAAATTTGCATTTTAATAAAAATTCGTAATATACAGGTTGAAATCTGCGGCAAAATCTGTTATAATAATAAAAAGGAAATACTAACCTTAATATATGGAGGTAATTTAAAATGATTCTAAGAAATGAATATCCCAGACCAAGACTTGTAAGAGATAATTGGAGCTGCCTTAACGGCGAATGGCAGTTTGAGATCGACCACGGA
Source organism: Eubacteriales bacterium (assembly GCA_045535665.1). Lineage (GTDB taxonomy): Bacteria > Bacillota > Clostridia > Oscillospirales > UBA644 > HGM12619. Next base: position 25,288 of record JAZSMD010000058.1, read on the forward strand.
AACTCAGGCAAAGAAAGAAAGCTTTACGAAGCTGAATCTCTCAGCGGCAAAATAATTGTACCCTTTGCCCCCGAATCCAAACTTTCCGGCGTTGAATACGTTGACTTCATGAGCAGCGTTTGGTACAGAAGAACATTAAATGTTGACAAGAAAGCACTTGAAAATAAAAGACTTATTCTCCATTTCGGAGCTGTTGACTATCTTGCAGAAGTTTGGATAAACGGCGTTTCCGTAGGAACACATAAGGGCGGATATACTCCTTTCTGTTTTGACATTACAAAATTTGTAAATGACGGTGAAAATGTAATCACGCTCAAAGCATTTGACGATACAAGAAGTGACCTTATTCCAACAGGTAAACAGAGCGAGCAGTACCACAATTACGGCTGTGCATACACAAGAACTACAGGTATCTGGCAGACAGTATGGACAGAAATCGTTGAAGATATTTATGTTCAAAAATTAAAGCTTACACCTGACGTTGACAACGGAAAGCTTCACATAGAAATATACCTCAACAAAGAGGGGGCATCCTCAGCAAAGGCTGTTGCCTCAATTGATGACAGAAAGCATTGCGCAGAAGTTAAAATAACAGGCAGACAGGCAAGATTTGCCATAGATATTCCCGATGCAAAGCTTTGGGATGTAGGCGTACCAAACCTTTACGACCTCGAAATCGAACTTGACACAGGTGATAAGATTTCAAGCTATTTCGGCATGAGAAAGGTTGAGCTTGACGGATATAAATTCAAGATAAACGGAAGATCCGTTTTCCAGAGACTCGTTCTTGACCAGGGTTTCTACCCCGACGGTATTTATACGGCACCCACAGACGAAGATCTTAAGAAAGACGTTGAGCTTTCAATGGCTGCAGGTTTCAACGGCGCACGTCTCCATATGAAGATATTTGAACCGAGACTTTCCTATTGGGCAGACAAATTAGGATATCTCCTTTGGGCTGAATATCCCAACTGGGGTCTCAGCGTTTTCAAGCAGGAAGCTCTTCTGTCTATGCTCCCCGAATGGCTTGAATCCGTTGAACGTGACTATAACAGCCCTGCTATTATCGGTTGGTGTCCCTTCAATGAAACATGGGATGGCGTAAACAGAGAAATATTTAAAACCGTATATAATGTTACAAAAGCAATCGACGCAACCCGTCCTGTTATAGACGCAAGCGGTGGCGAACACGTTATTACAGATATTTTCGACCACCACGACTATGAACAAGATCCTGAAAAACTCAGAGAGACTTATGCTGAATTTGCTGAAAAAGAGGTTGATCCTCCATGCTGGAGAACAGACGATAATAAATATATTCAAGGCCAACCTTACTTTGTTTCTGAATTTGGCGGAACATGGTGGAATATTGACGAGGTAAGCGGAAACAGCTGGGGATATGGTAAAACTCCTGAAGATATCGAAGAAGTATACAAGCGCTTTGAAGGTCTTACAGGCGTACTTCTTGACCATCCCAAGATGTTCGGATACTGCTATACACAGTTGACTGACGTTTTCCAGGAAAAGAACGGTATCTTCTCATTTACAAGAGTACCCAAATTTGACCTTGAAAGAATCAGAAAAGCACAGCAGAGAATTGCCGCTATTGAGAAATGATAACGGGAACAGTTTTTTCCATTGAAGAATTTTCAACTTTTGACGGCCCGGGAATACGTACAACCGTATTCCTCAAGGGTTGTCCTTTAAATTGTTCATGGTGTCATAACCCCGAAGGGCAAAGCTTTGAACCACAGATCGTAAGAAGTCCAAACGGCTGTCTCGGCTGCGGAAAATGTTTGGATAAAGGTGAAGAAATCACAGGGAAATATATTTTGGTAAAGGAAAGCATTGCCGTATGTCCGAGAAATCTTGTGCGTGAATGCGGAAAGATATACACCCCCGAAGAGCTTTGCGTAAAACTTTTAAAAAATGCCGATATCTTAACAGACAGCGGCGGAGGAATTACTTTTTCGGGTGGAGAACCTCTTGCATCCCCAGATTTTCTGCTTGAATGTCTTAAGCTTTTGAGCGGAAGGATTCACAGAGCAGTTCAGACAAGCGGTTTTTGTAACACTGATATTTTTAAAGAAATAGCGGAAAACACAGATCTTTTCCTCTTTGACCAAAAGATATTTGACCGTGATACACACAAAAAATACACAAAACAGGATAATATAAACATAAAAAAGAACCTTGAACATCTTGTCAAGACAGGTAAAGATTTTATAATAAGAATTCCGCTTATTCCAACAGTTACCGATACAGAAAAAAACATAACGGAAATATGCACTTTCCTACAAAGCTTAAATATTAAATATGCAGAACTTCTCCCCTATAATAAAATGGCGGGCGGAAAATATCCCCTTGCGGGAAAAATATATGAGCCTGATTTCGATATAAATATTGAACCTCAAGCTCATATAGATATTTTTGAAAAATTCGGTATCAAAACTAAAATATTATAAAGGAAATAGACTATGACCGAAAGAATAGAAAAGCTTCTTAAAACACTCAGAACCCAAGAATACAGAAAAAACAGATCCGAGGAAACGTATTCTTTTGATAATGAAATAAACGGTCTCGACGAATATCTGTGTAGCGTCAAGCGACTTGCTTGTATGCTTGAGAATGAAAAGCCCTTATTCATTGAAAACGACAGGATCGGTTTTTACAGATATATTCCCAATATTCCCAATTATACATTGCCTAACGGCAAGTCTGTTTGTTGGCATGAGGGAAATATCACCCCGGATTACAGTATAGCTGTTGACAACGGTTTTAAAAAGATACTGGAGGACATCAACGAAAGCAAAAAACAAAGAAGAACAGAAAAACAAATATCCTTTCTTGAAGCTCAGGAATTTGCAATAAATGCTGTCCTTGAATACTGCAAAAAATACCGAGAAGCCGCAAAGGAAAAGGGTTTCACGGAGCTTTACAATGTTTTGGAAAAGATCCCATACAACGGTGCGGAAACATTTTATGAAGCTTTGGTTTTCATGAAAATACTCATTTACACACTCAGATGTTCAGCTTCCTGTCATCTCACTTTGGGGAGATTTGACAGATATATGGAAAAATACTTTGAAGCAGACCTTAAAAGAGGAGTTTCGGAAGAAGAGCTTTTTGAATATTTGGAAGAATTCTTCATATCCATAAACTTTGACACGGACACATATCAAGGTATGCAGTTGGGAGACAACGGTCAAAGCCTGGTTCTCGGAGGTTGCGACAAAAACGGAGAATATAAATTCACAAAGCTTTCCCGTATGTGCATGGAAGCCTCAATTGAGCTGAATCTCATTGACCCGAAAATAAATCTGAGAGTTGACAAAAACACACCTGATGAATTATATATTCTTGGAACAAAATTGACTAAAAGAGGTCTTGGCTTTCCACAATACTGTAACGATGATATAGTAATTCCGGGACTTGTAAAATTGGGTTATACCCTGGAAGATGCCCGTGATTACACAGTTGCTGCTTGTTGGGAATTTATCATACCGGGCAAAGGACGAGATATTCCGAATCAAAGATCATTCAACGTCCCATTAGTAATAAGAAACGCAACAGTAAAGCATCTTAATAACTGTGAATCTTTTGATAATTTCAAAGAAGAAGTTATCAAAGAGATTCAAAAAGAATGCGATAAGCTTATTGCAGAATCCAACAACAGGTATGACCCTCCGGCACCATATCAGTCGATATTTATAAACTATTGCATAGAAAGAGCTATTGACAGCACGGAAGGCGGAGCTGTATACAACAACTACGGTTTCCACGGAAGCGGTATCGCCTGCGGTGCAGATGCACTCTCGGCAATAAAGAAATGTATTTTTGATGATAAGACAATTTCAAAGGAAGAGCTATTGAACGCCATTGAAACAAACTTTGAAAATAAAGAAGAGCTTCGTTCAAAACTCCTCTCTTGTCCGAGAATGGGGAATAACGACGACTATGCCGATGAATTGGGGAATTTCATCATGCATGAATTCTCTTCCTACCTTAACGGTAAGCCAAACAACAAAGGCGGCATTTTCAGAGCAGGCACAGGAACTGCCCAAATGTATATCTGGGACGCAAAAAACACGAAAGCTACTGCAGATGGAAGATATGACTTTGAACCTTACGGTGCAAGCTACTCACCTTCATTACTGACAAAGCCCGACGGTCCCCTTTCAATCATCAAATCATTCACAAAATTTGATTTAACAAATATCATAAACGGCGGACCAATGACTTTGGAGATACACGACAGCACTTTCAGAAATGAAGACGGTGTTTTAAAAGTTGCAATGTTGGTAAAAGCTTTTATAAAACACGGTGGTCATCAGCTTCAGCTGAACTCCATAAACAGAGATATTCTTATTGACGCAAATCAAAATCCCGAAAAATACCCGAATCTGATAGTCAGAGTATGGGGTTGGAGCGGATATTGGAAAGAGCTTGACAACATATACAGAGAACACATTCTCCGACGGGTGGAGTTTTCCGTTTAAATCTCGATTGATTATAAGATAGCTCATTAAGAATTTTTTGTATATCACATCCAAATTCTTTAATGAGCTACTTTTTCCTTTTATGTATGAACTTTTTGTAAACTCCTAATTTTCCGTGAGTGTTTTTTGTTTTTACGTTGTATTATTATATAACAAATAAAAATGGAGGACAAGTTATGTTCAAAATATATCTGTCGGAAGGAATAAAAAATATCAACAAAAACAAAATGATAAACTGTTTGGCAATCATTCTTTTTACGTTTTTGTTCGTGTTGCAAAGCTATACATATTCATACAGTATTATCAACGAAAACCAAAAGAAACTCGTTGAGCATGGAACGGTGCAAAACTATCAAATATACAGCGTAAACGGTTTTATTATTCAAATATTGGAATGGTTGTATGAACCGGGACTCTTCGACGGAGTTGATGTAGAGAAGGAAGTCGCGGAGTTTTATGAAGAAATTGTCAACTCTAAGTATGTTCAACACTGTTATATCAGTTACGGTGGAATCATTATAGAGAATTTCAAGGGTGATTATAATACTTTTCTTTACGATGAATATTTTGACGATGACGACAATCTGTTTTATACACCCGCATTATATACCTCCGAGAATTTTCATAAATTAGAAACTTACCGAGTTATTAAAGGCAGAGACTTTACCGATGAAGATATGGTCTTTGTTGAAGGCAAACCCCGTCCCGTATTATTGGGTTATAAGTATTTAGATGTTTACGAGGTGGGTGATATTTTAGACAGGTATTGCGAGGGAGACTATAACGAAGCTTATGTTGTACCACAAGTTGAAGTTATCGGTTTTCTTGCCGAAGACACAACAGTCATAGATGAAAGCGGAACTCACATATACGACCTCGATGATTGTATAATATATCCCAAATATTATATTCCTATGGAAGAATGGGAGAATTACGGTGATAAGGTAATCGAAAATGCCTATAATGCCGATGCCATAAGGCTTTTCATAAATACAAAATTTTTCATAGATTCTCAGCATGAAGCTGAGGGCGTGGAGGAACTGCAGGAAGCACTTAATAATTTCCCGGTGCTGTCTAAATATCACAAAGTAAAAAACAGCAAACAGGCTGTTGAGAAAATCCAAGCACGAACAGAGGCGCTGACAGAATTTTCTCTCGGTATCACAGCTGTTTTAACGGTTTTTGCAATAACTACGATAATTTTCTTTATCATAAACCGTATTGAAAACAATTTAAAAGATTACACAATACATTCTATGATAGGAGCTTCATCAAATAATATTATGGGCTTTGTAATTTCGGAAATGCTTATAACCTTGACCCCATCAATTATTCTTGGGTTGATTGCTTCAAAAGTGATATCCGCAATTATTTATTTACCGTATAATTTACTCGATTTATCAGTAATTTTCGTACTGACTACTTTACTTATCATTATACTTTCTGCAATTACCGCCCAAGTTATATTGAAAAAAGCAGATATTCAAAAACTAACAAAATAAAAAACAAAAGGAAAACCGTTACACAAAAGTAATAGTTTTCCTTTTTATTATTTAATCCAAATATACTGTTTCGTTTGTTCTTGAAGCCTCATATACTGCGCATATAAGTTCAACGGTTTTCATTCCGCTGTATGCGTCACTTAATATGGGGGTTCCGTATCTTACTGCACTTATCATTTCTTTAAGCTGATTTTTATGACCTTCATGATTTATGCCTCCGGGTTCTGAAGCTCCGCTTTTGACATTAGACACTTTGACTTCGGGCATAGAGCTGTTTTCATCAGCAAGGTCACATCTCACCATATTATACTCTTCAAGTCGCAAAGAGCCGTCAGTTCCGCTGATATTAAGCTTTCTTGTATAGCCCTTATACACAGCTGTTGAAGCTTCAATTATGCCCAAAGCACCGTTTTTGAATTCAACAACCCCCAAGGCTGTATCCTCAACTTCAATATTGTGTTTCAATGTTCGACAGAAGGATTTGACACATTTGACTTCACCGCAAAGATATCTCATAAGGTCTACACCGTGTATTCCCTGATTCATTAAAGCACCGCCGCCGTCCATCGCCCAGGTACCTCTCCAGGCAGAGCTTGCGTAATACTCTTCTGTTCTGTTATATCTCATGTGAAGACCGACATTCGTCATTTTACCGAGCTTGCCTTGAGCTATTATCTCTTTTGCTTTCGGAATATCGCCAAGATATCTGAGCTGAGAAATAACAGAGCATTTTTTGCCTGTTTTCTCCGCTGTTGCAATTATATCCAAACACTGCTCCTTCGTTATGGCAAGAGGTTTTTCAACAACGGCATTTTTTCCACTGTTTAAAACATCAATTGCTTGTTTTGCATGAAGTCCGCTTGGGGTACAGATACAGACGATTTCCGTTTCGGAGTCAGCCAGAAGATCTTCATAGGAAGAGTATCTTTTCACACCGTATTTTTCAGATATCTCTTTTGAAGAAGTATCCTCGGGGCTGAAAAATCCCGAAACGAAAGCCCCTTCAATATCATTTATGGCATCAAGATGTATTCTTGCTGCCGCACCGCTTCCGAGGATTCCGAAGCCTATTCTGTTTTCCTTCATATCAGTGATGCCAAATGCCGCCGACTTCACTTCCGTTGTTTCCTTCAAGAAGCGCTTCGTAGTTTTCCACTACCTTCTTATATCCGTTAGCGTACATTTCTATATATTCGGGCTTGTATACCTTAAACCAAGGAATAGACAATGTATGTATATTTTCAGAAGGAGCAAGAGCTTTATCCAATTCTCTGACGTCTCTGTCTGCAAAAAGGATTCTTGAGGGCTTACCTGTTTTCATTCCGTCATAACTCTGAAGCATGTTGTGGGTATGGAGACAGTTATTCGCACCGCTATATCCTTGATATCCTGTTTCAGCATAAAGGGCTTCAAGGAATTTATCTTCGGAAAGGCCGCCCAATTCTTCGGGGAAATAAAGAATATTGGGAGAATACCAGCCTGCCATATCAGAACCGTCTTTTTCGTCGACTCTGATGTTTTTGAAGCCTTTAACGCCTTCCATAAGGTCACAGAAATAGTTCATCGCTTTACGAATTTCCGCTATTTTCTCATCATAATCCTTAAGTCTTACTCTACCTATAGCTGTTGCGACCTGATTAACTCTACCCTTCATACCACCTAAAGGAAGATGATAGTACGGTTTGAGTTCTTCTGTCTCTGTAATTATTTCGGGCTTATTTCTTTCGTAATGAGAATAAGCCATGGCTCTTTCGTAAATTGTTCTGTCATCTGTGACAAGAACGCCAAGCTCACCGCAAGAGAAAGATTTCCAAGACATAAGGGACATTGCGGCAACGTCACCGAATGTACCGAGCATCTGACCTTTAAATTTACCGCCCTGAGCGTGGGAAACGTCTTCGATCACCTTAATGTTATGTTTTTTTGCAAAAGCACAAATCTTATCCATGTCAGCAGGATGACCGCCGTAATGAACTACCATTATAGCCTTTGTGCGGGGGCTGAGACATCTTTCGAGGTCGTTGGGGTCAAGACACAAATTATCTTTATCTACGTTTGCAAATACGATGGAAGCGCCCAATGTCATTGCGGAAATTGCAGAAGCCCAATATGTTTTTGTTGGAATAATAATTTCGTCCCCTGCACCCAAGCCGATACCGAACATTGCAGCCTGAAGAGAAAGAGTACCGTTGCAGTAAGCAATACCATATTTTCGCTGTTGCCATTCTGCAAATTCTTTTTCAAATTGAACTGTTATATCTGTACTGGACATTGCATTTCTTCTTACGACATCAAGAACCGCATCTTCGATTTCCTTATTAACGTAAGGCCAGCCGAAAAGCTCTTCTTCGGGAACATTATCGCAAACGGTTTTCGGACCGCCAAAAAGGGCAAGTTTTTCTTTACTCATGGTTTTAGCTCCTTTATTTAATTTATTACACATATATAATAACCGATTTAAGAAGAAATGTCAAGAGACAATCGTAACTTAAACTTGCACAATTTTCACTTTTTCAGCTATTTTCTTGACTTTTAAATAAACTTCTTCTATTATTCTTTATTTTAGAGGGTGCATACCCTTTTATCTCTTTAAACTTCCGACTGAAATACGTAACATCCGAATAACCGCATATTTCCGAAATCTCAGCCAGTGGTCTGTATGTAGTGGCAATTAAAACTTCCGCTTTATTTATTCTTAGGTTATTTATATATTCTATTGCGGTCATTCCTGTCAGCTGACGGAAAACTCTGCAAAAATATTTCTCATTCCAGCCGCAAAGATCCGCAAGCTCTGAAAGGTTTATTTTACGTTCAAATTCATTACTCATTACAGTTATTGCAGGAGAAAGCTTTTGGGTAAAATACAGCTTGTTTTTGTAGGACATATCAGTATTTACAAAAGTCGATTCATTCTTCACAAGTTCATCAAGTATAAGCAGGAGAAGTCCTGAACACTTCATATCATAGTCGTATTTATTCTTTTCCCAATGTGCAACTATTTCTTCAATAAGCCCCTGTAAGTATTTATTGCCCTGTATTCTGTTATTAAAGATTATTTCGCCCGAACATATGGAATTCAGAAGCTTTGCTTTTTTGGTATTAGCAGCAGCCATTATCTTTGAAGTGTCGATAATAAGCAAGTGATAATCTGTTTTTTCGTTTGTTTTGGGAGAGCTGTGGGGTTCACAGGTATTTATAACGTAAATGTCATTGACTTCCGTTAAAAACACCTTATTCCCTATTACAAGCTCGTCTCCCGATGAATAGAATAATTTAAGCTCTATCTGCTCATGCCACAAAGTATTTTCCATGCTTGAATCAAGCATATGTTTATGGGGCGTTATCTGTATGGGATTTTCCGCCGCCGCAAAATCAATGATCTGATGACCTGTATTATGTTTCAAAATATTCAACCCCTTTTATTTTAAAATCCATATAAATATGATAACATGAAATCTAAGATAAGTCAAGCATTTTTATTATTTTTTCTATTGACAAGAAATCTAAAATGGTGTATAATTAGAACTGTAAAAAAGTATTCGGGAGAAATATATGTGAGCTCATTTGTTTTAAAAATAATTGCCATAATTACAATGACAGCGGATCACATCGGTGCAACTTTCTTCCCTTTGGGTACGACATTTTTCCCTTTCAACATTATTCTTAGGGTCGTCGGACGGCTGACAATGCCCATAATGTGTTTTTTCATCGGTGAAGGCTACAGAAAGACCCGTGACAAAAGAAAATATGCTTTAAGGCTTTTTGTTTTTGCTCTGATATCAGAAATTCCATTCAGGATGCTGTTCCAAAGCAATTTCAATGTAATGTTCACTTTGTTTATCGGGTATTGCGGACTTTGGATAAGTGACATTCTGAGAGAGAAATTCAATACAGACAGGTGCAGACCTCTTGTATATATTTTCGCCATAGTAACAGCAATGCTTCTGGAAAGCGATTGGAACTATATAGGAATATTGTTTATTTTTGCGTTTTATCACAGCGAAGGCTCTACGGTCAAAAAGATATTTCTACCCCTTTCGGTATATGTATTCGTTTTGCTTAGTGCGTATATTGATGCGTCTCTTTTTACAGGGTTCGATTATTTTTATATAAATTTCATTCAGTTTGCAGGCTGTTTATCAATACCGATAATCTTAACCTACAACGGTAAAAGAGGTCCATCCCTGAAATATCTTTTTTATGTATACTATCCTTTACACATGACAGTTTTGTGTTTAATAAATCTTTGGAGTTGACTTAAATGAATTTAACTGTAAGACGTGCAATGCCTGCCGACGGTGAAATTGTTTCAAATCTGCTTTATCAGGTAGCGGCAATTCACCACGAAGGCCGTCCCGATATATTCAAACCCGCATCTAAAAAATACACTCAAAATGAATTTGAAGAGCTTATATGCATGAAAGATTTTGCGATACTCGTTGCTGAAGACGAAAATAAAAAGGTTCACGGTTATGCATTCTGCAAAATAAAATGTTTTGAAACTTCTGTGGTTCAACCGTACAAGTCGCTTTACATAGATGATATTTGTGTTGACAAAGATTCAAGAGGGCTTCATGTGGGAACCATGCTTTTTGAAGCGGTAAAAGATTTTGCAAAAGAGCTGGATTGCGATAATATAGAGCTCAATGTATGGGAGTTCAACGAATCCGCAATGAAGTTTTACGAAAAAATGGGAATGACAACTCAACGCAGATTTATGGAAATAAAGCTTAAAAATTGAATGTAACCTGAATTAAAACAGTAAAAATAAGATATAATAACAACGGAGGAATTAGCGTGAAAAATCACGCTAATCAAGATTAAAATACGGCGTGCCGCTTTTGAAAAAAAGCTGAAGCGCGGCACATGCCTAAAATCTCCATCAGCCGCTTTGGAGATTTTCATTCCTATTTGTGCTGACAATTTAGCGGCAGAATGGAGATTTTTATGGACAAAACAGCTATTTTCAAACTCAGCTACGGCTTATTTGCAGTGGGCACATCCTTGGACGGAAAAGACAACGGCTGTGTGGTAAATACAGTTATGCAAGTAACATCCGAACCCATGAAAGTGAGTACTGTTATAGCAAAATCAAACCTCACACACGATATGGTTCTCGGTTCACGTAAATATACTGTTTCGGTATTTTCGGAAGATGTTCCCGCTGAAACAATCGGAGTTTTCGGATTCAAAAGCGGAAGAGACACAAATAAATATGAAAATGTCAAATTTGAAAGAGACTCTCGCGGGATTCCTTACTTAACCGAAGGTATAAACGCTTATTTATCCTGCGAAGTTGAAACTGTTCAGGATTTGGGAACACACACGATGTTTATTGCAAATGTGGTTGATGCAGAGACATTCAACGATGATGACAGCATGACATACGCATATTACAGAAAATACAGAAAAGGAACTGCCCCGAAAGCCGCGCCCACATACTCGGAAGCAAAAGATGAACCCAAGGCAGCCAAAACATCTTACAAATGTTCTGTCTGCGGATATGTTCATGAAGCGGACACTTTGCCCGACGACTTTACCTGCCCAATTTGTCAGCAACCTGCTTCGGTCTTCGCAAAGATCGAAGTTGAAAATACAGAAAATACTACACAAAAAGGAGATAAAAACATGGAACTCAAAGGCACAAAAACAGAAAAAAATCTTCAGGAGGCTTTCTCCGGAGAATCCCAGGCAAGAAATAAGTATACCTACTATGCTTCAAAAGCAAAGAAGGACGGCTATGTTCAGATCTCTCAGATTTTTGAAGAAACAGCAAACAATGAAAAAGAACACGCTAAGATCTGGTTCAAGCTTCTCCACAACGGTATCGGACCCACAGAACAGAATCTTGAAGATGCCGCAAACGGTGAAAACTACGAATGGACAGATATGTACGCAAGATTTGAAAAAGAAGCCCGTGAAGAAGGCTTTGACTACATTGCAAATCTTTTCGCAGGCGTAGCTAAGATCGAAAAGGAACATGAAGAAAGATACCTTAAACTCCTTGCAAACGTAAAAGAAGCAAAAGTATTTGAAAAGAGCGAAAGCAAGGTTTGGATCTGCCTCAACTGCGGTCATATCCATTACGGAGAAAAAGCTCCCGAAGTATGCCCCGTATGTGCTCATCCCAAGGATTACTTCTCTCTCAGAGCTGAAAACTATTAATTTTTAAAGTTGAATAATCTTTTTATTTTTCGAAAGATTTATAGGGAACCGCAGAAAAGCGGTTCCCCATAAAATTATATTTAATTAACAACTATCTCAAGCTTGGAATAGCCTTGGAAACAAATCTCAAGAGACGTACAACGTCATCGAGATTTACAACTCCGTTTCCGTCAACATCACAAGCAGAAATGATCCTGGGATCTGTAATCACGCTTGCTTTTGAAACATGGCGTAAAAGTGTGACAACGTCATCAAGATCTATTTTACCGTCATCACTGATATCACCCAATGTAAATCTTATATCTTTTATGACGTAGCCACAAACGGTACAAACCTGAGGTGCCTCTTCTGTAGCTTCAGGACCGGGGATATGAACTTCTACCTCTGTATGAGAATCACAATTAACACATTTGTGCCAATGACCTTCTGAATTATAAGTCCATGTATTCATATTATATTCATGTTCCAAATATTCCCCATATGATTCACCGCATTCAGAACAAATAGCAAGCTCTGTGCAAGAAGCTATGCCACCATAACAACCAAGTTCCGGAATTATTAATTCTTCAAATGTTAAGATTTCTGCTAAATCATTAAAATATCCACCACAATGATTACAACGATAATGACTGTCAAAACCTTTTTTAGAGTGTGTAGGTTCTATTTTTTCATAAAAAACAACTTCATGAGCAGTAAAACCACCATATTCTTTTAAACAAAGATCACAAATAGCCCTGTCGTCACAAGTTGCAATGCCACCTCTATGAGGACCATATTCTGTAAGAGTTTCATCTTCAATTGTTGTTAAAGTTTCTTGGTCTTCTTTTAAAACAGCCCCACAATCATCACAGATATAATACTTGTTATGCCCAAGTTCAATACAAGTTGAAGATTTTGCAGGATAAGCTTTTGTGTAGAAGTGATCACATAGCGAAAAAGGTACGGTCTTATAATATGAAGTATTATCCGGTGAAAGCCAATATTCTGTTCCATCCCAATCTGTATATATTGGAGTCGTCCACCCCGTTTTACCGAATTCATAATAAATTGTTTGTTTATTATGAAAGACTCTATCACCCCATAATTCAGGAACATTTCCATAAAAATATACCGAATCGAGGTTGTCACAACAATAAAACGCTCTTCCTCCCAATTTATTTACGTTTTCAGGAATCTCTACTTTTGTTAAGTTAATACAACCGTAAAAAGCATAGTCTCCAATAGAAGTAACATTATTTGGAATGTTCACTTCTATTAAACTGCTACAGCCACTAAACATACCGTCACCAATATTAGTAACATTATTGGGGATATCCAGTTTTGTTAAACCACTACAGTTTCCAAAAGCATAAGCACCAATATTAGTAACACTATTGGGGATATTCAGTTTTGTTAAACCACTACAGCTTTCAAAAGCAGCTGCACCAATATTAGTAACACTATTGGGGATATCCAGTTCTTTTAAACTTCTACAGTCATAAAACATACCATCACTGATATATGTAATACCATTTGCCATGAAAACATTTGAAAGGTTATCACATCCACTAAACAGGTACTCCCCGATAGAAGTAAGACTACCTGGCAACCTAACTTTTTTTAAACTGCTACAGTCTGAAAAAGCATATTCACCAATATTAGTAACACTATTTGGAATGTTCACTTCTGTTAAATTACATTCACTAAAAGCAAAAGCACCAATATTAGTAACTTTGTTTGGAATATTTATTAAGGCTAATCTTGTGCACCCATAAAAAGCGTCAACTTCAATAGAAGTTGTACTACTTGGAAGTTGAATTGTTGTCAAACCGGTACAATCTGCAAACCCACCAATAGAAGTAATTCCCTCAGGAATATATACATCTCTAAGATTAGTACATCCACGAAAAGCTCCCCAAGAACTTATCTCTACAATACTTCTCGGGATATTTATATATGTTAAACTTGTACAATTTTCAAAAGCACCCCCTCCTATGTATTCAACACTATCCGGAATGTAAATCTCAGATAGCTTGCGGCAATTTTTAAAAGCATCATTTCCTATGGACTTTAGAGTGCCAGGAAGTATAACACTAACTACCATAAGATTCCCTTCGAACGAATAAGACATTATTTCCGTTACAGTATAAGCTTTACCTTTTTCATCATATACTTTACTGGGTATTACAAATTGATTCCGTACATCTTTACCAATATATTTATATAATGTTGCTGTATATCCGTCCTCGTTAGGAAAATACGAGAAGTCTTCAAAATTAAAGCTAGTAGCCGTATATGCTCTCATATAAAGAGCTGCACACAATACAATTGAAACAGTAATTGAAATGCAAAACATCATTATAAAATTTTTTCTCTTCATTGTCTTAAACAACCTTTCCTTAAAATTATATTTCACCTAAAATTAGATTCAATTGATTATATCATAAAATAAGCTGTCAATTGTGAATAATATGTACCCCCTACCGATTTTTTTTATGACACTATTGTGCCAAACTTTAGTCACACATCATTTTAAGCACAATTTTTTCCTACATTGTTTTTCTTTCGGATAATATTTAGGGAACCGCAAACAAGCGGTTCCCCATAAAACAAATATTAAGATTACTTTCTTATCTGACCCTCACCGTAAATACAGAATTTAACGGAGGTCAATTCATTAAGCCCCATTGGGCCTCTTGCGTGCATTTTTTGAGTTGAAATACCTATTTCAGCACCGAGACCGAACTCAAAACCGTCCGTAAAACGTGTTGAGGCGTTGACATATACCGCAGCCGCATCGACTTCACGGAGGAATTTCTGTGAATTTGCGTAATTGTTTGTTATTATCGCTTCGCTATGTCCTGTATTATGTTCATTTATGTGAGAAATAGCTTCATCCACGCTTGAAACCACTTTACAGGAAATGATATAGTCGAGGAATTCGGTATAATAATCCTCTTCCGTTGCGGGAGTGCAGTCTATTATTTTTCCTGTTATTTCACAGCCGAGGATCTCCACGTTTTTTTCGTCAAGGCGTTTTTTTGCAAGAGGTAAAAATATCTCCGCAATATCTTTATGAACGAGCAAACTTTCCGCCGCATTGCAAACGGAGGTTCTCTGTGTTTTTGCGTTGTAGAGGATATCAAGAGCCATGTCTATGTCACATTCGGAATCAACATAAATATGGCAGTTTCCCGTACCTGTTTCAATTACGGGAACTTTTGCATTTTCCACAACGGAACGGATAAGCCCTGCGCCGCCTCTGGGGATAAGAACATCCACATAATCGGTCAACTGCATGAGTGCTGTGGAAGTTTCTCTTGACGTATCTTCTATTACCTGTATTGCATTCTCGTCAATTCCGCAGGATTTAAGAGCCTGACGCATGATATTTCCGAGGGCGATATTGGAGCGTATTGCTTCCTTACCGCCTCTTAAAATAACGGCATTTCCAGATTTAAGAGTAAGTGCCGCCGCATCAACTGTAACGTTGGGACGAGCCTCGTAAATTATGGCAATAACACCGAGGGGAACTCTTGTTTTTGCAACAAGAAGCCCGTTGGGGCGTTTTTCCGCATGGATAACTTCCCCGATAGGGTCTGCCAAGGAAGCTACCTGATTAACGCCTTCGGCAATTCCCGCAATTCGCTTTTCATCAAGCATGAGTCTGTCAAGCATATTGCTTTTAACACCTGCAGAAGCCGCCGCTTCCAGATCTTTTTTATTTTCTGCGATTATATAATCAGACTGTTTTACAAGCTCTTCCGCAATAAGTCTGAGAGCCGCATTTTTCTTATCCGTTGCAAGTGCGGAAAGTGTGTATGACGCTTTTTTTGCCGCCGCACCGATTTTATTCAAATATTCCATATCAGTTACCCTTCTTTGCTTTAAACAACGTACCTATACGTTTACCCTGAATTATATCGTAAATCACTTCGGGGTTGCTTCCCGATGTGATATACATATCCGTACCTGCTTCCGTTGCGATTTCAGCCGCATGAATTTTGGTTATCATACCGCCTGTACCCTTGTTTGAAACGGTGTCCCCCGCAAGACTTCTTATATAATCGTCTATGACCTCAACGGTTCTTATGGGACGAGCCATTTCGTTTTCGGATGGGTTATCGTCGTAAAGAGCGTCCACGTCCGTAAGGATTATAAGCTTGTCCGCATGGATAAATGTGGCAACAACAGCGGAAAGAGTGTCATTATCACCTATCTTGATCTCCTCAACCTCAACGCTGTCATTTTCATTGACAATAGGAATACAGTCATATTCAAGGAGTGCGTTGAATGTGTTTGTTACGTTTTCGCTCATCTGGGGAACGTCCATAACCTCTTTATTGAGAAGTATCTGTCCTACATTATAACCATAATCGGAAAAGAACTTATCGTAAATTGACATAAGCTCACATTGACCTACAGCTGCAAGAGCCTGTTTTTTCTTAAGCTCGGAAGGCTTTTCCTTCAAATGAAGTCTTGCAAGGCCTGCAACCTGCGCACCGGATGAAACAAGAATCACCTGATGTCCCATGCTTTTTATGTCAGAAATGACTCTGACAAGCTTATCTATATATCTCAAATTAAACTTACCGCTGTCATGGGTAAGAGTCGAAGAGCCGACTTTTATAACGATTCTCATGATGTCAAGATCCTTTCAATTCCCGACTTATTCGGGTTTTGTAATTTCAGCGACCTGTCTGGAAACATAGCCACCGTTTTCAAGCATTTCAAAACGGAAGGTTTTACCGTTTGAAGTTTGAATTGCTTTAAGCTGATTGATTATTTCGGGAAGAGCCTTATATGTGTCAACCGTATCGTGCATAAGAATTACCGCTGTTTTATAGGTTCGTGTAAGACGTGTTTTAGCTCCGCTTATTGCATTGCTTACGATATTGGAAACACCTGTGGCTGTGGTGAAGTCTTCCGTATCTATATTCCAGTCGATGACCTCATAACCTCTTGCATAAAGCTCTGAAACGATATCATAGTAAGTATCTGTAGTACCCGAATACTGTTTACAGAAAAGCTTTGCACTGTAAGTTCCGCTGGGGAGTCTTACAATATTGGGGGAAAAGCCTGTTATCTCTTTAAGAAGATTTACAACCTTATCGAAATCAGCAAAATATGCCTCTTTTGACTTATATATTTCCGAATAGGTGTGATTGTAGCAATGGATAGCAAGAGTGTGTCCTTCTTCAACTATTCTCTTTACCGCTTCACGGGCAACTGAGCCGTTATTTACTACCTGAGAGCCAACAACGAAAAATGTACCCTTTACGCCTGCCTCATTGAGGATATCAAGAATTTTATGTGTATTGGAAGAAGTACCGTCATCAAAAGTCAAAAATACTGTTGGCTCTGTCTTATATGAAGCCATTTTTCTTTCATACACAAGCTCTGCTTCAAGATCGGCTTTTTCGGAAGAAATAATGTCGATTGACGCCTGAACAGCCTGTATTTCAGCGGAACGCATGGTGTTACTTGCTTCAATGGCGGCTTTTTCTTCTTCAAGAATTCTGATCTCGTTCTGAGTCTTAAACGTAAGAAGCCCGAAAGTACCCGATACAAGGAGTGATATTGCGATTATTATTAAGCAAAAAAATCTCATTCCTGTACCCCCTAATTTTGATATGAAGCATATTCTGCTTCAAGAGCAGCCATTTGAGTTTCAAGATTTTCAAGCTCTGCTTCCTTCTGTTTCTTTTGGGAAGTAAGCTCTGAAGTCTGTGAATTCAGATCTGCAATTTCTTTATCAATATCCTTTTTCAAATTCAAAGCGGTTGTATATCTGACAAACATAAAGAGGACTAAAACCAAAGATGCAAGTGCAAGTATTGCAAATATAACCTTACTTGTTTTGTTTGTTTTGCGTTTTCTGCCGTATGTTACATAGCTTGGCATAAATAGCTTATCCTTTCTCCGACATATAAAGTCTTTTGTCACCGCCCTGTCGGCAAACGAGTATTTAATAATTATTTTAGAGTGACAAGAATTATCCGTACTGTAGATACTTAAATTTCAACAGACCAAACCGTACAGATATATGTAAGGTTTGATCTGCCGTATAAATTCAGCCGAGAGCCTCGGAATCAGAATCAATCTCCATTGACCCAAAGTCCGTCATTTTCAAGCTTTTTAAAATCAGCTCTGAGGGAAACCATCTTTGAACCCTTTATATATTCAACTTTACGAACTATATAGCCTCTTGCAATAAGGTCGTTCATAGCCTTGGAAATAAGCTCAGGCTTGACCTTATTAAATTTAGCAACAGTCTGAACGGTTTTTTCAAACGTGATCTTCCCTTTTGAATTCTTCTTTGATTCAAGGAATTTGAAATTCTTAAGGATCATATCACTGTAGATCTTATTCAAATCATCATCGGTGGGAATCTCTATCCACCAGGAAGCAGACATTTTCAGCTGATTACTGAAAGCTCCCTTTACCCCAAACACACCTACCTGCTTTTTGCAGAAGGTTTTTAAAAACGCAACTACGGAATTAAAATGAGCATCTCCCGTAAAAATAATAAACATCTCAGTACCGTCATTCTGAAATGCCTGTTGGTAAATATGGTCCAACATTATAAAATCAGTAAAATCCTTTTCATTTTTAGGATTAACGTTACGCGTCTCAATTATTTTATTTGAAAAACCTCTTATACGAGGAATCTCACTTGCAATGGACGCATTTGAAAAATCCGCAAAAAATACAATTTCTTTAACATCTGCCATTTCCATAATGGAATTCACCCAGGATTGGAGATCAGGCTTCATATTGTATAATTTTTCCATTGAAATATACCAATGTTCATAGTCTACAAAGGCTACTGCCTTGGGTTTGTTTTTCTTGTTACGGCCAAATAAAAATCCTATATCTAACACCTGCCTTTCTAAAATAATCCAAACTAAAAAACGGCTCTCGAACCGATTTATTTGTAAATTGTATAGACTTCCAAACCGCCTCTGCCGCAGGTTATTCGGGAGTCTTTGTTTTTCAGCTGTTCATTGCTGACCCCAATGGGATAATATGCGTTGACAGTATAATTATCGATCTCATATTTCATATCCTTCAGCGTAACACCGCAAGTGCGTTCTCCGCAGGGGAAAATTGAAATATACCTGATATTCCCGTCATAAGGTATGACTAAAGTTTCTCCGTTTTTCACAATATTTACTGTGGTATATCCGTCTGAAATAAAACCACGACATTTTTTTCTGATAAACTTCAGCACGGAAACAGCGCCTTTTGTATGGTCTTCCCTACCTCCGATACCTCCTGCAAGAATTATCTCTTCAAAGCCATTTTCAACGGCATACCTTGCGGCATACATGGCATCGGTATCGTCCTTTTCCGTGGGAAGAGTTATGACCTTTTCGCTTTCGTCTCCATTGGCGAAATAAGAATCAAAGTCACCCAACAACAGATCCGGCTTTATACCAAGCCTTTCGGCATATTTAAAGCCGCTGTCTGCACAGATTATGTAGTCATCTTCCGTGATATCAAAGGGCTTTCTGTCGCTTTCAGACCAACAGAAAATAATGGCACGTTTCACTTGTCTTCCCATTTTTTATACTCTCCAAGCTCTTCATACATCTGAATATAGCTTTCATATCTGCTTTTTTGAATTTTGCCTCCTTCAACGGCTTCCCTGACAGCACAACCAAGGTCCTTGACATGAGCGCAGTCGTGAAATCTGCAATCGGAAAAATACTCACGGAATTCGGCAAAACAATCCGAAAGCTTGCTTCTGTCCTTAAGGTCAAAGGCTTCAAGCTCTAAGGAAGAAAAGCCCGGAGTATCAGCAATAGTTCCACCGCAAACATCGAAAAGCTCCGCACAGCGTGTGGTATGCTTGCCTCGACGTAAACGCTCACTCACATCGCCCGTTTCGCGGAGAAGCTCAGGCGCAATAGCATTGAGAAGTGTGGATTTTCCCACACCTGAAACTCCTGCAAGAACGCAGGTACAGTCTTTTATCTCATTTACAACTTCTTCCGTTCCTTTTTTCTCGGAAGCGGAAATGAAATACGACCTGTATGGAAGCTTCCCGTAAACTTGGGAAACTCCCGTTGTATCGTCGTAATCGCTTTTGTTGAGAACGAGAACGGGTTCTATTCCGTGATATTCCGCAACAGCGATCATTTTATCTATATTGTAAAAACAAGGGTCAGGGTTTCTGAGTGCAATTACAATAAGGAGTTTATCGATATTGGAAACAGGTGGTCTTATAAGAGTATTCTTTCTGGGAACAAGACTTTCAATAACATTATCACCAAGCTCGACATAGTCTCCAGCTCTGAGCTCAGAGCCTTTTTTCAAAATATTCTTTCTTGCTTTCAGCTCAGAAAAGCCATTTTCCGTCTTGACGGTATAAAGTCCGCCTGTTCCTTTATAAATTCGTCCAATCATTTATTCTACCCCACCTTCGGGGACATATGTTCCGTTTGCAATGGCATCTGAAATTGAGCCCTTACTGATATAAATTACAACATCAGAACCTTTATCTATAATGGTATCTTTCTCCACGCTCTGAGAAATAACATTTCCTGCAGGAACTTCATCACTGTACTCTTCTCTGATTACAGGGAACAAAGATTCTTTATACAATGCGGTTACGGCAAGCTCCTTTGAAAGTCCCACAACACTTGGCATATATATCTGCCCAACTTCGGAGCTAAAGCTTACATACACTTTTACCTTTGTGGAAACGGGAACACTTGAAAGAGCCGCAGGATCGGTTCTTATAACAAGACCTTCTTTTACCGTGGAACTTTGAATTTGAATAACCTCAGATTCAAGATCTGACTGTTTCAATTTCAAAACAGCCTGAGCCTTGTCCCAGTTTGTAAGATCTGGAACAACAACTTCACGTTTTCCCTTACTTACCTTTAACTCAATGGTAGTACCTACAGCATAAGATCCTTCGGAGGGATATTGAGAAACTATCATACCAACACCTATGGTATCGTCAAAGACCTCTTCAACGTCAAACTCAAAATTACGTTTATAAACAGGGTCATCAATTACATCTTCGGCAATTTTACCGACAAGAGACGGTATATCCACAAGACCTTCATTGAACTGATCAACCATCATTGTCATTACGCCAAAGCCCAACAATGCAAGAACAGCACCGAAAAAGATTCCAGCTGTTGCAGACAGAAACTTATTACGGATTCTTGCCATGCGGTACTGTTTTGCTGTCTTCTTTTTTCTTTTCTTCTTTTTGGGAGTTTTCTTATTGTTATTTATTTTTTTCGCTTTTTTATCCTGAGTGTCTGTTTTTTCGGGTTCAGCAGGAGTTTCAGACTCTTTTTTTACAGGATCTTCAACAGAGCCGAATTTATAATCAAAAACGGTATCTCTGTTATCTTCAAGAATTTTTAGATCTATCAAAAATTCTTTTGCCTGCAAGTATCTGCGATTTGGATCCTTCTGCATAGCCTTAAGAATTATCTGTTCAAGACCTTCGGGGATATCAGGGTTAAGCTCACGGGGAGGTCTGGGATCCTGCTGTACCTGCATAAGAGCTACGGACACAGGAGTTTCAGCGGTAAAAGGAAGCTGACCTGTTGCCATTTCGTAAAGCATTACACCTGTGGAATAGATATCGGACTTCTCATCAGTAGCCATTCCTCTTGCCTGTTCGGGGCTGATATAATGCACGGAACCGATGGCTGTATCAGTCATCGTTACAGTTTCAAAATTTGAAACATGGGCAATACCGAAGTCTGTAACCTTAACGGTACCGTCATCAAGGAGCATTATATTATGGGGTTTAATATCTCTGTGAACTACTCCGCGTTCATGGGCATGACGGAGCGCACCAAGTATCTGTTTGCAATAACCTATAGATTCTGATGTAGGTAAAGCACCTGTCACACTGAGATACTCTTTAAGAGTTCTGCCCTCAATAAATTCCATAACGATATACTGAATTTCGCCCTCAAAATTAACGTCATAAACATCTACGATATTTTTGTGCGAAAGCATAGCAATAGCTCGGGATTCATTGAGAAAACGCTTTCTGAAGCGTTCGTCTTTGACAAATTCATCTTTGAGTATCTTAATTGCAGCAAAACGGTTTTCCAAAGTATCAACAGCCTTGTACACAACAGCCATACCGCCGATGCCTACGATCTCGATTATATTATATCTGTCATTTAAAGTACTTCCAACAAGATTCTTCAAATTCCGTTACCTCCTTCCACATCATTGACAAGGAGGACAACGGTAATATTATCTTTACCGCCATGCTCGTTTGCAAGAGCTATAAGCTTTTCACAAACATCTTCGGATTTCTCTGTATTCAAAACCTCTTCGATCTCGCTTACGGAAACCATTGTTGTAAGTCCGTCGGAGCAAAGAAGCATTGTTTCTCCATTGTATTCTTCAATTCTGTTGCTATCAACATCAACTCCAGAAATAATGCCGAGAGCTCTTGTGATAACATGTTTATAGGGATGATTTTCAGCCTCTTCGGGTGTGATCTCACCGCTATCAAGCATTTCCTGAACGACGCTGTGATCCTTTGTTACAGGGATAAGCTTCCCTTCGGAAAACATATATGCACGGCTGTCTCCCACATGGGCAACATACATAGCGGAATCAATATAAAAAGCAATGACCGCAGTTGTTCCCATGCCTTTGAGGTCGGGTTCTTCTATTGATCTGGCAAAAACAGTATCGTTTGCCTTTTTCAAAGATAACTCAAGGAGCTTACAAATATCACGGTCTCTGCCGAAAACTTCGTAAGCGTCTGAAATTGTCTGCTTTATGGATTCCGTTGCCGTTTCACTTGCTATGTTTCCTCCGGCATGACCACCCATACCGTCACACACTACAGCGTAACAGCAGTTCATATCATATTCACAAAAACCGAATGTATCCTGATTGTTGGACCTTACCTTACCTACATCCGTCATTCCGTAAATTTTCATAATTTGCCTCCTTGAAGCTAATAGAAATACCGCCGAATTACGGCAATACTAATTTAGCTCTCACGTTATCTTATAGGGAATAATTGTTTTACTGATTATTTTTCAGCGCTGTCTGGCGAAGTTGTCCGCAAGCGGCATTTATCTCCTTGCCCAAAGAACGCCTGAGGGTCGTATTTATACCTCTTGAAATAAGTATATCGCTGAATCGTTTAACTCTTTCGGGAGTTGTGGGTTGAAGACCTCTTTCTTCAACGTAATTGACATTTATAAGATTCACATGGCAAAGCATACCCTTAAGGAGTTTCGCCAAAGTTTCAGCGTGTTTGTCGCTGTCATTTATTCCTTTGATAAGAGTATATTCAAAGGAAATTCTCCTACCCGCTATTCGGATATATTCCTTACATGCGGAAATAAGCTTTTCCACATCATAGCTTTTATTTACGGGCATTATTTTATTTCGTGTCTCGTTATCGGGAGCATGGAGAGATACTGAAAGTGTTATCTGAAGCTTTTCTTTTGCAAGCTCAAGTATTTTGGGAACAAGTCCGCAGGTAGATACGGAAACATGGCGATGGCTCATATTCATACCGCGTTCATCTTTAAGGTTACCCAAAAATCTCAAAAGATTATCATAATTATCCAAAGGCTCACCGATTCCCATAATAACTATGGAAGAAACCCCGTGGAGTTTATTCAGAAGGGCAACCTGACAGTACATTTCCCCTGCAGTAAGACTTCTTTGAAGTCCGTGGAGAGAGCTTGCACAAAAGGCACAAGCCATTCTGCAACCCACCTGAGAAGAGATACATACGGAATTTCCGTGCTTATATTTCATAACAACTGCTTCTATAAGAGAGCCGTCGTAAAGCTCAAAGAGATATTTTACAGTTCCGTCGCTGTCCACAAGCTTTTTCTTTATGTCGAGAACGGGAAGCTGTGCCGACTCATCAAGCTTTTGTCTTAGGTCAAGGCTCAGATCTGTCATTTCATTAAAGTCAAGTATACCCCTTGAAATATTTCTGTATATCTGACCCGTTCTGAATTTTGGAAGTCCCATTTCCGAAACAAAAGCGGAAAGCTCATCAAAGCTGAGAGACGCTATATCTGTTTTCATTTATTATTCCTCTCAGTCATTTCGTCTTCTTGATATCAAAATAAGTCTCAAGAGCTGTGCAAAAGACACCGCAAGAGCCGCAACATAAGTCAAAGCCGCCGCAGAAAGGACTTTTTTCGTCATTTTAAGCTCGTCATCATTCAAAGCACCGCTTGATTCAAGGGCTTTCATTGCTCTGGAAGAAGCATTTAATTCAACGGGCAAAGTAACAAGCTGGAAAAGAGTTGCTGCCGAAAAAAAGATTATTCCGAGATTTACAAGCAAAGAAAAATTAAACACAAAACCTATAAGAATTAACGGCATCGAAAGTGTTGAGCCTAAATTCGCCACGGGAACAAGGGCATTTCGGAATTGTATAGGTCCGTAATTACTGTAATGCTGAACAGTATGTCCCGCCTCATGTGCCGCAATTCCCAATGCCGCAACAGTTGTTTTACCGTAAACGCCCTGTGAAAGTCTGATAATTTTCTCATTGGGGCTGTAATGGTCCGTAAGCTCACCTGCGATGGGCTGTACGGAAACATCGGTTATACCGTTATTTCTCAGAATAAAAGCCACCGCGTCATTTGCAGTCATTCCTCTGCGGGACATGACCTTTGCATACTTCGCATAAGTAGATTTCACCTTAAACTGTGCGTACAGAGACAACAGCATTGCAGGAACTATCAAAACAATATACCATATATCTATTCCGTAATATACAGGCATAACTATACCTCCGTCCTTTAGCCTTAATTACATTCTATTCAAATTTTTCGGGTTTATTTCCCCTGAGGAAATCAGCACCACCCATTCGTTTTTTACCTTCGGGCTGAATTTCTTCTATGCGGACATAGCCGTCACTTGCCTTTACAACAAGCTCTTTTCCGGGAACTACCTGTCCGCAGGAATATTCCCCTTCAACAGAACCTTCATATACAGAAGCCTTGAATATTTTCGTATTCTTTCCGTTGCAAAGTGCATATGCGGAAGGAATGGGGCAAAGACCTCTGACTCTGTTGACTATATCTTTTGCAGAAGCATTAAAATCAATTTTTCTTGTTTCGTTTGTTATCATTGAAGCATATGAGCTTTCGCCTGACTGCTTTTCGGGAACGAGACTTCCTTCTTCGAGAGCGTTGAGCGTATCCACCAAAAGCTTTCCGCCCATTTGGGCAAGTCTGTCGTGAAGTGTTCCAACATCGTCATCAGCGGTAATCTCTGTTTCTGCTTTCAGAAGCATATCCCCGGTATCAAGACCTTCATCCATAAGCATTGTTGTAACGCCTGTTTTTTCTTCACCGTCAATGAGGCAGAAATTTATGGGAGCCGCACCTCTGTATTTCGGCAAAAGAGATGCGTGAACATTGATACAACCCTTAGGCGGATAATTCAAAATATAAGGTGGAAGTATCTTGCCGTAAGCCGCAACAATAATAACATCTGGCTTGACCTCATCAAGAAGTTCTTGAAGCTCTCCGTTTTTTATCTTATCGGGTGTATATACGGGAATATCAAGTGTCAAAGCATAAGCCTTTACAGGTGTTGGAGTCAAGGTATAACCTCTTCCCTTTGGTTTATCGGGCTGTGAGACAACTGCGTTGACCTCGTAACCACCTTCTATCATGGCTTTCAAAGACTCAACGGCAAAGTCAGAAGACCCCATAAAAATACTACGCATTATTCATCATCCTCATGCAAATATTCTATAACGTGTTCTCTGAAAAGTTTACCGTCAAGGTGGTCTGTTTCATGGCAGATACAAACTGCGGTAATGCCTGTTCTTGTAAGAGAAAACTTATTTCCGTCAACATCACAAGCTTCAACAGTAACCTTTGCGGGACGCTTTGTTTTACCGAAAACTCCGGGGACGGAAAGACAGCCTTCATTTGCAAACTGTTCGCCGGATCTCTCTGTTATAACAGGGTTTATGAGAGTAATAAAATCACCGTTATCATCAATTACAATTGCAAGTCTGCGAAGAATACCGATCTGAGGTGCAGCAAGTCCGAGACCGTCAGCATCTATAAGTGTATCAATCATGTCCTTTACAAGTGTCTTTAATTTTGAATCAAAAGAAGTTACGGGTTTGCATACTTTGGAAAGACTTTCGTACCCTTCTTTTACTATTTCTCTTAATGCCATTTTCTGTTTCTCCTTTAATTTTTCCCGATTTGATCGGTTTAATACACCACAGCAGGATTCATGTCAAGAGTCATTTGAATATCACGGCATTCTTTATCCTTGCTGAATTCTATATATATTTTTCTGAAAATTTCCCGTTGTGCGTAAACGTCCTTGCACCTGATAAGAGTTCTGACCCTGTAGTTTCCGTCAACCATGGGAACGGATGTGGGTTTCGGTTTTATTATCCTTACAGGTAAATTTGCCCCCTCCATTTCTGTGCTGACCATTTCTATGAATTTTTCAGCACCTCTGAAAGCTGCTTCCTCCGTGGGCGCAACGAAAACTGCCTGACAAAGGTCACAATAAGGCGGATAAACCAATGACCGCCTGAGAGCTGTCTCGTTATGATAAAAAGCCTCGTAATCCTGTGCGAAAGAATATTTTAAAACTCTGTGGGTGGGTGAAAATGTCTGAACTACTGCTCTGCCGTGCTTTTCGGCTCTTCCGGCTCTTCCAACTACCTGAGTTATCAGCGAAAAAGTCTTTTCGTAAGCCCTGAAATCAGATGAATACAAAGACATATCCGCCATAAGGACACCGACCAAGGTAACATTCGGGAAATCCAAACCCTTGGTTATCATCTGAGTGCCCAATAAAACATCACATTCATTATTTTTAACGGAGTTCAAAATATCGTCCCTATCAGTTTTCCCCGTAACGGTATCCGCATCCATTCGTTTTATGCGAAGCTCGGGGAATATCTTCAAAAGCTCGTCTTCCGCTTTTTGAGTTCCTGCACCCTTATACCGTATAAGCTCAGAACCGCATTTGTCACATTGTTTAGGTACATCAATGCTGTAAGAGCAATAATGGCATACCAATCTGTTGAGATTTTTATGATATGACAAAGCAATCCCGCAATAGGGACATTTCACAGGTTCACCGCAGCTGAGGCATGACACAAAAGAATTGTAGCCTCTACGGTTAAGAAAGAGTATACTTTGCTGTCCGTTTTTAATATTCTTTTCAATTTCACGCAAAAGTATGGAACTGTATATAGACCTGTTCCCCGCCATAATTTCATTGTGCATATCCGCAACTATTATTTCAGGCAAGGGCTGACCGTTGTATCTTTGCGTAAGAGTTGACTTGGTTATTCTTCCCGATTCAGCTCTGTAAAAGCTCTCAAATGAAGGCGTTGCGGAAGCAAGTAACAAAAGAGAGTTTGTTTTTAAAGCTATAAAAGCCGCTGTATCTATGGCAGAATAACGCGGAGTCATTTCTGATTTATAAGTATTTTCCTGTTCCTCGTCAATTATAATGATACCGAGATCTTTTACGGGAGCAAAGATTGCAGAACGTGTACCAACTACGACACGTTTTTTACCCTTTGCGATCAAAACCGCTGTATCATATCTTTCCCTTTCCGTCAATGCACTGTGAAGAACAGCCAACTGCTCACCGTATCTGGCAATGAGCCGTCTGACTATCTGAAAGGTCAATGAAATTTCAGGAATCAGAAGAACAGCACTTTTGCCTTCCGCAAGAACATCGTCAATGAGCTTGATATAAACAAGAGTCTTGCCGCTGCCTGTGACACCGTACAGTAAATGAGTCTTACCGCTGTTTCGGAGCTTTGATATCTCCTCGTATGCGGTATTCTGTTCGTGGGAAAGGTTTATAACACTTTTGTCTTCCGAAATTCCCACGGTATAATTTTTTGTGGGGTCGGAAAATACTTCTTTTTTTCCGTAACAGACAATGCCTTTTTTCTCAAGAGTACAAACAGAAGCCCTTGATGCATCATATTTTTCAGTCAGTTCGGAAAGAGTAATTTCACCGTGTTCCCGAAGTATTTGCAGTAAACGCTTTTGCTTTTCGTTACCGCCAATAGCATTCGGGGCATTTAATTTTATAGTCTTTTCATACACAACACCGCTGTTTTTCGTATAACCCGAAGGTAATACCAATTTTGCGGCATCAAACCAGGAACAAAATGTCTTGTCTCTGATATACGAAATAAGTGAAAGTGTAAAATCGTTAAAAAACAAAACCGCTTCTTTGTCGTTTCGGACTGAAATTATTTCTTTAAGTGAGGACACTTCAACAGTATCCGTCAGCTCCTGAACCTTTAAAATAAAGCCTATACGCTTCTGATTCCCTCTTCCGAAAGGAACAGAGCAAACTGCCCCCTGAACAGCATTTTTTTCAAGCTTTTCGGGAACGATATATTCATAAAGCTTATCTGCAGACGTTGGAAGGTCAGATACGGCAACAAAAACAGTTTTCATCATCAATATCAGAGATTTTTGGGTTCACGGAAATCAACTTCACCGTCAGCGAAGGACTGAACAGCAAGTTTTACGGGTTTCTGAACGAGTTTCTCTTCTCTTTCTTCAGCTTCAGCAGCCATATCTCTTGCTCTCTTTGCAACTGCAATTACGAGAGAATATCTGCATTTATTTTCACCTTTAATAAGTTCTGTAACACTGGGGTACAACATTTTATATCTATCTCCTTTAATAATTATTCTTTTATGTAATCAGCAATAAGTGCCGAAAGCTCATCATACGCTTTTGAAAGATCTGCATTTACAACAACATGGTCGTATTCGGAAGTAAATTCCATTTCTGTCTTTGCTCTGTTTATACGCTTTTCAATAACAGAATCAAGCTCATCGGGATTGCGTTTCTTGATTCGTCTTGCAAGCTCATCAATAGAAGGCGGTGCAATAAAAATAGTAACCGCATCGGGCATTTTTGATTTCACCTGACGCATACCTTCAACCTCGATCTCAAGGATCATGCTGTTTCCGTTACTGAGTGCATTTTCCGCAGGCTCACGTGGTGTTCCGTAATATGTGCCGCAATATTCTGCGTATTCAAGCATTTTATCCTGAGCTATTCTGTTTTTGAACTCGTCAACAGAAATATAATAATAATTTACGCCTTCCTGTTCTCCCGGACGGGGCTGTCTTGTGGTCATGGATATAGAAAGAAAAATATCTTCAAAATTTTTCTTTATCATATCAACAAGAGTACCTTTACCCGCACCCGACGGACCTGATATAATAAAAAGTTTACTCATTTTCAGTTTTCTCCTCTCTGTCGCCTTCGGAATAGTTATCAGGGACATCTCTTCCGTTGACTCTTGCGGTAATAGTTTCGGGGTAAACAGCGCAAAGTATTATATGCTCGCTGTTAGTAAGTATTACAGATTTTGTTTTTCTTCCGTAAGTGGCATCAATAAGAGTGCCCTTCTCCTTTGCGTCCTGAATAAGTCGCTTTATGGGAGAAGAATCGGGACTGATAACGGCTACTATACGGCTGTCTGCAACAACATTTCCGAAACCTATGCTTATTAGTTTCATTAAAGCAAATCCTCACTTTATTCAATATTCTGAATCTGTTCTCTTATTTTTTCTATGCAGTTTTTAAGCTCGATTATCTTCTTTGTAATATCTATATCACCGATCTTGGAAGAAATGGTATTGACTTCCCTGTTCATTTCCTGAATGATGAAATCCATTTTCTTACCGTTGGATTCACCCGATTCAAACATATCCGCAAGTGCGGCACAGTGAGAATTCAATCTTATTATTTCCTCATCAACGGCAACTTTATCTGCCATTATTGCAACTTCCGTGAGAAGTCTCTGCTCGTCCACATGAGTGTCACCCAAAAGCTGGATTATTCTGTTTCTGAGTTTTGTGTCATACTCGCTTACAAGCTGTTCCGAACGTTCTTCTATGTATTTCACATTTTCTTTTATGAACTCGCATTTTGAAATAATATCTTCAGCAATTCTGCCGCCCTCGCGTGTACGGAGGTCTATAAGAGAATCTGCAGCAGCTTCAAGAACGGGAAGGACTTCTGACCAAAGCTTATCCATATCTATCTCTTTATTCTCGGAAGTAAGCACATCGGGAAGTCTGAGAGCTATTGATGCGGAAACATCATTTTTTAACGAAAATTCTTCGGATATCTCGTTGAACGCATCAAGGTAGCTCTTTAACAGTTCTTTGTTTACAGATATCTTAACATCTTCCGAGCCTGTAAATGAAATATTTACATTTACTTCAATCTTGCCACGTGATATTTTTTTCTGGAGCTGGGAACGTATAAGATCTTCCAACTGCATACAGGAACGAGGTGTTCTTGCATACATTTCAAAATATCTGTGATTTACAGATTTGATCTCAACAGATACTGTTTTATCGGCATATACGGCTGTTGCTTTTCCGAAGCCTGTCATACTTCTTATCATAATATTTTCTCCCCGAATCTAAAAAAATAAACACTTATTCATTATCATAATGTATCATTATATATTTTACCTCAAAATTTCCTTTTTGTCAAGTGTTTTCATTTAAGTATTTGTGGCAATTCCGCACAGATACTTGACAAAAATAAAAATATCGGGTATAGTATCAATATAAACCCACATATAATTAAAATATATAATAAAAAAGGATATGAAACCATGAATTGCAGAAAATGCGGAACCCCCCTCAATGAAGGAGAATCCTTCTGTTCCAAATGCGGAACGGCAGTTAAAAAGAAAACAAAAGCTTCAAATAAAATCAAAAGAATAGCTATCAGTATTGGAATAACAATTCTTTGCTTACTGTTATTTTTCACGGGAATAGAAATCGGAAGAGCTCATGCGGAAGCGCTTCCCGAAGCCCCCGATTTCATTAAAATGATAGCGTCTTCAATAAAGAGTATTCCCGGAATACCCTTTGATGTGGAGATAAATCAGGAAAAGCTCAATGAAATAATAAATAAAAACGCTGAAGCTTTACAGCCGCTTAACGGAGCAAAGCTCACCATAACAAAAGAAAAGACCCTTATTCTCACGGGTAACGTGGAAAAAGAACATATAGAAGATCTTCTTCCGGGAGAAATACCGTCTTTGCTCAGCATCTTTCTGCCGAATACGGTAAGTATATTTATTGAAGTAGGCTTTCCCGAAACGGAAGAAAATCTTTTGGATATTGCAATAAAGAATGTTACCGTTGCGGGAATAACGATTTCGGAAGAATTCACAGAAACTCTGGGAATAAACGAGCTTGCATCCCAAATAATTTCAGACCTTATAGAAAGTGAGCAATCACCTTACTTCCAACTTGAAAAAGTCTCATTGGATAAAAGCAAGACCTCAGACGAAATAGTTCTGATAATTACAGGTACTGCAAAATTAGGGTAATAACGATGTTAAACCGTTTCTTTTCGCATGAAGAGAAACGGTTTAAATATTTTTATTCAACAGAATTTTCGCTGAAAACAGGTCTGTAAAGGTCTTTTTTGCTGACTTTCTGTTTTTTGGGATGCTTTTTTCTGTAGAGACGATGAAGAGCCCATATACCGAAAATGACAACCGCAAAAATAAGTACATTCACAACGCATGAAGCTATAAGAGGTTCTGCCATGATTTCCGTTTCAAAGGACTCATGCTGATATTTCGGAGTGAAATACAAGGGGAAATATGCAGGATTTGGTACCATATTTGTCGTTTGCTGAACGAAAGGGAAAGGAGCACCGTAATCTATCACATAGAAATCAGAAGCAGACGGCAGAAACACGGGCATGAAAGCAGACAGTGCAGTTACGCCCAGACCGAAGACCAATGCGAGAAAAACGCATAATATTATTTTGAAAACAAAAACGCCTTTCTTTTCTTTTTTCATAAGACCGTTTTTCCTTTCACCTGTTATTCCGCATCGCCTGACTTGAGCTTTTCAGCCTGGTCGGAAGTGATAAGAGCATCAATAAGCTCGTCAAGATCTCCGTCCATAACAGCAAGAAGCTTATACAGTGTAAGCCCTATTCTGTGGTCTGTAACTCTGCCCTGGGGGAAGTTGTAAGTTCTGATACGTTCACTTCTGTCACCCGTACCTACCTGAGACTTTCTTTCGGAAGCGATCTGTGCATTTCTTTCGCTTTCCATACTCTCATAGATCTTGGAGCGAAGGATCTTCATTGCTCTTTCTTTATTTTTATACTGACTGCGTTCGTCCTGACA
>JAZSMD010000021.1:0-21434 GCA_045535665.1 Eubacteriales bacterium
TATATAAATATATAAAAGAATCAAGGGGGATTTATAATGAAATTTAGACAAAAGAAAGTTTATTTATCAGATGTGATTATCTTACTTTTTATTCATAAATAGAATCAAAATGAAATACTAATTAAAATATATGTAGAAAGGAATCAAAAAATGAAAATGAGAAGCATTAAAACAATAGTGATTATTACATTAATTATAACCATTACTCTATTTGTAGCAATGTTTACTATAAATGCTAAAGAAGATTATCAGTTAAATAATATGACATTAAATGATGTTGCCGCAGTCGTTTATAACGAGATTCCCGTCAAATCTTTTGGTGGAATGTATATAGACAATTCAGGAAATCTTGTTGTGAATGTAGTAGATACCGATGTTATACCAAGAGCGAATAAAGCATCAATGAATAGAAGCATGGGAAAGATAAATATCATATACAAAACTGTTGAAAAGTCTCTCCAAGAACTTACTGCAGTTCAGCAAGCTCTAATTCCGTATATGATTGAATATGGAATTGCAATTTTGGATGCAAATGATGTCACGAATTTGGTGGACATAACCCTTAATTATGATCATCCGAAATCTATTGAAGAGCTCGAGGCTTTAGTCGAAACATTTATAGACTTGAAGTATGTTAATATAACAGTACTTCCTGATGGAACCCAAATAGAACTAACATAGGTGTTGTAAATGAAGAAACCTTGGAGAAGATTAAACAAGCTGTATAGACCTGCTTACTCGGAGTTTCGTACATTCTTTGCTTATAATGTTTTCAAGAGATTTTTTTCTTTGTCACATGAATTCGGGCGAAGTCTTCAATTCTCTGAAACCAAGCTTGGATTTATGTCCTTTCCTCATACGAGGATAACCTTCACGGCGTTTGTTTCGGTAGTATTTTGTTTTAACCTTATATCCATACGCAGTGGTTTCCTCTTTTTCATATGCAAAATTTAAAATATCTCCGTTTGCACAGAAAGAAATTAAAAAAATTTCGTTTACCCTATTGAAATTATAAAAAACATATGCTATAATATTAGTATAAACCATATTAATTTATTATACGAAAGACGAGGGAAGGGCATGAACGATAAGTTTATTATTACGATTTCCAGACAATACGGTAGCGGTGGAAGACTGATTGCGAAAAAGGTGGCTGAAAAGCTCGGTATTGATTACTACGACAAAGATCTTATCCGCATGGCAGCTAAAGAAAGCGGAATGAGTGAAAAAGTATTTGAATCTTTGGACGAAAAGCCCACAAACAGCCTTCTTTACTCTCTTGCCATGGGTGCATATGCAATGGACGGTCAATATGTATATTGGGGCGATGCAGCAGTTCCCCTTACAGATAAGGTCTACCAGATCCAGACAGATCTCATCAAAAAACTGGCATCCGAAAAATCAGGTGTTTTTGTAGGCAGATGTGCTGACTATGTATTGAGAGATTATCCCAACTGCCTTAAGGTTTTCATTTCAGATACACATGAAAACCGTGTAAACAGAATATTGAACGAATACGGTGCAGAAACCAAAAAGGTTGACGATCTTATTGTTAAAACAGACAAGAAGCGTGCTAACTACTACAGTTTCCACACAAATCTTACTTGGGGAGATTGCACAAACTATGACCTTTGTATCAGAACAGGTTCTTTCGGCATGGACGAAGCAGCTGATATGATAATTGATGCCCTTGAACACAAATTGGGACGTAAGATCAGACCGTAACGGAGATTTAAATGGTCAGTATCAGAATAGTCTGCGTTGGCAATCTTAAAGAGAAATATTGGAAAGATGCCATGGCGGAATACGGGAAAAGATTGAGCCGTTTCTGCAACTTTGAAGTTGTGGAAACCCCCGAATCAGACCCCGAAAAAGAAAAAACAGCTATAATTAAACATCTGCAGGGGTACGTTTTTTCTCTTTGCGTTGAGGGGAAACAGTGTACCTCTGTGGAATTTGCCCGTAAAATAGAAAGCATAATGCAATCCGATTCCAAAATCACATTTGTTATCGGAGGCTCCGACGGACTTTCAGAAGAGATAAAAAAGATATCCGCCTCAAGAATTTCCTTTTCGGAAATGACATTTCCGCACCAACTGATGAGAGTTGTTTTGACAGAGCAGATATACAGGGCATTTACAATAAGCAACAACATTACATACCATAAATAACAGAAAATTAACGGAGGTCTCTGACAAAATGATGCAAAACCCCGGTTTTATTAAAAAAATCGCATTGATAATGACTGTGATCACAATCTTTCTTTGTTTTCCCGTATCATCAAGCGCAAATTCCATGAATATCACAAACCATATTACATACACCAAGGATTATATTGTTCAAAATCAAATCCCCGTAGATGATTGGAACGATACGGTGATGTACTCTTCCGTAGGAATTTTTTCTATTTCGGAGGTTGAACCTTATATTCCAGAAGCCGATCCGACTTCCGCAAGAACCACAGCAACAAGAATTCTTGCTTCAATTTCCATCGGACAGGCAGACCGTTCCGAAGGGGAAGAAAATGCAGACGTTGCAGCCTTAAAAAAGCTCCAGAACAAGGATGGTTCTTTCGGTGATTTTTACGACACTCTTTACTCTGTAATGGCACTCAAAGCATTTGACGTAACATTTATGAGCGAAAAAGCTATTGAAAATCTTCTTTCCTACCAGAATGAAGACGGGGGGTTCTATTACGAAGATGAAAGCCCTGTAAGGACAACAGGACGAGCAATGACTGTACTTTCAATGTTCACAAAAGACCCCAAAGTTACAAACGCAATAAATAAAAACATTGAATTTCTGGAATCAAAAAAACTTGAAAACGGGCTTTATGATGACGGGACCTGTATAACATACAGCTGCGCATTGATAGGTCTTATTGACGTAGGAGTAACAATGACAGGCAATGAACGTGTAAAAATGGCATCGAAGCTTATGGAATTCAGAAACACAGACTACTCCTATAATGCAAACATCGACGATGAAAAATCCGATGACACTTCAACATTATATGCCCTGACAGCACTTGACGCCGCAGGCAGAAGTGACTCCGTATATGCAAGAATCATGGAAGAGGGTTCCGTAAACCAATATTCACTTAAAGACTATATCCCGTTCTTTACGGGTTACGGAATACTGGCTCTGACCTCAGTAGTATTCTGGGTATATCTGATGTTCTTCAGAGGCAGAAAGAAAAAAGAAAATAAAGGGAAGGAAGCTGAACTTATATGATTAAACTTTGGGAAAAAGATATCCCGCTTTGGGACGAAACTATTGACCAGGAAGAACCCAATATAACACCTTATCTTTTGGAAAATACAATAGCTCCGTGTGTAATCGTTTGTGCAGGTGGAGGATATGGTGGAAAAGCATATCATGAAGGAGAACCCATAGCACAATGGCTTAATTCAATCGGATTCCACGCATTTGTATTGGATTACAGAGTTTCTCCTTATCAGCAACCCGCGCCACAGCTTGACTTACAAAGAGCGATCAGACACGTACGTTATTTTGCAGATAAATATAAT
The DNA here is from genome assembly GCA_045535665.1 of Eubacteriales bacterium. Lineage (GTDB taxonomy): Bacteria > Bacillota > Clostridia > Oscillospirales > UBA644 > HGM12619. The sequence continues at coordinate 3,531 of JAZSMD010000021.1, forward strand.
GTACGAAAAGACGCGATAGGAGTTCTCGGATTCTCAGCAGGCGGTCATTTGGTTACATCCGTTAGCATTTATTTCGACAACGGAAAAGATGACGGAGACGAAATAGACAAGGTCAGCTGCCGTCCCGACTTTACCATACCCTGTTATCCTGTTATTGACATGGAGTCTTTCGGCCACCAGGGTTCTACAAATAATTTATTGGGCGAAAATGCATCCGCGGAGCTTAAAGACAAATATTCGCTCTATAAGCATGTTACAAAAGACACTCCGCCCGCATTCCTCTGGCACACCGCAGATGACGATTGCGTTCCTGTAAGAAATTCTCTTGAATACGCAAAAGCTTTATCTGCAAACGGTGTTAACTTCTCTCTCCACATTTATCCTCACGGATATCACGGATTGGGACTTGCTTCCGATTGGGAAGACGTAAGCACATGGACAAAACATTGCGAAATGTGGCTTAAACAAATAACAAAAAATGATATGAACCCCAAAAATTAGACACTTTTGGAACTTTGCCATTTCTTCCTCATTGTCGAAAAACTCGGTGATGATCGGCTCATATATACGCACGATCTTCAAAATTTTGTGCTCGGGGACTTGGGAGCGACAGCGGTAGCCGAAGACATTGTTATCAAGACAAAAAACGCACCATACATAAAAAATCATTTCCATCTGCTTTGTACTATAATGATTATCGAAGGTCGATAAAATCGGCTTTTGTCAATTCAAACCCATGAAACTCTCCTTAAAATAATCATTAAAAAAGACTGATTTTTCTTGACAAATCAGTCTTTCTTGGTTGATACTCGGCTTATTGCTTTGCGTTACTATCCTTTGTATCCTCTTTGGGAAGCAATGCTTCAAAGCCGCGAAACTTACATTTGCGCCATTCGGGAAGAAGGTTGTCACCCGATTTGATTTTAACCCTATCGCTAATATTATCTGGGCAATTCTTATTGGTTGGGAATTGGATCTCGGATATCTTATCTCCGTAATTATCTGTTGTATAACAATCATCGGTATTCCATTTGGACTTCAAAGCTTTAAATTTATGACGCTTGAGATTCTTCCCTTCGGTGCAACCGTAAGTAAAAATTTAATAAATCCAAAAATAATTCAGAAGAGGTACTAATATGAAGAATTATATCGGTCTTTTTGATAATTCGCCCTATGCCTTTGACGGAAAAAATAATATTCTTGAAGAAAAGGATCTGGGCATCTGCGCGGATATTGCATCTGTGCTCACCCCCGAGATTTCGGTTACCGCGTTAAACTGCTTTCAAGGCTGTCCTTACACTAACACCTCATTCAATATCAACGTTATTCTGAATGGTGAACGTGTCAAAACAACTTCCTGGAAATGGCTCCCTTCGGCAATGCTCCGTAAAGGGGAAACATCGGATTTTTCTGTCGAAACACTGACCGTCGTTGTTCCGCGCCAGCGAAGCCTTGTTATGAAGGTCACTGTGGTCAACCGTCTTAATTCAGAACTGTCTATGCCGCTGTCTATTATGTACCGTGGCAGAACACGTCTGGAACAAGATTGGCAGTTCTCTATTCCTAAGCCTTCACCCGATAACAGAGAAAACTATTCCGCTACCGACAGAATTCTTTCCTCTGTTGCCGATGGAGCTTCATACAGACTTACTTGTTCGCTTGACGGTATGTCACTTTTCAAACGTGCTTATCTTTGGGAAAATGAGATTACTCTGGGCGCGCTTGAGTCCTTTACTTTTTATATTTCCGCCCATATGGGCGAGGAAGCAAGATCTCTTTCGGAAGCGGAAAATGCGCTGGATAAGTACGAAAGCCTGATAGAAGATTCCTTCTTGTATTTCCAAAATGAAAGCGCAAGAATTGAGGAAAACCTTCCCCAATTCTATTCCTCTGATCCCGCCCTTACAAGCTTTTATTATCGCTCACTTGTCTCCTATATCCTTTGCAGATGGGAAAATCCCGACCTCTGTACCTCTCCCTATTACAGTACGGGAAGTGTCACGGGAGGTTGTATGTGCTCCTATCTCTGGGATTATTGCGGTGGTCTTATGATGCATCCAATATATGATCCCGAGGGTAACAAGAAAAATATCAAGGCATATCTGAAAAACGACCTGACAACATCCTATGCCCTGAACCCCGTAACATCGGGAGCGGTGGGTCCCTGGTATCAGATCAATCAGGAAAAGGTCATACTTATGGTGTATCATCATATCCGAGCTACAGGAGATATTGCGTTTCTGTTCGAAAAAGTTGAGGGAAAGACTATTCTTGAATGGATGATCTTTCACGCCTACGTATGCGACGATACTTCTAAAGACGTGGAGCTTTTCGATTACGGTGTGGGCGGTAACAGCCACCTTGAGCTACATCACCGCGGAAACGGTCCTTATAACGGAATTATGCCCGACCTTAACGCAAGACGTTATATGAACTATATGAGAGTATATGAGCTCACCCTTCTTGCAGGTACACCCGATGAAAAGCTTCCTCTACGTGCAAAAGCACTTGCCGAAAAGCTCAAGTCACTTTGGAATGAAAGTCTTGGCTGGTATGATTTTATTGATGCGAATGGAAACCGTGGGGTAAGATATACTGTCCAGATGTTTAAGTTTTTGAATAGTGATGTTATTGGTGATAAAGAAAGAAATGCCCTTATCTCACACCTGAATGACCGTGAGTTTTTGTCAAAATTCGGTCTTCATTCTATGTCAAAGCTTGATGATCAGTACGATCAGGATGACATCGATAACGGCGGCGGTGGTGTATGCTCACATTTTGCCACCGAAATATGCTCTCAGCTCTTCGAGCTCGGTAACGATGAGCTTGCCTGCGATATTCTCAAACGCCTTTATTGGTGGGGCGAGCGTATGCCCTATATGGGAGATTCTTGTGCCGCAAATATGATCGCAAACCGAGAGGACACTCCCCTTCAAGGCAATATCCACGCTATTTCGGGAGCGCAGACAATTTTATTCTATATTTTTGGCATAACACCCGATTTTAACGGTAGAGTTACTGTATCACCTGCAAGAGTTCGTCCTACCGAAAAAATGGCGGTTAAAAACGCCCGTCTTTGCGGAAAAACATTCTCAGTCAGTATAAACGCAGACAGCTTTACCGTCAGATGCGGAGAAAAAGAGACAACCGAAAAGATCGGAAACAGCATCATTATTTGATAGATTATAAAAGAATAATATTACAATCTTGGGATCGACGTACTGCGTTGATCCCATAAAATTATACAAACGATAAGTTCTCAGAATATACCATTTACAAAGAATAGGACCTCATGTAACACTTAAGCAACTCCTGTCATAATATGTTAATGTACGGAGCGAAAAACTCCGAAAAAGAAAAGATATTGAAAGTTGAAATCTCTTACAGGAGGTACTTAACCATGTGCGGAAAGAACTATGTATTCTGGACACTTCTCATTGCGGCTGTAATCGTATACAGCATCAGCGAAGCTAACAACGGTGGCTGTGGCTGCAACAACGGTTGCGATAATAACTGCGGCTGTTGCTAACGGGCAAAATATAAAAGAGATTGCTTAAACGCAATTTTATGGGGGAAAACTTTACGGAAATATTTGTTTTCGGGAAAAAGTTTTCCCCCACATATGTTAAAAACAACTCAAGGTATTGACAACGATTGCAAAATAATATATAATAAAATTGCAGTAAAAATTTCAACCAAAGGAGAAAATTCTATGAGTAAAAAAATTTTAAGCATACTGTTGGCGATATCAATGATGTTGACAATACTTGCAGCATGCAACAATGACCCTGTTGATAATGTGGAAAACCCTGACGATCAACAGACAGAACAAACCGATCCAAATGAAAACCAAGGCGGAGAAGAAACAGTTTTACCCGAAACATTGAACCTCGTTGTGGACGGTACTTCCGAATATGTTATAGTTCGCGGTGAAAACGCTTACATTTCAGAAATTACAGCGTCCACAGAACTTCAAAACTATGTAAAACAGATAACTGGCGTTGAAATTCCCATTGTTACCGATTCAACGGAACCTGCAGAAAAAGAAATAGTTGTAGGTAAAACAAACCGTGAATCAGAAAGCGAATTTGACAGAGACAAGCTTGGAGATGACGGTCTCGTTATTAAAACCAACGGTAAAAAACTTTATCTTGTAGGCGGCGAAAAAAGAGGTACTCTTTACGCTGTTTACGAGTTTTTAGAAGCATACTTAGGCTGCAGATTCTACAGCTCCGATTTTGAAGTCATTCCTGAAACAAAAACGATTTCCCTTGAAAAAATCGAAGAAGACAAGCAGATTCCCGCTTTCGATACAAGAGAAACTCTTTGGATAGACTACGACGGAAATTTCAGCTTTAAGGTAAAGAGAAAAGTAAACGGTAAAAAATGGGGACAGATTCCCGAAGAGCTTGGAGGCTCAAACACTTGGGCAGGTTCACCCGCACATACAATGGAACCCCTTTGCGGTGTACCTCAGAATGAACAGCCATGCCTTACAGACGAAAATGTTTACCAAACAGCACTTACAAACCTCAGAGCATGGCTTGAATCAAATCCCGGAGCAAGATATGTTTCCGTTTCAATGAACGACAACCACAACCTTTGCTACTGCGACAACTGTTCCGCACTCATGGACAAGTACGGCTCTTACGCAGGTGTAAACCTCACCTTTGTAAACCGACTTGCGGAAGAGATCAAAGACGAATATCCAAACGTTCTGATACATACTTTCGCTTATTTTGAAAACAGAATCGTTCCCACGGGAATCGAACCCGCGGACAACGTAATGGTAGAGCTTTGTTCCATTGAGCAATGCTTCAGCCATCCCCTCGAAGAATGTACCGCATATTCGGGCGAAAGCTTTGTTGACCTTCTTAAAGGTTGGGCTGCAATAAGCGATACACTTGCAATCTGGGATTACACCACAAACTATGCACATTTCGCATCTACTTTCCCCAACTTTGAGGTTTTGAGAAAGAACCTTAAGCTTTTTGCAGATAACAATGTTGAATATATGTTTGAACAGGGAAACCACTGCGACAGAAGCCTTGAATTCGGAGAACTCAGAGGTTATCTTATTTCAAAACTGATGTGGAATCCTTATATGTCACAGGAAGAACTTGACGGATACATGGTAGAGTTCTGCAAAGACTATTACGGTCCAGGTTGGGAATCCATTGTTAAGTATATAAATCTGGCGGAAGAAGAATCAAATGAAAACTGTTTCGGTATTTATAGATCACCGGACGAAATGTTTAATTGGCCTGAAGCCACAGACTTTAACCCGAAAGATTCTTACCCCGAAGAATTGACTGTTGACATGATCAATAATTACGAATCTGTTGACTGGACAAAATACTGGAACTGGTTCAGAGGCTACGCCGAAGAACCGAAGATCCTTACAGAAGGAGACAAACTTTTCCAAGAAGCTATCGCAGCGGCAGAAACTGAAGAACAGAAGATCCATCTGAACAAGTCCTACACTCAGATACAGTATATACGCTCCTATTATCTCGGACTCAATCTTGAATTCGGTTCAAGCACAATAGGAAAGATCGTAGGATACTTCACAATGGATCATCCCGATGATTTTACCGCAGATGAGGTCGGTCCTATCAGAAGAAATATAATCAAATTTGCAAGAGAGCAGGTTTATGAAGAATACATAGCATACAACCGCGCCCTCGCTGAAAAAATAATGTCTTACGGCGTTTATATGATAAAAGAAAATAAAGGGCTAAGTCTTGATTTGGACTTCTCACAATTACCTGAAGATTGGTATGACTAAAAATATTCCCCAAATTCTCGGTTAATACTGTAAATTTTACTTTTATTTGCTTTATACACGGAACTTTTCAAAATATTAACATATTGTTCTACCATATGGACTTGATTTTTCCGTAAGAATTTGATACAATATAAGGCGTAATAAATTATTCGATAGGAGATATCATATTATGGCACTTGTAAACACAAAAGAAATGTTCAAGAAAGCTTATGAAGGCGGTTACGCTATCGGTGCTTTCAACATCAATAACATGGAAATTATTCAGGCTATCGCAGACGCTGCAGGCGAAGCTAAATCCCCCGTTATCCTTCAGGTTTCCGCAGGCGCAAGAAAATACGCTAAACAGGAATACCTTCTCGGTCTTGCTAAAGCTGCTATCGCAGACTCCGGTATTGACCTTGCTCTCCACCTCGACCACGGCGCAGATTTCGAAATCTGTAAAGCTTGTATCGACGGCGGTTTCACATCCGTTATGATCGACGGTTCTCACCACTCTTTCGAAGATAACATCGCTGTTACAAAGAAAGTTGTTGAATACGCTCATGAAAGAGGCGTAGTTGTAGAAGGCGAACTTGGCGTTCTCGCAGGCGTTGAAGATGACGTTGTAGCTGAACAGTCTTCCTACACAAGACCTGAAGAAGTAGAAGAATTCGTTTCAAGAACAGGCGTTGACTCTCTCGCTATCTCCATCGGTACTTCTCACGGTGCTTACAAATTCACACCCGCACAGTGCACAATGGGTCCCGACGGCATCCTTCTTCCCCCTCCCCTCAGATTCGATATTCTTGAAGAAGTAGGCAAGAGACTCCCCGGATTCCCCATCGTTCTTCACGGTGCTTCTTCCGTTCCCCAGCATTATGTTAAGGAAATCAACTCCCTTGGCGGTCAGCTCCCCAACGCTGTTGGTATTCCCGAAGAACAGCTCAGAAAAGCTGCAAGCATGGCTGTTTGTAAGATCAACATTGACTCCGATATCCGTCTTGCTCTTACAGCAGGTATCCGTCGTGTTCTTTCCGCTCAGCCTGAAGTATTCGATCCCAGAAGCTACCTCTCTGTAGCTCGTGAAGAAGTTAAGAAAACTGTTCTTCACAAGATCACAAACGTTCTCGGTTCTGCAAATACTCTCTAATCGGGAATAACTATAAATAAGCTTATTTCTAATATTTTTATTTATACACATTAAACTCCTTTGGAAAAGACCTTTGCATTTCATTGCAGAGGTCTTTTCTCTGCTCAGACAGACTATATATCCACAATCGAAAAATTGGGGTGTTTTCCAACAAGAAACTTTAATCTTTATACTTAAATCACTATATTATTTCCATATAATTTTTTTTACAAAAAACTATTGACAAGTAACTCCCCATATGATATAATACAGAAAAAACAAGTGTGATATAAGGAGAATTTACACTATGAAAAGAAAGATTTCACTGATTATTTTACCAGTCATTATTACAACTTCATTATTAAGCTCTTGCACCGCAAAAGAAACTCCGGAGCTTCCGGGAATTTTTGATTTTGCTGATCCTGTTAAAATTTCCGAAAGGATAGATGCATTAGGTGAAATAACGGACACTTCAAAACTTCCCGAAATATACAGTCTTATAAGCGACTGTAAAGGATTGACGCCAAGTGAATTCTCTTCATTGGAAAACTACCCTGAGATAGACAAAGCTTTTGAAGCAACGGTAAAACTCTTTAATGAAGAGGAGATAAAAATTAAAGCAATGAGTTTCAACGTAAGAAACGGTGAATACGGAAATGGACGTATGGAATTGCTTCTAAGCACAATTATTGAGGAATCACCCGACGTGGTTGGTTTACAGGAAGTTGGAGACGAATGGAAACCTTTCTTTAAAGAAAATCTTCCTGATGAATACACAAGACTTGGACACGGACGTAAAGAGATGGGGCATAGCGAAGCATGTTATGTACTGTTTAAAAAAGACAAATTTGAGTTACTCGACTCTGATACAATTTGGATGACAGATACACCTCATGTTTGTTCCGTATGGGAAGATCCCGAAACAGGAGACTCAGGTTTTCCGAGAATCATGACCTATGCTCTTCTTAAAAGAAAATCAGACGGTGCGGTTTTTGTTTTTGCAAACACCCATCTCGAAACAGATGATCCTGCACAAAGCCACCAAGCATATTGGCTCACACAGTTTTTAACAGAAAGATTCGGAGAACAGTACCCGATAATTTTGACGGGAGACTTTAACTGCACAGAAGGATCTTCAGCGTATAATATAATTACAGAATACGGCTTTGAAGTTACAAACACTTACGGCGAAAGCAAACGTACCTTTACAGGGTATAACGAACAAGGTGGAGCTATAATTGATTTTTGTTTTGTAAATGAATATATCTCAATATCTTCTTACAAGGTTATGCCCGAAAAAATTAACGGACAATTTGTTTCCGACCATAACGGAATTGTTGCCGAAGTTTTAGTTTTACCTGTAATAACTGAATAAGGAGAAAAAACAACATGAAAAAAACAATATCAGCAGCATTATGTATAATCATACTTTTAGCAATATTTACTTCATGCGCTAAAAATGAAGTAAATATCGAACCGATATTCCCAACAGTTGAATCAGTAAATGCAATGATAGACTCCTTAGGGGAAGTCAACGATATAAGCTCTGCTGCTCTTGTTTCAGAAATTATTGAAGACTATCAGTTTTTAACAAATACAAGCAAGGCAAAAGTCAAGGATATTCAAAGAGTTATTGACTCCATTGAAACCGCAACTACTTATTTAGAAGACGGAAAAATCTCTGTTATGAGCTTTAATGTTCGCTATGCTGAATTCACGCCTGATAGAATAGACAGAGTCGTAAACTTGATTTTGCAGGAATACCCTGATGTAGTAGGAATGCAAGAAGTAACAGATGAGTGGAAAAAGGTCTTAGGAAGAAGGCTTGCCGGAAAATATGAAATTCTCGGACATGGAAGAGATGAAGATAAAAAAGGAGAGGCTGTATGTATTCTTTATAAAACGGAATCATTTAACCTTCTTGAATCCAACACTCTTTGGTTAACAGACACTCCCGAAGTATATTCAAAACACCCTGACTCAAACCAGGAAAGAATCTTTACCTATCAACTTTTGGAAAGAAAAACTGACGGACAAATATTTCTACATGTAAACATGCATCTTGACCATAAAGGAGAAACCGCAAGAGTTTATCAATCGCAAATTGTAACCTCTTGGATAGAAGAAACTTTCGGACACCAATATCCCACAGTTTTAACCGGAGATTTTAACGACTACCAAGATTCAGAACCTTTAAAAACTTTTTTTGATGCAGAATACGAAGTCATGAACACTTATGGAGAAAATGTAAGGACTTTCCAAGGTTACAATGATGACCCAAATGCAGGAGGTATTATAGACTTCATTTTTATAAATGACTTCTTTGTTCCTGTTTCATATAAAGTTTGTCCCGAAAAAATGGACGGAGAATGGATCTCTGACCACAATGCGATCGTATCGGAATTATTATTGATTCCCACATACGACTCAATAGAAATTCCCACAGAAGATACAGAAGAATAAAAATTCAGGGTTAGCCGATAAAAAGGCTAACCCCATTTTTTTGTCAGGAAAGAGGATAAGTTCCGTTATCACTTGAATAGATAAGATCTATACGTTCCTCGGCTCCGTTATTTGCGTTGATATAAACAGTTACCCCATTTCCCGAATCTGTTTTTGCTTTAAATTCATAACATAATCTTTCGGGTTCGGCATAGCTGGAAGTTCCCAACACAACAAGTCTCCCCTCGTCTACGGTAAGGGAATCACTAACTTTTTCCAGGGCTTCTTCATACGAAAGTGTAGGCGATATCTTTCTGTCAGTAACATGATTTTTCAGATATTCTGAAGCATCAAAGGTGCAGATAACCCCCGTATCAAGGGCAACACCCACATAAATTTTATCCGTCAAACAAACAGTGTCCCCCTGCCTGAATGCAAATTCAGTCAAAAGAATATTTCCGTTGGAGATTGTATTTACAAGCTCCATATTACGGAACTGTAATTTATTCAGATATGCAGCGGCAAGAGCCACAGCTTCGTCATCAGTAATTTTAACATCAGAAACAACTCCGCTTTTGCTGAAAGAAAAAGGATACCCCTCTGCCATGGTTACGCAAATATTCATATTTCTACCGCTGAAACAGTAAAGTTTCAGGTCTTTTGATATAACGTCTTCACCTGCAGTCAGATCTTTAGGCTCACAATCCAAAATATATGCAGCTCTGCGACGTGCTTCTTCTTGTGAAATAAAATCTTTATCAGCCAAAAACTCATAAGTTTTATTTGATAAATGAGAAGAGTATGTTCCCTCATAATTCAATTCAGGCAACTGCATTTCAGATTCCATTTTCATCAACGGGTTTTTATATTCATAAAATGTAGCAGTGCCGTTTGTGGACGCTTCATCCTGTAACGGGGGCTGATCCACATAAGTCAGAAAGCCCGTAAGTGTCATATAATCTGCATTTTCGCTTTGAATTCCGTATTCAAATTCAGTCATTGCCGTGGCAAGAGTCTTCGCCTGTTCGGAAAGAGCCCTGAGATTTTCCTCTTCTTCCTCTGTCAAAGTATCTCCCCCGACCGCTTTTCGGGCAAGATATAAGGCATATTCCCCCGACTGATGAAAGAATCGCATTATATTCTGCAAATTCAGGTCATAAACAGGCAGCGCTTCCAAACACATCTCAGCCATTCCCGCTTCACGCCAGACTTCCGCAGAAAGAGCCACCGTCTGAGAAGGAGAATCTGCCGCAAGAGATTTCTGCAAAGCATAGTCAATATTCGCAAGTCCTTCTGCAAGATTTGCAATACTTTCCTGATAAGAAAACCTCACGGTATCCTGCATGGAGCATAATCCGCTGTTTGATTTCAGAATAAATCCTCCCAAAGTGAGTGCACCTGCAACAATGAAACAAAGAGAAATAATAATAGTACTTTTTTTGATATACATTTCCGATCCAATCCTTTAATTATTGATTTCAAGTATATTTTTACCTTGTTTTTATGTTTTATACCCTTAAATGGTAAATTTTGAGGGTTTATTTTTGGGTAAAAATATGTTATTATTAATAAGTGAAAACGCAAAAACAAAGAAAGGATCATTTTTTATGAAAAAATTCAAGAAAACAGTCACCGCGGCAATATTGGGAATGACAATTTTAAGCTCAAATATCCCTTTTTCTGCTGTGGGTGATGTAGGGCTGGTGAAAACTTCGGGAGGGAATCTCAATGTACGCTCATCTCCATCAGCATCCGCAAGTATAGTAAAGACATTGCCGAACAATTCATATATTACCCTTGCAGAAAAAAACGGAAACTGGTGGAAAATTGAGTACTCAGACGGTAAATACGGCTACAGTTCAGCTTCGTACATAACAGAAGTTGATTCAGATGTTTATTCTGTTGACACAGGCGGTGGAACACTTAATGTACGAAACGGAGCAGGACTTTGGTATTCCGTAAAAGATACCCTTAAAGACGGAGAAAAATTTGATGTACTTTGGTTCACGGGAAAATGGGCAAAGATACTTTATAACGGAAGCAATACGGGCTATGTGCATACAGACTTTATATCTTCCGATACCGCAAATGTCCCCAACGGATATAAGTCCATAGCGCTGAATGTTCCATATTTTAACCAAAAAGACAGCCGTTGGGCAAATGTAACTTTAGGCTCATCAAAAAGAACTGTCGGTAATGCAGGTTGTGTGACCACATGTATTGCAATGGCGGAAAGTTATATTTACGGCTATTCCGTAACTCCTGCATCTTTGGCAAAAAACCTGAAATACAGTTCTTCGGGAGACCTCTATTGGCCCGAAAGCTACAAAGCATACAACAGCAGCGACTATCTCTATAAAATCTACAATGAATTAAAAAGCGGAAGACCTGTACTTGTGGGTGCAAAAACCTCGTCGGGTGGTCAGCATTGGGTCTTGGTAACAGGATTTACAGGTGGAGATATAAAAGCATCATCATTTAAAATACAAGATCCGGGTAAAAGCTCTCGAACAAAGCTGTCGGAATTTTTCAAAGACTACCCCGTTTTTTATAAAATCATGACCGTACGGTAAGCAACAAAACAAATAATAATTTTTAGAAATTTCCATTTTCTTCACAAAAAGCCTCTTGACAAATCAATTTATTTATGATATCATATTGATATCAGAATAATACTCAACATAAAAAGGAGATTTTTATTATGAAAGAAAAAGTTTTACACCACAGCAAGAATGGAATGTTGGTTCTGATTTTTGTTATTCTTGTGGGAATCCTATCTGTCCTCGGCACGATTTTCGGAGGTATAATACTGGACTACGGAGGCAACCCGGCACTTTTCATTATCAGCCTCATTGTACTTTGTCTTGTCTGGATTCCTATTCCCGGATTGAAGGTCCTCAAACCCCAGGAAGCCCTTGTTCTTACACTTTTCGGTAAATATGTCGGCACGATCAAAGATGCTGGTTTCTATTTTGTAAACCCCTTCTGCACAGCAGTAAATCCTGCGGCTAAAACAAAGCTTAACCAGTCAAGCGACGTTCAGCAGGTCAACCTTATGGGCACAAGCGGAACGAACGTTTCATTGGAAGTACCGGATAAAAAGCTTTCTCTCAAAATCATGACCCTCAATAACGCGCGTCAAAAGATCAACGACTGTCTCGGTAATCCCGTTGAAATAGGAATTGCGGTTACATGGAGAATTGTGGATACTGCAAAAGCTGTATTTAACGTTGACAACTACAAAGAATTCCTGTCCCTCCAATGTGACAGTGCCTTGAGAAATGTAGTTAGAATTTATCCCTACGACGTTGCTCCAAACGTTGACACTACGGGTGACGGTCAGGCAGACGAAGGAAGTCTCAGAGGTTCAAGCGAGATAGTTGCGGAAAGAATCCGTAATGAGATTCAGGCACGAGTTCATGAAGCAGGTATCGAAATTATTGAAGCAAGAATTACATATCTTGCCTATGCGCCCGAAATCGCTGCTGTAATGCTTCAGCGTCAGCAAGCATCTGCAATCATTGATGCAAGAAGAATGATCGTTGACGGCGCTGTCGGAATGGTTGAAATGGCTCTTGAAAGACTTAACGAAAAGCAGATGGTTCAGCTTGACGAAGAACGCAAAGCCGCTATGGTTTCCAATTTGTTGGTAGTTCTCTGCGGAAACAAAGACGCACAGCCCGTTGTAAATTCAGGAAGTCTTTATTGATTAAAGCTTAATTAAAGATTAGGGAAACTTTTCCACAAAAAGTTTCCCCATACCATTTTAATAACGTAGAAATACAAAAAAACGAAAGGAGATATTTCATGAACGAAAATCAAAAAAAGCAAGTACCTCTGAGATTGTCACCAAAGCTTTATGATGCAATAGCGGCATGGGCTGAAGACGATTTTCGTTCCGTAAACGGACAGATCGAATATCTGCTGTCGGAATGTGTACGACAAAGAAAGAAAAACGGTAAATATGTGTCTGAGGAATTGGACAAACCTCTTGATATTGATATATAAGAGTAACAAAATTATCTATAAAATTAACGGGAAAGCCTTATCTTAATGTGAAATAAGGTTTTCCTTTAAATTTTCAGAAATTACAATTTACTTAATCGTATTGAATTGAAATATAAAAACCTCTTTGCCTGAATTTCAGAATAATCCGCCGTAAAGAATCATATTATTGAGTACAAACCATAATATTTTTCGGAGGGCGGGAAATGGACGCTATTAAACAACGGGTCCTGACTATTGGGACATACATTGCACAAACCAATGCTACCGTCAGGGAGGCGGCAGCGATTTTTGGAGTTTCAAAATCATCGGTACATAAAGACATGACAGAAAGGCTTGAAGATGTAAGCCCTGATCTGTATGAAAAAGTCAGAAAGGTCCTGGATATAAACAAAGCCGAAAGGCATCTCCGCGGAGGAATGGCAACCAAGGAAAAATACCTGAAACAAAAAAAGCCCAATAATCTTACAAAATAATTATATCATAAAATATGTTTCTTGTAAAGACTTATTTCTAAACATTCATATATTTCTTATTTATATGGGGGGCTCTTTTTTACACAAAGAATCCTCCTTAAAATTCTACATAATATCGACTGTAAAAAAGGCAAAATCTGCAATTTTAACTATCAAAAGACTCTTTCCTATTGACAACTACGAAGTATTGTGGTAAAATTATAATGAAGATTTATATATCAAAATAAAGGAGCTAATTCAAATGGTATTTTCAGACAGAATCTCAGGAGTTCAGCCTTCTGCGATTCGTGAAATATTTAAAGTGTTGGGTGACCCCACAATTATTTCTTTTGCGGGAGGAAATCCCGATCCTTCAACTTTCCCTGCAGACAAAATGGCTGTAATTGCAGCAGAGCTTTTCGAGAAACAGCCTTCAGCATCTCTCCAGTACAGCGTTACGGAAGGTTATCCCGCTTTGAGAGAAAAGATCTCAAACAGACTTAAAACAAAGTTTAATATAGGCACAGAAAACGATTCTCTTTTAGTTCTTACAGGCGGTCAGCAAGGTATAGACCTTACTTGTAAGGTTCTCTGTAACGAAGACGATGTTGTAATTTGCGAAGAACCCAGCTTTATCGGTGCGCTCAACGCATTCAGAACATACAAAACACGACTCCGTGGCGTTCCCATGGATGAAGACGGTATGAATACTGAAGCTCTTGAAGAGGTTCTTAAATCCGAGCCCAGAGCAAAGCTTATCTACACTATTCCTACATTCCAGAACCCAATGGGCGTTACAATGTCTTTGGAAAAACGCAAAAAGGTATACGAGCTCGCAAAAAAATACGGAGTAGTAATTCTTGAGGACAACCCCTACGGAGAATTAAGATTTGCAGGTGAAGACCTTCCCTCTATCAAATCCTTTGACACAGACGGAATCGTTGTTTACTGCGGCTCTTTCTCCAAGATCCTCTCCCCCGGTATGAGAATGGGCTTTGTAAGTGCACCTGCTGAAATTGCCGCAAAAATGACTGTGGGAAAACAGGTTACGGACGTTCACTCGAATATCTTCTTCCAGATGCTCGTAAACAGATTCTTGGAAGAATACGACCTTGATGAACACATTGCAAAAATCAGAGTTCTTTACAAAGAAAAATGTGAAGCAATGCTCTCATGCCTGGAAAAGAATCTTCCAGAGGGCTGCACATTTACACATCCTCAGGGAGGTCTCTTCATTTGGTGTAAGCTTCCCGAAACAATTGATGCTAACGTGTTCTCAAAAGAACTTGTTAAAGAAAAACTTGCAGTAGTTCCAGGTTCAGCATTCCTGACCGATGAATCAAGCAAAACTTCATGCATCCGCCTCAACTATTCCATGCCCACAATCGAACAGATCGAAAAAGGTACGGAAATTCTCGGCAGATGCATCAGAGAAAAAATGTAAATAAAGGACTGACATAAAATGAGCGAAATAGCTGCTAAAAAAACAATACTCAGTGGTATTAAACCTACAGGTAGCCTTAATCTGGGCGGATATTTGGGTGCAGTTAAAAACTGGGTTGCACTCCAGGAAGATTATAATTGCCTTTATATGCTCGCCGACCTCCACGCACTTACAATCAGAATAGATCCCGCAGTTTTGCGTAAAAACTCCATGGAACTTTTTGCTCTTTATATTGCCTGCGGAATCGACCCCGAAAAGAATCTGCTCTTCTTCCAGAGCCACGTTCCTCAGCACGCAGAACTTGCATGGATCCTCAACTGCTATACAATGTTCGGCGAACTGAACAGAATGACTCAATTTAAAGATAAATCCGCAAAAAATGCTGAAAATATCAACGCAGGTCTTTTCACATATCCTGTTCTTATGGCTTCCGATATTCTTCTTTATCAGTCGGACCTTGTTCCCGTCGGTGAAGACCAGAGACAGCATCTTGAACTTACAAGAGATATTGCAACAAGATTTAACGGTGTTTACGGTGATGTTTTCAAACTCCCCGAAGGATACACACCTAAAGTCGGTGCAAGAATCATGTCCCTTACAAATCCCACGCACAAAATGTCAAAGAGTGAAGAGGATGAAAACGGAACAGTCAACCTTCTTGACCCCAAAGATGCTATTATCAGAAAATTCAAAAGAGCCGTTACAGACAGTGAAACCTGCGTGCGTTATGCAGAAGGCAAAGACGGCATAAACAACCTTATTTCTATCTACTCCGCTGTTACAGGAAAATCCTTTGAAGAGATAGAAAAAGAATTTGAAGGTAAAGGCTACGGAGACTTCAAACTTACTGTAGGAGAAAGCGTTGCGGCTTGTCTTGAACCTGTTCAGCAGAAATATAAAGACCTCGTTTCCGATAAAGCACAGCTTGAAGCGATATTCAAACGCGGCGCGGAACAGGCAGGTTACATGGCAATGAAGACTCTGAGAAAAGTTTACAAGAAAGTGGGTCTTATCCCCAGAGCTTAATTTAAAATGGCTAATAAAGATATTTTGAAAAAAGACAAAGACGGAAATATCATTCTGAAAGAACCTCTGACGAAAAAGTATTCTGTTATCCTGCTGTTGATATTGGCAGCAGCTATGACCGCAGGGTCTCTGTATTTACTTATAACAGGAATTTATTCCTGGACAAATATTCTGCGAATAATTTTCGGAATATTTATCGGAGCATATGCAATATGGATGATCCGTAAACGCGAAGTATATGTAATAACAAAAGAAAAATTTGTAGCTTTCGGTATGTGGGAAGTCTTTCTCAAAGATATCGAAACCATCGTAGTAAACGATGCCAAGTTTTTAAAAACAATGGTTATTACAAGCACAGATTCCGAATTCACCGTAAATCAGGCTTCTGTTTCTGTTCCGTTGGAAAAAGTGGCAGAATATCTGACAAAACGATTAAAGAAGAAATAACATCGAAAGGTATAAGCATCATGGAACATCATTCTGAAAACAAACACGAACTGACAGTCAGACCACCAAAACTGAAAAATCTACTGTTCGCCATACTTTTTGCAGTTTTGGCAATAGTTTCAGCTTTCATAGTTTGTGTTGCTTTCAAGTGGACGCCCGAAACAATTACAGAGAAAATTTTAAACTGTCTGCTGTTTGCTATATCTTTAGCAGGTTTTCTCTTCATGTTCTCGGGAATGCTTGACAGTATAAGAAATATATTCGCTCTGCCCACGTTCAAAATTAACAGTGAAAATATTTTCATTTGCAAATACGGAACAGTTCCTCTTTCGGAGTTGGAAAGCACTGAACTGAAAAAAAACGGAAGAATTCTTGTTTTCAACTTCAAAGACGGATCTTCTGCAGTTCTCAGATGCAGACTTTCGGAAATCCCCCTGAAAACGGTGGAGTATAAGATCTATTTGCTTAAAAATAATTAAATATCTGAATAACAACAAAGCTATCCGCATATTTTTGATTGAAGGAGAAATCATTTATATGCGGATAATTATTTATAAAAAAACAGCAATATTTACTTTGATCTTTGGATTTATTTCAGGATTTCTGACATCCTATTTCTCAGGGGAAGAAACAGCTTCGGATTTCGGTTCTTGGATCCAAAGTTTTTATCAATGTGAAGAAATTGAATTGTTGCTGAAATCTGTTTTTTCAGGACCTGTTTTCGTATTTGCCACATTTATTTTAGGCCTTTTTGTTTTCGGATATCTTTTCGTATATCCCGTAAACTTTTACTGGGCATACACTTTCGGTTTTCTCATAACAAGTTCAGTTATATGTTTTGGAAAAGAATCCGTTTTTTCCATAATTTTGAAATCACCTACGATCTTTTCAACCTGTTTCTTTCTCTGTCTTGAATCTGCTGAAGCAATGAAATTTTCAACGGAAATCTTTACAAATACCGAGTTCAAACAATTACGAATACAAACATCGCAATATTTGGGAAAAGGGTTAAGTATTGCTGTATTTTCATTGATAACAACTGCATATGAAACATTTTTTGTGCCAAAAATACTGAATTTATGGGTTTCATTTTAAACTCTTTGTATAACCCCTTGACATTTCTCGACAGGTTTGTTATAATGATTACAGAAAAGTCGAAATACTGCCTGAAATGCGGTATTTCGACACC
>JAZSMD010000036.1:0-47508 GCA_045535665.1 Eubacteriales bacterium
GACATAACAGCGCGGCACATGCCTAAAATCTCCATCAGCCGCTTTGGAGGTTTTCATTCCTATTTGTGCTTATGCTTTAGCGGCAGAATGGAGGGGGTGGCTCAGTTAGATGCAGAAGGCGTGATTTGGGTCTCGTCGGCGTACGTGGGTACGGTAGAGAGCCAAATCGCAACTAAAAAGCCCATTATAATCGAAGAAATCTACCGAAAAAAATCGGTAGATTTCGACATAAAAAAACTTAGACAGTATTTTTAGTAAAAATATGTCTCAAATTTTAGAGTGGGCTTTTGTTCTGCGCTAAATGAGCCGGCCCCATGATTAAAATACGGCGTGCCGCTTTTGGTAAAAAGCGGAAGCGCGGCACATGCCTAAAATCTCCATCAGCCGCTTTGGAGGTTTTCATTCCTATTTGTGCTTATGCTTTAGCGGCAGAATGGAGATTTATATGAAATACTTCAATATGAAATACTTCAATCCAATAATCCCCGGCTTCAACCCCGACCCCAGCATTTGCCGTGTGGGTGATGATTTTTATATCGTTACCTCCACTTTTGAATTTTTTCCCGGAGTTCCCATTTACCACAGCAAAAACCTTGTAAATTGGGAACATATAGGTTACTGTCTGACCCGCAAGTCACAGTTGCCGTTACAGGGTTGCGGGGCTTCGAAAGGAATTTATGCGCCAACACTCAGATACCACGACGGTGTGTTTTTCATGATCGCCGCAAACGTAAGCGGCGGTGGAACCTTTATCGTACACACCTCAGATATCCGCGGAGAATGGAGCGAGCCGGTTTGGCTGAATATGTACGGATTCGACCCATCACTATTCTGGGACGATGACGGCACTTGTTATATGGTTGCCGTTCATTGGATAGACGACGAGGCGGGACATTATCTTTACAAGATAGACCCTTTCACCGGAAAGATATTGAGTGAAGCTTTCTTGCTTACCCACGGCTGTGGCGGCAAGGCTACGGAAGCCCCACACATATATAAGATCCACGGGAAATATTACCTTTTACTTTCTGAAGGCGGAACGGAATACGGCCACATGGTAAAAATACTTCGCTCAGACTCCATTTACGGCCCATACGAAGAATGTCCACGGAACCCGATCTTGACCCACCGTGAATCAGGTGGCGATGGCTCAGACAGTATTCAAGGCGTTGGCCATGCTGACATCGTTGAAGACCAAAACGGAAACTGGTGGGCTGTGTGCCTCGGATTCCGTCCGATTTCTGCATTTTATCATAATCTCGGACGTGAAACATTCCTGGCACCCCTTGTTTGGGACAGTGAAGGATGGCCAATAATCGGAAACAACGGACGCTTGAATACGATAATGGAAGGACCTCTTCCGGGAAAAGTTGAGAACCCCGTTTCTGCAGATAATTTCAGTTTTTTTGACGATTTTAACGGAGACAAGCTTGACCTACGTTGGAATTTTCTTCGTGATCCCATTGCTGAAAATTACGAGCTCAAAAACAGCAAGCTGACCCTCAGAGGTTCGGATATTACACTTTCCACACCTTGCAGCAATCCGACGATGTTGGCTGTTCGCCAGCAGGCATTTGAAAACAGCGTCACGGCAACCATGTCGGGGTATGTTGCCCTCGGTCAATCATCGGGAATTACGGTATTTTACAACGATTCAGCCCATTACGACATTCTTGTTTCCAAAGAAGAGGACGGTTTTTACGTTAATTTACGAAGACAGATATTTGACCTTAACGTAATCACGGATCGCCGCAAGATAGACTACAGCGGAAGCATTCGCCTTCGTATAGATACTGCAACAGACTTTCATTCATTCTATTATGAAGTTGACGGAGAATGGATATTATTGGGACGAGGAATGACAGCAGGTCTTTGCAAAGAAGCAATCTTCCCATTATCATTCACGGGCTGCTATCTGGGAATGTTCAGCGAAAAGGGAGAAATTGACTTCGAGTCCTTTGCCGTAACCGTAAAAGACGAATTTTCAACGCAGGACTAAAAAATTGATATTGCGGGAAAAAACTTAAGTTTAACAACGAATTTATTGAAAAGGATAGGAACCCCTTCTTTTAACAAAAAAGAAGGGGTTCCGATTAAATAATTATTAAAATTTTCTTATTTCATGCTTTCAAAGGCTTCAAAGAGTCCGTTGATATACGTTGCGCCCAAAGCTCTGTCATAGAGACCGTAACCGGGCTTACCTGTTTCGCCCCAGATCATACGACCGTGGTCGGGACGGACATAACCGTCAAAGTTATTGTCAACGAGCGCTTTTACGATGCCTGCCATATCGAGAGTACCGTTTGCGGTAAGGTGGCCTGATTCTTCAAAGCTGTCATCTTCCATGAGCTTGATGTTTCTGATATGCATGAAGTGGATTCTACCCATTTCAGCATATTTGCGTACCATTGCAACGATATCGTTACTGTTTGTGCTGCCGAGAGAACCTGTGCAGAATGTGAGACCGTTGTACTTATTATCAACGAGTTTAAGGAATCTGTCAAGGTTCTTTTCATTTGTAATGATTCTGGGCAAACCGAAAATGGGGTATGGAGGATCATCGGGGTGAATAGCCATAAGCACGTCACATTCTTCAGCAACGGGGATTATAGCTTTAAGGAAATATTCAAGGTTTTCCCAGAGCTTTTCTTCATCAACAGCGCTGTATTCGTCGAAGAGCTTTTTGAGGTCTTCTTTTTTATAGCTGCTGTCCCAACCGGGAAGAGAAAGCTCTCCCGTAAGAGGATCCATTTTTGCAAGCTGGTCTTTGTAATATACGAGGGCGTTTGAACCGTCGGGAAGCTCTCTGTCAAGTTCTGTTCTTGTCCAGTCAAAAACGGGCATGAAGTTATAGCAGATACATTTTACGCCTGCTTTTGCAAGTCTGCGGATATTTTCGTTGTAGTTTGCAATAAGCTTATCTCTTGAAGGTTTGCCGAGTTTGATATCCTCATGAACGGGAACACTTTCAACAACGTCGAAAACCATGCCGTTTGCTTCAACTTCAGCCTTCATTTCTGCAATACTTTCTTCGCTCCAGACCTCGCCTACGGGAACATCGTAAACAGCGGAAACGATTGAACGCATACCCGGGATCTGCCTGATCTTTTTAAGTGTTACGGGGTCATCTTTGCCGTACCAACGGAATGAAAGTTTCATATTAAAAATCTCCTTTATTTGGATCAATTATTTTTCACGCTTGAAATTTTCCTGAAAAATGCTTTCTTTATTAGTATACCACACGGAAAAGAAAAAGTCAATAGTGCAAAAATATTTTATTTTCAAGCAGATATCAAACAGTTTTTCAATAAATCTTTTCTTTTTTTAATAAATATCCCCCTTGACACGAAACAAATATACTGTTATAATAAAAGAAAAACCTCGGGAGACAAAAATCATGAAAAAGGTATTCTCGGTCATTTTACTTTCAGTATTCATACTGACAGTATTCACCTCTTGCACATCGGGCTCGGGCACAACACTTTTAAGCTTTATTGACCCTGACGGAGGAAGCTTCGACCTTTCGGGAAAAACAGTCACCATCAGCTCTGAAAGCGAGGTCAAGGATTCCCTGTTTGAGCAAACGGCAAACACATCAATGTACGATGCCATCATAAAGCGCCTTAACGACATCAGTAAAAAATACAATTGCCAAATTGACCATGTCACTCATGAAGGCTCCCCCACGGTAATTCAGAATATGATGAGCCTTGCAGCAACGGGAGACTCCGAAATTGATATTATTTACGGTCACGGACATAACAAGCTCGGCAAACTGGCGTACGCAGACATTCTTTACCCCCTCACAGATGTACAAGGATATCTGGACTACACAAACAGCGAAAAGTTCGGCTCAGCAGGACTTCTTGAAGCAGCAATGATAAAAGGTGTTCCCTACGCTGTTCAGCCCGTACAATGGGTAGGTTTTTCCAACGGCTTCGCATTCCACATTGTATGGAACACCGAAAAATTCACACAGTTCGGGCTTCCAAATCTCCACGAATACTACGAAAACAAAACATGGACCTTTGAAAACTTTGAAAAGCTCTTTGACTCCTACAGCCAAAACGCAGATGACGAAATTGACCTTATCGCATTCCAGAAGGGTTATTTTGCGCTGACATCCCTTTACGCAAATGGGGTAAAAATGTGCGACTACAACGGCTCGGAATTCTACTGCGACATTACCGAGGATAAAGCATTGCGAGCCGCAGATTGGGCTTTGAATATTTTCAGAAAATACGAAGATATTATAACAGAGGTAGGCGCATGGGAAACTGACGGATTCATATATGAAAAAGTCCTTATGCAGCCTGTTCAGGTTGCGGCTGCCACACTCGGGCTCCCTTACGATGCCGATTTTCAGTTCAGCCTTATGCCATTCCCCTCAGGACCTGATGCAAATTACGGTGAATGGGCAAATCTTGTTGAAGCCATAAGAGGATTTGCAATCTCGAAATTCAGCGACATCCCCGATGCTGCGGCAGTAATAATAAACGACCTCTGTGATCCCTTTGACGATGTCACTCCTACAGGTCTTTTTGATTACTACAATGAACAGATATTCTTTAACCCCCTTGACGTCGAGATCCTTCTTGATGTGGGCAAATACACAAGAAACTTCTATTCTGTTGATAATGAATCCTTGTGGCAGTTTAAGGATGCTTTCCACGGCAACGAAACAGGGGCACAGATAATCAACACATACAAGGATAAAATTGAAGATCTTGTTGAAGAATATATCCGACCAAACTTTGAAGGCTACGTTTACGAGCATTTATACGAAAACAATTAAACAAAACAACAGAACCGCTTCTCTTTTACGAAAAGCGGTTCTGTTTTATTATTTTATTTCAAAAGTCCCATTTTTTCAAAGGGAATCTCTTCAAAATCGGGAAGGATCTCTTTGAATCTGTTCTTTGAAAGGTCAAGGTCCTGTCCTTCGGGAATTCCCACAAAGGCTCTGTCGCTGTATTCCACATTATTTTTAATGATATTTCTGTTACATTGCTCATGAGCCGCAAAATTGATGTCTATTGGCTTATGGTTTATGATGATATTGTTGGAAATTTCACAATAATGGGGGAAGCGCTGTTCATGTTCGGGGTCCCAAGTGAGGTATTCCGCAATATGGGGGTATCTTTCACGCCAAAGGTCGCTTTCCCACGGAACTCTGTCAAGGGCTTGCCAATGCTCATCGGACTGATTGTTACAGCCGCCCCTTACCAACGTGGGCCAGTATCCGTAACCGTGGAATCTGACGGAGAATTGGGATTTGGGACAGGAGTCAATAATAAGATTATTCTTAAACACCTGGTCGTGTCCGCCGTGAAGAAGAAGTGCTGACTGACATCTGTAGAATACATTTCCGAAGGTTGTACACGCACCGAGATTATCGTCACAGTACATACCGAATATACCGATATGGTTATCCGCATCACTCTTCATATCATGGAAGTAGTTGTACCTGATAATATTACCGCAAACAGTGTAGTCTCTGCCCGAATAGATAGCGCTTGAGTCGTCTGCCACCTGACAAACGTCGTACATTTCGTTATACTCTATAATATGGTCGTTTCCGTGGAACATCATCGCCTGATGTGCGGAATCATGGATACAGTTATGTGAAACGACACAGCCAACACCGTCAACATCAACGCCGGGCTGATACGTCTGATATATCTTTGCTATGGAATATATGTGATTATTGGTTACAAGATTTCCCGAAGGCGTAAGAGTTGCTCTGTCTCCCCCTGTAATTTTTACGCCGCCCTTGCCCGTATGATGCAAGGTACATCCCTTTACAGTACAGCTTGAACCCTCAATTTTCATCGCCCAGCCTGAGACATTCTTGATCTCACAGCCCTCAACGGTGATATTGTCACCCACAATATCAAGCGCGTCACTTCTCGTACCCATAAAGGTAAAACCCTTTACAGTAATGAAATTTGTATTTTCCGCTTTAATAAGATTCTTGGTTGTAATTGAAAGAATAATTTCGGCAGTTTCAAGGTCTGACGTGGGATAGAGGTACAGAATACCCTTTTCGCGGTCAAGGAACCATTCACCGGGAGAGTCAAGCTCCTCAAAAACATTGAAGAAATAATAGGGGGCGTGTTCCTTTATTCCAAACATACTAACATATTTAGTTTCCATTTCCCGTGTTTCGGTATTTATGGAAACTATGGGTGTAGATTCATCTGCCCAACCGTATTTGGGATAACCGAATATCCATACATTTTCCTGAGTTTTCCATTTCTTTACACGTTCATTTGTTTCCGCATCTATTTTACGGATATCACCGAGAGGATTTCTAATTTTGTTCCATTCTTCTCTCGTACGACGTATCGTACCTGTTGGCTCAAGAGATACACCTTCCCTAACAGGCTCTTCTGTATGGATATAGCCCTCATTCGGGTAACGCGCCACGTTCATTCTTTCATCGTTGAAGAAAAGCTCACAGCTCATGGGAGAAGTTACAGCACCGTCATATTTATGGGCTGTTCCGTGGGAGCCCACAGCACAGATCTCGCCCCAATCGGCTCTTGTAAGTCCGTATTTTTTCAAATCGACCTTTACGACGTTTGCCTTTGCGATATCGCAAAGTCTTTCCTTTTCGGAGTCGTTCAGAGCTTCAAAATCGGAAGCTGAAAGAGAGATACCGCCATTGAAAACGACTTTCCCATCAGCCTCATACACAACGGGGAAAGCTTCCGTACCCGAATCCTTTTCCGTAAACAGAATTCCCGATGTTTTGTACTCACCCTCCCCCACTGTTACGGTAACAGGCTCGGAAAGCCCTTTTTCAATGAGCTTTCTGACCTCGGACTGAGCCTTTTCCACAGTTTCAAAGGGTTTTTCTTTAGTTCCGCAATTAAAGTCGGAGCCGTTTTTGGAAACATAGAATTTTGCCATAAAAACCAGCCTTTCAATAAGTGTTTTTCCCCATTCCAAAAAACTTTTGTATAAAACATTTTCAATGTTTTATAAGGGAAAAATAAATTCATATTATTATATAAGAATTGTCGAAGAGATTAAATTATATAGGATTGGTCAAAGAGATTAAGCTTTTCAATTTTCGACAATAATCATAACGGACAAGTCAAGCCGCAAAACGGCTCAACCTGCCCGATAAATTTAATTTTTATTCTCGTTGTTTCTGATCTCTACACGTCTGATCTTACCGCTGATAGTTTTGGGAAGCTCTTTTACAAATTCCACAACTCTGGGGTATTTGTAAGGTGCGGTACGTTTCTTGACATGGTTCTGAATCTCTTTTACAAGCTCATCGGAAGGCTCATAGTCCTTTGTGAGAACGATAGTCGCCTTGACTGCCTGACCTCTTACGGGGTCGGGAA
The DNA here is from genome assembly GCA_045535665.1 of Eubacteriales bacterium. Lineage (GTDB taxonomy): Bacteria > Bacillota > Clostridia > Oscillospirales > UBA644 > HGM12619. The sequence continues at coordinate 7,359 of JAZSMD010000036.1, forward strand.
CTGCAGTAACGGCACATTCCAAAACCGCAGGATGTTCCATAAGCACGTTTTCAACCTCGAAGGGCCCGATACGGTAGCCTGAGCTCTTGATGATGTCATCAGTTCTGCCCACATACCAGAAATAACCGTCCTCGTCCTTCCATGCGGTGTCACCTGTGTGGTAGAAACCGTCATGCCATACAGCCTTTGTCTTTTCTTCATCAAGGAAATATCCCGCAAAAAGTGCAAGAGGCTTACCTTTTTCTGTATTCACAACGATCTCACCCACAACACCGGGTTTTACGGGGTTGCCTGAATCGTCAACGATCTCGATATTATATTGAGGAGAGGGCTTACCCATTGAGCCGGGTTTTGGAGTTGAGCCCACAAGATTTGCAACGGTGAGAGCTGTTTCTGTCTGACCGAAGCCCTCCATGAGGGACAGGCCTGTATGTTCTTTGAATTTATTGAATACCTCAGGATTGAGCGCTTCACCTGCTGTGGTTGCATATTTAAGGGATGAAAGGTCGTATTTGGAAAGGTCTTCTTTAATGAAGAATCTGTAGATGGTGGGAGGTGCACAGAATGTGGTGATCTTATTTTTTTCGATCTGTTTAAGGACTGCATCCCCATCAAATCTGTCAAAGTCATATGTAAAAACAGCCGCTTCGCTGAGCCATTGACCGTAAAGCTTACCCCAAACAGCTTTACCCCAGCCTGTTTCCGCAACGGTAAAGTGGAGACCTTCGGGGTCTACATTATGCCAATATTTTGCTGTAATAACGTGTCCGAGTGGGTAATTATTGTCATGTGCGGCAATTTTGGGATAGCCTGTAGTACCGCTTGTGAAATACATCAGCATAAGATCTGTACCGTGAACCTTATTTTCACCCTCAGCGCGTTCAAAGGTGTCGGGGAAAGCCTTGAATTCAGCGTTAAAATCCCTCCAACCTTCGCGAGCCTCACCTACAGCACATTTGATCTGCAAAGTGGGGCTTTCGGGAAGAGCCGCATCAACATGGTCAAGAACACCGTCATCGGATGTACAAACGATAGCCTTGATTCCAGCAGCGTTGAATCTGTAAACGAAGTCTTTCTTCATGAGCTGATTTGTTGCGGGAATAACGATTGCACCGATCTTTGCAAGAGCTACGATTGCAAACCAGAACTGATAATGTCTCTTAAGAACGAGCATTACTCTGTCACCCTTTTTAATGCCAAGGGAAACGAAGTAGTTTGCGCACTGATTGGAATATTTTTTCATATCCCCAAAGGTGAATCTTGTTGTGTCACCGTGTTTGGAGACCCATACCATAGCTGTTTTATCGGGCTTTTCAGTACCTAATACGTCAACACAGTCAAAGCCAAAGTTAAAATCCACACCGGGTTTCAGTTCAAAGCGGTTAAGACGGCCTTCAGAGTCAAAACCTTCATCAATAAATTTATTATATACTAACATTGTTATAATACACTACTTTCTTTAATTAAACTTTAGAATGTAGGCATCTTTCTTTATTCTGGGTTAAATTATTTGTTGTCTTTGCCCATAACGACCGCAAGGAACTCGCAGTCAGAGCCACCCACAGCGATCATGCCATGACCGTGCCCGCTGTCATAGAAGATACTGTCCCCCGCATGAAGAACTACTATGTGGTCTTCAAGGCGAACCTTGAGGCTACCGGAGAGAATATAGTCGAATTCCTGACCTTCATGGAATGAAAGTCCTATCTCACGCTCTTCTGCGTCCTTGTCATATTTCGCCGTAACAAGGAACGGCTCGCTAATTCGGTCCTGTATCATAGCAGCAAGATGCTGATAGTTAAAATCTTTACGACGTTTTATGGGGAGACCTTCACCTTTTCTTACAACGGAATAAAATGAAAGTTTCGGCTTGTCACCTGTTATTAATTCTGTAATGTCAATGCCGAAATGCTTTGCACAGTTATAAAGGAATGTGAAGGAAAAGTCCTTTTCGCCATTTTCATGTGCGATATAATCTTCCTCTGTTGTGCTGCAGACCTCTGCCATTTCCGATACGGGAATATCCAATATCAATCTCAAACCGCGTATTCGTTCTGCAATCTGTAATACCTGTTCATTAAACATTGATACTTGTTCTCCTTCCAAAAAAACGGATATATATATCCACTTTTAATATAACAATCATTATACCATTATACCTGAAAAAAATCAACAGGTTTTGTGTGAACTTTTTCGCATCTTTACTAAAATAAAGTATTACAACACAAAATATAGTTATAAAAAGCTTGATTTTTTTTAATTTTACTGGTATAATCATTTAGAAGATGAAGTTATATTATACAAATAAGGGAGTTGCGACCATGAAATTTAAAAACACATATCTGCTTGAAGATGCAGCAATGAGAACCATTGAGCATTTTGACGAAAAAGACCTTGCAAATCAGGAATACGAAGATATACGAATTCCGGGAATCGTCACAACGGACAGCGGTGCGATAATCTGTGCATACGAGCTGAGACGCTGTTACGGAGACCGTTCCGCAATGGATCTCGGGATGAAGGTCAGCACGGATCTCGGGCAGACATGGTCTGACAGAATCATAATCAAATCGGGTAAAGGAATCCACTCCGTTTGCAGCCCCGTATTTATTGCCGACGGAGAAAGACTCCACCTGCTTTACATGGAAGATATGGTAAAGGTTCTTTACAGATATACAGACGACCTCGGTAAAACATGGAGCGAAGACAAAGACCTGACAGAAACTCTGCTTTCCGAAATTCCACAGCACAAATGGGCTGTTGTTGCTCCAGGTCCGGGTCACGGAATGAAGCTTCTGAACGGCAGGCTTCTTACCCCCGTATGGTTTGCTTCACATGACGATCAAGAATCCGACAATGAAGGCACGGAATACTGTGTTTCAACAATTTATAGCGATGACCTCGGAAAAACATGGCATATGGGTGAGCTTATTCCCGAAGAGGACATAAAAACCATGAACGAATCCTCGCTTTGCCAGCTTCCCGACGGACGTGTATACATGAGCATACGCAACGAAAACAGGAATTTCAACGGTGGAACAAGACGCGCATTCAGCATAAGCCCCGACGGTATTTCAAATTGGACAACTGCCCGATACGATGAAAAAATGCACAACCCACGCTGTATGGCAGGTATGTGCAATGATGATAAGGGCAGAATTTTCTATGCAGGCTGTGACTCCCCCGACGTTAGAATGTACCCCACCCTGAAAGTTTCTTCAGACAGCGGCAGAACATGGGACAAGATACAGTTCTCCTTCCGTGGCGGCTATTGCGACGTATCGTACAATAAGGTCTCCCAAACAGTCTTCACCTGCTACGAGGCAAGAGTTCCCACTTCACAGAAGATCTTCGTTACGGAAATAGACGTGGATGAGCTCATACCCAATACGAATCTGAATTAAGATAAATTTTATTATACAAAAAACCGTCTCCGGGTGAAATTTCCCGAAGGCGGTTCTTGTTTTGTTAAATTATTTATGAGTTTCTGTCTTGATCATTGATACAGAATCCCAACACAGACATCTTAATCTGCTCTTTTCAAAACAACGGTATCTGTCGTAACAGTATTACCGAAAGCGTCTGTAATAACACAGTACAATTCACGGTCTACTCTTTCTTTTGTAAGAGTTGTAGCATATGTAGCAACCTTAGTGGAAGAAGCAGAGAAGGTAGAAGAGCCTGCATTCTTGATATACCACTGGTATTTAAGACCTTCACCCTGAGCTTTTACGGTAACTGTAACAACTTTATTGAGTGCAGCGGAACCGTCCACAGGCTGAGTAAGGATCTTGAGTTCTGCAGAGGGAACGCGGATAAGTTTTACAGTATCTGTTACAGCTACATTTCCGTAAGCGTCTGTGATAACACAGTACAATTCACGGTCTACTCTTTCTTTTGTAAGAGTTGTAGCATATGTAGCAACCTTCGTGGAAGAAGCAGAGAAGGTAGAAGAGCCTGCATTCTTGATATACCACTGATATTTCAGACCTTCACCCTGAGCGACTACAGAAACATTAACAACTTTATTAAGTGCAGCTGAACCGTCTACGGGCTGGGTAAGAATTTTAAGCTCAGTAGTAGCAACGGGAAGAAGCTTTACAGTATCTGTTGTAACGCTGTTGCCGAAAGCATCGGTAATAACGCAATACAATTCACGGTTTGCTCTTGCATTTGTCATTTCAACTGAATATTCAGCTGTCTTTGTAGAAGATGCAGAGAATGTGGAAGAGCCTGCATTCTTGATGTACCACTGGTATTTCAAGCCTTCACCCTGAGCTTTTACAGAAACTGTAGCCGTCTTACCGAAGGATGCGCTGGCATCCACGGGCTGAGTAAGGATCTTAAGTTCGGTGGAAACAACGGGAATGAGTTTTACAGTATCAGTAATTGCAACATTTCCGTTTGCATCTGTGATAACACAGTATAATTCACGGTTTGCTCTTGCTGCTGTCATTTCAACAGAATATGTAGCAGTCTTAGTGGATGATGCATAGAACACATCTGTTCCGGCATTGCAGAAATACCACTGATATTTCAAGCCTTCGCCCTGAGCAACTACAGAAGTGGAAACCTTTTCACCTATAGATGCGGAAGCATCTGTGGGCTGAACAAGAATCTTTAATTCAGAAGGATCAACAGCGGGAGCTGTAGAGAACATGGGAAGTCTGAGTTCGGGTTCATCGCTTTCAGATTCAGGTTCAGATTCAGATTTAACGAGTTTATCAACATCAACGGGAGCAAAGAAATTCTTAGCCATTTCAGAAGCACCTGTGTTGGGATCTGTCATAACGAACAACAGAGGAGCTACGTAACCCTGGGATTCACCTGCAAGGAAGTTCATGAAGCTATGACCCAACTGAAGAGTGGAAGTACCTGTATACTTAACTATCTGAATATAGGGAGAACCGTTCTGATAGCTTGTGCTTTCACTGCAGAGTGCGTAGCAGTTATAACCTGCATCCTTCATTTCATTGTATGCTTTCCAAGCTTCATACTGAGCACGCTCGTAGTTAAGCGCATTCTGAGGATTGGAGCCTGAACCGATACCTGCCAAGCCGGAGTTTGTAAGGTCGCCGAGGATCCAACCGAATCTGCTGGAAGCAAGCTTCAAAGCCTTGGCATCTGTACTGTTAGCGGCAAAGAATGTATTGAACCACTGGGGATCTGCTGTATTATAAGCATCTGTGAAGCTGTATGCGTATGTATCTCCGTCAGCTTCAACCCACTTACATACATCTGCCCAATAAGCATTAAAGTCATTGTTATAACGTGCGGGGATCATATACAAGGATGTGTGACCGCCACGCTGGGACTGCCACAGATAATGACCCCAATAATAGTAAGTGTTGCCACTAAGAGCTATTTTATTGATAATTGTTGTAGGAACACCTTCGGCATTGTCGAAGTTATATGTACGGCCGGTAGCTATAACATGGAAGAATTTGTTTGCAGCAGGAACAGAAGTATCTGCATCCAACATTTCCTTTGCAGCTACAATATTGCCGTGTAAGTTTGTAGGACCTGCGGGCATTGCCTGGATAGCAGCAAGACCGCCCTGAATAACGTCAAGATAGTTATTTTTGGTAAGTTCTGTAAGAGGCATAGCAACATCGTCATAATGCTCAACGGCAACAAGACCGAGTTTTACATTGATACCTGCTTTAACAAGAGGTTCTACAATATTAACGATTGAATCGTATGTGTTTGTACCTTTCGTGCTGTCAGCATCGTACTGAGCGATACCTGCACCGAGAGCAAGAACGATATCAACATCGTAAAGAACACCGTCTACTTCGGGAACTTCGATTTCCTTGATGTAATCCTTGCCGTTTTCATCCTTGTAATTAAGGTCGGTATTACCGTTAGCAGGATAATTTACTTCTGTTTTGAAGCCTTCTTCCCAAACATCTGTTATTACTTCGTAAACCAATGAGAAATTGTCTGAACGGAGAAGAGCCCCGTCTTTAACATACCATGTGAGTTTATAGATATTTCCGTTAGTATTTCCGACAACAGCATCACCGCCGTTTTCGTAATCAGAAGGATCAACAAGTTCTACAACAACAGGGTTTTCCTGACTTGTAGGACGTTTTTCATTGATAAGCCAGCCTTCTTTGACTGTCCAGATAGTCTTACCTGTAGAATTATCAACGATCTGAAGTGTATCGGGATCCAAATCTACCCACTTACTCATATAGTCTGTAATCACTACATCGTTGACAGGAGTTTTAGCAATCTCAGCAAGAGTTTCTTTCAAAGCATCGCAAAGGCCTGTGATTCCGTTTGAAGTTACAAATGTAGACTTTTCACTTGTGATGCCTGTATCCATCCATGATGTATAGCTGTCATAGTCAACTACATACATAGCTTCCACTTTACTCATGGAAGCAAGTGCATTTGCAGCTGCGGGAGTACGTGTCCAACGATCACCGTAAGTCACATAAGCGCTCTTGTAAGTAGTATAGTAGAAAAGATCCTGTATGTAAGTGCCTTTTTCCTTGTCGTACTTAACAAAAGCACGTTCAGCAACGGAAACAGGATATGCTGTACCGCGTGTAAGACCTGAGTAAGTATAAACATCAGTCCAAAGCTGCTCTGCAAAAGCAAGGAACTCTTCGTCTGAAACTTCGCCGCCAAATGCTCTTTCAACGATCTCTTCACGGGTTGCACCTGCAAAACGTGCTTCAAACATAGCAAATGCATCGGGAAGATTTGTACCGTTGGATACTGTACCGCCAAAGGCTTCCTGTGCAACTACCAAAGCCCCGAACTTAGTCCATGTCTGCCAGTTTGCATCGAAAGCTCTGAGAGTCTCGTCTGTATTGATATTACCGTCGGAAATGAAGATAACATCAACCTGACCAAGGGTATCGTCATGATTCTTAATATACTCAGCAACACCGTTAAAGCCTGCCTCGCAGTTAGTGGAGGAACGGCCGTAAAGCAAATTGCCGGGTAATGCGCCAAGAGCAGATGCCAAAGATTCAACATCCTTAACATGTTCCAAAACAATATTGTCGCCCATACCGAATGCCATCAGGGTCAGCTGAGTGTGACCGTCGCCATCGAGAACTGTCTTACCGATAGTATTTATAGCCTCTTTCATAGCGGGCCATTCGTTATCCATTGAGTAGGAGCCGTCAACCATGAGGATAACCTCGTCATGGGAAACATCAGCATCGCCGCCGGGAACCTTAACATTTACCTGGAAACGGTTCTCGCCACGGTTGATAAGAGAAGAAGACTTTTCGCCTTCCAAAGAAATTTCCACAACCTCATATGAAACGGAAGGTACGGGGAAGAGCTGAGGATCGCCCTCTTTACCGTTAGAATCTACAGGATAAAGAGTTGCAGAAATATTTGTATCTACATAATGAACACCTGCTTCTTCAGACTTTTCAGTAAGCTGAAGCTTGTAAGTAAGAGCTACAGGATGAGTTCTGGAAATATTTTCACCGAATGTCCAAACAAATCTTTCAGTGTCTGTACCGTTGCCACGGTAGTAATCGAGCCAGAAAGTAGGTTCAGAATTTTCGTCCATGCTGAAACTACATGAAAAATCTGCATTATTTCTAGGCGCAATCTGTTTAGTCACATACGCATAATCGCCTTTTTTCAGAGTGATTACAGAAGCGTCTGTAATGAATTCAAAGTTACCTTCTACCGCATCATAACCGATGTAGTCTTCTACAAAAGAACCGGCAGCGCAGTAATAAAGTATCTTATCCTTAATAGGCCCAAAGAAGGTTTTGTCACCCTGTTTATCATACTTTACAGCTTCGCCTTCACCGCCTGCCAGCATATCTACAAAGCTGTGACCGATGTACTGGTTAGTCCAGCCAACACCGTAGTTGTAGCTTTTTCCGTTTTCATTTACACGGCCGTCAGACCAAACACCGTTTGTATACTGATAGCTGAGAGCATTGTAGATGGGATAGAAATTGATGCCCGGAGCAATGATGTTTTCCTTGGCATACTCATAAGCTTCCCACATTGCACGTTCATACAGAATAGCATGAGCCGCAGAGCTGTTTTTAACGGGGTTTGCACCGGGAGTAAGAGTTACAGCATTTGCAATATCAGCCTCCGTAGTTCCGGAAATAATTGCACCGTGACCGGAGTATTTGAAATTAGTCTGATTGCTGTGATACATACCGGAATTATACCAATTAATAAAATTGCCAGATTCTACGGTTGCAGCCTTGTATAAGGCGTTGTCCCCTGCAGCAATATCAGCCTTTACCCAGGCATCGATATAAGTCCAGTAACAATCCCAAACATTCTCATACTTATCAGGGTTTGCGTTATATTCCGCAACGATTCCCTCGGGGATTGCATAGGTATTTGTCTGATTAAGACGAGCACGCTGCCATGCTTTATTCATGTAGAATAGAGCCTTTGCATTATTCTCCCCATAAACGAAGTTTACAGGTACCGTGGAAACATACTCATTATTCTCACCGGAATTGAAGAAGTAGGTAAGTCCTGAGGTGATCATAACGAGATGCTGACGGTCCGGATATGCTGCCAATTCGGATTCACTGAACATTTTCTTGGATTTGATCAGCGCATTCTCCATATTTACACCGTCATAGAGGGCTTCGCAGGTAGCGAGCGCATTTGCGATCATTTCAGGAAGCTCATCAATATTCGTCTCATTGATAGCGGTAAGCGGCATTGCAACCACATTGTCGGATGAGAACGGAACCATACCGAAGTTTACATGGCCACCCATCTCAACTATCTCACGGATGGTTTCCACCAAACTGCTGATAAGCACGTCACCCTTAACATTCGGTGTACCGTCAGAATTGGTAGCATAGCTACCCACAATGTAGATGATATCCGAACCGAGGACATCAACTGAACTTGGAACTGACAATGTAACGTCTGTCTGATCGTTTGCATCCAAAACATCAGCTGTTTTGCTGATATTCTCAGAAGCTACACTGTTTTCACCTTCAGCAAATGCAGGGATACTTAAAATGCTGAAGCACATTAAGACCGCCAACATTGCAGAAAGCAATCTTTCAAATTTTTTTGCCATTGTTTACATTCTCCTTTCTATATATAAGGCAAAAATGAAACACCGGCAACCGGGCTGTCATAACATTGCTGTCTTAGACCCCATGGCTTTGCGTCCCTCACTTTCGGGAGGTTTGCTATTAACATGTATTTCGATATGCGAGACTCACGCATATCGAGACGTCATCGATATGCGTGGCACATATTCACATTGAGAACTCGGCTGTTCCTTTCACCGAATCCCCTTTGTACATATATAATACAACACAATAGTCACTTTTACAGTCACTTTTAGAATAAAAAATTATTTTTTTAAATAAAAAAATATTTACTGTTATATCATATCTCCGATTTTATAATACTGTAAAACTAATAGGAAATTGTCGAAAAAAGGCGTTCAACTATTGACAAATTTAAGCAATAATGATATAATATAAATAATATATCTCAAAGGAGATCCGCCATGAAAAATACACGAAAAACCATACTGTTTTCAATAATATTATTACTCGGAATTGCAATATTGACAGGAGCTGTTTTCATGCTGATAAATGTTGACAGCGAAAATCAGGATCCTGTTGATGATCCGAACAGTAATGTGACAGACACAATAGATAAAAATGACAAACCGGAGGTAACGGATCCTAAGGACGACCCCGTTATCCCCGATGATAACGGCGAGCAAAACGACCCTGTTGTTCCCGATGATAACGGCGAGCAGAACGACCCCGTTGTTCCCGATGAAGAACCCAAAGAAGATAATGAAACAAACACTCAGCCTGCAGAGCCTGTAAAAAGAACCGTTGAAGGTTCCCATACATGGAGTGACGACAATAACCGTGACGGAATCCGCCCCCAAAGTATTGTAATAAATCTTTTTGCAGACGGAACAAAGATCCTGTCAAAAGAAATAACTTCTGCAGACAAGTGGACATGGTGTTTTGAAGATCTTGACAGTTTCAAAGATGAAAAAGAGATAATTTATACCGTAACAATAGAAAATATAAACGGCTACACAACTTCTGCAGAAGGATATAATACAGTTGGAAGCCACGTTACAGAAAAGGTCTCCATATCCGGCTCTGCGACATGGGACGATGACAACAATAAAGAAAATAAACGTCCCGACAGTATTAAAATAAATTTCAATGCCGACGGTCAGGTTCTTTATTACGCAACTGTCAAAGCGGAACACGGCTGGGCTTGGCATTTGGACAATTTACCTAAATACAGAGACGGCGGTACTGAGATCAAATATTCTGTTACTGTTGATAAAATAGATAATTATATAACGAGTATTGACGGATACAACATAACAAATACACTTGTCAGAGACGTTCCCGTATCACCGCCTGAACAGTCAACTCCTGAAGACACAGAAAAGACAAACGAGCCTGAAATTGATATCAATGTAGAGATAGACAACTTCGTGAAGGAATCCGAGCCGGCTCAGATCACAATGTTAAAACCCGTAGCTTCAGGAACCTTAACAAAAGAAAATGAATATGCCATTATTGATTACTCAAACACGCAAGATGGCTACATAATGATAAAATATAAGGAAAACACTTCATCAAAGCTTAAGGTTCAGATGAAGGGCCCTACAACCACCTATACATACAACATCACAGTAGGAGAATGGACGGTATTCCCCTTCTCCGACGGCAACGGTGAATATGCTATCAGAGTATTTAAAAACGTTGTAGACAATAAATATTCCACAGTTCTTTCATTAAAGCACACAGTTTCATTGGACGATGAATTTGCACCTTTTATCAGACCCAACCAATATGTAAACTATGAAAATGCTCAGAATTCGATCAATACAGCAGCGTCTTTACTTACCGACGATATGCCTGTTTTGAAAAAAGTGGAAATTATATATAACTATATTACAAATAACATTTCTTACGACTATTCAAAAAGTGCTACAGTTCAAAGCGGATATCTGCCCGACCTTGATAAGGTATTGAAAGAGAAAAAAGGTATATGCTTTGACTATGCTTCCCTTATGACAGGAATGCTCCGCTCACAGAATATTCCATGCAAATTGATAGTAGGCTACGCAGACCAGGATTACCACGCATGGATAAGCGTATGGTCACCTGAGACCGGATGGATAGATAACGCAATATTCTTCAACGGCATAAACTGGCAGATTATGGATCCGACATTTGCTGCCGGAGGAATACAGGATTTCGAAAAAATCGTTTACACAACGAAGTATATATATTAGTGGGAGACGGATAATGAAACAAATTCAGTTAGACGATGCGTCGTTAAGTGATTTATTTAAACAAATGGCGTTATTGCTTCATTCAGGGATCCTGATAAGCGATTCTTTAAGAATCATTGCCGAAAAAGATAATGACACGGAATTCAATAAATTCATCACAGCTCTTGCGGACGATATTGATTCAGGATGTCCCGTATCTGAAGCATTTGAAAACACAAAGGTTTTCAATTCGCACATAATCGGATTTTTAAAAACAAGCGAACAGTGCGGCAGATTGGAAGAAACTCTGGATGCGCTTTCAGCTTATTATGAAAATAAGAACAGAAGAAAAAACCAACTTATACAATCGCTTACTTATCCCTGCATTTTATTGGTGCTGATGGTTGCGATAATAGTCGTTCTTCTTACACAGGTCCTACCCATATTCAACGACGTGTACGAATCCTTGGGCGGAAGCGTTTCAGGATTAGCTAAAGGACTTATATCACTGGGGCTTTTCCTGAACTCCATACTGCCGTACATAGGAATCGCAGTGGGAATACTTTTGATCATTGCGGCACTGATCTTCATGATCCCAGCCTTAAAAGACAAAGTAAAAACCTTTTTTATAAATATTTTCGGAGATTCCGGAATTTACAGAAAAATGAACAACGCATCCTTTATGCAGGCTCTTTCAGTAGCAATAAGCAGCGGGTTGACGTTTGAAGAAGGGCTTTCCCTTTCAACGGAGATATTCAACAACAAACCAAAGGCAAAAGAAAGATTTGAAAAAACCGTAGAATACATCAATGACAACGTTGATTTTGATGAGGCGTTAAAAAAATGCGGTATATTATCAAGTTCACACGCATATTTGCTCAAGCTTAGCATCAACACCGGCGCACTTGATAAAACAACAGAGTATATTGCAGAATTGATGTCAGAGGATGCTGAAAATTCAATCAACGAAAACCTTTCCAGAATCGAACCCACATTGGTAATTTTAACATCTCTGATTACAGGAAGCATTCTGCTTTCCGTAATGTTACCGCTGATCGATATTATGAAAACAATTGGATAATACTGACATATGAAAAAACTTGCAAAATTTATTTATGAGATACTCAGCCCCTCAATCGTTATTATTCTGCTACTGTCAGTTTTAAGCATTATAACAAATTTAAAAACCGACAGAGCCGACGAAGACAAAAAACAGCTTGAGGAAACCTTAAAAAGAGCATTGATATCTTGCTATTCAATCGAAGGAGCCTATCCTCAATCATTGGATGACATTATAGAGAAATATAATATTCAATATAATGAAAACAGATACGTCATCAAATATGAGTTTTATGCTTCAAATTTAATTCCGGATATTACCGTTCTGGAGAAATCACATGAAAAACGAAATTAAAAAAATAAATATCAGTATTATAGCACCTCTGCTGATACTCCTTATTTTCAGCATTTGTATTTTATTCGTACTGCTTTTCGGAACAAAGCTTTATAAATCAACTCTGGACAGAGACAGGAAGCAATTTGAGATACGAACAGTCAATCAATATATACAGACCCGAATTCGTCAAGGTGACGGAGACGGAATGATGTTTATCGGTGATTTCGATACTCTGACAGAGGCTGAAACAGGAAACACTTTATTCCTGGTTGAAGTTATCAACGGAATAAAATACTATACCAGAATTTACTGCTATGAGGGATATTTATACGAGCTTTTTTCTGCCGCTGATATTAAATTTGAAAAAGAGGACGGAGAAAAAATATTACCTCTGAAAGATATCGAATTTAAAACAGCAGATAATACTGTTATTACAACAGTTACATATTTAAATGAAGAAAAATACATCAGCAAGATCGCTTTGAGAAGTTCGGATGGAAAAACAGATGAGTAACAGAACCTTTTTACCGTTAATTGAACAAATAATAATGATCCTGGTCTTCGCAATAATATCCTCGGTCTGTGTAGGATGCTTCACAATTGCACGTTCAATATCCATCGAAACCGAGATGAAGGACGATGCTGTATTTCTCGCACAGAATATAGCAGAGGAACTCAAACAAAAAAAGTCTTTATCTCAAAAAGCAGTAATGCAATACGATGAAAATTTAAACCTGACCGACGCTGACGCTGAATACACGGTAATAATCTTACCCGAAGAAGACAATGACAGTTTTTTGGAAAACGCCAAAATTCAGGTATTACACGGAAATAACGTACTTTTCGAATTGCCGGTATCCTGGCAGGAAGGACTGCACCATGAATAAAACAGACTCTAAAATGCCTATTATCGGAGGCTCTTCATTGATTACGGTGTTTGCAGTATTATGTCTGATAGTATTCACTCTTCTGACGTTAAGCACAGTCGTTGCGTCAAAGAATCTTGCGGAAGCTTCCCACAATGAAGTAAAAGCATACTACGAAGCGGATTGTGAAGCAGAAAGAATATTCTCACAATTAAGAAAAGGAATCATCCCTGACAACGTTACCGTGGAAAATAATTATTACTCATATAAATGCACCATATCCGAAACACAATTCATTGACGTAAAAATATCTTATATCGACGGAATCTGGAATGTCATCAGCTGGAACAATTCAACTTCCGCAAACTGAAACACATAATAAAAGACGAGGTTTTTGCCATGACTAATTTGCTATTCTATTTAAAACACGCCATAGAACACCAGGCTTCAGATATTTTCATTATTGCAGGAAGCCCCATAAGTGAAAAAATCGAAGGACACATACACGTAATTGAGGAAAAGCCCCTTAAACCCATTGACACAGAAACTATAATAAAAGAAATTTACGAAACCTCAAACAGAAGTATGGACAGATACATTTCCAAAGGAGACGATGACTTTTCTTTCTCAATTGCAGGATTAGCAAGATTCAGAGTTAATGCCTACAGACAGAGAAACTCCATGGCAGCTGTTGTGAGAATCGTTTCATTTGAAATTCCTGATTGGGAAAAGATAAATATTCCTTCACAGGTTATGGATATTTCCAAAATCACTCACGGTATGATTCTTTTCACAGGAACTGCGGGAAGCGGTAAATCTACGACTCAGGCGTGTATAATTGATAAGATCAACAACGAACGCGACTGTCATATAATTACGCTGGAAGATCCCATCGAATATCTGCACAAAAACAAAAAAAGCATTATCAGCCAACGTGAAATATCCATTGATACAGAAGACTATCTTTCGGCATTAAGAGCCTGTCTCAGACAAGCTCCCGACGTTATACTTCTCGGTGAGATGAGAGACCCTGAGACAATAAGAACCGCAATCACAGCCGCAGAAACAGGCCATATGGTAATCGCAACAATGCACACAAAAGGTTCAATAAATGCTATTGACAGAGTTATAGACTGTTTTACAGCAGATAACCAATCTCAGATACGTTTCCAGTTGGCAAACGTATTGCGTTCTGTAGTTTCCCAGCAAATGGTTCCTGACAAAACCAACAATATCGTTCCCGCATTTGAAATAATGCATATCAACAATTCGATCAGAGGAATGATCAGAGACAACAAAGTATATCAGATCGAAAACGCTATAATCTCCGGTCACAGTGAAGGAATGATCACAATGGATACCTCATTGCTCAACTTGTACCGTGAAGGAATAATAACAAAAGAAACGGCTATCAATTATTCGGAGCATCCGGATCACATAAAAAAGCATCTTTAAGCTAAAACAATAAACATTCAGGTTCTGTAATAAATGTATTCATTTGTTACAGAACTTTTTTTGTGGCTTTTAAAAGCAAAAAGAATACAGCAAACAAATGTTTGCTGTATTCTCTTTTTATTCTATCTGAGATCTGTTATCTCTTTTTGGATTTAATGAACATGAATCCGCAAGTAGCCATTGCCATAAGCATAAGGATAAAGGGTATTGCGTTCATATCGCTTGTTTCAGGAGACTGAAGAGGTACGTCCTCATCTTCGATTTCAACTGTATATTCGTTTGTAATAACGAATCCGTTTTCTGCACTACCTACGACAATGCTGTCATAATTTTCAACATAATCTTCAGTTAATGTATAAACGATTCTTTCATTACCGTTGAATTCGTTGAGACCTGTAAATACATAACCCCAGTTATCAGCGGCTGTAATAACCTTTGTAGCGATCATTGCACCGTCTGCATAAAGGCGTACTGTAATGGAATCGGGACGCTGACCGTCGAAGTCTTCATCGTCAACCCAAACCTTAACTACAGGTATTGAGATTGTTTCAGGAACATAAGTATTAACAACATCATATCCGTAAACTGTAGCGCTGTATCCTGCAACAGGTTCTTCTGTGATAGTATAAACGATCAATTTACCGTTATCATACTTTTCAAGATCAGCGAAATTCCATGTCCAGTTATCTGCTGCTGTTACTGTCTGAGAAGCAACTCTCACACCGTTTGCAAGGAGATTGATCACGATACTGTCAGGACGAATACCTGCATTGTCGTTATTATCAACCCAAGTTTTAGAACCTGCTACTGAAGTCTTTTCGGAAACGTAGCTATTGATAACATCGTAACCGTTAACTACAGAAGTATAATCTTCAACGGGATCTTCAGTGATCGTATAAACGATTTTTACACCGTTTGCGTACATATCAAGATCGATAAAGTTCCATGTCCAGTTATCTGCTGCTGTTACATATCTGGAGTCAACAAACGCGCCGTTAGCATAGAGGTTAATTGTGATACCTTCAGGACGTTTGCCGTAAAGGTTATCGTTGTCATCCCAGATCTTATGACCCAATACATTTGTTTTCTCAGGTGTATAAAGATTTGTGATGTTATAACCGTTTATAACGGGTGTGTATCTTGAGATGGTGTTTTCAGACAATGTATAAACTATCTTTTCACCGTTTCTGTAAACATCAAGATCGGGGAATATCCACATCCATTCTTCGGCAGCTGTTACTGTCTGAGAATCGATAAGCTCACCGTTAGCATGGAGATTAACAACGATACTGTCAGGTCTGTTTCCATCCTGGTCATTATTGTCTTTCCATGTTTTGAAACCTACGATAGTTGTCTTTTCGGGTTCGTGTGTATTTGTTACATCGTAACCGTTGATTTCTGTTGTATACTTATCAACTGCATCTTCAGTTATTGTGTAAGTGATTTCTTCGCCAGCTTCGTACTTGGGAAGTTCGGAGAATTTCCATGCCCAACCTTCAGCTTCGCCTACTACTGCTACAGCTACTTCGTCGCCGTTAGCAAGGAGTCTGATAGTGATCGTTTCGGGACGGAAACCATCCTGGTTATTAGCATCGTTCCATGTCTTAGAACCGGAAATTTCGATCTCTTCGGGTTCGTGTGTATTTGTTACATCGTAACCGTTGATTTCTGTTGTATACTTATCAACTGCATCTTCAGTTATTGTGTAAGTGATTTCCTGACCGTTTTCATACTTGGGAAGGTTTTCAAATGTCCATGCCCAGTTATCATTTGCAGAAACTTCTTTGAAAGCTACTTCAGTATTACCGTTCCATACACGGATCATAATAAACTCGGGACGGAAACCATCCTGGTCATTTGCGTCGTTCCATGTCTTGGAGCCTGCGATGTCGATTTCATTGATCAAAGAATAGTACATATAAATATGTATTTCTTTGTTCATATCTGCAGCTTTAGCTGTGAGGTAAACATCACGTGTTGCTTTCTGCTCTGCAGATTCAACGAAGATTTTTTCAATCTTATAATTTTCTTTAATATTACGTTTTGCAACGTAGGAATATGCCTGACGAAGAGCTCCACTGTCTTTCATAGCGTCTTCATCTTCGGGATACATTGTATATGTAGTCTGCTTATCTACATCTGTCTGATAGTAATGATGAACAATGTATTTTGTAAAGGGATAAGGTACATAATAGAAATGGATCACATTGTTTGTCTTGTCACTTGTAAGAGTTAAAGACTCAACAACAACTGTTGCGAAATAACCTTCGGGAATATCTTCATGTCCGGAATATTCAACAACACGTTCTGCAGATATGCTCTGATATCCCTCGTCGATTTCAACTTCTATACCTTCTTCCTCATAATGATGAACAACTTTATATTCAACGGAAGACTGTTTGGAATAGTAGAATATAATTACATTTTTACTTGAATCATCATTAAGAGTTTCAATAGTAGCGGAAAGCTTATCGGGATACAAACCGGAGATCTTTACGTAGTCTTCTGTTACGGAAGAACCGAGTTCTTTATCGTTAACTACTTTTGTAGGAAGCAATACGGTATTTGTACCGGAAAGCAAATAACGAACTGTGTAACCTGTGGTAAGTTTCTGCCATGCAGCATAAATCGTGCTCTTATCGTATCCTACGGCAATACCCTGATCAACAGCGAATTCATTATTTGAATCTACTGTCTTTGATGTATACCAACCAAGGAATTTATAACCTTCACGAACAGGTTCGGCTGAGAAATCAGGCTGATCCTTCATGAAAGAACCTGCATACATTTCGTATGTTTCAGGCTCGGGAGCTCCTTCATAGTTCAAGTCGAATGTAATTTCGATTGTCTGAGGAATCCACTTTGCATAAAGGGAGAAACCTTCTGCGGGCATTAAATCGTTTGCCCAATCTACGGGTTTTGTATATTCTTCATCATAATACCAACCGCTGAAGGTATATGTGATATTGTCAACTGTAACATACATCTGCTCTTCAGAGATGATAGGTTCCCACCAGGAGAGAGCAGCTTCATAAGGAACTTCATAGGAAACTGCCAAAGAGTCGTCGCCTAAAACAGGAATAAAGTTCAATGTGTAGTCAAGACGGTTGTACAGGTAAGGCATCAAGCGAACCTGTTTATCGTCTGTAGCAAGACCTCTTGCATCATCATAACTGCGGGCATATCCACAGTTAGATCTGCTACACAAGCAGACGGATACATAGTGGGCATTATAGGGATTTTCCGCAGTACCGCTATACGCACCGTATGTGTGTTCGGTCTTGTACCAGTCATATTCAAAACCTGCAATTTTATTAACCCACCAACCATATGTATGGGGAAGGTATTTTTCACCGGAACCTCTTATATTTAACCAATAATCTTCATTGGGATCAAATGAGCCTTGGTTTACAAGATTATGATCTGACGCTCTTTCCCAATCTACAAACAATGCGGACTGGTTATAAGAACTGATAGTACCGTACTGAGAATATTTATCAAGAGAAGCTTCAAAAGGAGCACCTGTTGTGTTTCTGGGAGCATCTGCGGGAATTATAATTTTTTCAACGATTGAAAGCATTCTTGAGGGGTAAAGCTGAACCATAAGACAGCCGCGCCACTTATTAACCAATTCTTCGCCTTCGCGGTTGAAATTACACAACTGACGTCCTGTTACCTTAAAGCCTTTACGACCGTCAGTGTTAATGGGCTCATCAAGGATACCGCGCCATCCGTCGAAAACGAAAGCGCCTTCTGTTGCGCCTACGGCAACCTGGATATTTGCTGAGTTAAGAGTAATAAACTGTCCGTCTCTCTTAATGTAGAATTCACCGTTCATGATATCAGGCCAACGGTCTGTAATATCTTCACCGTAATGAACCTTTTCAATAATGATCTCGCTCCAGTAATCGCCTTCACGAGTACCTGTAATACCTTCGGGAATACTGTTATATTTAAAATAAAGGTGTACGGGTTCTTCGTCACCCAACTGGTCATCACGCCAGTCACCGTGATCGCCATAACGTTTGAAGGAGTTGTATCCGTCCAATACGTATGTGAAATGATCGCGTTTAAAGTATACGTTAATAAGTGTAGAACCGTCAGCAGCCAATGTTGCGGAATCAGATGCAACATAGCTTGCAATTCTTACATCCTTAGCATACTCATTTTCATCTTTGTGTACAGCGTAAGCAGTAAGACCCTGATAATTGATATCTTCAGCAAGAGCTTCTACTTTGCTTTCAACGAGAGCTTTTCTTGTAAATGTAAGGTCTGAAGCATTGAAATCATAAAGACTGATATTGTCAGGATCAACATCGTAACCCAAGTTGGGTTTTTCAATCATGTATACAACTGTATACTCAACTTCATCACGAGCCCAGCCTGCATAATATGTAGTAGTCTTTGCTGAGGGGATCGTAATAACATCACCGGCAGAAAGAGCATTGCCACAAACACAGTTTTCAATCAACTTATTACATTCGAGAGTATTGTGAGGACAATTTTCTTCTGTACAGGTTACTTCATATTCAAATGAACAAGCAGGAGATGTATGCCAGCCTTTGAAAATATAACCGACTCTGTCGCCTTCGGGAATTACAACCTCTGCACCGTATTTTCCGCTGATAGCTTCAATAGCTTTACCGCCGCGAACATCGTATACTATAGTATTAACATCACGGTCGTAATAAACTTTGAAAGTTATACCTTCGGAAGTAAGGTCTGCGGGATCGCTCTTGCTTGCAAGATGGAAGCCTTCGATCTCCAACAAAGCTTCGGGAGTTACGTTGTCTCCTACATAGCCACCTTTATATTCTGTCTTGGATTCGTCGAGCTCGTATCCACCGTCGAGAGTCTCGAAATAATGTTCTACAGTATAAGGAGCTTCAACAGGATAATATTTTACGATGATCTCAACTGTGGAGCTTTCATTGAAAGTATCCTTGTTGATTACGATCACTGAATCTTTCTTGTCTGTGATCCAGTTTGAAACTTCGGGAGAATCAACTTCTGCGGAAATTGTTTCACCGGCATAGAAGCTCAAAACATACGGTTCGAAAAGTTTTTCTGATGTATCAGCTTTAACATATTTAATAGTTACTGTATAAACAGAAACCTTTTCAAATACTGCTGTGTATATTGTATCCGCTGAAACAGGAGCCGTTACATCGGGAGTCCATCCTTTGAACTCGTATTCATCCTTGTGCGGATTATTGGGAAGTACGGGGACTCCGCCTTCTTTAACATACTGAGTAGCAAGAACTTCGCCGCCGAGATCTTCGGGCATTACGAACTCTACTTCATAATATGTTTCGTTGTCTTCTTCGGAATCAGATTCATTTACAACTGATCTCATCATTAAATTCTGGATGCCGTCTATAACGTCTTCGCCAATTGCCAACATATTAACGGGAGGCAAAAAGCCTAAACACATGCTGACAGCGAGTAGCATCGAAATGAATGTCTTTGTAAAATGTTTCATTGTGATTTTCCTTTCATATATTATATTTGTAGTAATAACAATTTATATATAAGCCTGAGTGGCATTGTTTTTGTTATTTTGTGCCTTTTGGGATTATTTTTCTATAGTATAACCCATTTCGGTTTCATAACGAGTCACATTTTCTGTTTTTTTGCTAAAAAACTTAAAAAAAATGAAATTTCACATTATAATCAAATCTTTTTGTCTTTTTTAGGGCAAGAAAGACACTTAACGATTAAGTGTCTTCCGATAAGGCCCCGTCCATAAGTAAAAGTAATTCCAGGCAGCTTCGGAAACTTTCCTCATATTTCCTCTCGCGCCATGTAATGGCTCCTTGCCAACTTGCGTTTTGTCTAAACAGCAATTTAATTGAAAATGTCGCTCTTTTTCCGACTTTTACACTCTCATCAGTGTATATTTGCTGATGCTTTCCCTTATTTGAATTAAAGGATCTTTTCGGGAAAAACTCCTGAGGAGAGTTTATTTCACCGAATATTTTCTCCATATTACGAAGAAAATCCATAACTCCAACGAATTCTATGCCTTGATCAAAAAAAGCATTATAAATTCGTCCGCAAGGGATCCTGTTTTCATAAGAGTCAACACATACAAGCGTTGTTCTGTAAGAATTTTCATAAGTTTGCATTGCCATATACATCACCACCTTAACCTTTGCACCTATTATACAATTTTGCAGTCACATTTTCGGTCATAATCTTGCCAGACCATTTATTTCACATTTTTTTCACAATTTCAACCGCTGTCGGAAGGGCTGAACACATACAAAAAGTATATCCGAATTCGAATTCAAACGTCCTGAAATACATACCTAAAGCCGTCCAGAAGCGTTTTTTTAAGTCCCGATCAGCAGGAAGAACGCTGTAAGTACCCAAATTATCGTCAAGGCCTTCCCCATTACACTTTACATAGCTCTCTTTCAAGCAGAAAACATCGAAAAAATGTGTTAAGGGATTTACCTTTACATACTCATATTCATCAGAATGAAAGAAACGTTGAGATAATTTCAAATATCTGGCAGCTGCTTCAGCTTCAGTTTCATCAACAAATCTGTCATGATGTTGAATATCCACACCTATCCGGACATCAGCCACTGCTATAACGCAGTATTCCCCGCTGTGCGAAACGGAAACATATAAATTTTCAGGTTCTGACAAACAGGGTTTGCCTTTTTCCGTTCTGAAAATATTAACATCACAATTATCACTGTACCCCAGACGTCCTTGAAAATCTCTTACCGAAAGAGTTATCAGTTCATCCGTACTTTGCGAATTTATGGGATAAATATATAAATAAGAAATTTTCTCAAAAGCTTCAGACATTCGTATATCCATGCTTTATCATATAATCAATAACATCTTTTACAAGATGCATTTTCCAAACGTCCCTGCTTGGTATATCTGCATCAAAATGTTCTTCAAACACAGAAACTATATTCATTATATCAAAGGAATTAAGTCCCAGATCTTTTACGAAATCAGTTTCATAAACGAGACCTTTTTTTCCCGTAACCTTAAAAATCACTTTTTCAATAAAGTGAAACAATTTTTCTTCCATCAATTTAAACTCCTTACTCATGTCTAAACAAGATATCTTTTTATCTTGCTGAGAGCGGTTTTAGAAAACTCCTGCTCTCTGATATTGATCATACGTATCTGCTGATACATGGGAAGATTTTCATTGATCTTATCTATTTCAGACTGGAGTGTTTCCAATATTTCATACGAAGTCATTCCTTTAGTCTTTTCCATATCAGGGTAAATACTCGTTGATACCTGAACGTCGTCTGCGGATACACCGCTGGCAGCGCCGTAAACGATAACATCCTGGACTATGGGAATTTTTCTTATTATATCTTCAAGCTTTTCAGGTGAAACTTTTTTGCCGTTCTTAAAAACGATAAGATTCTTTTTTCTTCCTGTTATATGTAAAAATCCGTCACTGTCTATTTCACCGAGATCTCCGGTTTTAAACCAACCGTCACAGAATGCCTCTTCTGTAAGTTCGGGGTTCTTATAATAACCCGTCATTACATTCTTTCCGCGTACCAGTATTTCACCGTCTTCGATCTTAACTTCTGAATGTGCAGATACAAGACCGACAGTATCGAATCTATTCATTTTGTTTCTGTTTACACTTACAAGAGGCGCACACTCTGTTATACCGTAGCCCTGAACGACAAGAACGCCCAAAGCATAAAAATCCTCCATGATCTCGCGGCTCATATGAGCACCGCCGCAAATTATCAGCTGTATGGTACCGAAACACTTTTCTCGCAGCTGTTCAAGAATGCTGAAATTCTTTTTGATGCCCAAAGACTGAAGAATTCTTCTTATCTTAAGCAATTTTTTCAGGCTTGCGGTTTTTCCGCTTTCTTCAACAGCCAGCCACATCTTGGTATAAATAGTTTCAAGCATCAGCGGAACCGTAAGCATGGTATGAGGCTTTGCCTGCATAATATCACGGAATACAGTTTTGAGATTGCCGTTGATATAGAGATGAGCTTTTCCTATAAGCATTGACAACACAGAACAAGTCAAGCCGTATGTGTGGTAAAAAGGCAAAGATGTAAAAGCCTTATCACCGATAGCCACATTAGCAAGAGCATCGGAAGCATTTGTAAGGATCGCTTCCTGACTAAGCATTACGGGCTTGGAATAATTCGTGGTTCCGGAAGTAAAAACTATTGAAGCTGTCATATCGGGAGTTACTTCACTGTTCAATTCCGTTTCGGAAGAAGGATCTGCAAGAAGAACTCTTCCCTCTTCTATAAGTTTGTATATTGAAGTAAAAGACTCATTTTCAAA
This sequence comes from Eubacteriales bacterium, assembly GCA_045535665.1. Classification (GTDB taxonomy): domain Bacteria; phylum Bacillota; class Clostridia; order Oscillospirales; family UBA644; genus HGM12619. Next base: position 30,625 of record JAZSMD010000036.1, read on the forward strand.
CAATGAAAATACAGGCTTTTCTCCTTTTGAATAGGAACTGCTTATGGAATCATAGCCTCTGGCAAAAAAGATTCCGTCAACATCAGCCATCTTCAGCATCTGATCTATAACTTCCGTGGGCTGTTCGATATCCACACAAACAGCAACCGCTCCGCAATAGGTGGAAGCAAAATAAACAAGCAGCCACTCATAGCTGTTTTCGCCCAAGATTGCAATGTGTTTCCTTGCCAGACCCAAGCTTACAAGTCGGCTTTGCAGACAAAGGATATCGTCTCGCAACTTACCTAAAGTAACGCCGCGTTCTTCACCTTTTCTGGTAAACCAGGAGATTGCCATTTTATCCTCATTACCGAGGACGATTCCATCAATCATATCCCGAAATCGTGTGTAATATTCTACTTGATTCAACGGATACTTCTTCATTGGTTGAGCTCCTCTCCATTATCATTCGGACAGAAAGTTTTTTTAAACTCATCCTCGCCCATATGGCAGATCAAACTCTCCATGGCATCAACCACAACAGGATCATACTGAGTTCCTCTGCATCTTCTTATTTCAGAAATTGCTTTATCGAAGCCCAAGCCTTTTCTGTATGCACGGTTAGAAACCATCGCATCAAAGGAATCCGCAACGGCTACAATACGCGCACCCATACAGATATCATCTCCGGCAAGTTTATCGGGATAACCTGTTCCGTCAAACCGCTCGTGATGCTGTCTTATTATAGAAAGAAGCTTATTGAAAGGAGAAAATTCCTTTATTATAAACTCACCGTCAACGGGGTGCTTCTTTATTTCTTCAAACTCATCGGAAGTTAAAGGTCCGTTTTTCAACAAAATCGAATCCTTGACCCCTATTTTTCCGATATCATGGAACAGTCCTGCAATTCTGAGGTTTTCGACCTCTTCTATCGGAAGAGACAGTTCCTCCGCCAAGGATACTGCCAATAAGGAAACGCGTTCCGAATGACCCTTGGTCTCCTTATCTCTTGTTTCAACAACAGTTCTTAAGGTATCGACCGTTTGCATATATGCACTTGAAAGGGATTTCTGATAATCTTTTATTATTCTCAGCTGCCGTATGGATTTAACGCAGGATTCAACCAAAAGCTCAAGCTGATCGAAACGGTCGTTCTTCTCGTAATAACCCTGAATATCAAGCTGACGAATTGTCTTAACAGGAGGAGCCATACTCTTATGTCCTGTCAAAAGTATTATAAATAGATCCTTATTGAATTCACGTATTTTCTCAACAACCTGATCGCCGCATATGGGACTCATCAGAAAATCAAGCAACAAAATATCGTAGGAAGAGACTCTGATACGCTCAATAGCTTTCAAAGGATCATTTTCGACATCAACATCATACCCTGAACGGTTAAAATAGGCTTTGATAGCTGAGGTCATAATAGGATCGTCATCAAGAGTCAATATTGATATTCTGTTTTCCAATATTTTTCTGTTCTGTCTCATTAAGAATTACTCCATTTGTATTTTAATCGGACGAATCTGAACAATATCCAACGGGATTTTTATACCGAATACACAACCGCCGCCTTCGCGGTTTTCGCCCCACATTTCGCCATTGAATTTAGCTCTGATTACTGCATTTGACATATAGAGACCCAGACCTGTGCCTTGAGTTCCCTTGCTTGTTACCATTACCTTGAAAAGCTTCTCCCGAACAGATTCCGAAAGACCGTCTCCCCTGTCCTTAACAAGGATCAGCAAATTTTCATCAGTATGGCTTATATCTATTTCGATGTCTCCGCCGCCTTTTTGCTTGAGAGCATCATTGGAATTGCTTATCAGGTTATTGATGACCTGAACGAGATTATTGATATCACCGCGAAGAGATATCTCTTCGTTTTTATTATAATTCAGCTTCAGACTGCTGCCGCTTTTCAAAAGCTCGTGGCGCATAAGCAAAGAGCATCTTTTAAGCATTTCCTCAATGGTAAAGGTTATTTTATCATCGGTGCTTATATTTGCAGCCTGTCCTTTTATGGCGGTGATAATATCTGACATATAGGAAGTAGCTTCCTTTATCTTAAGGAACCAATCCTTCATTTCGGCATATATCTCCATGTAGTCATCAGTTGTGACCTCATCGTCATGAAGACTTGACTCACACTCTTCAACAAGGGCTTCCGATGCGGCAACACAACCTGAAACACTCATGATGGGAGTTTTAAGGTTATGAGCAAGACCGCCGATCATTTGACCGAGAAACGCAAAACGTTCCTGTTCCATCATTCGTTCCTGGTTTGCCTGAAGTTTTTTCATGCTGTCACGAAGCTGTGTTATATCCTTGAACATAACAACGAAGCCTGACAGCTGACCGTAATAATCAAGAGGTGAAACTTCTACCACAAAGTAATATTTTTTAGTGTTTCCGTCAACAGTCAATACCGCTGACTGCTCATAGGAAATATGAGTTTCGCCTCTTTTGCTTGAATCAATGGCGGCAAGAATACCGTAAATGATATCCTTCTGGGTTCCATCACTTTTGGATAAACAGTCGCTGAGCTTACTGCTTTCTGAGATTCCGTAGACTTTTGCAAAAAGCTCTTCGAATCTGTGGTTGAATTTTATAACTATCCCTGTATCGCTCAAAACAAGATAGCTGTCTGATATGGCATTCAATATATGTTGAGTCGCTATGGGACTGATATCTAGGACATGGAACTGAAATATTGCAATACCGTTGAATACGACCGTTACAAGGAAGCTCAGCGGAGTTGCCGTTATTGGGAAATCCCGTCCGCTGAAAGTAGCAAAAACACTCACAAGAAACGGACATAACGCGCTGATGATAAACATCAGGCACTGTCTCCAATACAATGAGGTCTTGTTTTTCAATCCAAACCAGACCATGTATACGATTCCCGAAACAAGGAAGATATAGTTGAAGGAACCGCTTATAAGTATATAGGGTCCAAAAACCAATTCACTTCTTACAACAGAGAATTCAACATAATACAAATGATGCAAGGGGTTTGTCCACGAAACAAGAATCGTAAGGATAGGCGGGATAAACAACCATTTCATCCACGGCTGCATTTTCAGATATCCCTTGACAAAAGAGATTGCAATACACAGATATATGGGGGAACACAGCGCGCCTCCCGGCTGCATTGCACAGTCAAGCAAGAACATGAGAGTCTTGTTTGACGGATCCACAAACTTCATTATAATAAGAGGTATTACCCAGCTGGCATATGCAAATGCAAGAAATAAAAACAGGTTATTGAGAAAGTCTCTTTTTTTCGGAGTTTTACGACTCCAGATATAAAAGACCGCAAATGAGATAAGGGTTAAGATAAATATAGAAACCGAAAAATCAGAAATCATCGAAATATCTCCTCAATTAAAAATCTTTTAATACAGTTTCAATATCTACAGTCTCTGCAACATACCCAAGCTTTTTCAAGTCTTCGGTAGTTACTGTATTAGTAACCTGAATATAAGATTCCAAAGAGTTGGATCTTACCGTATCAATTACTAATCCGAAGAGTGCCCCGTCAAGATCTGCAGCTCCGGAATGTAAAATACCGTAGAACTCTTCAATAGAAACGGATCGAATAGATGGGCTTACTGCTCTGAGGATCTCGCCCAGGGTTGGCGGTTCAGGATTTATTATATGATAAACGCTGTTTTCGCCGTTTCGCAGAATCATTACCTGCTTCGCTGATCTGTCGATGGGCATAAGATCAAGCTTTTTATTTTCCACACCCGTAGGCAAAGCATTGACGGCTTTGAAGCCCTTCAATGTTAAATAGAACGCATTCGTTTCAGGATTCTTTTGGAATTTACCGTCAGAATCACGTCCAACCAAACGGCCGAGACGGAAGATCTTCGCTTTCACGCCCGTTTTCATCGCTTCAAAAACAGCCTTTTCAGCCAGGAATTTACTTTTTACATAAATATTCTTTTCCCAGACCTGACCGATATCAAAATCATTTTCAGTAAAATCTATTTTCTTACCGGAAGATTTTAAAGAATATCCGCTTACGCTGCAGGTTGAAATATGATACAGATATGCCCCTGAAAGCTTCGCAAGAGCGATCATATTTTCAGTACCGCCGACGTTGGTTGCCATGTAAGAATCAATATCTGCCGCATAGTGACGGACATCAGCTGCGCAATGATATATCTCGCTGACACGGCTGACGAGAATTGAATAATCCTCATCACTCATTCCAAACTGAGGCTCGGAAATATCACCGCTGACGACATTTATTCTTGCCATCATAGAGGTACAAGATTCTTCACCGAAATACAGGGAAAGTATTTCAGCAAGACGTTCGGATTTGCCGTTGCGGATAAGGCAAATGATATCTGAAGTACCGTTATCAATAAGCTCTTTTACAAGATGAGCTCCGAAGAAGCCCGTAGCTCCGCTTACAAATACGGCTTTCCCGCAATTCTCCAAAAGCTCATTGGTAAGAGGCTCTTCAGACGGAAGTTCTTCGGAAATCTCTTCAGACGGAAGCTCTTTTGGAAGCTCTTCGACACAGTACGCAGCTCTGAGCAGTTCTGCCTGCTGTCTTGCGGTGGGGTTATTATAGAAATCGCTGAGGGACATTTCAAGCTTGTCATTATAATATCTGCCGAGAACAGTCAATGCAAGCATTGAAGTGCCGCCGCTTGAGAAGAATTCTGAATCTGCTGAGGTTACAGGGATACTGAGTACGGAATTCCATACAGAAAGAACATACTCAACGTTGATATCAGAAACAGAGCCACCGACAGTGGGTGTGTTGTTTTCATTCGGGATATCCGCGGAAAGAGATTCTTCAACGGACTCGGTATCTGAAGTTTCTGCAACATTACCGTTCTGAACGAAAAGGAGATCCTTGAGAGAATCTTTGTCAAAAGCATAATTTTTCAACAGAACAAGATCTTTTTTATTTGTTGCGGTAAGAGGCATTTTTTCCAATCTTACAATAACGGAAGGTATCATGTACTCAGGAAGATATTTTTTGATTTCAGAAAGGACTTTGGATTCTGTCAAAGAATTATCCTCGGTTACATAATACGCAAATAATTCCATTGAGCCGTTTTCTTTTGTGACCGCAACAGTCGCAGCCTGAATATTTTCAGCCAATTTTTCAATGGCACCGTTTATCTCATCCAATTCAACACGCTGACCGTTGAGCTTGACCTGAGAATCTTTTCTTCCGATATAATCATAGCGGCCGTCAATACGCAAACGTGCAATATCACCGCTTCTGTACATTTTCTCACCGGGGAAATAGATATCGTCAACAAAAGACGCTTCTGTAATATCGTCTCTGCCAACATAACCCAAAGACAGACATTCACCTGAAATATACAGCTCACCGCAGGCGGTGGGAAGTACGGGCTTTCTGTTTTCATCAAGCACGTATACCCTCGTATTCTGAAGAGGCGCACCTACCGTTATATGTTCGCCCCTCTTAAGAGGTTCAGCTGTGGTGAATACCGTTGCTTCCGTGGGTCCGTACATATTCATCAGAACACCGTCGGAGCAGTCATAAAATTTATTAACAAGTCTGTCGGTAACGACCTCGCCACCGAGTAATACTATTTTGATATACTTTGCAGCCTGACGGAAAGCCTCATTGCCAAGACACATATTAAGTCTTGTGGGCGTCATTTCAAAAACAGATGTTTCATATTTTTCGATCAAAGCCGCAAGCTTCCAAGGCAGCATCATCTCTTCCTCGTCCGCAAGAACAACTGTTCTGCCGAGGGCAAGAGCTATCAATGTTTCAACGATAAAGCAGTCAAAAACAGCATTCGTTGAACAAAGCACTTTACCTTCTGCCGAAGAAAGCATTTTCTTCATTTGAGAATAAAGGTTGCTTACAGAACGGTGTCGGAGCATTACGCCCTTCGGCTGTCCCGTTGAGCCTGATGTAAACAGCACGTTTACGAGGCTGTTATCCTTTACGTTAAAATTATATTCTTTGGTCTGCTTGAATTCGGGAAGCAGGCAAATATCTGCAGCCAACTTTTCTGCAGTATATTTTTTCGGTAATTCCACAAATTCATCGCAAATTATAAGCACCGCAGCAGAGACGTCGAGCATATATTTTATTCTCGCCTCAGGGAAGCTGTCGAGCAGGAACATATATGAGCAGCCTGCCTTCAGGATCCCGTACATAGCGGCTATCATATCGGGTGTTCTCTTCATACAGAGAGCAACACAACTACCTTCTTTTATTCCTTTTGAAACGATGAAATCAGCAATATGATTTGCCCTTGCCTCAAGTTGAGCAAAGGAAGTTTTTTCATCATGGAATATGATCGCAGTTTCGTTTTTATTTATTGATGCAATATTGTTAAGCATCTTATGAATGGGACAGTTTATGAAGGGCGAAACATTGTAATTGGGCGTATCTATAAGGACATAACGATCCGCATCCGACATTATTCTGATATCGGAAAGCTTTGCCTCGCCATATTCAATGAATTCACCAATAAGATTTTTAATACATCTGCCGTAGAACGCAACCGTTTCCTCTTCAAAGAGGCTTGTGGCATATGAAAATACGAGAGAGTGTCGGTCTCCGCTCTTTCTTATATCAAGGATCATATCCATTTTCACTCTGCCTGTGGATATTGGAGCAAATTCCATTTTTGAATCGGAAAGTCTGAATTCGGCAGTATCAACGGGGCTCTGGGTCAACATGACCTGATAAAGAGCATTCTGTGCTCCGTGAGGAAGTCCCAAGGCATTGATTATTTCTTCAAGAGAGATATTCTGATTGTCAAGCACGAAAAATATCTCATCACAAACTGAGCCAAGCCATTCATCAACTGTAATATCCTTCTTTACCTTCAGACGAACAGGAAGAGTCTTTATAAACGGACCGCAAATATCAGCTGAGCCCACAATGTCTCTTCCCGATACGGGCGTGCCGATTATAAGGTCATTTTTGCCCGAAACAGCGGAAAGCAACATTCCGTAAGCTGCCAGGAATACGGAAAATTCAGACAGACCTTTTGCTTTACAGTATGCCTCGAAAGCCCTGCTCTCTTTCTCTTCAAACAGGACTTCATATTCTTTTCCTTTATAGTCAAACGTATTGGGTCGTGGATGATCTCCGCAAAGATCAAGTCTTTCGGGGAGATCTTCAAGGTGAGATCTCCAGCTTTCGATCATTTTATCATCAGCAGCTCTGTCGGAAACTGAATTCAAATAATCGTAAAAATCCCATTCGGTATTGACAGCTCCGTTACAGTAGAAGCTATCAAGACGCTGTAATATTATCGGAGTGCTGAGACCGTCACCGATAATGTGGTGGCAGTCAATAAACAAGAACCATTCCCCGTCGGGAGAAGTCCACATACCTGCTCTGAGGAGCGGTGCCTTGGAAAGGTCGAAAGGACGAAGGAAATTCATTGATGCAGATTCAAAATCTTCGCCTTCTATAAATTCAAGCTTAAAGCTTACGTTATCAAGTATCCGTGCAGAAACACCGTTTTCGCTTTGAACAAAAACAGTTCTGAAGATAGCATCCTGCTTTACGAGTGAACTGAATGCGTTTTCAAGACGCTCAAAATCAGGCTTCTTTTCCAGCTTGAAAGCGCCCGGCATATTATATACAAGACCGCTGCTGTCAAGCATTGACTGGATGTATATTCCCTGCTGAATACCGCTCAAAGGATATTCATTCTTTTTGTTTTTCTTCACAAGAGACAAACCTGAAGGTCTGTTTTCAGCGGAAGCAACAGCCGAGCTTATATCTCCGCCGTATATGTAAGAAGCAAGTCTTGCCGCTGTTCTGTATGCATAGAGGTCCGCAATACGGATCTTCTTTGAAAGCTGCTCTTCTATCTCCATAACGCATTGCATAGCGTTGAGTGAGTTTCCGCCATTTCTGAAAAAGTCACCTGAAACGCCTATTGAGGGATTATTCAAAACATTTCTGAATATGTCAAGTATTTTTTCCGCATCGGGAGAAACCGCACCGCAGTCATCACCGATAATAAATTTGGGAACGGGCAAAGAAGACTCGTCCACCTTACCGTTTGCGGTTATTGGCAACGACGGAACATGAATAAAGAAGGAAGGTATCATGTATTCGGGCAAATAAGTTGCCATATGGGCAATAATATCCGCCTCACGGATCGCGGTATCGGAAGTGTAGTACACGCCCAAAAGCTCAGAGCCGTTAACATTGCATATTTTCGCAAAGGCAGAAATTATTCCTGGGAAGGATTCTGCGCAGGAAGATATCTCCTGAAGTTCTATTCTGAGACCGCGGAGCTTGACCTGACTGTCAACTCTGCCGATAAGAACTATCTCACCGTTGGAGGTCCAATGGGCAATATCTCCGGTATCGTATATTCTGTCATCATTTATAAACGGATTGCTTCTGAAAACCTTTTCTGTAATATCGGGGTTATTCAGATATCCGCCGCCTACGCACTTTCCTCCGATAAACAGTCTGCCCTTGCCGCCTACGGGCAAAGGATTCAGCCATTGGTCAAGAACGTACATCTTGCAGTTACCGAGAGGAGACCCAACGGTAATTTTATCTGCACGTGAAAGCTCCTTCATACTTACAACAACGGAAGCTTCGGAAGGTCCGTACTGGTTATATATTCGTGCATTTGTGCATAATTTAAGCTTTTTAAGTAATTCGGGCGGGAAATGCTCGCCACCGCATACGATGCTTTCCATGCGGTACATTACTCTCTTAAACGTCTTATTTCCAAGCAAAACGGAAAGGCGGGAAGGTGTCATTGCAAAGAAATCCACCGCATAGCTGTTCATCAGCTCCGCAAGACGTTCAGGTGACTCAAGATCGCCGTCTGTCGGGAATACTATAGTCCTGCCGTTAAGAAGAGCCACGATACTTTCAAGCATGAAGGCGTCAAAGCCCACGTTACATACAGAAAGCACCGCTCCGCTGCCGTACACAGGCTCCATTTCCTGAGCAAGGTTCAAGAGATTCTTTTGGGTGATCTTTACGCCCTTAGGTTCACCCGTACTGCCCGAAGTGTAAACGGCATATGCAAGAAGATCGCTGTGATCATTGCAGTCACATCCGTTTTTATAGGCAGGAATTCCGTACGAGGATTCGACCTCGTCGGTGGTCAATATGGGAATACTCAGCTCGCCCACAAGTTTTTTTCCGTTAGTATCGGTAATTAAAACAGCGGCTTCGCTTTGTTTCAATATTTTTCTGATTCGCTCCGCAGGCAGAGAATTTGAAAGCAACAGGTACGCACACTCCTGCTGAAGAACGCCTATCATTGCGGCAGGAAGATTAAAATCTCTTGGAAGCATTATTGCGGCAAGCTCATTGTGACCTTTTACAGTTTCGCTTATTGCGCAGGCATACTGGGCACCTTTATGTAACAAGGTGCCATAGGTCATACGTTCACCGTTATGGATAATTGCCGCTCTGTTGAGGTATTTACGGCTCTTTCGCAGGAAGAGATCATAAACTGAAACATCTTCCAGATACTTGTCCGTCTTGTTAAAAGTATATAAAACCTGCTCTTTTTCTTCGAGGGATAAAACGTTAAGTGAATGAATGGGTTTATCGGGCTCGTTCAGTGCCTCATACAGGATATGGCACAGATTGTTGTGAAGCGCCGTGATCTCCTGCTCTGTAAAATACTGGGCAAGATAATCGTAATCCACCGCATACTGCTGATGATCTTTCAGATTTGTAACGTGGATAGTCAACTGTTCAGCCTGATATCCGCAGTAATGCCATCTACCGCTTAAATGAACAGATGCCTCACGGCTTTCATATATCTTACTGTCCTGATATGACAAAGCGATATTGAAAAGTCTTCCGTCTGAGCCTGAAAGCTTACAAATATCGGAGAAAGGATATCTCTGATGACGGAGAAGCTCGTACCATTTTTCAAAAAGATCCTCGTTAAAGGTGTTCAAAGTCCATTCATCGCGTATTTCATTGAAGAACGGTAATGTTGTAACGAACATACCCGTACTTTGCTTGAAATCACTTGTTGTTCTGTTGAAAATGGGAACGCCTATGGTAAAGCGGTCAGCGCCGCCGTTTCGCTTGAAATATATGGCAAGAGCCATGTAGAATACGGCAAATGGAGAAACACGTTTTTCCTGGCAGAAGGAGAAAACGGCATGATTTATGACCTGTGGAAGCTCAAAACTCATACGTCTTCCGACAGGGCTTACAAAGGCGCTGTATATATTTTTCAGAGAAGAAGGCTCGCCTATACGTTCAACTATGGACTTCCAATATTTCTCATCTCTGCCATATGCTTTAGATGAAAGATAATCCAATTCTTCCTGAATATGAAGCTGATAGTCGGGTGATTCTTCAAGTGAAACACCCTCCCCTGAGAGCAATTCAAGATACGTTTTGCCTATCTTGTTGCAAACCATTATCTGAGACCAGCCGTCTGCGATGATATGGTGCAATTTTACCAATATACCGCCGCTGTTTTCAGAATCGCGGAAGAGAATAAAACGGTAAAGAGGTCCGTCTTCAAGAGGGATAAGCTCTTTTGTTACGGCTGCCTCCCAATTTTCAATACCTTCACTGCTCGTATTCGTAAAATCGTATACGGGGAACTCTTCCCTGATATAAGGAGCACTGTACTGAAGCGTCTCTCCGTCAACATTGACCAAACGAAGACGCAAGGAGGAATCTTTTTCTATAATAAGATTTATACTTTTCTGAAGCAGTACGAAATCGACACTGCCGCGTATACGCACTGTCGTACTGATATTATTTATTGACGTTCCTGAAAAAGCCTTTTCAAGATTAAAAATATTACGTTGACTCAAAGACAACGGCAAATACAGGTCTCTCGGTGATCCGTCCATTTTATTCGTACCCCTCCTCCGTATTTAATATTATAATTCAATCAATCACTGTAATTCACAGATCTCGTAACAAGCTCCGCCCTTATTTTTAGCCGAATACATAGAACTGTCGGCAACGCGGAAAATGTCATCATAGCTCATTTTATTGTTTTTTACAAATGAAACACCCACAGCACAGCTGAGTTTACCGCACTCTATTTCGCTGAAACAGGTATTTCCAAAGGCAGATATGATCTGGGAGCTTCTATTCTCCACAATAGCCTTGTCTTCTACGCCTTTCATCAGAACAAGGAATTCATCGCCTCCGATACGGCCGACGATATCGTTTGTTCTGAAGAGATTCTTTATGATCTCCGCTATTTTGATCAGGACCTTATCGCCTGTTATATGACCGTAAACGTCGTTTATCGTTTTGAAGCAGTCGATATCTATGACCATCAAAGCAAAACTGCCGTTATTTCCTGCGATATATTCCTCGCACAGATTTCTCGTGCTTTTTGCATTCAATATCATTGTAAGAGGATCTTTGGAAAGCATTTCGTTCAATTCGGCAATCATTCCCTCGTATTTATCGAGCTTTGACTCCTGCATATTGAAAACGCTTTTGAGCTTTGAAATAACAACGAACAGACCGCAAATATACAAGTCTCCGTCACAGCGCTCCAAAACGCCCTTACACAGTATCCACCGTCCGTCACGGGTACTTATAACAAATTCGACTTCCCCGTCTGTTTCGGACTGATTCCTGATTTCAGATAAAAGATCTTCTTTATCCAAGGCTGAGATAATATCACATAAGCTTTTTCCGCTGATCGGATATTTTACGTCCAGACCGAAAAGCTCATTTACGGCACTGTTTTCAGTATCAAATATAAGATCTCCGTTATACCGACAACGAAATTCAGCAAAAAGCAATTTATTCAATTGTCCAAAGGTTCTCTTATCCACTGAAAATTCTCCTTATCATCAGGTTCTATGGGACAAACGGAATAACTGAGGGTTGCATTGTTATGTATATTCTTTTTATTATACAACTTAACTATTCTCTCACATACCATACAGCTGTTTTCATAATCGGCTCTTGGGAGCATTATTACATATTGAGAAATACTGCATCTTGCAACGGAATCCCCTCGGCGGAGAGAGCGGCAGATAACACCTTCCACATACATCATCAGCTTATCAAGCTTCTGCGGCGGGATCTCCTCGTTTTTAGTTACAACGGAGATCAGTGCAATATGTACGGCAAACCCTGTACGCATAATGGATCTTGCCATAGAATAATACAGAACCTTGAAGAAATCGTACTCACACACCAATGCACCAGGCTTATCGGAGCTTTCCCTAAGCTGTTCCCTGAGAGTGTCTACAGTTATTGGATTCAGATTGTTGGTTTTGATCGCTTCATGATATAAGGATCTTGTCTCTTCCGATGCGATTACGCCAAGTTCGGAAATAAGCTTTTCGCTGAGTCTCTGGTATATTCCCGCAGCCTTTTTCAGCATACCGCAGGATATACAGACTTTCATATATAACTGGTACACTTCTTCATTATAAGGTTCAACGTTTACCGCAACCTGACAAAACTCCAGAGCCTCATCATAAAAAAACTTTTCGATCAAGGACGGAACTATAGTCCTGAGGCTGTCAATAAAAAGATTACGGAAATATGTGGCTATGGGCATTACCCAAAACTCAGTTGAAATACAGTCAAGAAAATCCCTTTGGAAATATTTCATAACTCTTATGATATCATCTAATGACCGTGTTTCAATATTGACGGCAACTGATTCAAAATCTTCACAGTCTACAAATACGGAAATCTCGTTATTCCAGGAATAACCCTCTCCGTTAAAAAGGATGCACCTTTTACCGAATCCGTCATTCAAATTATCCAATTCTGCCCTGGCTCTGTATAAAAGAGTTTTCAATGCACCGTTATAATTTATATCTTTATCCTCTTCGCTCCAAATGACATCGATCAATTCTTTCGGGCTGATAACACGTTCTCTGTTATAAATGAGATAAGCTATAAGAGACCACACTTTTCTAGAACGGTTTTCTTTACATGAAATGTGTTTTTCACCTTCGTATATGGAAAAATCTCCAAACATGTTCACTTTCAATCGGTTCATCAGTATCCCCCCTTTAATAATACTGCTAAAACAAAAACTTAAAACTTAAAACAGTCAAATTAACTAAATATATCAAACCGTTCCCGGAAACGATCCGAGAGACTCTTTAAACATTATATGTAACATCGCCTAAATATAAGATATCTGTATAAAAAATATATCAATACAGTTAAAAACAAAAACCTCAAACAGTCAAATTAACTAAATATATCAAACCGTTCCCGGAAACGATCTGAGAAACTCTTTAAACATTATATGAAACATCGCCTAAATATAAAATATCTGTATAAAAAATATATCAATACAATCTGTAAACAGAACTCAAACCAAATAAAGGGTTTCATTTATTATTTTACCACATGTTAATATAAATGTCAACAATAAAATGTGATTTTTTTCAAAACTCTACTCATTGGAATACAGAAAAAATGGGAAAAATTGTATTTTTACGAAATATTACCCCAAAAACCTCTTTTTTAAGGTTTATTTTTCTCAATAATGAAACTCTCAACTGTACCAAAAAAAGTCAATTAGAAACAATTTTTTACATAGTATAAAAACCGGCTTTTTGTCAATAATAACATAGCCGACAAATTATACATTAAGCAGACTACAGATATTTAATTATACATAATATTGAATATAAAAAAACCGTCTCGGAATTCCGAGACGGGCTCTTCATATTCAAAGTATAATAAAAATCAAAAGAACATAGGAAGCGTAACAAAAATGGATAATACGGACAGCAACAGATTTACGACCGCCAAAGATATCATTGGAGTCCACGCATTATCTGTCTTTTGATAGGACCAGCACGCAATCAGGTTGACGGGCAGTTGGAGAATGTATCCGTTCAGTGCGAGACTTATTTCGTTACGCCAAAGAATATTTATTAAGGGTGGAAAAAATGTAAGAACTGCGACGAAAAGATATGCCAGCCATGGCTTACTGTTGCATATAGGAGCAAAAGCCATACAAAAGAAAAATGCGCAGATACTTATTGGCGAGAAGAGTGAAATGGCTAAGGTCCCGAATATTGGCGACTGATCAAGCACCGCAAGGGGCGTATGACTGACAAACATCTCCACAAGCGGAATGGATTCAAGTATATCTGTGATATCGTAATAGTAAAAATAAAGAACACCTGTAATCAGAAGGACTGTTGCCATAATTATGCCTACAGTCAGCGCTATGTGTTTAATATAGAAGCGGACATCGGTGGTAAACATAAACCACTCGTCGCTCAGGTAGCTACGCAGTATAAACAACATTAAAACACCGTTCGCTACATGGTAGATAATATCTATCCAAACGGTGACCTCACCTTGATCCCATAGCCCGGCGAAAAGATATGGCATATACATGGGGATCAATACAAACACCCAGAAAAAACAAGGTATAAGGGCAACGATATGGCGTTTTCCGGGTTTGCTGTACATAGGGGGAAATATTTTATCCATTAAAAGGTCTCCTTTCTAAACATCCCGTTTCACAATGAAATCCCTTTGGATGTTACGTCTGTTATTTCATTTTCTTTTTTTGATTTTTTCTCATTATATCATAAAAAAGAGATTTTTGCAAGTGTCGTTTGATTTGTTACGTTTTTTGTCGCACCCCTGATCATTTACAAGTGCGCGGATATGTTAGTACAAACCTGTTCGGAATATCCCATATTTGAACTTTTTATTATTTATCTCAAAATACCTTGACAAAGCCACATTTTTTTGGTAAAATAGTCTAGTCTTAAATTTCGATTGCTGTTTTAGCACCGCAACCGGGAGCGCAGCAGACAGCTGTGCAAAAGAAAAAAACAATTTAATATTATCGGGGTGTAGCGCAGCTGGTAGCGCGCTTGCTTTGGGAGCAAGATGCCGTGGGTTCAAGTCCCGCCACTCCGACCAAAGACAGATACAGGACTTTTGTTCTGTATCTGTCTTTCCATGTGCGGGACTTGAAGGTTCGGTAGTGAATGACAGTCCAGTGGACTGTCAGAGCCGAACCCACGATTGCGGTACCCGAAAAATACTGCGGAGCTTCGCTTGACCCTTGTATTTTTCGACCGCGGCTCAGCGCTGGAATATCGGCTTCATCTTTCACCGAAAGCGCCGATATTCGCACACTCTTTTCCGCAGAAAAGGCAAGTCCCGCCACTCCGACCATAAAGAAACCATAATATTGATACGAAAAATATCGGTATTATGGTTTTTTTGTTGCCAAAACAGGGGTATTTTACTCTTTTTTATAGGTTTTATAGCAAAAATGTAGGCTTGCCGGGAGTTGTTTATTCCTTGCAAGCCTTTTTTGTTTTTAGTCGTAAAATATAAATCGTTCACTTTATGCCCTTATCGTTCAATTTATAGGGTATCGTTCTATCGACACCGCACAGAGCTATTTCAACGAAGACGAAGTCGGAAATGCACTTGTGAAAAGCGGTATTCCAAGAGAGGAGATTTTTCTATTACGATTTATAGCCTCGTTGATAGCATCTATAATAAGATAAACTTTTTCATTTCCAGGCTTTATTCGTCCTTCACAATTAACATTATTTTAATATATCACTATACTTGCCAATAGTTAGTAAAGATAGGTATAACTCTAAACTTTCAGACCTTCAATATATAACTTGTGATTATTGACCATTTTTTCTCCATGAATCATTCTTTATCTTTTCTTCTCTTCGATATTGAACAGCCACGCGATTTAAATATGCACGATCTGAAAGAACTTCGCTACGACCTCTATAAACACCCCAAATCCGAGTTGTTATATAAATAGGTAAAAGCAATATCGAACATTCAAATATATTAGTTTCAAATTTAAAAAAAACATCAATAATTGAATATAAAAAGAAACCTGGCATAAATAAGAATTTAATTATAATAGGTGCTGAACCTCCTTCATAAAAAGAAACAAATAGTAGCGACAAGAAAACATACATAATACAAGCAAATGCAGTACTAACAAAAAACTCTAATTTGTGAAATTTCCGCTTTATTTCCAAGTCATACCCCTTATGATATGATTGAATAAAAAAAACTATAAATGATGAAATAATTGCCGAAACTGCAAGCACAGAATTAATCAAATTGTTATCTCCCAAAAATATAATGGGTTTAATGTAAGTAAAAACATTACCGAAAACTACTGTAATTAATGAAATACTTAGATAAGATAACAAAGTAATAAATGAATCTTTAAAAAGTATCCTCCAATTTATTTTGCTAAACAAGGCCTCCCCCCCCAATCTCAATCTTTATTTTGTTTCTTTAGAAATTCCGCACGATTTGCGGTAGAATTTCCAACGCTATCACGCCATGAACGGCCACTATCGCTATTTGATTTAACCTTTGCTTTAGACTTTGAAAGATCTTGAACATATTCACGATGCTTTATCTCAATCTTTTTTCCGTAAAATAATCCTAAACTTCTTATTACGATTAATATAGGGATGTCAATTATAATACCTATAAATATAGCAGAATTTAGATCCATTGCTTCATATATATGGAATAACCCACCAGGAAACATACCATAGTAATGAAGACGTAACATAATAGACCCCAATTTAGGAATTAACTGTAAGAAAATCAATAAAATAGGATCTATAATTGTACCAATACAGGTTCCAAATATCAGCTGATGAGTTAAATTAAAATCATTATCATACTCCAATCTTCTTCCTTGAAACTCTGAAAGTTTCCACAAACCAAACATAGAAATTATAAAACTAAATCCATAAACAAATAAGTAGCGAAATAATTCAGGAGCGTTTTCAAACGCAACAGAAATAATAGTCAAAAGAAAATACGAAATAAGATAAAGTCCACCTGTAATCAATATATAACCTATTGTTTTGAATGAAAAATCAAAATATTTATTAATCATACAATCCTCGATTCTATTTTCTTAATATTTAGTGTAAATTCAG
>JAZSMD010000010.1:0-37934 GCA_045535665.1 Eubacteriales bacterium
AGTTTTTTATGGAAGGGAAGATTTTTTCTATCCTCAGCATTAGCTTTTTTAAGCTGAGCTTCAAGAGCTGACCCATCGACTCTGATACCCATAGACATGATCTCAAGAGCGCAGTCAAGAGGTTCAAAGTAATACAAAAGATCACCGTTCAATGTCCAGTCGTCATAGTCGGGGGCTCTGCCGTCATGTCTCTCACCGCTGTTGAGGACATCACCCACCTGCATAAGGAAGACCGTTGAATGCTGTTTTACAATAGCATTTTCTCTTTCCTTCGGGGTAAGATTGGGGTACATATTTTCAAGTTCCTGTGTTGTGATAAAAAACACATGTTTATCTATTAAAGATTCAATCTGAGCTTTGGGATAAGTTTTACTGAGAAGAGTTCTTGTATTGCTTATAGCTTCGGCAATTTTACGAACAGTTGATTTCAAGAACTCAATATTTCTGTCCTCGCGATTAATAACAAGTTCCCAGTCCCACTGGTCAACATAAAGAGAATGGAAATTGTCAGGATCCTCGTCCGCTCTTATTGCATTCATATCAGTATAAAGACCTCTGTAAGGCTCAAAACCGTATTCTTTTAGCGCAAGTCTCTTCCATTTTGCAAGAGAATGAACTATTTCAACAGTCTCCCCTTCAAATTCAAAAGAAACAGGACGTTCAACACCGTTGAGATTATCGTTTAAACCGCTGCTGCTCTTTACGAAAAGAGGTGCGGAAACTCTGTCAAGATTAAGTTCTTTTGAAAGTTCTATCTCAAATACGTCTTTGATTATTTTAACCGCCTTAAGCGTCTGTCTGACGGTAAGAGTAGGTTTATACTCTTTAGGAAGCTGCAAACTCATAAATATGATACTCCAAACTTGAAAATATAAATGCCAATAGTAATCCATTTTGATTCTACTGCTTATTATAACATAGAATCTCATTTTTAGCAATACCGAAAGGGTATTTGTTTAAAAGAAATTCATAACTTAATGAACCGGACATAAATATTATACAAATTATATATAAAACAACCCCAAAGTCATTTTACGACAAGCTCTAAACCATATATAAAAAGGAAAGATCTTCTTTTTTCATTCAAGAAGATCTCCCCTTTTAAGCTCATATAAAATTTATTCCAAAGAACAGCAACTAGTCAACTATAGATTCCACAATGAGACTCTTAACAGATGCAATTCCTTCGGCAGCGGATTTTGTACCGTCAATAATGGAGTTCAGAGTATTATCCAAGCTGTCGTATGCACTTTCGGGAATATACACGGAGTAATCATACTGAACATTTTCAAAAATAGATACAAAATTATTCAAGCACTTATCAAAGTCTCTTTCAGAGAAGATAGTAGTTTCAAGATAATCTTTCCATGCAACCTCATTTGTATCATCAAGAGGTTCAAACATATAATCAACTACCGCACCGATATTGTCCGCTTCAATATCTGCCAAAGAAGTTATATAGCAAAGCATAAGACGTCTGTAAGTATAGCCACCCATATCCGTATCGGGATTCCCCTTAGGACCTGTAGGGAAAGGCATATAGCCGAAGTATTTTAAAGCAGAAGGTGCCCAAGTCTGAGAAACATCACTTGCGGGGTTAAATGATGAACCATAGAAGGATTCTCCAACAAAATAAGGAGCAAGCTTCTCCGAAGAGAACGCAGTAAGATCACTGTCCTTTACAAGACCATTGTCTTTTATGAGACCTTCCTTATTCAATCTTGAAACGAATTCAAGAGCCTCAAGAGCTGCGGGAGAATCAAGTTCAAAATCGAATCCGCCGTTTTCGTTTTCCGAAAGAATCGAACCGCCGTTTGAAAATATAGCCGCTTTAGCCATAAATCTTGTTGTCATAAGAGCGCCGTAACGCTGAATTCCGGAATCGTCAATAACTGAGAACTTTTTCAGCTCAGACTCAAAATTTTCCCAATTCCAGAGACCGTTCTCCTGCATTTCATAAGGGTTGGTTCCACCGTATTCGGAAATCATTTCCCCGTTAAAAATAACACTACCTACATGTTCGGGAACAAATTCCCAATTCCAAGGGAAAAATCCAAACTGTTCACCGTGGAAATTACCGACTTGAATAAAGTTGGGAGTTCCCCATTTCACATCTGACGAATCAACTGTATCCAGCTCATTAAGAGACGCAAGAATTCCCATTTTATAAAGATCATATGCATAGTTTGATGTTACATAGATCATTTCCGGAATATCTTCACCTGTAGCAAGTAACTGAACTATATTTTCGTTATCAATAAAATCTGCGGAAAAAACGAAGTTAAACTTTTCGGCAGCATCATCATATCTTTCCATCATTCGCTCAACAGCCAAAGTGGGAACTCCGTCTTCGGGAGAGGAATACCACGCTGTAATGCCTGCAGATGCAAAATTGAATGTTTTACCGTCACAGTCTACTTCCATACCACCGTCATATACAAAGCCCGGCAATGATACAGAACCGTTCCCGCAACTGCAAACAGAAATCGTCAAAACCAATACTATTAATAATGAGATTACTTTTTTCATATACATTATCCTTTTCTTCAGATTATATTTTTAATTAAAACAAGACATAAAATTATTCAGAAACCTCTTCAACAACTTCAGGATGTTCGACTGTTACAAATACACCTGAAGCATTTTCAAGTTCAAAGGAGTAAACACCGTCCGCATTGGGATAAAGTCTGACTGCTCCGTGGGGATAATAAGCGACGACCTCGGAATTTTCATCTTTAAGAGAGAAAGATATCATTGCTGTAGGAGAATCCTCACTATAATAAGTGAAATCACTTATATTTGCAAACATTACAGCTTCTCCGTTTCCGTCATTTTTAACGAAAGAACCGAGGATGAAGCTAAAGATAAAGCCAATAAGGATACCAATATTTTTTTCATCTTTCAATAACCTCCAATAATATAAATGTATTATAATATTGATTATATCATAATCTCAAATATTTGTCTATGGATTCTTTCCAGATATTCATAGATTATTTCTATAATCAACAGTATACATAATAATTCACCGTATTACAGTAAAAACATTATACCACATAAAACTTTCTGTCAAGCAAATTTAAAAAAAACGATTAATGTCACAATTATACCGAACAAAAGAGGTAAATCCCTTTTGTATAGGGCTCTACCTCTTAATATATTATATTTCTTTACTTAATCTTTGCAAAACCAGAACATCTTTGAATACTGCTGTTCTGTATCGCTTTCAACGATTATTCCGGCACGAAGCTCTGCTCCTGTGTAAGTTCCGCCACCGATCTTATCTGTATAAACAGCATTCTTATCGGCTCTTGAAACCTTAAGCTTATACTTTGTTTTCTTAGCATCACCCTCATTCTGGAGATAAGTCATAAGTATCTGACTGTTATCGTCATTTACAAAATAATAAGCATATCTCATATTATCGGTAACGGGGTTGAGAAGTCTGTAGAAATCACCTCTGAGTATGAGGTCTTCGTAAAGTCTGTATTCCTCAACCTGTTTTTTCATTGTCTGCTTTATGGAGTCATCAAGGTCAAGAACATTGAGCTCGTAACCGATAGGTCCGTTCATTGCAACTCTGAATCTGTAATCAAGGAATCTGGGATTGCGGCAATCCTGAACATGAGCAACGTGACAGCTCATTGTGGTTGTGGGATAACCGAATGTTGAACCGTGCTGAATAATAGTTCTCCATTTGGGATCGGTTCTGTCACTTGTCCAAATCTGAGTGCTGTATTTCATCATGCCAAGGTCGTAACGTCCGCCGCCACCGCTGCAGTTTTCAATCATCGCATTGGGATAAAGCTCTCTGAGCCATCTGAAAAGCTCATAAACACCGAGCATATGGCGGTAAGCCGCCTCGCCCTGTCTTTCGGGAGGAAGCGCATTGGAATATACAGTTGTCAAATGGCGGTTCATATCCCATTTGAAGTAGTCTATTGGAACATCCTTAAATGTCTTTGTGAAGGAATCCTTAAGGTACTGAACAACTTCGGGGTTTGCCATATCAAGAACATACTGAGTTCTCCAAAGAAGAGGCTCGTATCCGGGAGTTTCCTGTATCCATTCGGGATGCTCTCTGAAAAGATCGCTGTCGGGGTTTACCATTTCAGGCTCTACCCAAATACCGAACTTAACGCCTTGAGCCTTGACTTCTTCTGCAAAGGGTTTAAGACCTTCGGGGAATCTTTCTTTATTTTCGAACCAGTCACCAAGACCTGCTCTGTCATTTACACGGGCACCGAACCAACCGTCGTCCATAACAAGCATATCCATATTGTATTTTGCTGCTTCTTTTGCAAAATCGACCATAAGCTTTGCGTCAATATCAAAATAGAAAGCTTCCCAGGAGTTAAGTACAACCGGTCTCTTTTCATAAGGATCTTTGGGAAGGATATGGTTTCTGATGAATCTGTGCATATTTCTGGAAACCTGTCCGATGCCCTTATCGCTGTAAGAAACTATAGCTTCGGGAGAAGCAAACTTTTCACCGGGCTTAAGAAGCCATTTGAAGCATTCCTGACCAAGTCCTACGAGGACACGTGTTCTTTCCGTCATCGCATAAGATGAAACTTCAACTTCATTAAGGAAGTTACCGCTATGGCAAAAATTAAAACCGTAAGCTTCACCTTTTTCTTCTGTAGTTTTAGAATCAACAAGCATCATGAAAGGATTCAACTGATGGCTTGAAGCACCTCTACGGCTATAGATACTCTGAAGTCCGTGTGCTGTAGCATTTCTCTGATATTTTCTTTCATGGCAATGTGAGCCGTAGAAGCTGATAAGGTCATATCCGCTTCTGGGAAGATCCAAACAAAGGCTCATACATTTTTCGATAGTCATATCAGTCTTACCCTTGTTATCAAGAACAAAGTAACGTGAAATAACATCACTTTCGGGGAAAACTGTATAATAAAGCTTAAGTTCGCATTTTGTAAATTCGTCAACGAGAGTAAGCTCGAGAGTTTCTGTTTTTTCGTCAGCATCTGCACAGGGAACGCCGGGGATATCTACTCTACCCTTGAGTTTTTTTGCGTTTTTATATGTGAAAAGTGTTGTGTCACCGCCTGTTTCACCATTGCGAAGCTTCAACGCTGTCGCACGGAAATCACCACTTCCGTAGAAAGGATATTCCATAGTTGCAGAGTCAGGAATAAAGTCTTCACCATGCTCTTCATAATAAGCACCAAAAGCTACACAGCAGGAATGTGTATTGGGGAAATCTTTTTTTGTTGTTTTCTTGCCGTAATAGAGATTGATGGGGAATTTTCCGTAAAGCATCTCCATTACATACATAGTGTTATCCGTTTTAAGAGTAAAACGAAGATTCTTTTTATCAAGAGTTATAGGCATTTTCAAAAAGCTCCTTTTTATATAATTCATTACAGATTTATTATACACGCAAAACCGAAACTTGTCAAGAGGAATTGACTATTTTGCGCATTTTTTTTCGGGGAACCCCCTTTTTTTACAAAGGAGTCTCCCCGAATCATATTTTATTGGCTATTCACTTTTCTTGTATTTGTTTTTAAGAAATACCCAAACGTTTCCGCTTATGAATACGGAAGAAACAAAGCCTGCAATAACACCCACAATGATCGGGAATGCAAATTCCTTGATAGATGGAACACTCAGGAAATACAGTACTGCTATTGTAAAGAGTGTTGTAATAGATGTAAATATCGAACGTCTCATTGTTTGCCAGATACTGTTATCCACGATATCGTCAAAAGTTTTACCGTCACTAAGCTTCACGTTCTCTCTTACACGGTCAAAGATAATGATCGTTGCATTGATGGAATAACCCAAAATAGTAAGTATTGCCGCAATGAAAGGCAAGTTCACCTGAACTCCGAAGATGTAAGTGAAGATTATCATCATTGAGACGTCGTGGAGAAGGGCTACAACTGCCGCAATGCCTGAAAACAGATCGAATCTAATCGATATGTAAAGAAGCATTAAAACAGCCGCAACGGAAATACCAAGAACAGCACTCTTCATAAGGTCTGACGCAGCAGCGGGGCCTACAGTATCCGATGAAAGAAGCCATACCACGTTCGTTGTATCTATTCCGCCTTCATCATTAAGCTCATACGGGAGCTCGAAGGCCTCGGCAATAGCAAAGATTACAGCTTTTCGCTCTTCGGATTTCGTTGTTCCCGATTTTATAACTATAATATCAGTAGATTTAAGGACTTCAACATCAACAGCGGAAACCTCTGTAATCTGAACCAAAGAAGCATCCGCACCCGTCTGCTCTTTTACGATATCGGAAATCTTCTGAACATCGTCATTCCTTGCATCTCTCATAAGAGAAACATTAAACACCGTACCGCCCGTGAAGTCAATACCCCATTTTATGCCGATATCGGGATTATCTCTGAAAATGTAAGAAACAGTCGCTCCCACAAATCCGAGAATTATAACGGTAACGGCAAAAACAATGAAGAATTGCCGCATTTCAACAATACTGAAAGGATGTTTTTTATTCATGAGCCCAACCTCCTTCTTTTGAAGCAACTGCTTTCTGTTTTTTCAAACCGTAAAGCCATGTATTTCTTACGCCGAACACAACAATGGAACGGAGCAGATATTTTGTAATGATAACAGCAGTAAGCATTGAGCAAAGAACACCTATAAGAAGTGTTACTGCAAAACCCTGAATAGTACCCTTGCCGAAAATAAGAAGTACAACAGCGGCAATAACAGTAGTGATATTTGAGTCAACGATAGCAATAAGAGCTCTATCAAAGCCCGACCTTACGGAAGCGGCAACACTCTTGCCTGCAACAAGCTCTTCCTTTATTCTCTCAAAGATAATTACGTTTGCGTCAACAGCCATACCTATGGAAAGAATAATACCCGCAATACCGGGAAGTGAAAGATTCACCTGGAACACCGCGAGAATCACACCCACAAGAGCCACATAGAATATTAACGCAACAGAAGCAACAAGCCCCGGAAGTCTGTATATAACAAGCATAAGAATCACTATAAGAACAATACCGATACCTGCCGCAAGAAGGCTTGATTCAAGAGCTCCGTCACCAAGAGTCGGACCAATTGTTCTCTGCTCAAAAACATCAAGAGCGAAAGGCAAAGCACCTGCGGAAATAACAGCCGCATATTCAACAGCCTCTTCCTGTGTTTGTGTAGTTATTACACAAGTAGAGGAATCAATAACCGTTTCAACGAAAGGTTTTGCGATAGTGGCATCGTCAAGATTTATGGCGATATAGTTCTCACCATACTTTTTCTTTATCATCCTTTCTGTAGCTGCTTTGAACGCCTCAACGGAATCCTCATCAATTTCAAGGTAAACAACGAAACGTTTTCCGTCATAACCCGCTTGTGCGGAAAGAATATTTTCACCTGTCAGAACAACTACGCCGTCAGAATCCACAAAGGCAAGCTGAGCCGTCTGCCCCAGTATCTCTATAGCTTCTTCAGGTCCGGAGATTCCGGGAATCTCAACAGTAACATTAACCTCCCCTGCTCGGAAAACATTGGCTTCCGTATAACCGAGGTTTGTAAGTCTTTTTCTCATAACTTCAACAACATTGTCAATACTGCTGTTAATATCACCACTGTAATCTTCGGGAATAACAGGTTGGAATGTGATCGAAGCACCTCCGTCAAGGTCAAGACCTCGCCTGATACCGAGTTCATCGGTATAAAGCCCCAACTTGGGAGGAATTTTAAAACTGCCGATAGAAACACCTGCAATAGCAACGTATAAAAGCATTGCCAATATAAGCATTATTACCGAACAGCCGATAATTCTTTTTTTCATTTTGAATATATCTCCTGTCTGTTTTTTTATTACGCTATGTATTATATCACAGCAACAAAACTTTGTCAAGACCTGACGGGATAAATTGGGACGGCATAATGTAGGGTGCCCGGACAGAACTGTACAGTCTAAGGCTCTGATCTGATGACTAAAGGCACAGATGTTGAAATTTAATAGATATGCTCTGGATTACTGAAGTCAAATAATTTGCAAAAACTTCTTTAATTTAATCATTTACCTATTGTTTTTTTCGTCGGTTTATGCTATAATGATAAACAAGAGCATTTACCGCAGTTCAGACCATGGGCAGCGGCTAAAATTTTGCCGTACTATTTATTGCTCGGTTCGGCTTTACCCAAGTGATAACATTGAAAGGATTGATATGCTGACATGGAAACAAAAAAATTTGCCAAAGAAATGCGTAAATTAATTCTGGAAGCTATTTACAACTCAAAAAGCGGTCATCCCGGTGGTTCGCTTTCATGCACAGACATTCTTGCTGTGCTCTATAACGAAGAAATGAAAAGAGATGCGGCGGACCCAAAAAATCTCGACAGAGACAGATTCGTCCTCTCTAAAGGTCATGCTTGCCCCGCAATGTATGCGGCTCTCGCACTTAAGGGATATTTCCCCGTTGAAGACATTAAAACATTCAGAAAAATTGACAGTTACCTTGAAGGTCACCCCGATATGAAATACATCCCCGGTGTTGACATGACAACAGGTTCTCTCGGTCAAGGTGTATCTGCGGCTTGCGGTATGGCTATTGCAGGCAAAAAACAGAATAAGAATTTCAGAGTATACACAGTTCTCGGTGATGGAGAGATCGAAGAAGGTCAGTGCTGGGAAGCATTTATGTTTGCCGCTCACTACAAGCTCAACAATCTTTGCGTAATCATCGACGCCAACGGCCTCCAAATCGATGGTAACGTTGACGATGTTATGTCTTCTGCTCCCCTTGCAGATAAAATGAAAGCGTTCGGTTTCAACACATTGGAAATTGACGGTCATGATCTTGATGCAATAAGAGGAGCTCTGGCAGCAGCGAAGGACTGCGAAGATAAACCCACAGCCATTATTGCAAAAACAGTTAAAGGCAAAGGCGTTTCCTTCATGGAAAACCAGGCAGGCTGGCACGGCATAGCACCAAACAAAGAACAGTACGAACAAGGAATCAAGGAGGTCGAAGCAAATGGCTGAGATGAAAGCTCAAAGAGACGCATACGGTGAAGTTCTTGTTGAACTCGGAGAAAAATACGAAAACCTTTTCGTTCTTGATGCGGACCTCACAAAATCCACAAAAACAGCAAACTTCCAGAAAGCTTTCCCCGAAAGACATATCAACTGCGGTATCGCAGAAGGTAATATGATGACAGTTTCTGCAGGTATCGCATCTTGCGGTAACATAGTATTCGCTTCCACTTTTGCAATGTTTGCAGCAGGAAGAGCTTACGAACAGATCAGAAACAGCATTGCATATCCCAAAAACAACGTAAAAGTTGTTGCGACTCATGCAGGCTTGACTGTAGGCGAAGACGGTGCTACACACCAGTGTCTTGAAGATATCGCTCTTATGAGAGCAGTTCCCGGAATGGTAGTTCTTGCACCTTCCGATGCTGTTCAGACAAAAGCTGCTTGCCGTTTTGCTGCAGAATATGAAGGTCCTGTTTATATCCGTGTAGGAA
The DNA here is from genome assembly GCA_045535665.1 of Eubacteriales bacterium. GTDB lineage: Bacteria > Bacillota > Clostridia > Oscillospirales > UBA644 > HGM12619. The sequence goes on from JAZSMD010000010.1 coordinate 9,481, forward strand.
GACTCCCAATTCCCGTTGTTTACAACGAAGAAGATTATAAATTTGAACTCGGTAAGAGTGAACTTCTTGCAGACGGTAAAGATGTAACTCTTATGTTCTGCGGTCCTTTCTATGAATTGGCTTGCGAAGTTAAAGCTATTCTTGAAAAGAACGGTCTTACAGCAAGAATTGTTGATATGCCCAGCATTAAACCCATTGACACAGATGCTGTTAAGAGTGCTATTGAAGATACAGGTCTTATCGTTACAATCGAAGACCATAACGTATTCGGTGGTTTGGGCAGTGCTGTAAGTGATGCCCTCGCCGAACTCGACATTAAGAGAAAAGGCGGCAAAGAAATCATTAAGATCGGTGCTCAGGATAAATTCGGCACATCAGGAACACCAGCAGAGATACTCAAAGCTTATGGTTTTGATGCCGTTGAGATCGCTAGGAAGATCGTTGCAGAAAAATGTCCTGAATTCTGTAAAGAACTTGAACTTTAATATTTAATTTAACAGTATTTATGGGGGAAGACTTTTCCTATGAAAAAGTCTTCCCCCATAAAATTATATATCAGCTTATTTAATTACGACAGTTATAGGATTTCCGCAACCGGGACATGAAATATTTCGAGTTCCCTTTTTGCGTGGAACACGAATGACCGATTTGCAATTTTTGCAAGTAACGTATTTATATTCCTTATAATACTTCACCTTGTTATATTGAAGGGTGAAGAATTTTTTTACCTTATTTCGCAAAACCAAATATTTTGCATTTTCGGCACGGCGCGCAACAACTTTTTTTGATAACATTCTGAAAAACGTATAGAAAAATAATGCATATATTATTATATATAAAATAGCCGAGCGTAAAAACAAATTAAGAAAAACAAGAATGATCGTAAGCCAAAGTATATCTTTATTAAGGATATCAGAGCCGTAACGTCCCATCATAAATTTATACAATTTTTCTTTCAACTTTCCCATAGTATCAAAACTCCTTTACCAAAACAAAAATCCGAAAAGCAGTCTACTCAAAATTCTGAACAGCATAAGGCCCAAAAGTATCTTAAAAAACGGAAATCTGACAACCCGTACATTTCTTCTGTAATGTTGCCACGGGTCTGTAAATTCGTCATCATCCTGATACGTTTGTGAATACTGTGTATAAGTCCTACCGTAACCGTTTTGTGAAGGACCGTAATTCCCACCGTACCAATAGCCACCGTATCCGTAACCGGAGTTCCCGCTGTAATTTTGATTCTGAGAACCGTAAGCCTCAGCCTCTGACTTTTTACCGCTTCTGATATCTTTAATCAGCTCGTAAGCGCTGTTTATCTCCTGCATTTTCTGTTCTGCAATTTTATCACCGGGATTCAGATCGGGATGATATTTTGCCGCAAGTTTTCTGTAAGCCTTTTTAATATCGTCATCGGAATCCGTTCTTGAAACACCAAGAATACTGTATGGATCCTGCATTTTTCACCTTTCCTTTAGTTGTTATAATTTTTTTCAACTATAATAATTGTAACCCCAAATTTCGGCAATGTCAACCGTATTTGCAAAATTACCACATATTATTCGTCATTTACCCTAAATTGTAAGCAGGATCTGGCTCATTTAGCGCAGAACAAAAGCCAATGTTCAAATTAGAAGTCATAGTTTAACAAAAAGCAGCATTCATTCTTTAAAACGTCGAAATCCACCGAAAAAATTTCAGTAGATTTCCTCGATTGTAGAGGCTTTTTAGGCGCGATTTGGCTCTCTACCGTACCCACGTACGCCGACGAGAACCAAATCACGCCTTCTGCATCTAACTGAGCCACCCCCGTTATAAGCCATTAAATAAAAATAATCATTTCGGCTCTGTTCCGAGTCGTGTAAAGTTCACGTCATCGGAAAGAGTTTTCGCGTTATAAAGAATCAATATTTCATCTGGATCAAGAGCTATAATATACTCCGTAAGATTTGTTTTGATATAACGGGGGTCAAGCATGTGTATTTCGCTGTAGCACAAAGTGAAAAACGGAAGCATACAGTGCATATATGAATCCTTGACTATAACAAGGGTTTTTCCGTTTTCAACAGTTGTTTCGACTTTCAAATGTGCGGGATTCCCGTGTGAAAAATATCCGTACTTATCTTTTTTCTCCAAATATGACTCGTCATATAAAGAAGCACATACTGTCCCATCGTCTAGAGTTACTTTAATTTCGGGAGAATTTTTTATATCATAACGGCTTATAATATCGGAGTCAACAACAAAATTACCTTTTGAATAAAATGTTCCCTTAAAATCTTCGGAAACGACAGTTTTTACAACATCATCTTCTGATATTGGAGTATGACCCAAAGCTGAAATTATCTCATTAAATGCAAGGTACGCACCATAGGTCGTCCAATGATGGTCTGTTTTGTAAAAAATATAATCATCAGAATGTTCTTTCAATACATCTGAAATATTTATCGTTGTAATATCAGAGGAAAGACCCTTATAAAATTCCGAAATATATTTTTCCTGACTGTAGTTCACCGCAAATTCGGGAAGATTATCGGAAAGAACACTTACGGAATTTGGTGAAATGGTAAAGTATACAGGCACATCCACATAAGTGGAAAATTTATTCAATGCGGCTATTTGCTTTTCGTAACGGTCAATATCAAGATTATCAAAAACCTCCAACAGATATCCGTTATCACAAACATAGACCCCATTCACATCTTTTTGCCCCGAAGCAAGAAGCAACGCAGTATTGCATTGAACCCAGAAATCTCTTCCTGCGATCTGGTCGGAAAGATATTCTTCAAAGTCTGACTCAAAAGAACCGTTCATCAAACTTTTCAATGAGACCTGAGGCAGCTGCTGTAAATACTTATTTTCACTTTCGGAAAACTCAATATCGGGAATAAAAAAATATAAAAGCCCGAAAGTAAAAATAAACATTAAAAAAGGTATAATAAGTATTAAATCATTTTTTTTCATTTTAAATTATTCTTCTTTCTTTATCATTCAGAAACGAAAGCTTTTATTATTGCGGAGCTCAAAACTTCAGCCGCAAGCTCTGCCTCCTTCAGGGAATTGCCGCAAGTTCCCATTTCAACAAGTAACGCTCCGCAGGAAATATGCTGGTTATATCCGGAATTTCTCAACAATATCGGCCGCATTATATTTCCGCAAAGCTTTTCAGCCTCACGCTGAAGTTTTACTGCCGCGGAAAGATTCTCCGTCCAATGGTCATTTGGAGCGGAAGCTTTTCCCGTACCCACAAGTAGCATCATCTGAGCCACATCTTTATTTTTATAGTCTGTAACAGGTCTGTATTTTAAACCGTCATTCAAAATAATTGTATCACGGTGGATATCCAATATAAGCTTTATATCAGGATATAGCTCTAACAAAGACAACGCACCTTCACAGGAACGAGCATAAGCATCGTTGTATCCGTCAAGGTCGTACATTTCAGTATCGTGAACAACTCCGATACCACTTGCCCGAAGCTTTTCCGTCAATATCTGACCTATATGAACTACATTTTCAGACATATTATCGGTATGAATATCATAAAACTCATCTCCGTAATAAGGAAGTCCTTCACTGTTATAGCTTTCAGAGCCGTGAGTATGATAAACAAGTACTTGAACGGAATCATCTGTTTTTAATTTAACCGAAATTTCGGAATCCAAAAGTTTTCTTAGATCTATATCTTTTTTTGCTTCATTATTTATGTAAACGCCGTCCTCGCCGTTCATTGAAGCCGGAGGTTGAAGCGTTAATGAAACAACGGGGAACGCGTTTTCGGGGATTTCCCAATCAGGAATATCTGAATTTTCCCGATTCCTGAAATTAGGAAGAAACTTCAACATAGGTATCTTCCCAACCGTAGGCATACACAGGGGCAGCCAAATCTCCGAAGTATTCGTTAAAAGAACATCGGAAGTATTGTAAGGAACTATAGGTGAATCGCCCACGACTACGGATGCCACACCGAAAAGAACCAAAACTGCCGAAAAAAGAGAGATTACAGAATGGAGTTTTTTCCCTTCCGATTGCTTGTCTCTGTATAAATCTTTATCAAAAAACATCTTTCACTCTTCCTTCTTCGATATTCCATATTTTAATTATATGCGAAAGAAGAATGAAATATTCTTTTTTATTTACTGTTCAAAAACCTTTGTTTTGTGTAAGTCCTTCATAAGCTTATATTCAATGGAATCAACAATAGCCTTTTTGGACGCTTCAATAATGTCAACTGAAACCCCGACAGTATTCCACACATCAATCCCGTCAGAACTTTCAATAAGAACCCTTACTTTTGAGCCCGTGGAAGAACGGCCTTCGAGAACGCGAACCTTGTAGTCTGTCAAACGAACATTCTGCAGAGACGGATATACATTGTAAAGAGACTTTCTTAAAGCCTGATCCAATGCATGTACGGGACCGTCACTCTCCGCTGCGGCGATTTCCTCCGTACCGTTTACTGATACCTTTATAAAAGCATAACTTGTGTTTGCACTTGTCTCTGTTATCTGCTCATCTATCAATTTCAATTTTTCGACCTCAAAAAACGGTTCAAATAATCCCAATTGACGTTTTATGAGTAATTCCAGGGATTCCTGAGCCACTTCAAAATGATAACCGTCAGCCTCTTTTTGTTTCAAGACCTTAAGAAGACCGTCCATTCGCGGATCATCACGTTCCATATCGGGAACGACTTTTTTTACGGAATTGAACAAAGCACTTTTACCGCTTATTTCGGAAAGAATAAAATTACGCTTATTGCCTACAAGAGCAGGATCTATATGTTCAAATGTTGCAGGATTTTTCATTACACCGTCAACGTGCATACCTGCTTTATGAGCAAAGGCATTTCTGCTTATATAAGGCAATGAAGTCGTTGAAAGATTTGTCGTTTGCGCAACGGCACGGGAAATTTCAGTCAAAAGAGAAATATTGCTTTCGGGAAGGACTTTAAAGCCTTTTTTAAGCTGAAGATTTGCAATTATTGTTGCAAGATTTGCATTTCCGCAACGCTCTCCTATACCGTTAATCGTTCCCTGAATATGAACGCAGCCGCAAAGTGCTGCAGTTACGGAATTAGCAACAGCCATATCACAGTCATTATGAACATGGACACCGATCTTCACACCAAAAAGCTTTGAGACCTCACGAACAGCCTTTTTTATATCATCGGGGAAGCAACCACCATTTGTGTCGCATAAAATAAGAGTGTCTGCCCCTGCAGCAGCAGCGGTTCTCAGAACCTCTATAGCATAGTCATGATTATGCTTATAGCCATCAAAGAAATGTTCTCCGTCAAAAAAGACGACTTTACCCTTACTTCTCAAATACTCAATACTTTCCCTTATCATACGAAGATTTTCTTCTTCTGTTGTTTTAAGGACCTCGTCTATGTGAAGTTTCCATGTTTTACCGAAGACCGTGCAATATTTTATATTTGTATCAACAACGGAATTCAATACTGCAGAATCCTTTGCAGCCTCCCCTACACGACAGGTGGGAGAGAATGTAACTATCTTTGAGTTTACGGTTTTTATGTTTTCCAGGCGTTTAAAAAAATCCTCATCGGCTTTACCGAAGGCAGGATTACCGACCTCGATAAAATCAACACCTAATTTATCAAGAAGTCCGATTATTTTCAATTTATCTTTAAGAGAAAACGAAACAGTCTGAGCTTGAAGCCCATCTCTGAGTGTCGTATCTAAAGTATAGATCTTTGCCATAACAAAATTTCCTTTACTGACCGTAACAATATCCCATTATAATTATTATAATTATAACAGAAAACATCTGAAAAGTCAACTTTTTTCAAAGAGGAAAAACTCTGATTTTGTTACAAAAAACGCAACATAATATAAATCCTCTTGACTTTCATTTTTGCATGTGCTATAATCTCAATATCATTTAAAGTCAGGAATATTTGACGGGAGATATCAGTTATGAAAGTGTCCGCTTCTGTTAATTTCAGATGGTGGCGCCTTATGAACGTTGAAAGTTTATAAGGTTTGATCTTGATGCTCCGAATAAAATGACTTCATTTTAACAAGCAAAATTCGCTTACGGACAAAGATGAACCGTAAGCGTTTTTTATATCGAATTAAAAATCATTGAAAGGATGAATTACAATGGCAGAGATCCCCTACAAAATTTATTTAAGTGAAAACGAGATTCCTCATGCATGGCATAACGTAAGAGCCGTTATGAAAGATAAACCTGAACCATTTTTGAACCCTCAGACTTTTGAACCCAGCACAAGAGATGAGCTTTGCAATGTATTTTGCGAAGAACTTGTTGACCAGGAACTCAACGTAACAGATGAATACATTGAGATTCCCGAAGAAATCAGAGCTTTCTACAAAATGTATCGCCCTGCGCCCATAGTAAGAGCGTACAACCTTGAAAAGCTCCTTGATACTCCCGCACACATCTACTATAAGTTTGAAGGAAACAACACTTCCGGCTCTCACAAGCTCAACAGTGCTGCGGCTCAGATCTATTACGCTAAAAAGCAGGGACTTACAAGTGTTACAACCGAAACAGGAGCAGGTCAGTGGGGTACAGCCCTCTCCATGGCTTGTGCGTACTACGGTCTTGACCTTACTGTATACATGGTAAAAGGTTCCGCAGAGCTTAAACCTCACAGAAAAGCTGTTATGCACACATACGGTGCTGACGTTATCCCCTCCCCATCCGACACAACAGAAGTGGGAAGAAAAATTCTTGAACAATTCCCCGGAACAAGCGGCTCTCTCGGATGCGCAATTTCCGAAGCTATTGAAACTGCTGTAAAAACACCCAACTGCAGATACGTTTTGGGAAGCGTTCTCAACCATGTTCTTATGCATCAGTCAGTAATCGGTCTTGAAGCTAAAACAGCTCTTGATAAATACGGAGTTCAGCCCGACATAATCATCGGTTGTGCAGGAGGCGGTTCTAACCTTGGCGGTCTTATTTCTCCCTATATGGCAGACAGAATCCGCGGAAAGAACAATATTGAATTCATCGCTGTTGAACCTGCAAGCTGTCCCAGCCTTACAAGAGGATTCTACGAATTCGACTACGGTGATACAGGAAAAACAACACCTCTCATGAAGATGTACACTTTGGGTCACGGCTTTATTCCAGCTTCAAACCATGCAGGCGGTCTCAGATACCACGGTATGAACACAACACTTTCCAAGCTCTATCATGACGGATACATGAGTGCAAAATCTTATGTTCAAACTGATATTTTTGATGCAGCTGTTAAGTTTGCACGTTGCGAAGGAACTCTTCCCGCACCCGAAAGCTCTCATGCAATAAGAGCCGCAATTGACGAAGCTCTCAAATGCAAAGAAACAGGAGAATCAAAAACAATCCTCTTCGGTCTTACAGGTACAGGATATTTTGATATGACAGCATATACAAATTTCCTTGCAGGAAATATGGGCGACTATATTCCCACAGAAGAAGACCTCAAAAAAGGTTACAACTCTCTCCCCAAAATCGAGAAATAAGTCAGACATTAACGAAAGAAGTCTTTTTTAAATGAAAAGAATAGTAACCGTACAGGATATCTCCTGCATAGGTAAATGCTCCCTTACCGTTGCTTTGCCAATAATCAGCGCAATGGGGGTAGAGGCAGCAGTTGTACCAACAGCCGTCCTCTCCACACATACAGCGTTTAAAGGCTTTACATTCAGAGACCTGACATCAGATATCCGTTCCATTACAGAACATTGGAAGCAAGAAAAATTAAGCTTCGATGCAATCTACACAGGTTATTTAGGCTCATTTGAACAGTTGGAGTTAGTTTCGGAATTTTTTGATGATTTCGGAACAGACGACAATATGATAATCGTTGACCCTGTAATGGGAGACTTCGGAAAGCTTTATCCCGGATTCACTCAGGAATTTGCAGATAAAATGGCAGAGCTTTGCGGTAAGGCAGACATTATCGTACCAAATATGACAGAAGCTTCCTTTATGCTCGGCATTGAGTATAAAGAAAACTACGATGAAGAATATGTAAAAGATATTCTGAAAAAGCTGTGTAAAAACGGAGCAAAAAAAGCCGTCCTCACGGGTATTAACTACGTTGAGGGTAAGATCGGAGTTATGTGCTACGATTCACAGAAGAATTCCTACTCTACATATTTCAGAGAGAAAGTAAACGCAAGCTACCACGGCACAGGAGACGTTTTTGCAAGTACTTTAACAGGTGCACTTGTCAGGGGCTTTTCCTTTGAAGAGTCGCTGAAAATAGCGGTTGACTATACAGTTGAATGTATAAGAGCCACAAGCGAAGATCCTGACAGCCGTTGGTACGGAGTTAATTTCGAAGCAACAATACCCTATCTTATAAAAAGGATAAGTAATTAAATATTTTTTATGGGGAAACCTTTTTCTTTTCGTAGGAAAAGGTTTCCCCATACCCCATTCAAAAAGAAAACAAAAATAATACTCAGAAAAAAATTCATGTAACCAAACTTTAAAACGCCATACTATATAAGTGAAAGGAGGAGAGATAATGCAAAACCAAATGTGCGACATTCTCATTAAAGAATTCACCGAAAACTATATGGAAAAGCTGTTTTACTTCTGTCTGAAAAAAACAGGCGGAACAGATGAAGCTGAAGAACTGACTCAGGAGATTTCTCTGAACATTTTTTCAGCATTAAATAAAGGCTCTGTTCCCACAAACTTTTCGGCATGGGTATGGAAGATTGCCCGTAACCGTTATTCCATGTGGGCAACAAAAAAACATATTCGCAACGAGTCGGTAACCGGTTCCGATATCGAAGATTATGAAATTGAAGATAAAAAAACAAGTATCCTTGATGAAATGATACACAAAGAACAACTATCACTGCTTCGGCGTGAGCTGGCGTTCATCAAAAGCGATTACAGAAATATCCTTGTTGCTTATTACATAGAAGACAAGCCCATTCGCGAAATCGCACTGTCTCTCTCGCTTTCGGAAACAGCGGTAAAGCAACGTCTTCACCGTGCAAGAAGTATTTTGAAAGAAGGTATGGATATGACAAGAGAATTTGGAAAACGCAGTTACAACCCCGAAAACATCACATTTGCCGCAAGCGGAAGCCAGCCAAGCGGTTTGCCGTGGAAAGCTGTACAAAGAAGCATACCGCAAAACATATTGCTTCAGGCAAGTAATAACCCCTCAACAGTTGAAGAGCTTTCTATAGAATTAGGTATAGCTCTTCCTTACATGGAAGAAGAAGTGGAACTCTTATATAAAGCAACTCTCCTTGAAAAGCAGGAAAACAGATATATTACTAATTTCTTCATCTTAGACAAAGACTGTCGCATAGAGGTCTATAATGCATTAAGGAGCGGAGCAAAAGAAAGAAGCAGACTTCTCAAAGAATTTATTGAGGAAAAGCTTCCCGATATACGCAAATTGGGAATTGCGGGAGACCACATTTCTGACAATGCAATACGTTGGTGGTTGATTCCCGATCTTATTGATTTTTTGGTTGACTCCTTCGGAGACCGTGAAAACTTTTACAATCCTTCGGTACGTGCAAACGGTGAAACCTGGGGTTTTGTGGGCTATGAATTAGTAGAGCTTCCCGAAAAGATAATGATGAGCCATAACGGAAGCGGCTCCGGAAAAAACCAATTTTGGGCATATAAATATTTAGAATACCAATCAAAACTGGAACAGTATGACGAACCCGGATATGAAGAGACTCTGTTAATGTGTGATTGTGTCAGAAACTGCTATGATATCCCATCGTTATCCGAAAACGATAAGAGAATCTGGAAGAATATTGACGGAAGATTTGCACATTTATCCGATGAAGGAAAAATAATTCCTGATATTCTTGTATTTGAAAACGGCAATTTGGAAAAGATTCATCAGATTTTCCAAGAACATAAAAACTATAAATTACTGATTCAGAACACAACCGAGGCATATAAAAAGGTCGAAGAAATTTTCAAAAAGTATAACAACAAGATACTTCATGACAATATCGGTTACAATGTACGAATGGAACTTTGCGCAATGAGAATGATGTCAATACATGACCTTGCAGATGATAATTTCTTACAATTCCCTGAAGATAAAAGCAAGTCAACTTTGGGAATGTGGCTGTCTTTAAAATAAAAAACGCAAATAAATAATTTATAACAAAAATAGACTGAGGGTCGGCTCATTAAGGGGTAATTAAACAAACCTTAATGAGCCTGCCCCCAAAGTCAATAAATCGGCTACAGTCATTATAATCTGTATTTATTTTAAGTTCATCATATAAACTTGAGCTTGTCAATAGGAACCGTAATTTTTTTCCACAAACCATTTTCCGATATTTCGTCCCCATATATCGGGGCTCCGTTCAAAGAAAATATAACGCTCAATTCCGTTTATTCGTACTGTATAACGGTCTCCCTGGCCTCCCGCACGAAGAGCCGGCGCAGGTCTAACATCAACGACTTTATCAATTTTATACAACGAACCGTCCTCCCACATTATCATTACAGGGAGGATCTTTCCTTCCGTATTAAATTTTGCAAGAACTTCAATAAAAATCTTATTTGGATTCATAATTGTCCTCATTTTCTCACATTTGCTACAATTTACCCCTTGACAAATCGCTACGCATAGTGTATAATATAGAAGAAGCCTCACCTACCGTGATTCTATGATATCATAAAAAATGAATTTTGTCAAGCGTTTTATCACGATTTAAATGTTAAATTTTAATGAAATTATCACAAAGGAGAACTTATGAGCGACAGAATAATACTACACAGCGATCTTAACGCCTTTTATGCCTCGGTAGAATGTATGTTGAATCCCGAATTAAAGGGAAAGCCTGTCGCTGTTTGCGGAAGCGAGGAAGAACGCCACGGAATAGTTCTTGCAAAAAGTGAAGAAGCAAAAAAATTCGGTATAAAAACTGGGCATACCAACCGTGAAGCTCTGAATTTATGCAAAGATCTCATTATCGTTCATCCGAGACATGGGGTATATTCTCAGTATTCCAAGCTTGTACGCGCGATATACGCCCGTTACACAGATAAGATCGAACCTTTCGGAATAGACGAAGCATGGCTTGATATAACCTGTTGCGCAAAAAATATTGAAGAAGGTCGAATTGTTGCAGAGCAGATCAGAAATGAAGTAAAAACAGAATTGGGTCTTACAGTTTCCATAGGTGTTTCATTCTGTAAAATCTTTGCAAAGCTGGGCAGTGACCTGAAAAAGCCCGATGCCGTAACCTGCATTTCAAGAGAAAACTACAAAGAGAAAATTTGGCCACTTGCGGCATCTGAAATGATATATGTGGGCAAAGCCACTTCAAAAAAGCTTGAAAGATACGGGATACACACCATAGGACAGTTGGCACAAACTCCACCGTCATTTCTGAAAGAACATTTCGGAGTCAACGGCATTACGCTCTACAACTTTGCAAACGGAAACGGCGGTCTAAAAGTTGAAACTGACGGTTATGAGCCTGAATCGCAAAGTATCGGACACGGAACGACCGCAAGATATGACCTCAGCACAAACGAAGAAATACAGATTCTGATATCAGAGCTTTCACAGGAAGTTGCAAAACGGTTAAAATCCGAAAAGCTTTCCGCAAGAGGGATCCAGCTAACTGTAAAAGACAATGACCTGGTAAACCACGATTTCAGAAAGACACTTCAAATTCAAACACAGAGTCACAGAGTTCTTACCGAAGAATCTTTTAAACTCTTTAAAGAAAAATACGGTTGGCAAAAAAAGATTCGAGCCGTAACAGTTCGTGTAATAAATTTAGTTTCGGAAAACAACCCCGAACAGCTTGATTTGACTACCGACATATCAAACGAAGAGAAAAACAAAAAACTTGAAGACTGCATCGAAGCAATTCGCTCAAGATACGGAAATTCAAGCATAAATTACGCATCAATACAAAACTCTCCCCTGTTTACCCCAAGACAACCGGCAGTCCTTCCGGGAGGAAAGAAATTTGAATAAATACAAATAACTATAATGGGGGTGGCTCAGTTAGATGCAGAAGGCGTGATTTGGCTCTCGTCGGCGTACGTGGGTACGGTAGAGAGCCAAATCGCGACTAAAAAGCACCTATAATCGAGGAAATCCACCGAAATTTTTTCGGTGGATTTCAACATTTTAAAGCATAAATGCTATTTTTTATCAAACTATGACTTCTAATTCAAACATGGGCTTTTGTTCTGCGCTAAATGAGCCAGCCCCAGACTCTTTCCAACAAAACCGATTTTCGAATTGTCGGATCTCAAATATTTAATTTCAAACCTTCTCCAAAAGCTTCTCCGACCTTTTCACCGAGAACAAGATAATCGTTATTCATTGGGTCAAATGTTATGGGTCTCAGCTTTGCGGGATCGACATTTCCTTCATCGTTAAGAACTCTTTCATCAATGGTCACGTTTACGATCTCTCCCACAAGTCTGCAGGTTGAAGGGTTGTAGCTTTTCAGCTTACATTCAACAGCCATTGCAAGTTCTTCAATCAGCGGGGCATCAACAAAATCGCTTTTTACTGCATGGAAGCCTGCTTTTTCAAATTTATCGGGGACCTCGTTTCCTGAAACTATGCCAACATAATCACAAGCCGCAACATGGTCTGCATCTGCCATGCTTACGGTAAAAGCACCTCTTGCCAGAATATTCGCTGTAGTTTTATGTCCTGCGCTGATACAGATCGAAATTTCATTTTCTTCACTGAGTCCACCCCAGGCGGCGTTCATGGCGTCAGGTGTTCCGTCTTCCCCATATGTTGCAATAATGAAAACAGGCTGTGGATAAAGTATAGGTTTTGCTCCGTAATTTTTTCTCATAAGATCATTCCTTTCAAGTTTTGCGATACGTTTTACATACCTATTTTAACATAAAACAAACCCAATGTCAATCACTCATATCTTTATTAAGAAAAAAATGCGAAAAAACATCAAAAAAAAAGACTTGCAAATACAATAAAAATTTGGTATTATATACATATCTTATTATGTTAGGACATTTTTATCATGAGCCAATTTGATCATATTTTAAAAGACCAGATAGAAGAGGTCTGCAATAGACTTCTTGAAATGGGAAGAGAAGACCTTGTACCCCTTTTCAAAAACTGCTATCCCAACACTCTTGAAACCACCACAAAAATTCTTGATGACGGTTCTGCCTTTGTAATAACAGGTGACATCCACGCAATGTGGCTCCGTGACAGTGCCGCACAGGTTCACCATTACTTACCCGTGGCAAGAGAAAATAAAGAACTTGCCGACATCATCGAAAAAATGATAAACAGATATTCCATATATCTCCCCATGGACCCATACGCAAACGCATTCAATGAAAACGGGGATGATCCTTTCCGCGGACATTATACAGACGAAACTTTCAGAAGCCCTTTCGTTTGGGAACGTAAATACGAAGTTGACTCTCTTTGCTCTGTTTTATTTATTGCTTATAAATTCTGGAAAAAAGTCGGAAGAACATCTATTTTCACACCGGAATTCAAAAATTCAATGGAGATAATTCTTGACCTTTGGGAAAAAGAGCAGTACCATGCAGAAAAATCAGATTACTTCTTCCGTCGTGATACAGACGATGAAACTGACACATTGAGAAATGACGGAAAAGGCTATCCCGTAGGCTATACTGGTATGACATGGTCAGGCTTCCGTCCATCAGATGACTCATGCCTCTACAACTACCTCATCCCCTCCGAAATGTATGCGGTTGTAACTCTCGGATATGCCGCTGAAATAGCAACGGAAATATATAAAGATGAAAAACTTGCTGACCATTGCAAAAAACTCGCTTCGGAAATCGATGAAGGCATTAAAAAATTCGGTATCGTTGAAGACCCCGATTTCGGAAAAATATATGCATATGAAACAGACGGTTTGGGTAATTACAACTTAATGGATGACGCAAATGTTCCCTCACTTATGTCCTTGCCGTACATCGGATATTGTGACGCAAATGACCCAATATACCAAAACACAAGAAAATTCATCCTTTCCAAAAAGAATCCTTTCTATTTTGAAGGTGAAGTTCTCAAGGGCATAGGCTCTCCTCATACACCTAAAGACAGAGTTTGGCCCATTGCACTTGTTATGCAGGGACTTACCACAGACAACAAAGAAGAAATTGAAGAAATTCTTGATATGCTGGTAAATTCTCACGCAGGAACATTCTTTATGCATGAATCCATAGACGTTGACGACCCGAAGAAGTTTTCAAGAACATGGTTTGCCTGGGCGAACTCCATTTTCTCCGAGCTTGTTCTCAAATATGCAGGATTTGAAATCTGAATAAAAGATAACTGAGGATATGTCCTTTCAATTTTTACGGGGAAAAACATTTTTGTAAAATTGTTTTTCCCCGTACCCCTTTTCAAAAAACTTTTAAACAAAGTATTTTCAATGTTTTATAAGAATAAAATAAACTTTATACAGTAAAAGATTTTCCTATAAAGATTCTAAACAAGCCATAAATATACGGAGAGATAAGAATGTCAAACAACTCAATCGGAAAATGCGGTTTTTACTGCGGAAGCTGTCCTACATACATAAACAAGAAATGCTTAGGTTGTTTGGAAGAACACCAAGACGGAGATTGTTATACAAGAGACTGCGTAATTAAAAAAGGACTCGACTTTTGCGGAAAGTGCGAAGACTTCCCTTGCAATGAACTTTTCATACGACCTAAAAGCACTGTACTGAGTAAAAATTGGTTAAAATGGAAACAAAAGGAGCGTGGCAAAGATGACATTTTATGATGAAAGACTGCAGGAATTGAACGACAAAATAGCAAGAAAAGACCGACTGACACGAATGCTTGAAAACCTTGAAAGACAGCAAAGACAACTCAAAGTAAAAGTCAACGACCTGGAAGCAATAAAAATAAAAGAACAAAAGGACGTTGATAAGCTTGAAGGCCGAAGTCTTGCAACTTTTATTTATATGTTTGCAAAGAATAAGGCTGAAAAACTCGAATTCGAAAAAAGAGAAGCTTATGAAGCCGCTGTAAAATACGATTCGGCAAAGAATGAATTGGAAGCCGTAGAAGAAGATATTACAAGATGCAAAGAAGAACTCAACCAAATCCCAAATTACGAAGAGGAATACAACCGTTTACTTTCGGAGAAAGCCGAAAAAATAAAAGAGTCAAACCTTCCGTCTGCCGAAGAAATTTCACAGACAGAGTCTGAGATCATGGATTTAAAGAAGCAGGAAAAAGAATTAAATGAAGCAATAACAGCTGTACTAAACGCCGAAAGCATGGCAGAGTCAATATTTACAACCCTGAGCAAAGCGGATAACTGGAGTTCATGGGATATTTTCGGAGGAGGTCTCATTTCAGACGTAATGAAACACAGTCATCTTGACGGAGCTCAAAAACAGATAGAAATGCTGCAAGTATTATTGAGAAGAGCGAAAAACGAGCTTGAAGACGTTAAAATATATTCAGACATAAATGTAAAGATCGACGGATTTTTAAAGTTTGCGGATTTCTTCTTTGACGGACTTTTTGCAGATCTGACAGTTAAAGATAAAATCGAAGATTCGCTTATTGCAATACAGGATGTCAGACGACAGCTTTCATACACAAGAAACAAGCTGAATGAATCTTATGAAAAAAATCAAAGAAAGATAAAATTCCGTGAAAAACGAATAAAAGAATTGGTATTGAATTCAATTTAAAAATAACGGAGAGACCTTACACTCCAATAAAGTCTCTCCGTTATTTTCATATTAAATCAATTCTGTTTTTCCGAATTCTGATTTCTGAATCTGACAATACCGATAACAGAAGAAATTATTGCCACTGATTCATAAATAAATCCCCCTATGGAAAAGGCAAAAGCGTCGTATATCAAAACCATCGGAGATGTCACAAGTATACTCTTTCTAACATTCTGAGGATTTGAGAAAGACATACACAATGAATTTATAATAAGACCAACAAACACGAATACAGAATACCATGCTTCCCAGGTAAATATTCCTATAACACCCAATATTGCCGTAAAGAGTACAGGCATAATCATTGAGCTGTCACCTTTTAGATTTCTGCGGTAATACACGAGATTTCTTACGATATTTACCATATTCATAGCCATTGCTGTGGTTGCGCCTATAAGCAAATAGTGAATACAGAACACGGTACAAACTGCGGTCTGACAAATCAATAAATGCTTTTGAGTCTTGACCTGATAAGAAACGAATCCAAGGAGTATTGCAAGAATACCAAAGCCCTGTCCTACAATATAAAGAATTTCATCCATTTTTTACACAAACCTTAGTTTCCTCCATTTGCATCCGATAAAAATGAGTTTTTTATAGAGACGAAAAGGGAATATTTAACTCCCAATATTATATAGCAAACAATGGATTTTGTCAAGGAAAAAATTTTTACATATGCTGATTTTCCAAATTAAAAAAATAAAAGTCAATTTATAAATAAAAAATACATTTTTACAATACTATGTAAAGAAAACTATCAAAAAAATTACCATTTTCTCTTATTTCAAATCATTGACAACCATATAATAATATGATATAATATATATAAATCTTTAATTAGTTACACTTTAAGAAAAGAGGTTTATTATGATTAAAAGAATTACAGCTATTTTAGTACTCATCTGTATCACATTTACAACAGCATGTACAACAAGCCCGCAAATTATGGACTTCCTTGACATGGGAGAAGACGCAGAATCTCTTGACGGTCTCACATTATACTTCGGAGCAGACTTCGGTCCCGAAAATGTCAAAGACACGTCGGACGCAACTCCATATCTCGGATACATTGCGACTACAACTCTTGCGGATATGGCAATAGCAAGAATTGCACAAGTGGAAAAAGATCTTGATGTTAATATTGAAAAAGCAACTCAAAGCAGAACATTCAATGATCTTATGTATTTACTTGCCAGCGGTGGCGGCGATCTGGATGCCGTTATCGGTATGGGCTTCGATGCAGGCTCCATGTCTCAGACATACAAAGCATTCACACCGATGTCTCAGGTATCACAGTACATTGACATTTATGACAGCGAAAAATGGGGAGCTCCCGAAAGACTTGAAATGTTTGCATGGGACGGAGAAATTTACGGTGTAATTCCAAACTATTGGCCTGAACTTCAATTTTCAAGCAGCGACTTTGTTGTTATACCCAACATATCTTACATAAAATCAATCGGTTTGGGTGACCCGAGAGATTTCTTCGAACAAGGAATCTGGACACTTGAAAAGCTTGAAGAACTTATTCCTCTCTATTCAAAGCCATCTGCAGACCAAAATGAAGTCGTGTACGGTTTCTCAGCAAACGACAGACATCTCTATGAAATGCTTATGCTGTACTACGGTGCAGATTGGGCTCAGAAAAATGAACACGGAAATTGGGAAGCAGGCGCTCTTTCCCCCGAAGGCAGAAGAGCTGCTGAAAAGCTCCATTCCTACAGAACAGGCGAACTCAACGATAATATCTTATTTGAAAAGATTGGTGCTCAAACATATTATTGGGGACAGCAGCAGGTTGTAATGAGCCTTTTGCATACAGTATGTCTTACAGAAACAAACGGACTTGTACCTCTGATCGGTTATGAATACGGCGTTCTTCCCTTCCCATCTCAAGACGGCAAGTCAATTTTCGGACAGTTTGAACGTAACTCAGAAGCAATATTCATAACATCCTTCTCATCATACCCTGAAGAAACAGCAAAGGTTCTCAGCGCAATATATGAGCCCTTTGAAGGATATGAAGATGAAGAATCCTTGAAAGAGCAGTACAACAACACATTGTTCTGGGATGAACGTGATACAGAAGTAATGTTCACTCTTGCAAATTCACTCAGATTATTACCTCAGGCAACAGAGTTCGGTGAAACAAATATTTCAATTGCCGCAGAACTTGAAAAATTCAACGCAGCGGAAGTACTTGACAGATATTCCGCAAAGATTGAAAGTATTCTGGAAGCAGAGCTTATCCCCGTTAAAGAAACAATGGAAAAGCTTTTCCCCGGATATAACGACTGATATTTAATATAATTTGTGCGTGGAGATTTTCCCCACGCACTTCTTTTATATTGATTATGATGAAGTCAATTCAAATTCATTTAGATTTATAATTGCACCGAATCATCTGACCGTCTCGACCTTCGATAATCATTATATTCAAGCCCCCGCTTCCATAAAAGAAGCGGAGGCTCTTAATCTAAATATTAACCTATAAAGTCTTCTTCAACAAGACCGATTTCATAGAAAGGAATGATTTCAAAATCGGGGAGAAGCTTCTTTATTCTGGAATTTTCTCTTACAGTATAATCCTTATTATCAGCATCAACAAAGCTTGACATATCGAACTGAAGCAAAATATTCTCTCCAACTGTTGAGAATTTGCTAATATCATCACCGATCATATATACCTGGTCAGGTCTTGTAGTACCGAAACCATAGTTTGTAATAATGACGTTATTCTCTATAAGATGACCTGTTGGGTTGGGGAAGAATGCGGGATCATCCATACTGTCAACAGCAGGATCGAAGTCAAATCTTGTGGTATAAATTTCGGGGAATGTTTCTCTCCAAATTTCATTATCATATGTAACAAGTGATTCTATAGTTCCACCCATAAAGTCCTCGGAAACAATGGCTTCAATAGAAGCGCCTGCAAGCCAATTATCTCGGTTCCAATGTCCAACTTCAAGAGCTGCATAATCCATCTTTTCGCTACCGCAATCAATAAAGATATTATTGGAAATTACGTTATCTCTACCGGTACCGGCTTTTACGCCTGTATAACCTGTGTTTTCAAAGATGTTACCGTAAACAGTCTGACCACTATAGCTTGAGTCAAAATAGATAGCATGTGTATGAGTATCAGGCTGACCTATATCATGAATATAGTTGTATCTGATTACATTACCTCTTGCATCAAAACCGAAACCGTTATAAATAGCAGCGCAGTCCTGAGTTTCTGTACATACATTATAGATCTCATTGTATTCAATAGTGTTCATCATAGAACCTGTTGAAACAGCGTTATGCGGAGCATTGTAAACTTCGTTATGAGAAACTGTTGTACCCATAGAGCCGGGCCAAATACCATAAGCATAAGTTCTTTGGATCTGACCGAAATCACGAACTATATTATTGTAAATAATATTTCCGGAAGGAGTAAGAGTTTCCTTATTACCACCATTGACAATGGTAAGAGCCTGACCGCCGATATTGCTTATTTCACAGTTTGAAATTGTTACATGGTTTCCTTCGTTGATATTGATACCACCACTACGAGTAGAACCGATACTGCAATGATCAAAAGTTACATGTAAAGCTGAACCTATAGAAATACCATAACCTCTTGTATATCTGATATCAAGACCTTTGAAGTTTATGTAACTGATATCTGTTGCAGTCAAAAGAGGAGTTGCATCATTTGCAAATACAATTCTTGCTTCATTAAAATTCTTATCAGCATAAGCATAAAGAATTCCGTTTTCCCTGTCTACATAGTATTCTCCGGGAGTATCAAGCTCTTCAAATACATTATAGAATATGTATTTATAATTTTCAATAAGATATTCATTACAGGGATAAGCAAGAGTTACTGTACTTGCAGCAGTATCAACCTTGCCGATAGGAACAGAGTGATCTGCCCATTCCCATCTATAGTAACCGTGTACCCAAACCTCCTGAGGGTTCTGCCACATCTTAACATGCTCAAAACTATCGGGATCAACAGTAAAAGTAGAACCTCTGAATTCAGGATCATTGATATCCATAGTCAGAATATTCTCAACAACAGGACCGAAACTGAGGAATTTACTGAGATCGTTAAGCGCATTATTAGGATACATAGCAACGAATGAACGGTCTCCGTTTATATAGAGCTCACCTTCGGGAGTAGTTGGAAGACCATACTCATCAAGTATACCATGAGCAGAATCCCAAGTAGATCTGATACCAAGTTCGCCCCAATCTGCAATTGTAAGCCCGTAAGCTTTAAGGTCAATCTTCTTGACATTATCAGCTTCTGCCTGATTCAATAATCTTGCCTTTTCACTTGCATCCAAAGCTACAAAATCAGAAGGATTCAAAACTACACCACTATTAATGGATGCACCTAATTTTTCCTTTGAAACATATGTTATCGGGCAATCCTCAGTACCGGAGTCCTCTGTTGTAAAAGAGAGACCATCATATTCCCCTGAGGCAATAAGAACTCTGATACCTCCTACAGGAAGCCCTGTTTCACTTGCTTTCAATTCACGGATATTTGCCTGAGCTTCAGCAATCGTTTTAAATGGAGAAGCTTCAGAACCGTCACCGCTTGTTTCTACATTGCTGTCAACGTAGATCGTCATAGCTACACCCTCAATTTCAGAAGAATACATCTTCTTTTCAGGAATAAAGGGTTTTTCCATGGTTCCCTGCTGAGAACATGAAGCCAATGCAGAGATCAAAAAAGTTGCAGTCAATGCTACTGATACTATTTTCTTAAACATTTGCATAACCTCTTTCTTAATGCAATTTTATAATATAACATCATAATTATAACACACAAGAAATGAGATGTCAAGACAACTTGACATTATAAGGTATGATTTTTCTGTTAAATTTTATACATCTCCTATCTTTTTTAAAATATTTATTATATGGTATAAAAAATCTATTTACTTATATCTTAATCCTAAGATAAACTTCATTCAGAATCCCGCATAGCAGCAATAAGATCAGGAAGTCCAACAAACTGATACTTTCCTTCATACTTGGCATCTGTCAGTTCTGAAACCGCAGGTGCTACGGCATCCATGCGTTCACCCCATACTTCAACGTTAACAACAAAAAACAGAGTTTCGTCATCCTTCATATCGGAGCTTAACGACTGCAGAGCATTAATGATATGTTCGCTGTTTAGAGCTCCCGTACCGTTGGGACCGCCAACCTCCTCAATTATAATACAATTTCTATCCTTTCGCCATTTTGCATTCTGACTTGCATGTCCAAGAAGAAGCGCATCAACTTCAACAACTTCAACATATAGATCCTGCAAGGACGGATCTCGTCCGATCATCGCGTTATTATCGCTTATATCCCAGTAATTGACCATGTTAAGTCCTGTTTGTTCAAGAGCCTCTTTTGTCTGCAACAAATATTCCGTATAAGCTTTTTGTGGATAGAAGCAAGGATACATATATCCAACACCCGAAGGTCCTTGTAAAAAAACATCCGACTCTGAGGCTGTATCATACAGATACCTGAGAGTAAGGGGATTGTATTTTGTAAACAATGATGGAATCGTCCACGAAAGAGGATATTCACCGCGCCTTTGGTCATTCCAAGTAGATAACAGCTCCTTGGCGCAGTAATGCCACGCATCTCCGTCGCTGAGCATAAACGCAACGTATACTTTACCTGGCTGAACTTCAAATTCTTCACTTATCGGACTAACAGGTTTTTCCGCTACAAATTCAGGGAATGCGCCCCATACAGAGCCATTCCAATATCCCCAGTCAATGCAAACCACGTATTTCCCTTGTTTAGATATATTTTCAACATAATCCCCTTCCATATTCAGTCCCGGCCATCCGAGAACGGGAATATTGTCAGGAAACTGTGCAAGGAGACCTTTCTGAACTTCTAAAGATTTTCGATCTGTGGGGTCCACATGGTAAATCAAAGCCTTCATTGCAACAGCCAAGTCATACGCAGCCGGCAGACCTCCGCCACCGTCTCGTCCAGTAGGCTTAAGACAGAAAACTGCTTCTTTTGATGAACCTTCAACCATATTTTCAGAGATCCATTGATTAACCGTAAAAGTATTGTCCGAGCTGTCAAAGCCGCACATATTCACAACATTGGTAACAGGAATATCTACCCCTTGTTGCTTCATCAGCTCATATAACGATTCGGTCACAGCCACACCCTTATTTCGCGCCGCAAACATTGCCGCGATATTTGCTGTATCTACCAGATGAGGTTCTGTGCTGTACACGTAAATTTGCTCAATCTCATCCTGATATTTTTTAAAAATTGTCCAGAAAGCACTGTACTCATCTCCGAGAGAATTATCAGATGACAGAGTTTCGAATTCAACTCCACCGTATTCACGAAGGATATTCTGTTTAACCTGCTCTATATCCGTGCCGTCAACGAAAAATGAAGAAGGGGCGATATAAACACGGGTCTCTGATTGGTTGATAACACCCTGCAGAACACGGGCTGAAAACATACCGTCTGAGCAGTTTTCATCTTCAATAACCATACAAAGCGTTTCGGGAACTTTCAACCCCAGCGCACTAATTTCATCACTTACGACTTTAACTTCAAGTCTCTCAGGAACAAAAGGTTTTTCCAATGTTACTTGCTGAGAACATGAAGCCAATACAGTAATCAAAAAAGTTGCAGTCAATGCTACTAATACTATTTTCTTAAACATTTGCATAATCTCTTTCCTTATTTTATATCAAAGTATACGCCTCTACAGATAAGAAAGCGTCAGCAAACTCCCCTATTTGTCGGTAGGTAACAGTCCTTGACTCATACGGCATGAGAGAGAAGCAATTATCTTCAAATACAGCATTTCCAGAAATCGTTACCGCATGAACATATTTATCTTTAGCCGAAACCTTGACAGTACCGTTTTCATCATCAATATCGACAATAATCTCCGTAGGAATGATTTCAAGTCCGCCATGACGGTAAAAAGATCTGTCTTTTCCGAATTCAGACTCTATATCACACACAAGAACTTCCCCATCCGTCAATAAATTATCAGCTTCAAAAACTATCTGAGAAGAATACTTCAAAGCCAAACAATTCATAGTCTTACACTTTTTTACAGATTTCCTGTCAGCAGAAAGGATTTTTATGCTGACTTTAACGTTTGTTTCCTCCCCATCGTTTATAACGTAAACACGGTATTTACCGTTTTCACAGTCAATAGAGGTAAGAACCTGCTTTGCACACCGTTTAAATGAGTAATATGCATTTTTTGGAATATTATAATAATCTATCAAAGACCATCCTGCGGATGCAGGCCAACAGTCATTCATCATCCAGAAAATAATTCCCGAACAAAGTGACCTTTCCCTTTTTGCCTGCTCCATCACTACACGAAGCCATTCATACTGCATATACTGAAGCTTAAACAGCCTATCTTGAGTATCAGAAAATCTTCCGAGTATCTTCTCTGTCATAGAAATCAGATAATCGAAAAGCTCTAATTTAAGTGACGGGTTACTTTTCATATGATAACGCCACATATTCTCGCCGTCGAAAATATCAGCATCACTCATAAAACGCTTCAGAGTAGGCAACGAGGCTGCCCCTAGCTGAGGCTCTTCAGCTATAAATCTGGCTCTATACTTTTTGAGTTCATCCTTATAATCGGAAAGATCGTCACTCAGCATATATTTAAACAACTGACCCAGGAACTGCGTATTATGCGTAGTTCCGACTGTATTTGATGCGTAGTATTTTCCGCCAAAGGGACTTGACGGTAAAAATCTTCTGTAGGGATCTTCCTTATATAAAACAGGGGCTATTCCACTGTAAGCAGATCGTCTGCCGCAGTAGTTTTCATCGGTATCACAGCCTTTGACAGCGTTTTCGTTATCCCCTGACCACCAAACAAGACACGGCTGATTTCGGCACAGACGAGCAACGTATTCGGCCTCTTTTTTAAGCTCTTCAATAAACCAATCATCTTTCTCGGGATATTCTCCGCACGCCATAAGAAAATCCTGAGTAACCATAATTCCCAAACGGGAACATTCACTATAGAAATGCTTCGATTCAAAAGCTCCGCCACCCCACACACGCAGCATATTTACTCCTGCGGCGGCACAAAGCTCAAGGATTTCGGTTTGACGGGCATCAACATTCCCGTAATTGTATGGTACACAAGGAACCCAATTTGCTCCTTGACAGAATATTTTTTTACCATTAATCTTTAAAACAAAACCGGAGAATTCCTCGTTAAAGTCGTATTCTTTATTTTTTATTGAAAGACAAATATCATGGTTATAACTTCCCTGAATATCGGGAATCTGCATTATCTTAACGGTTCTGATACCAAAAGTCTCGTTATAAAGAATCTCTCCTCTATCTTTTACAACAAATGTATAAAGAGGCTGAGAACCGTATCCGATAGGATACCACAAGTCAGGATTCGGAACATCAAAATAAAGACGGATAAAGTTTTCCTTACAATACTTTAATGTTCGGCAAACAACTGATTTTTTTGAATTCAGAATTTGAAATTCAAGAATACACCCCTCATATTCAAAAGGGAAAGCGATATCAGTTCGAATCGTAGCACTTTCAGAATCAGCATCAACTGTTACAAGGTACACATTTTCAGGAAGGATCTCCATTTCATCCATAGAAATCAAACTACATTCGCCAAGCCCGCAAGTCAAGAAACGAGCAACCCAATCCCATCCGTAAGTACATTGCATCCGTCGGGTATTCATTCTTTCTCTTGTAAAAGCACCTCCGTATAAAGGCATATCCTTAACCCATTCTTTAGGGGAATACAGACGAACTTCTACAGTATTATCGCCCTGTTTAACGCTGTCTGTTATATTTATATCATGGCGGATATTTCCGTTTTCACTATGATAAATTTTTATGCCGTTCAGAAAAATATCGGCATATGTGTCTATACGTTCAAAGCGAAGAATTACGTTTTTACTCTGTCCATAATACTCAAACTGTTTTTTATAAATATAGTCGCAGTCTTCAAAGCTTGCTACAGACTCCGCATTATCTCTCCAAAAAATAGCCTTTTCCAAACGTCCTGCATTGATAAGATCATTTATGGCGCTTCCCGGAACAGTTCCGTCAAATCCGAATTCAGCCCCGTCTCTGTTAATACACTTTCCGAGCCACACACCGCACAAATCAATAGTTTTCATTATTTTTCTCCTTCAATAATAGTAAATGCCATTTTTCTAATTATAGCACAAGATAAATGGAAAGTCAAGCATCTGTCTGTAATATGCACAAATAAAAGCAAGTAAATGAATT
Source organism: Eubacteriales bacterium (assembly GCA_045535665.1). Taxonomy (GTDB): domain Bacteria; phylum Bacillota; class Clostridia; order Oscillospirales; family UBA644; genus HGM12619. The sequence continues at coordinate 34,506 of JAZSMD010000010.1, forward strand.
CCAAAGTGAGATTTACTTTGGGAATTCACACAAAGCACTTAATATCAGGGAACGCAAATATATTTCTTGACTTATTATATAAATCATAGTATAATTATAAAAAAATCGAATTCAAGTTCGAACCAATATCTCTTTTTCACGACTATACAGATGAACGTTCAAAAGCATTCCGGAAAGCAGGTAAATTTATGACAAACGATGAAATTATTCAATATTATGATTATCTGATAAGACTTGCGACATCAAAATGCAACTCTCAAAATAATGCCGAAGACCTTGTAGGTGACACAATGCTTGCAGCTTTTGCCTATATTCACCGCGGTGGAACCATTGAACACCCTAAAACTTGGCTCACAAATACGCTTTACCACAAACATAATGATAACCTGAGAAAAAAATATCGAACGCCCGTTACAGTATGTTTGGACGAAAGTATTGAAGTTGCAGAAGAACAAGACGATGAATACTTCACTTCAGAAGAAGCATCAAGGATTCGCAAGGAGCTAAATCATCTAAGCTTTATTACACGCGAGGTTCTGATACGTTTTTATTTTGGAAATCAAAGTGTTTCGGATATTGCTGAGGGGCTTGGTATACCAGAAGGTACGGTAAAAAACCGATTGTCAGCAGGTCGTAATCAGATGAAGAAAGGACTTGAAACTATGGAAACAAGAGAGAATTATTTACCCGGAAGATTAAATCTTTCTTTCGGAGGTTCGGACGGACTCAAGGGAGAGCCTATATCCCTTGTTGAAGGGGATTTGATTGTACAGAATCTTTTGATTCTTGCATATGACAAGCCCATAACGATAAGTGATCTTTCCAAAGCGATCGGTATTCCAGCCGCATACATTGAGCCTATAATAAAAAAGCTTGTAGATGGCGAACTTATGGTGCAAATGGACAGCGGTAAAGTATATACGGATTTTATCATTACTAGACCGCAAAATACACTCAAAAACTTCAAGCCACAGCTTGAGTTTACTCATAAACACTTTGATGCAGTATGGGAAATTATCAAAAGAATGTCCGATAAGATTTCAAAAATGTCTTTCGTGCAAGAAATGAGTGCCGAGGAAAGAACAAAGCTTGATAGATATGCAGTTTTGAAGGCTTTGCAAGATTTTCAGCATTTTGGAACAGACAAGATTGAAGCACCCAAGTTTCCGAAACGTAAGGACGGCGGTTGGTGGCTTGCGCAAGCTACCGTGTTTGATGCGGGATACAATATGAAGGAGTATAACGAAGCCTCTGAATATTGTATTCACGGGGGTCACCGCACATCAGAGGCTATGGCAGTAGGACGAACAAAGCGTATTCGTTTCTATGAATTTGACACTACGTTGTGGGATAGCCCAAACCGTTTCGGTGGAGCGTATGAGCTTTATTTCAAGCATATCATTCCATTACTGTGGAACATTTACGACAGCATTTCACTTGAAACAATGGATATACCTAATGAGTTTATCTCCTATATACCAACTCTTGAACTATTGGGTGTAATTGGACACGCAGAAGATAAATTATGTGTTAAAATTCCAGTGTTAAAGAAGACTGAATATGATGAGATATGTGCTGTGATTAAAAACGCAACCGAGGAAATAAAAGAGACTATTGGAAAAGAATTTGCTGCTTTTATCGTTTCTTTGAAAACTCCTATTCCCAAACATCTTACATCAATTCCGGAACTTTTTAAATACACTGAAGCAACTCAGTATTTCGTTATGTCTATTGTACGTGAGGCATATGACAAAGGATTGCATCTGCAAGGTGTTGATTATTGCTGCCCACCCGTGGTGTTGGTATACGAAGAATAAGTTAAAAAATGCCGAGAGTACTTTTATAGGGTTATCGGCAATGTATAAAAACTAAAGCAATAGTTGAGAAACAAGAGATGCGCGTTATTGAAATGATCATAGAAAAATGTTATAATATGCTTGCAAGAAAGGAGTGGATATGATGAATATCGGAAATAACATAAAACAATTAAGGCAACAGAAAAATCTAACTCAAGATCAAGTCGCAGAAAAATTAGGAGTCTCTTATCAAGCCGTTTCAAAATGGGAAAACAATGCAAATACACCGGATATTGCGCTACTGCCCGAAATTGCGGAGTTGTTTGGAGTTTCTATCGATGCGCTATTTTCGGATAATATTATGGATTATTCGGACATTCACTCTTTTATGAAAGATGATGGTGTCATAAGGATCGTTCAAATGAGAGGAACAAAAGTATTAAAGGTTTCGTCCACTTTTGCTCCCGATGAGCCTCCGATTGAAATAGCCTTCCCCCACGATTGCAATGACAGAACACAGTATTTCAAGGTGGAAGTTTATGGACACATTATAGCTGACAGCTCTATAAACGGTGATGTTGTTTGTCATCAAAGCATACAAAGCAGTATGATTAACGGAGATGTCAAGTCTGAGGGAAATATTAAAGTTAACGAATTGAACGCTCAAAAAATCACTTGTAACAATATCACCGATTGCTACAAGATTCAAGCCAAGACGGTTGAATGTACGGGAAATATAACCGCAGCCAATTTGTCTTGTGACGAAATTATCTATAAGCACGAATAAAAGAAAGCGCCGAGAGCGACCGTGGTTACTCTCGGCGGTATCTTTTAATATGGATAATCAAAGTAAAAAACAAATCCGAACAGTTCCGTCGTAACGAAACAGTTCGGATTTGCTTGTTCTGGTGGACCATCAGGGACTCGCCTTCGCTGCGGTGAAGAGCGCTGGCGAGCTCTGACAGTCCACAGGACTGTCATTCACTACTCGCCCTTCGAGTCCTCGCTGGCTCAATATAAAGCATAAAAGACATACCGATTGGTATGTCTTTTATTCTTGGTGGACCATCAGGGACTCGAACCCCGGACCAACCGGTTATGAGCCGGTAGCTCTAACCAACTGAGCTAATGGTCCTTATGTGAGCGGTTGTTCCGCTGCTATATTAAGCAGAGAATGAGAATTATATTCCCTTCTCGCAATTATACTTGGTGACCCGTGGGAGAGTCGAACTCCCGATTGCGGCGTGAGAGGCCACCGTCTTGACCGCTTGACCAACGGGCCATAATCTGTTATCGGCGTTTCCCTATTTTCCCAAGTCGTCTCCAACTAAGTATCTTCGGCATCTTTGGGCTTAACTACCGTGTTCGGAATGGGTACGGGTGGATCCCCAACATTATTTACACCAATTATTTATACCGTTTAAACCTTCAGCTAAACACCTTTTCTTCAGAATCTCTCTCATTGATCCTTACTTCGTTTCGCTTCTTTTTTATCCGTATATATAGAAAAAAAAGGAGAGTCGGCATCGCCCTATTTTCCCGGGCCGTCTCCAGCCAAGTATTTTCAGCACCCGCGAGCTTAACTACCGTGTTCGGAATGGGAACGGGTGGATCCTCGCCGTCATAGACACCG
>JAZSMD010000007.1:0-7780 GCA_045535665.1 Eubacteriales bacterium
ATTTTTGTCAGCGCAGAACTGGCAAACTCTTTTCTTGGGTCTTCTTTTACCGTTGAAGTTGTTATCTCTTACAAATTCCTTGTTTTCTTTGGGCTGCTGTACTTCTTTATTTTCCATGATAGTTTCTCCTTTCGTAATTTAAGATCTTAGAAAGGCAACTCACCTTCAATGTCTTTGATATCAGCGAAGAATTCGTTGTCAAGGGCATTGCTGTAAGCATCGCCTTCTTTTTTCGGTTCGTCCGCACGTTCGAAGCTTCTTGAAGCTCCGGAACTGTTACTCTTGGATTCACCGAACTGTACTTCATCAACCATAATGTTGGGGGTTCTGTGTTCAACACCGTTTCTGTCTGTCCAGGTATCTATCTGAACACTACCGAAAACAATGATAAGAGAACCTTTTTTGAAGTACTTGGAAACGAACTCTGCCTGACTTCTGAAAGCCACACAGTTGAAGAAATCTGCCTGGGGATTTTCGCCCTGTCTTGTGAAACGGCGATTTACCGCAATACTGAATCTGATATTGGGTACATTGGACTGGGACATTCTCAATTCGGGATCTGCCGTAAGTCTACCCATAAGGATGATTTTGTTAATGTTCATAATTCGTTTCCTCCAATCTGTTCATTTTTTGCGTTAATTATTTTTTAACAACGATTGAACGCAAAACACCATCAGTGATATGATAGTTACGGTTGAGTTCTTTGGGAAGATCAGCAGAACCGTCGAAGTTAACTACAACGTAGTATCCTTCTGTTTCGTAGTTTACAGCATAAGCAAGTCTTCTTTTGCCCCAAACGTCAACGCTTGTTACAACGCCACCGTTATCTGCAATGATACCCTTGAACTTTTCTGTTGTAGCTTCGAGAGCTGCATCATCAGCATAAGTTTTTGTGCTGAGAACGAAAACTGTTTCATATTTGTTGGTCATTACGAATACACCTCCTTCTGGACTTTGGGGAACCGTTTGGATAGGCTGCCCTTTACAGCCTTTACGTACATCGCTGTACGCAAGTTCCCAAGGAAATGCTCTGAGAATCTATCTTAAACATATAGACTCAAAACATATACTTATCCCTGAACGATAAGCCATAATATTATAATACAAGCAGTAACTCTTGTCAATAGGAAAAAGGAAAAAGTCGGATTTTTGTTGAAAAAACTTGATTTTGAGGTCTTTTTATCAAGGCTTAATTGCCGTTATGTTTTGAATTAAATTATGACAAATTAAAAATTTGTTTTTGTTGCTTTCTTTTTACTTGACAATCAACATTAAAACATGTATAATATTCTTAAATATACATATTCTTGAGAGGAATAAATAATATGGGAAGAATAGATAAAGTAAATTATTATCTTGATATTGCACAGACTGTTGCGGAAAGAGGTACATGTCTTCGCCGCAGATTCGGTGCGGTTATCGTAAAAAATGACACTATCATAAGTACCGGATACGCAGGTGCCCCCAGAGGCAGAAAGAATTGCTGTGACATTGGTAAATGTCTCCGTCAGGAGTATAATATTCCTGCAGGCGAGCGTTACGAGCTTTGCCGTTCCGTTCATGCGGAAGCAAATGCGATAATTGCTGCATCCAGAGAGGAAATGCTGGGTTCCACATTATATCTTGCATGTATAGCTAATGACAGTGCCCTTTACTCAGGTACAAGCTGTTGTTCAATGTGCCGCAGGCTTATCATAAACGCAGGTATTTCGACTGTTATAATTCGTGATACACCCACAGAATACCGAATTGTTGATGTTGAGAAAGACTGGGTGGAAAACGACGATTCCACAGAGTTGAAAAGTGGATATTAAGATTTTGGCTTAGTTATGGGGTTTTTCAACTTTATCCACCGAGTTTTCCACATTGTTTTGATATGCTTGTGGAAAAAGCCGTTGAAAACGTGGAAAACCCTGTTGAAAGCGTTCAAACTATTGATTTTACAAGGAAATTTGCTGTGGATATGCCTAGAAGATGCTTGTTTTTAGGGGAGTTTTCCACAGGTATTTTAGATAAAGGAAAAACAAATAATGAAGTTAAGTGAAATCGTTTCCTGCTTGTCCCAAAATGGGCTCGTTTTGGAAAAACCTTGCAGTGACGCGGAAATTTTGCATATCAGCTGTGATTCACGCGATGTGAAACCTAATACGCTGTTTTTTGTCAAGGGAGTTGCTTTTAAACCCGAATATTTGCTTTCTGCAGTTGAAAACGGTGCAGTTGCATATGTTTCAGAGTCTGATCTGGGGGTAGATATCCCCTTCGTAAAAGTCTCCGATGTCAGAAAAGCAATGCCGTATGCTGCAAAACTTTTTTACGGAGATCCTGCTTCCAAATACAAATTGGCGGCAGTTACCGGAACAAAAGGAAAGACAAGTCTTGTATATATGCTTCGCAGTATTTTTTCCGAAGCCTTTGGTGCGGAAAATTTCGGATATATTTCGACTAACGGAGCCATGTGCGGCAGAGAGCCTTTGAAAAAAAGCGGAACGACCCCTGAAGCTTTGGAGCTTTATACTATATTAAATAAATTTGCAGTTGAAGGTATTTCAGCTGCTGCGATGGAAGTTTCGTCCCAAGCATTGAAGTATGACAGAGTAGAGGGAATACGTTTCCATACGGGTGTTTTTCTCAATCTTTCCAATGACCATATAAGTCCTACGGAACACAGCAGTTTTGAGGACTATAAGGCGGCTAAACTGAAGCTTCTGGAAAACTGCGTTTATGGTGTGGTAAATATCGATGACCCATACGGTGAAGAGTTTTTCAACGCATCACGTTGCTCTGAAACTTATTCTTTCGGTATTCATAAAAACTGTGATTTCCGTGGTGAAAATATAATTCTTACAAGATTTGGTTCAAGCTTTACGGTGAACGGTGAAGAATTTACATTGAAAATGCCGGGTGAATTCAATATTTACAATGCACTTGCGGCAATTGCTGTTTGTCATACTATGAATATTGATATTTCTGCGGTGAAAAAGGGACTTGCAAAGGCTACTGCAGAAGGTCGTATGGAACTTTTTGAAAAAGGCGGAATCACTGTTTTAGTTGACTATGCACATAATAAACTTAGCTTTGAGGCAGTTTTTGATTTTGTTGATAAATTTTACCCGGATAGCAGAAAGATATGTCTTTTCGGTTGCCAGGGAAATAAGGCTTTGGATCGTCGCAGAGAGCTTCCCGAAGTTGCGGGAAACAGGGCGGATATGGTTGTTCTTACTTCCGATGATCCCGCAAATGAAGAGCCAATGGCAATTATTAACGAAGTTGAAATAGAACTTCGCAAAACTCCCGTTGATTTTGTGTCAATTGAAGATAGGGAAGAAGCTGTTGAATATGCCGTTAAAAATGCAAAAAGCGGGGATATTGTCATCCTTGCAGGTAAAGGTCAGGAGACCACTCAGCAGGTTAGAGGCAGATCCGTGGCATATATTGGAGATATGCAGAAGGCGAAAGAGATTTTGAACTGATGAATTATAAGAAAGGACACTCTTTATGAAAAAAATGTTGTTGCTCATATTCAGTATTGTTCTGTTAAGTATTATAGGTTGTTCCGAAAAAGAAGTTCTTCCCGTTGAGATTTCATTCAAAGGAGAAAATTCCGTTGATATGGTGGTTCTTGTAGATGAACCTAATTATGCAATTTCAGAAATGGCTTCTGCATTTGCTGAAAAATTAGCTGTCCTTACGGGGAAAATTGTTGAGGTTGCGGAAAAATCCGAATATAAAGGTTCCTGCTATACGGTTTACGTTGATACGGTTAGTGAGGATCACGCAAATACTCCCGATTATTCCGTATATGCCAATCCGAAAGAAGTTGACGTTTTTACTTGGATCGAATCTCTCGTTGAAACTTATGAAAAGAATTCAGAAATCGTTTTCGGAGAAACTTCAGCTCAGGTAATAGCTCCTGACGAATACTCTCTTTACTTTGCTTTAGACGAATTTATTGCATATATTGAAACAGGATCTGCAACAGTTGAAGCGGGAACTCGAAAACTCTTGCCTGTTTCAGATATTATTTCACCTGCTGAATTGATTTCACGGGTTGGAGATGTAAGATTCCTCTTTACAGAGCATAAAGTTACTTTTGTATATACGAAAGCTGAAGCTGAGATTCCGGGAAATGTTCTTGCTGTTACAGATGATCAGGATGGCATGCAGGGTGGCGGAACTGACGGAAAATATGCCTATTATGCACTTTACAGCGATGATGAAGCTTATATTTACAAGTTTGATCTTGCTACCTGGAAGCTTGTTGACGTTTCCGAGCTTTTACCTACGGGTCATTCCAACGATATTACATATGTCCCTGAAGAAAACGTTCTTTTGGTTGCGGACTGTACCACGAAGGATGATTGGAAAGGCGTACATTATATAGATCCCGATACGCTTGAATATTTACGTTATGATATTCTTCCTGCGGGTTGCCGAGGTCTGCAATATATTCCCGAAACAAAGCAGTATGTTGTAACGGGTGGTTATGTTCATAACGTTTACGATAAGGATTTTAATTATATTAAAAGTATCAACTGCGGTTTCCCAAAAGATACAACACAGGGGCTTTGCTGTGACGGAAGTTATATCTACGACTCCCGTTGGGGAGATAAGGATGCCGAAGATCACAGCGGTCAGAACAGACTTTTGATCCACGATATGGAGGGTAATTTCATAAGTGAGGGTATAATTTGCGGAGATCCATATCGTGATTCAAGCGAAAATGAGAATGTTTTTATTCACAACAATCTTTTTTATGTTGGACATTATAATGATCCGAGAACCGTCAATGAGTATGTAATGCTTCCTGTATCAATGTTTGAATAATAAATTTGTTTAGTGGAAAACTTTTTTGCGGTAAAAAGGTTTTCCACAAATCTTTTCAGAAAGATTTTAATTCAGAATTAAAGGAGAGTATATGACTGAAGTTTCTGTTTCAATATTATTTTATTTGGTGCTGATCAATATTTTTACGTTCATTCTTTTCGGTATTGATAAACGTAATGCAGTAAAGCGACGTCCCAGGATCAGAAATTTTACCCTGTTTCTTTTTTCGGCGTTAGGCGGTTCTGTGGGAGGGCTTTTGGGTATGTTTATATTCAGGCATAAAACAACGAAGCTGTATTATCTTTTGGGGATTCCTCTTATTCTGATATTGCAGTTTACATTTTTGTATATTATGATGTCGGATTTTTAATAATCACGGATTGTCTGTAAATTGTTTTATGACACTTTAAAATAGCAAATATGATTATATTTAGTATTTAAAATGTTTCAGAATTGTCGTAATGTGTAATTTTATTTACTTAATATTGTCGTAAAGTACATATTGTATAGCAAAACCCTGTACAAACAATAATAAATTTGTTTAAAATGACGAATTAAAATCTATTGACAAATCAGAGATTTTGTGATATAATATAGGTGACAAAAAGGAAAGGCAAAAGAGAATAAAAAAGTTCTCAGCCGACAAATAATCTGAAATATTTTAACTTATTATTTGTTCCAATGTCGGAAAGGAAAGGGATTAGACCAATGGCTCAGTGATTTACTGTAAGGAAGTTTCTTTTTGAGGATAGCTTCTCCACCGCGTTGTTATGGAACGGTGAAGTTGTTGCTTAGATCGTATTCTTCATAGAAACTGCAAGAGTAAGTTAGTTTGAACATTGGCTTAATTTGCGTGATTAATTGAATATTTTAGATTTAATCATATAAAAATTTTTCTTTCATATGCATTGTTTTCACGGTGACGGAAAATAAACAGTTGTAAATTTATTTATCCGAAAAAATAAAGTAAGCAAGAGCTTGGAAAAGTGTTCGGTTGAACATTACATGATGAATATCAGGACAATACCGAATCTGGTGTTAACGGTTTTAAATTGAGTTTAAAATACTTTTATTTGTTGATAATATGAAAAGTAAGGCTTGTCTGATAAACTGAAAGTAAATGATTCTGTAAAGCGGACGACATATAAGTAAAGATTCTGAGGTAAGGCGGAAATTCACCGATAAAGATGAAAACGTATTGATATTCTTTGTTGATATAGGAAATTCAAAGCGAAAATCAGAAAACAATATAAAATCAGAAAATACAGTATAGATAGATCTTCTTCGTGCGGCAGGGTAGTTGATAGTCCCTGCCGCACGTTGCAATAAAAATTTTTGTATAATTTTAGGGGGTGGATGAAATATGAAAAAACTAATAATTATATTCTTTGCGTTGGTCTTGGTTCTTTTATCCTCATGTCGGGAATCTGATGATATCAAAGGTGTTACCGTTGATAAAATCAGAGATATTTCATCTCTCTACGAAACGAATGTTGATAACTCATGGATAGTACGTCGGCATAATATTGAGGAGCTGAAATCATATTTAGGTCATCCTGAAAAGGAAATTACATCTGATGACGGTGCAATAAGCGAATATTACTACGGTTTTTCAGATTTCAAAGGTTATTCCATAAGATTTACTTATTTTAATGCTTCTGACATAATAAAAGCTGATGAAAGTGAAAATGAGCTTGTGGGTATTTCTTTATTGAAAGACGGTACAGCTTATTACAACCGAACTGCAACTGTTCTTTCGGGTGGACCTGAGACTTCACAGTATAGAAATTCTTTTCTTACTGCTGCGGAAATAGAATGGACTGTTTTTTGGAATGAAGTTGCGGACCATGTCGGAAAAACAGAAAAGACCGTTCTGGAAATTTTCGAGGATAAAGAATCTGATTTCTCAAGCTCTCATCCGTATTTTGAGCAAGTATTTTGGGGAGAAGATTTTTTCGATGTCATGTATTTTTTAGGAGAACCTGAAAATCTGACAAGAATGGGAAATATTGGTTTTATTGCAGAGTATTCATTGGATTCAACGACTCGTCTTGATTTGTTTTTTGCATATGAACATGTCGTTTTTAATAACACGATTCCCGGAGGCTCTGACATTTACGGTGCAGCTTTAAGTATGGCATTTCTCTGTTCCGATGAATTTGGGGAGCCCTCTTATGAAAGAGTTTTCTTTAACAGTTCCGATATGGGATTGGACCTGACAACTTCTGAGCCATGGGGAGCTGAAAGTTCTCTCAAAGACAGAACGATCCATTATCTGTATACAAGTATTTATGAAGTTTATAACGATTTTGGAATACCTCATAAAACATTAAGCTATCCCAATAATATAATTTATGTTTATGAAAATGAATGGGGAGACACTTTGTATTATGTGGCTCAAAAAGGAGATTCGGGAGTAATAGCTTTTTCGGATAATATTGAGTACTTAGACAGTGCCGATGAAATTTCCACGGGAAAAAATTGCAATCTTACGATTGATGAACTCAGGGAATTATTCGGTGAAATAAATTCTTTTAATTCCGAAATCAGCTCGAATCACAGTTTAGCTTATATTTACAGAAACTTAGGGCTTCCTGCTGTTTCTTACAGAAAACCAAGTAACGGCACAAATATTTTGAAGTATTCTTATGACGGGGAAGTTTTGACTATAACATGCAAATAGATATATAATTATTATCCCCGAATTGGCTTTTTTGAAGGGGTGGGGCTGGCTCATTTAGCGCAGAACAAAAGCCCGTGTTTGAATTTAAAGATAAATTAAAACCTAAAGATACCATATAAACTTTAAAATGTTGGGGCTGGCTCATTTAGCGCAGAACAAAAGCCCATATTAGGTTTTAAGACAAATATTAACTAAAAATACTACCCCAAAGCTTTAAGATGTCGAAATCCACCGAGAATTTTCGGTGGATTTCCTTAATTTAAGGGGCTTTTT
>JAZSMD010000026.1:0-2788 GCA_045535665.1 Eubacteriales bacterium
CGAGGCCGCTCTTTTCCGCAGAAAAGGCAACTCCCGCCGCTCGGACCAATAAAACAGATGATTACTCAACGAGTGATTATCTGTTTTATTTTTTTAAGAGCAAGGGAGTTGAAGGGTCGGTAGTGAATGGAGTGCCAGTGGCACTCCAGAGCCGACCAGCGCTCTTTTCCGCAGAAAAGTCAACTCCCGCCGCTCGGACCAAATAAAGTTAATTAGTTCTTTTGAACTGATTAACTTTATTTTTTTTGTCAAAAAAAGTGTGGGAGTTGAAGCCGAGGTGTTGAATGACATGCCTGTGGCATGTCAGATCCGAGGCCGCTCTTTTCCGCAGAAAAGGCAACTCCCGCCGCTCGGACCAATAAAACAGATGATTACTCAACGAGTGATTATCTGTTTTATTTTTTATAAGAGCGCGGAGTTGAAGGTACACGTTTGTGAGCGCTTCCGCTCAATCAGTTCTAAATATTTTCCACTAAAATCATCAAATCAGCTTTCAGATAATTCATTTTATGCAAATCAAGAATTAAATATGAAAAAATCAAGCCACATCCACATGGCTTGATTTTCTATTTATTAACCTACTCTTCCCATTTCATCCACAGGTAAAGGTTTAAATTCGGGACAAAGTTCCAAAGCCTTCGCACCTTTGATAAAGCTGTAGTCCTCATTGTGGTGTCCCGGAATATCAGAATGGTCATTTATGAAAATGGGATTATTCTCAAACAATATGAATTTAGGCACATCTCGTGCTATATCGTACCCCAGGTTTCCTGCAACAACACCTATCGAATAATCAGAAGCTGTATATGAGATGTTATTTTTGATAATACAGTTCGCAGGGTTAGCAGACAGTAAAGGTTCATCAAGATCCCCCTTATATTCCGTAGTCCAGGGAATTATCTGACCGTATATCGGGAATTCCTTTATCCAAAATTCGTTTCTTGTTGATATAAGACCTTCAGTCATTGCCAGATCACGGCCACCAAGCATTTCATTGCGGCTTCTTTGGTCAAAAGATATTGGATGGCTTAAAGTATCTATTATAATATTATTTTCAATTGTGTTATCTCTTCCGCCTCCGATAAGGATACCAAGACATGATGTATTAACAATAAGGTTTCCGTATGCAGATTGTCCTGAAAGTCCGTCATCCCAATAAATCGCATGGGCAAGGGATGTTCCACTGCCTATATCATGAAAATAGTTATATCTTATAGCACAACCGTAAGAAGTATAGTTCCTTCCTGCATAAAAAGCGCCGCAATCCGAAGTTTCATAACAAACATTGTAAACTTCGTTATATTCCATTACATGGTTTGGTCCACTCCATCTTATAGCCATATGCGGCGCGTCACATATTTCATTATGAGAAACAACCGTACCGCATCCGTAAAGATCAACTGCAGGTGTATAGGTTCTTTCAACTCCGGAAAAATCATGAATATAATTATTATAAATAAGATTTCCGGATGCTTCTATAGTTTCGGAATTACCGCCTGTAATATTTATACCATAACCTCCAAGGCTGCACAACTCACTGTTCTGGATTGTTATATTATTGCCCTTTGCAGTAATTGCATAGCTGCGGCTATTGGATATTTTACAGTTATCTATGATAATATTTTCACCAGCAATATCCATACAGCCTGATCTTGTTGCTCTGATATAAAAACCTTTCAAGGTAAAATCTGAAACATTTGACAGGGTAACAAGCTTTTCACTTAGAACTGAAATTAAAACCTCAGAAGTACTGAAACTGTCAGTACTGTAAACATACAATATTCCGGTATTTTTATCAATAAAGTACTCCCCCGGCATATCAAGTTCAGAATATACATTAAAGAAGTAGAAAGGAGCACCGTTAGAAATACCATAACTCGGTGACGTAGCTAAAGCAACTTCTGATTTATCGAAATCAAAACTTTCCACAAGGGTTGTTGAATCTCGCCATGACCATCTGAAATAGCCCTGTGTATAAATATTTTCAAAAAACGACCATTGAGAAATACGGTCAATAACATCATCTGACACGGTAAATATTCTGCCATAGAAATTCTCTCGCCCGTCAAAATCTATTTTACCCAAAATATCACCAGACTCAGTTCGGTCAATTGTTGTAACCGTTTTCACGGAATAATCATTGGGATAACGGGAAACTGTCGCTCTTTTTCCGTCAATAAATAATTCCATTGAAAGAGAAATATCTGCAGTATCTATACCGAATTTTGAAAGGTCAACTTTAACAACTCTCTCCTTAGCTACGTTGTCTAGAAGTCCATTCTTTTCATCATCATTAAGAAGCTCAAAATCCGATGCGGAAAGACGAAGTCCTCCGGTAAGCATAACACCGAATTCATTTTCGGAAACATATGTAATGGGGCATTCCTCCGTACCCGAATCCTCTTCCGTAAATTTAAGGGATTCCGTCAACTTATATTCACCGTCTTTGACCAATACCCTGATACCACCTGCGGGAAGTCCTTCTCCTGTTTTCAATTCACGAATCTTTGCCTGTGCTTCGGGAATTGTTTTAAAGGGTGAAGATTCACTTCCGTCTCCGCCTTCTTTTGCGTTTACATCAACGTAAATCGTCAAAGCTGAACCTTCAACCTTTGACGAATAGGAACTTACTTCTCTTTCTTCCTCTACAAAAGGCTTTTCCATTACCGCTTGCTGTGAACATGATGAAAGAACGGAAAAAGCCATTGCAGAAAATAAAAGACCTGATATTATTTTTCTTAACATTTATCTAACCTCTCTTTTAAATATATTTACATACTATAATAGT
>JAZSMD010000051.1:0-23263 GCA_045535665.1 Eubacteriales bacterium
TTGAGTATTTAACTGAATATCGTTTATCACGAGCTATACATTTAATGGTACAAACCGACAAATCAATGACACAAATTGCCTCAGAGTGTGGATTTTCTGATTCAAGTTACTTTGGAAAAATATTTTTACGAAAGTATAAAATGACACCACTTCAATATAAAAAATGGATGCGTTCCGAAGCAATAGACAATCCATTCAATCAATTTGCGTTTTGAATTGTTTTTGTAAAAGCTACAAATAAAAAATTAGCGGCAGAGAGGTGTTAATCTCCCTGCCGCCGTGCTTCGGTTAGTTGTAAATTATATCGTTATTTACGATTTCGGTGACTCTGCTGCGGATAATAAACACACTCAGAATAATACCGATAATAAAAGTAATAGCAGACAATGAAAGTCACTGTCTGCTACTGTAGATAAACTGTATTAAGTTGGTATTATTCCCACTCAATTGTAGCGCAGGGCTTTGGTGAAAGGTCATAGCAAACGCGGTTTACGTTTGGAACTTCCGCTAGGATTCTGTCTGTGATCTTTTTGAGGATGGGCCATTCGATCTCTTCGATGGAAGCTGTCATTGCATCGATGGTATTTACGGCACGGATGATTACGGGGTAGTCGTAGGAACGTGCGTTGTTCTTTACGCCAACGGATTTGAAGTCGGGAACAACTGTAAAGTACTGCCAAACTTTCTTGTCAAGACCTGAATTTGCGAATTCTTCACGGAGGATAGCATCGGATTCGCGAACAGCTTCAAGTCTGTCCTTTGTGATAGCACCGAGAACTCTTACACCGAGTCCGGGGCCTGGGAACGGCTGTCTGTAAACCATATCGTAGGGAAGGCCGAGCTCAACGCCGCAAGCGCGAACTTCGTCTTTGAAGAGCTGATAAAGGGGTTCAACAAGGCTGAACTGCATATCTTCGGGGAGACCGCCAACGTTGTGGTGAGATTTAACCATTTTTGCTGTTTTGGTACCGGATTCGATGATATCGGGGTAAATTGTACCCTGAGCGAGGAATTCGATTCCGTCGAGTTTGCGTGCTTCTTCTTCAAATACACGGATAAATTCCGCACCGATGATCTTTCTCTTCTTTTCGGGATCTGCAACATTTTCAAGTTTTCCGAGGAATCTTTCGGATGCATCAACGTAAACGAGATTTGCGTGAAGCTGATTCTGGAAAACTTCAACTACCTGTTCGGATTCACCTTTACGCATAAGACCGTGGTTTACGTGAACGCAAGTGAGCTGATTTCCGATTGCTTTGATGAGAAGAGCTGCAACTACGGAAGAGTCAACACCGCCTGAAAGGGCAAGAAGTACTTTTTTATCTCCTACCTGTTTGCGAACGATTTCAATCTGGTCAGCAACGAAGTTTTTCATGTTCCAGTTTGCTTCTGCTTTACAGGTGTCAAAAACGAATGTTTTGAGAATGTCTTTCAAGCAGTTTTCGCAAGCGGGATATTTTTTGTTTTCAACCTTTGCAAGGTCGTGGTCAAAAGCAATGATTGGGTAGCCTGCATCGTAAATTTCGGGGTGAACGTCGATTCTTTCGCCGTCGATTATGTTGTTTTCACCGCCGCTGATGATGATACCTTTAACATTGGGGAGAGCTTTGAGCTCGTTAACTGTGATGTCATGAGCTTTTATTTCGCTGTAAACACCGATATCTCTTATTGCTCTTGCAATAACTGTGTTGTTATGACTTCCGAGGTCAAGAATTACGATCATATCCTGGTTCATATATGTATTTGCTCCTTCAAAATTATATTTATATTAAAGAATGTTTTTACGAAGTTCTTCGGGGGATTGGGGGTGGATGTATGCAGGGGCAATATCCATAATGGTTTTGCAACCTACAACTCCTTCTTTGCTCAGTCTGTAAGCGGCTCTTGCATAAGCAACCAAAACGCTTGATGTAAATTCCGGGTTAGAATCCAAAGTGAGCTTGAATTCAATAAGGTGTTTATGTTCATCGTTCAGACCTGTAACACCGCTTCTGAGAACCATTCCTCCATGAGGGATACCGCTGTGGTCTCGCTTTAGTTCTTCTTCGGAAATGAAGTGAACTGTTGTGTCGTAATCTGCGAAATAGTTGGGCATTGTTTTTATTTCATTTTCAATAGCCGCAAGGTCCGCACAGTCTTCGGTAACTACGAAACATTCACGGGTGTGTTTTTCTCTTGTTGTAAGTTCGGGGTTTTCACCGTTTCTTACCTTTGAAACAGCTTCATTCACGGGAATAGTATATTGTCTTGCGTCTTTTACGCCTTTTATTCTTCTTATTGCATCTGAGTGACCTTGGCTTACTCCTTTGCCCCAGAATGTGTAGTCTTTACCGTCGGGAAGAACGGCCTGACCGATAAGTCTGTTCAGGGAAAACAGCCCGGGGTCCCAACCGATAGAAATAATTCCCACTTTGCCGCTTTGTTTGCATACGGTATCTACATTGGCGAAATGTTCGGGTATTTTTGCGTGGGTGTCAAAACTGTCCACAACATTGAAGTGTTTTGCAAGTGCCGGGGTCTGCTCAGGCAGATCTGTAGCACTTCCGCCGCAGAGAATGATAACGTCAATATCGTCCTTCATTTTTACGGCATCTTCGAGTTTGTAAACAGGAACTCCGGTTCGAGTTTTAACTGTGGATGGGTCACGTCTTGAAAATACTGCCACAAGCTCCATGTCCGGAGTTTTTCTTACAGCCGCTTCAACGCCCCTTCCCAGGTTTCCGTAACCTGCGATTGCGATTTTCAAATAGAATTCCCTCTTCCATATCTTCCCGAAGGAAGAAAATATAATGTTTCAGTAAACACTTTAACATTATATATTATATCATATTTTTTTTAAACTTGCAAGTATAAAGCGGGAGCAAATATGCGAAAAAAACTGTATTTTTTCTTTTCAAAAATTTGCAAAAGGACTTCTCTTCGCATGAAAAGAAGTCCCTAAGGGTTTTATTTTTTTATTGTAAATGAGATGTTGTCTTTGATTTCTACAGAATTAAGGAAGATCTTTGAATCCGCTGTTCTGAACGCTATATTTTTTCCGTCGCAAATTACTTCCGAAACAAATTCACATTTGGGGAAAGAAACAGAATCAAGCTCCAATGGATTTCCGAGGAGTGTGAGATTATATTTGTTTTCGTCAAATTCAACTGTACCCCAACTGTCTTTTACGCTGAATACATATTTGCCTTCGGTTGATTTCGGATTGAAACCGATATGTTTTTTCGTCATGTCAAAAGTGAATCCGCTGTAAATTGACATAAGAGCATATGAAGCCATTGAGCGTGCATAGTTGTTTCCACATTCAATTTCATTCCAGGGATTGCGTTTTTCACCGTCATACCTATCTCTTATTCCACTTATAAGTTTTTCACCTTCAGTTGTAAAGCCTTCAGCAATCATGAGTCCTGCAAGTGCATATTCAAAGCCTGTCATAGTCTCTTCACAGTATGGAATAGGAATCATTGGTGTTTTTGCGCTTTCGGGATAAGAGCAGATAACTGTACCGCGTTCATCGTTTACCGAGAAGTTTCTCCACATATTTGTGACTTCACGCATTGACTCTTTATAGTTGTTTTTATAAAGGGTTTTCAGGGCAATATTCTTTTTGTCCGAATCAAAAACAGGAGTTAAACCAAGTATTGCAGCGTGCCAATCTGCAAGCATCTGGTCAATTTCGCATCCTTCGCCTATCTGATATTTGATCTCATTTGCTTCGGAATTCCAATAGTATTTAGCAACATCAAAGGAATCAAGAATTGATCTGTCAGTGAGGTTTATCTTCTGGAAGAAATATTCTCCGTTAAAGAGGTTTTCATTCATCCATTTTTTGCCTTTAGTGTAAAGCTCTTTATACGTTTCAACCCTTGCATTATCTCCTAAGAATTCTGCAATTTTTATACCACAGTCAAGAGCCAGCAGATAAAAGCCTTCCAGCCATGAGCTCGGCCCGAAAAGATCCATATCAAGGGTGTGGTGCTGCATTCCTTCCAGAACACCGTCTTTGTTTGCATCCCAACGGTCAGGGTTTTGTTCAGACCATGCGTATTCCAGCATTTTGAAAATACTTTCGGAATTCTCTTTGAGCCACTCATTATTTCCTGAAAGCTTCCATTCTCTGTACCACTTAATGATCTCTCCCATTTGACCGTCAACGCAAGCGCGTGTTTCACTTTCGTCCTTTGCCAAAGGAAGATCTACTCTGAATCTTGCAGTTCCGTTTTCTTGCAGCGCATATTTTACGGTAGTTTCGCGTATTGAGCGTTCAAGCTTCGGGAAAAGAAATGGCATTGCGTAAGCATAGTTCCATACGTGCTGGCACGTTCCGTAGCAAGAACCTACAGTTTCAATGCAACCTTCCCAGCCCCAGAACGTACCGTCTTCAAGGCGGAGTACTGTAGGAGATTTCAATACGGAAAGGTTTGAGGAAATTGCATCTTTTACGTATTCTGGAAGAGAGCATGACTGAATTGCTTTTGAGAAAATCTCGGTTTTTTTGTATAAAGAGTCGAAATTTCCAAGGGCATATTTTGCTGTTTCAAATGAGTTTTTGAATTGAGTTGCGTAATAATTTTTCCATGTGGGTTCATTGTCTGATGGGGTCCAGTAATTACATGCATTTGGGACATTCCATGCTATAATAAATCTGACAGTTTTCTTTTCTCCGGGTTTTACACTTACATATGTAACGATGCATCCGTGGTCTCCGTCTACATCATGTTCTTCGTAAGTTCTTTCCGGCATTCGGTCGTTATTTAAAAGGTTTTTCCAATAGGTAGTACAGCTGTCCTGCCAACCGCCTCTGTACCAATACTCCTGTACAACGGTTTCATCATTGTCGGTCAAAATACAAAGGTCTGAATAGTCTTTTACGGATTCATCCTTTTTTGCACAACCGAAAAAGAGACCTTTCATTTGGCTTTCAGTAACGGTCTTATTTATATCATCTTCTGCAGGGTTTTGTACTGTACACGCTATTGCGAATTCGATAACTTCATCTGTTGTGTTTTCTATTTCCCATGAGAAAAATGCGGCAGGAAGACTTGAATTGAAGTCGTCATGTGGGATAAATGGGTTAAAAGCTTTTAATCGAATTATTGCGGGGAAATCTTCGTCTGAGAATGTGAGTGTTGCCAAAGGGAAATTTCCTTCAAAAACAAGGTTTTTAAAATGTGGGAAACCTGCAAGAGAATTTCCTCTCGGACCGAATCCAAATCCGTAATGCCCTTTGCTTCTGCAGGCACTTCCTATAAGATTCTCATTTGTGTCTCCATGCAGAACTTTTGCAATACTTTTACCGTTATGAGTTGCTTTGATTGCGAAATGGGAATATCCGTTTCTTGTGCACTTGTTAGGGCGGTTGAAAATTTCCCAATCGTTGAGTTCTCCATTTCCGGAAAGTCCAATACTTCCCGTCCCTATACCGCCTAAGGGAAACATTATGTTTTTAGTTTTATTCTTTTCGTATATCATAGTTGTGCTTCCTAATCTGATATTTTTTATTTATGAAAGTGGTTCAACCTTAAGGTCTTTGACTGTTGCCATAGAGATGTCTGAGAATCCGACAGCTCCTTTCATGTACGGTTCTGTGTCTGTATGTTCGATTATCAGCTCTCCGTTGATGAACACTTTTATATTTTCATCCAAAACTTCCGCAGTTACTTCAATATCGGTGTTAAGGGGAAGTTCTGTGTCGTACCGTACAAGTTCTGTTCCACCGTAGTTCTGCTTACAGAGTGCCACATATTCATTTGTACCGTCATTTACAAGTGTTACATAATATCCGAGATAATAAGCCACACATTCTGTTGTTCCGTAATCCAAAGGTGCGGATTCCTGAGTTACTCTGAAAAGCATATTTGCATTCAGGTAGTCTCCTTTTGATTTAAATGTTGCACTTACGGAGTAGTTTGACCACTCTCTGTCACCGTAAAGATATTTTGAAATAATATTAGTGCTGAATTCTCCGTTTTCAACTTTCCACGGTTCTTCTGCGTATAAGGGGGAAGCGAGGTCAAAGTTTATAACCTCTGTAACATTCTTTGAGGTTATAAATTTATAATTAAAAATATCTGCGGTGCCTTCTGTTATTTTAAATGTCAGAATTCCGTAACCTTCTGTAAGAGCTAAACCGCGGAAAATTTCGGTTCTGTCATTTTCGGATGCGGGTGCAGTTCCCTGATATATAAGATTTCCATTGAAATAGATGTCAAATGTAATATCTTCTGTTGATATGTATTTCATTCCGAAATCGTAATTTCCTGAAGATTCTGCGTTTATGTAGTAGTTATATGTTTCGCCGCTTTTTACCGAGAGATGTTCTCTTCCGTTGTATTCTTTTATATTAAGGTCGTTTTCAACGCAGAGAAGGGCTCCGAATTCTCCTTCAATGGGCTTGTGGAATTCTTTGTAGCTTGAATGCCAAACATGATTTTCAATTCCTACAAATCCAACCTTTGCAGAGCCTGAAATGCATGATACTCCGAAAGATCCTCCCTTAAGCTCGCTTTTATGTTCTCCTACCGTGCGATTGTTGAAAAGGAACGTATATGTATTTCCGCTTTTCTTTATTGTAAGCATCTGAAGAACTGAGAAATCAAAGGAGTCGTCAAAAGAGGGGTAAAGTATGTCTTTATAAACAGTTTCTTTACCATTTTCCACAAATACGACTTCAAGCTTTTGGCCTTCTGTGTTTAAATACGCCGCACCGTAGTTGTTTGCATCGGTATAGTCAAATATTGCACCTGCTTTGCCGTATGCGGGTATGAAAGTTCTGTCGTAGTAAGTATCATTTATTTCAAGGAAGTTAAATTCTGCAGTAAAATCTCCTTCAATACCATTTTGGGAAAGAACTATTCCACCTTCTGAAAGGTTCAGTTCTGAGTCGATTATTTCCGCATTTATTGCTGTCCAACCTGAGAGAGAGTCCTCGGAGTCAAATCTGCTGTAAATGTCGGGCATATCAGGAACTTGTTGCGCGTTATATGTGGGTGCCATAGCCTGCATATAATTTCCGTTTATATATAATGGGTCAATCATCATTACTCTCGGACTTCCCACAACAGGATAGAATGAATGATAGACAATATACAAAGAATCAAGGTTAGGACCTGTTACCATAGAGTTATGACCTGTTGTAGGGTAATGGTTCAGGTCTGTATTTATAACAAGAGGATAGTTTTCTGCCGCTTTGAATTTCATCAGATCTCCGTCAGTTGTTGCGTAATGTATCTGATAACTTGGATTTGAAACACCGCCTCCGCAATATGTCATAAAGTATGTATCTTTATGTTTTATTACATAAGGACCTTCAGTCCATGCTCCTGACGCGACATTTAATCTAAGGTCTGTATTTGTCCACTCTTCTACTGTTGTAGGGGAATCCATTTTCAGAGCGTGGAGGGTATCTCCGCTGTGAGGAAGGTACATATACCATTTACCGTCATCGTCAATGAAAATACTTGCATCAAACCAAAGGTCAATGTTTTTTGAGGCGTAAGTGAACGGACCTGTGGGAGACTTACTTGTGAGAATATACGGCCCCTGACCGTTAAAGGGGGCAGTACTCATGTAAAATGTTCCGTTGTAGTATGTAACTTCGGGAGCCCATGCGTCATAAACCTGTTCAACATCTGCGCATAAGCCTACATATGTCCAATTTACAAGGTCTTCAGATGTCCAACAGTGCATTTCGTGGTTCGTACTGTAAAGATAGTATTTGCCGTTGTATCTCATTACAAATGGATCTCCGAAGGTAGCTCCCGGTTCGTGAGTTGTATCCATTACGGGGTTTTGGTAGGTCTTTTTCTCTTGAACAGTATTTGAAATTATATTACCTTCGGCAGGAGAAAACCTTGTTTCTTCCATCATATTGACCGTTGCTGTTATTTCATAGATTCCGTTCGTATTTGTCGGTTGTTGAATATTCATCTTTTTTCCACACGCGGATACGCCAAAAAGGAGGCTTCCCGCTAACAATGCCACAAGTAATTTTTTCATGGGGTTTATTCCTTTCAATTCGATTTTATGTTGTAACTGAGTATTTTGAGAAAATACTTTGATTTTCTATATTATAGCATAATATTTGTAGAAATTCAAGTAGGTAAAATATGTTTTTATGGTAATTTAATAATAAAAAACGGTTTTTGCTATTGAAATCAGCGCCGAGGTATGGTATAATAAACAGTAAAAAAGATTGGAAAGGATTGATATTATTTGAAAAGGATTTTTCCCGGTATGGAATTTGAAAGTGATACAGTTTATGTTGCAGACTGCGCTAAGTATGATATTTACGGCTCGGATACAGTCAAACTGACACAGCCTACATATTTGTCAATTTACGATAAGAATTTCGGAAGCCTTGATACAGCCTTTTATCTCAACGGATTGAAAAATGTTGTATTGGACTTCAACGGTGCTACATTGACTCTTCATGGCAGACTTCAACCGTTTGTTATTGACAACTGCGAAAATATTACCGTTAAAAATGTGACAGTGGAGTATGAGAGGGCTGTTTTTACGGAATTTGAGATTTTGGACAGAACGGAGGATTCGCTTACGTTGAAGCCCTCGGAAAAATTTCCGTGCCGTATAGAAAACGGTTGTCTTATACCTTATTGTAATGAATGGGAAAACACCCGTTTGAACTACGGAGATATGTTTATGCAATCTTTCGATAACGGAACACGCCAGGGTAGGGGGATAACTGTTATCGTTATAGGTGACGAGGTCTTTCGCAATGATTCTCCTCCGTGCGAGGTTTTGCAAATGCGTGTCCGTGAAGAGAGTGGAAATATTATAATGACAGGTAATATTTCCAAGGATTTTCAGCCCGGACAGACTGTTGTTTTAACTCATGAGGTCAGGGATAAGTCTTCGGTTTTTATTTGCCGTTCCGAATCAGTTACTGTGGAAAATTATCGCATAATTAACGGTGCGGGTATGGGTATTATATCAATGTATGCCAAGGACCTTGTCATTGACGGCTTGAAACTAACCAAAGATGAGCGTTCTCACGGAATGGTTACAAACGCCGCCGATGCAATGCATTTGGTTGCCAATAAAGGTAAAATTGAGATTAAAAACTGCCTTGTTGAGGGCATGGTTGATGATGCTTTGAATATCCACACTCTGTATTACGAGGCTGAATCTGCGGAGGGAAATACCCTTCATGCATACAGACACCCGCACAGTCACAGTCAAAACACTTATTATCAGATTTTTGGTGTTGGAGATAAAATTGCTGTATACAAAGGACAGAGTCTTGAACTTCGTCAAACCGCAACTGTTACCGACATCAATCTCATAAACGGGCAGTATATTGATTTTATTACAGATACTGCTTTGGAAGATATTCAAAAGGGAGACCTTATTGAGAATTTATCAACACAGCCCGAAGTTTATATTCATGATTGCACTTTCGGAAAGGCGAACACTCATTTGAGGCTTCAGACAAGAGGGGATACTTTAATTGAAAATTGCGAAACAGAGCTTCCCATTTGGTTGACAGGTGATACCGATTATTGGTTTGAAGCAAGTCCCTCGGAAAATACAGTAATCAGGAACTGTAAATTTAAGGGAAAACACGCACAGATACGAGCTTGTCCCGAATATAAACCTACTGAAAAAGCTCCCTATTATCACTTCGGTTTAAAGATTGAAAATAACATTTTTGATACAAAGGATGCTTTAAGCTTAAGGTTGACAAAAAATATTGTCTTTAAAAACAATAAACACAGCGACGGTTCAAAGGAGCTTCACGTTCACTTGGATAGATGTACGGACTTCTTTACCGAATAATTTTCTGTGATTTATGAATTACCCCTATTTACACCGATTTTAATTCGTGTGAATAGGGATAATTTTTTGTACTTCGTGTAAATATCCTTATTAAATTGAAATTTTATTAAAACATCTCATAAAGCCCTTGACAAATCAAAAATATGGTGGTATACTATCTTAGTATTTAAAATATGCAATACAACTGCAAAAGACAGCAGAAAAAAGTTTTAAAATTGAATATGCGGGTATACACGCTTTGAGCGAAGCTCAAAGTGTTGGAATTGGCAGTTTTCCGAAGCAGCGCTTCCTGTGGAAGATGAAGCTGATGAGGAAATGCGAAGCGAAACGAGGAATTTGTAGCCGACAGGCGAAGAAATTACCGTAGAGCGAGCGTCACGCGGCGCGGCTGCAGAAGATAGCAGGATAAAAAGTCTTAAAACTAAATATGCGGGTATGGCGGAATTGGCAGACGCGCTAGATTCAGGTTCTAGTAATAGCAATGTTGTGCAGGTTCGACCCCTGTTACCCGCACCAGTAAAAAGGGATACAGATTTTTCTGTATCCCATTTTTCTGCTCAGGGGTCGAAGGGACGGTAGTGAATGACAGTTTAGTGAACTGTCAGAGCCGTCCAGCGCTCCTTGCCGCAGCAAGGGCGACCCCTGTTACCCGTACCAAACAGTAGAAATCCGGACCGGATTCTCCCTGTGGGAGAAGGGTTTCGGATTATTTATTATAGAACCATTATTTAGTCGAAAAAAAACGGATAATGGTTGACAGAAGAAAAAAAATATGGTAAAATTTATTTGCAAAAATTTATTATTATAAAGGATATGGGCAATTATGAAAAATCATGATTTGAGGCTTCCTTTGTGGGGGCCTTATAATAAAGATTATTTGGGGGCTTCACATGTAGCAGATCAAGAAAGAGGTTTGCGTTTTGATTTGAACCTTTTCCCCGGATATTACAGACGAAGTGTACAGTGTCCTCGTGACATAGCCGATTGCGGAGCTAAGATTATGGCGGCATCCGCAGACCTTTCGCATTTTGTTTATCGCTATGAACTTGAATGGAAGGATAATGTTTATCTTGATGCGGATTTTACTTCGGATGGGAATACTCTTACCATAAAGTGTAATTTTGTCAATAATACCGATATGCCGGAAAGTCTTACTCTTAATGCGGTGGCAAGTATGCGTGGGGATTCTGTGTATCACAATGACATAGAGAATTATAATGCTGTTGTTTCTCGTAATTGTGTGTGGGTTGATGCTGTGGCCTATGACAAACTGAATGGCAAATACATCTTTCCCGTTGACGGACTTCGCAGAGGTGAAAAAAGAGTCAGCGGTTTTGTGGGGGGTAATGCTATAAGAACAGCAGTTTTGCCTCATGACAATGAGATTTTTTATAAAATTCAAGAAACATTAAGTGATAAAATCCTTGTTAGATATAATGGCAATTGCATATTATCTCTTTCCATTAACGGTAATAAATATGGAGTTGAACTTCCTCAAAGTAAAGAAATAACAACCTATACAATACAATTCCCCAAAACCAAAATTTCGGAATTTTCGGTTTCATTGAAAGATGGATTTGCGGATATCGACGGTTTTGTTGTTGGCTGTGATGCTGAAAAGACAGAGTTCGTTTCCTCTTTTGACGGATTTATTCCAAGCTTTACGGAGAGCGAAAACGGAGGTCTTCTTGATTTTGGAGGTCTCGAATACAAGGTGAATATTGACGGAGCGGAAATGTTTTGCCGCAGGCTTATTACCGATGATGTGGGGCAGGTTTTGACATCAGCTATACATGATCATGTTAACAAGTCGATACAGGGATATGGTAAAAGGGTTTATGTGGATTTTTTCGTTCGTCCAATATTTGTTGACTCGCATTCAGAGAAAGACTTGACCATAATAGTAGAAGCGAGGAGCTCTAATAGCTCTTATGCTTACGACCACACATTATCGGTTCCTAAGTGTAACCCCGAGGGCAAAAAATATAAATTGTCACAAAGTATAATGAGAGCTACAACTCTTACAAATGTGGTTTATCCCATCTATTGTTGCGGTAAATATATTCGTCACAATACTCCCGGACGAAATTGGGACTCTTTATATACTTGGGACTCTGGATTTATAGGTTTGGGGCTTTTGACTGCAGATGTGAAACGAGCTGAGG
Source organism: Eubacteriales bacterium (assembly GCA_045535665.1). Classification (GTDB taxonomy): domain Bacteria; phylum Bacillota; class Clostridia; order Oscillospirales; family UBA644; genus HGM12619. Next base: position 11,961 of record JAZSMD010000051.1, read on the forward strand.
ATTGTCTTAATGCTTATATGATGCCTGTAGGGAATAGTGATGCTCCCTTTGTTTTGCACGGAACCCCACTTCCCACACAAATTTTGCTTTTTGGAGAGATTGTAAATAAGACCTGCGATACGGATCTTGCAAAAAAATACTACCCTCATTTAAAGGCACAGTATGAATACTTCTCAAATCAAAAGAATCAGAAAGAAAGCGGACTTTTAAGTTTTTGGCATCTCTTTTATAATTCGGGTGGATGGGACGATTATCCTCCCCAAAAGCTTTTACATAAAGAAAAAAAGGAAGATTGCATTTGCCCTATAGTAAATACCTCATTTACCGTGCTTTGCGCTCGTATACTTTCAAATATCGCAAAGCTTATCGGAGAGGACGACAGCCTTTTTGTCGAGGATATTGAATTTTTTTCCAATGCTATAAATAACCATGCATGGGATGATGATAGCGGCTACTACGGCTACGTTGAGCATTATAACGGCGAGACTTCAATATATCAAAATATGGGGGTAAATGCCGATATGGGTATGGATGGAGCGTATCCTTATATAGCGGGAATTTCAGATGAGTACCGTTCTTCACGTATCATAGATAATATAAAAAAGGGCATGATGACCAATATTGGTGTTAGTGTGGTTGACATTCGTGCTCCATATTACAGTAAGTCCGGATATTGGAACGGCTCTGTGTGGATGCCTCATCAATGGATACTTTGGAAAGCCTTGTTTGATTACGGTGAAGCGGAGCTTGCCAATGAAATAGCACGAAAAGCTCTTGATTTGTGGGAAAAAGAAGTTTCGGCTACTTATAACTGCTATGAGCATTTTATGGTTGAAAATGGTCGAGGTGCAGGTTTTCATCAGTTTTCTGGCTTGTCCACCCCTGTGCTTATGTGGTTTGAGGCTTACTATAAGCCAATGACTGTGACTTCAGGTTTCCGAACTCTTGTTTCAGACAAGGAGACAGATGGTAAAAATCTTTCGTTCAAAATTGCAACCGACTCACCTAAGGCAACTGTTGTTGTCTGCCTTAACGAGGGTAAGGAATATACTTTTGAATGTGATGCCGAGATTTCTCAAATAAATAAAGCTGCATATTTGCTTAAATTTAATAATCACGGTGAGTTTACAGTAAAAGTGGTTGAAAAATAACTTGACTGTATATGAATTATTGTTTTAGTATTATATGTTTCAATGGTTGACTCTCATTCTCGACAATGAAGTCAATATGAAGATTCTTATCCTGCATATGTGTTGGAACCCGACTTATACTTTTAACTTGAAAATGCAGATGAGGAATTTATCACAGCAGAGCCGATAAGTTAGATAAAAAAACAGCAAATAAATTATCTTTAAATTTGCTTTTCTTGAGGATCGAGAGCCTTCTTTTCATACTAAAAGAAGGCTCTCGAATTATGATTTTTAAATTAAATAATGTTATCTTGAAACACGACCGGAGCCGTCGCCGCCCATGAGGGTTTTAACTTCGGAAACTGTTACGCGGTTGAAGTCGCCCTGGATAGAGTGTTTGAGGCAAGATGCAGCAACTGCGAATTCGAGAGCATCCTGTGGAGCGTAGCCTTCGGAAATACCGTAGATAAGGCCTGCACCGAAGCTGTCGCCGCCGCCAACTCTGTCAACGATATGAACGTCGTAAGATTTGGAGAAGTAGCTGTTAGAGCCGTCCAGCGCTCCTTGCCGCAGCAAGGGCGACCCTGTTATCCGCACCAAACAGTAGAAATCCGAATCAGATCTTCCCTGTGGGAGACGGGTTCGGATTATTTGTTTATTTCGAGAAGCTTGAGGACACTCACTTCAAAAACGGCATAATCAAACGTCCGACCTCAAAACCAAGAGGACCGAGAAAGAAGAAACAATCTTGATTATGGAGGATTTGATTATGAAAAAATTGATTAGTTGTGAATTTAACTTCGACACCATCTGCGTGGAACTGAAGTTTTCTGATGGTAGTATGATTGCTATTGATACCGTCAGCTTATGAGTGTAACCAAAGACATTGCCGGTGCAACGGCAAAGGCAGAAGCTGAAGCGAAAATCAAGGACATTGCGGCTAAACAGCGTATTGAAGCTGAGAACTAAGGAGAAACTCTCCGTATTCAGCGCGAAGAAGGTCAGTATGCACAGCATATGCACACCCGTACTGCAAACTTCGGTGCATATCAAGTTGAAAAGCAGACCGAGGTCGGTGTTGCCGGTGCAACTGCTCTCGGTAAGATGGGAGAAAACGGAGCCTGTAATGTGAATATCGGTGGCGGTGATAGTACAGGGTTTAATATGGCTGCTATGATGGCAAATATGGCTGTCGGAGGTGTTGTCGGTCAGAACCTTGCAGGTGCAATGAACAACATGATGGGCGGTATCAATCAGCAGACAACGCCCTGTGTTGTACCTCCTCCCATTCCTACTGTTGCATATCATGTAGCGGTCAACGGACAAGCTACGAGACCGTTTGACATTTCCGTGTTGACACAGATGGTAACCGCAGGACAGCTTACCGCAGATAGCTTGGTTTGGAAAAACGGAATGGCGCAATGGGCAAAAGCGGGAACAGTTGATGAACTGAAGAATCTGTTTGCAAATGTAATACCCCCTATTCCTCCGATTGAGTAAAAGGTATCCTTATAAAACATCTTTTGAAAAGTCAACCCAAAAATAACACTAAAACGCTATTCTACTATTGTAGGGTGGCGCTTTTGTTTATCTGTAATATTGTATCCGTAATATTTTTTGAAAAGTCGGCTGACATAATTGGGGTCATTATATCCAAAACGTGCAGAGGCTTCATATAGGTGGGCTGACTCCTTTTCTATTAAATTTTTGATTCCTTCCAATTTTTCGTAGTTAACGTATTTTTGAAAGGATATTCCTTCCGCTTTTTTGAAGACGGAACATAAATATTCAGGAGAAATTCCAAGATGTTGTGCAACACTTTTCTGTGTAATTGGAATATGTAGATTTTTTTGAACATATTCCTTGGCACGTTGTGTGTACAATATCTCACTTGGTAATTTAAACTCTTTTTGCTTTCTGTTGCATTTGTCAATTTCACAAAGCAATTCGAGAAACTTTGAGGCTCCCTTTGTTTGCGAAGCCTTAAAGATGGGTTGATTCTTTATCAGCCGGTCAATTATGTCCCTTGCCGATTTTGTATTATATCGCGCAGGTGTAACAATTGGCAAATACAGTCCGTTGACATTCTTTTGAAGTGACCATTTTAATTGCGCATAGACTGTATGGTGTTCATGGTAGGCAGGTGTTTTGAGCTTTATCTGTTCTTGATTGTATAGAAAGCAAATAATGTCTCCTTTGTTTGCTGTATATTCCGTTTCGTTATATTCAATGGTTATTGAGCCCTCGGATATATAGGTTATCTCCATAGCATTTTCCGTTTTCAGCAGTACATGGGAATATTTATCGGCATGATGTATGTGGGTAAATTTTATTCGTGGCAGATCATGAACTTCAATAGTTTGCATAAGACTTTATTCCTTTTATGTTTTTAGATTCTCTTTCTTTTAATTATAACAAACAATCTTAATTTTGTCAAGATTATTAATTCTGTTTATTGACAGAGCTCATGCAATGTGATAGTATAATATTATATATTGATTCATACTGAGGAGAAAACTATGAAATTGTTTAAATGCTTGGATGAGGAATTGAAACAACCTTCCGAAGGTACTTATGCGCCGTATTATTTTCGTTATTTGGGATATAAAGAGGATCTTTCTTCCGATTTTGTGACTGTACGGGCAAATGGGATATATTCTCTTTTTACACAACCGAATCCTGTTATACTTAAAAATGAATGGATAGCAGGTAATAAAAAATCTTTGTTTTGTAAAGAAAACGAAATCGTTCTCGGATATGCAAAAAAAATTACGGATAGACTTCCGCAGAGAAATTTTGATACCAATAAGGATCACTATGCTCCTGATTACGGACATATTCTTCGTATTGGTCTTCCCGGTTTGATAAATGAAATTGATGCATCTTTGCAGGTTCATGGAAATGACTGTGATAAGGTCATTACACTTTGGGCAATGAGGAGAAGTCTTTGCGGCTTTCTTGAAATGATTGAAAAATATATGCTTCAAGCCGAAGCTTTGAAAAATTCTGCGGATTTTGATTCTAAACGCTTACAGTTTATAACAGATAATTGCCGAGCTGTTTTAAATGGACCGCCCAAAAGCTTTTCAGAGGCACTCCAGCTTGTATGGTTCTGTCATACGGCGTTTTCGATGGAAGAGCGTTATGCGATGGCATTGGGACGTATTGATCAATATTTATATCCTTTTTATAAGGCTGATACAGAGCAGGGAATTCTGACCGATGAAGCTGTAATTGAGCTTTTGGAAAATGTTTTTATAAAGCTTCAAGACGATACCGTTAATATCTGTATCGGTGGTCAAAATACATTGGGCGAATGTGAAGTAAATCCTTTGAGCTATTGTGTTTTGCGCGCGGTTAGAAGCTGTAATGTCCCCGGACCGAATCTCTCGCTACGTTATACACTCAATACTCCAGATGATTTTCTTGACGAATGTTTGGAAACCATCGGCACGGGACTTGGATATCCTGCCATTATGAATGATGATGTCAACATTGCCGCATTGAAAAAATACGGTTATGATGAAGCTGATGTTTATAATTATTCCATGGTTGGGTGTATTGAGAATTTTATTACAGGAAAACAGCCGCCCTGGTCTGACGGAAGATTTGATACACCGAGATTTTTTGATTACGTTTTTAATAACGGAATAAGCGTCACAAATCAGTCTTTGGGAGCAGACATTTGTAATTTGGAAGATATATCTTCGATGGCTGATTTTATGAGCGTATTTGAAAAGCAACTTGCCTTAGGTGTAGATGAATATGTGTATAAATTCAACACTATAAACAGTTTTATCAATCAAAAGTTCTTTTCCGAACCTTTTCTGTCTTGCTTCTGTTCTGATTGTATCGGAAGAGGTCTTGACATAAATTGCGGCGGAAGCTTATATCCTTCGGTTCATGGAGCTGCTGTTATGGGAATCGGTACTGTAAGTGATTCTCTTGCTGCCATCGAAAAGGTTGTATTTATAGACCGTGCGGCAACCCTTACCGAACTCAGAGATGCAATGAACGCTAATTTTGAAGGATATGAAGAATTGCACAAAAAACTGTTGGAAGCTCCCAAATACGGCAATAACGATGACTTTGTTGATAAATATGCCGTGTGGTTTATTGACTGTTTGGCTTCGCTGTTTGAAAAGAAAAAAACTCGCGACGGTGGCGGTATCTATATTGCCGCCGCAGCAAATGTTACCAATATTTATGCGGGAAAGGAGATCAACGCCACTCCCGATGGAAGGTTTCGCGGAAAACCTCTTTCCGATGCGGCTTCACCTACCTACGGTAAAGATACTCGGGGGGTAACTGCAACAGTTAACAGCCTTTCCAAGCCCGATTACACTAAGGTTGCGTGTGGAAGCGTGGTTAATCAAAAGTTTTCTCCATCTATGTTTACTGCCGAAAAACGCAAAAAACTGATGGCGCTGATCAAGACTTATTTTAAGAACGGAGGACAGGAGGTTCAGATAAATGCAACCTCACGCCAAACATTGCTTGATGCAATGGAGCATCCTGAAAAATATCAGAATCTTGTTGTTCGCGTTTCGGGTTTTTCTGCTTTTTATGTGACACTTGACAAAGATGTTCAGCTTGATATTCTCAACCGAACACAGCAGGGGTGACGATATGCTAAATATTTCAAATATCCAACATTTTTCTGTTGGGGACGGAGAAGGAATTAGAACCACAGTATTTTTCAAAGGATGCAATCTTAGATGTCCTTGGTGCCATAACCCTGAAAATCTGAAATCTCATCCTTCTGTTTTGCGTTACCAATCCACAGGTAAAACCGAAACTCTGGGAAGACTTGTATCGGCAGAGGATATCTTCACCGAACTTTTGGAGGATAAGAATTTTTACGACGAAAGCAATGGGGGAGTAACCTTTTCAGGCGGAGAAGCGATGCTTCAAGTTTTTGAAATTATTCCCTTGGCAAAACTTTTGAAAGAATACGGAATATCGGTTCTTGTGGATACCGCAGGATGCGTAACATATGCCTCTTTTCAAAAGCTGAACCCATTTGTGTCGGGCTATTTGTTTGATTTTAAAACTGCAGATAAAGATAAATACCGAGAGATTGGTGGGAATCTTGAACTTGTTATTGAAAATATCCGAAGGTTGCGTCGGGACGGAATGACTGTTTTTATCCGAATTCCTTTGATACCGAACTTTAATACATCACCCTCTTCGATACGGGCGATTTGCGAACTCTTGTGTGATATCGGAATTCAACACGTGGATATGTTGCCGTTTCATCGTTTGGGTAGCGCAAAATATGAGGCTATGGGCTTGGAATATTCGTACAAGATGCAAGAGCCTCTCTCAAAGGAAGAACTCAGCGAAATTGAAGCGATTTATAAAACATATTTTTCTGTAAAAATAGAAGGATAGGAGATTTGTTATGAAAACAAAAGTTCCCGTAGACGTAATTATATTTTCGGGTCAAAGCAATATGCAGGGACAAAGTGAATGTCTTTCCGAAAAAGATATTGTAAATAATGCCTACGAATACAAGTGGTTGACCGATGAGGCCTTGCCTCTTAGTAATCCCGTTGGTGAAAATATTACCTATTCAATGAAAAAAGGATATTCTGTTATGTTCGAGACAGACCTTTCAGCTTGGCACAAAGAACATGTCTTTGGAGCTGCCTGTTACGGAAATACCAATCTTGTTCCGAGCTTTTGCAGAACATATACCGAGATTACAAAAAGATCTGTCGTTGCCGTACATGCGGCAAAAGGAAGTACAAAGATATCAGAGTGGCTGCCGGGAAGCCAAATCTACAATGCTTTAATACAAAAGACGCGCGGTGCGATAGAAAAAGTAAAACCCGAACGTGTTTTCTTTGTTTGGCTTCAAGGCGAAAGCGATGCTATTGAAGGAGTAATGAAGTCCAATTATAAAGCAGCATTGCACATGCTTTGTGATGCCGTAAAAACAGACTTGGAAATTGATAAGTTCGGTATCATAAGGGTTGGCAGATTTACGGACGATGATCGTGATTTGGAAATTATTTGGGCACAAGATGAGATCTGCCAAGAGGACGGGGATTTTATGATGTTGACAGATATCGCAACCAAGTTGAACGAACAGGCTGAATATATGAATCCTTATGTTAAAGGGCATTACAGCGCAAAAGGCTTGGAGCTGTTGGGTAGTACGGCGGCAAAAGCTTTGTGTGAAATATAAACTCAAAAAAATATCCCCCATGTTTCGTTTTGAAGCATGGGGAGATTTTTTCTATTGAATATTACTTATCTTGAAACGCGTCCGGAGCCGTCGCCGCCCATGAGGGTTTTAACTTCGGAAACTGTTACGCGGTTGAAGTCGCCCTGGATAGAGTGTTTGAGGCAAGATGCAGCAACTGCGAATTCAAGAGCATCCTGTGGAGCGTAGCCTTCGGAAATACCGTAGATAAGGCCTGCACCGAAGCTGTCACCGCCGCCAACTCTGTCAACGATATGAACGTCGTAGGACTTGGAGAAGTAGCTGTTTGTGCCGTCGTAAAGCATAGCAGCCCACTTGTTATCGTTTGCGGATATACTTGTTCTGAGTGTTATTGCAACGTATTTGCAACCAAATCTCTTGACGAGTTCATCTGCAACGTATTTGTAACCTTCGTGGTTGAGTTTGCCGCCGTGAACGTCTGTGTTTTCAGCTTTGATTCCGAATACTTTGTCAGCATCTTCTTCGTTTGCGATACAAACATCTACATAAGGCATGAGTTTGCCCATAACTTCGCCTGCTTTCTGGGAAGACCAAAGCTTTTTGCGGAAGTTGAGGTCACAGCTTACTGTGATACCCTTTTCGTTTGCTTTTTTACAAGCTTCAAGGCATATTTCAGCAACATTGTCGCCAAGTGCGGGTGTGATACCTGTGAAATGGAACCAGGAAACACCATCAAAGATCTTATCCCAATCAAAGTCCTTCTTTGTAGCCATTGAAATTGAAGAATAAGCTCTGTCATACACAACTTTTGAAGCTCTCTGGCTTGCGCCTTTTTCGAGGTAGTAGATACCAACTCTTTCGCCACCGCGTGTAATCATTGAAGTATCAACGCCGAAATATCTCATGGAGTTAATGGCACCCTGACCGATGTCGTTATCGGGAAGCTTTGTAACGAAAGCTGCTTCTCTGCCGAAGTTTGCAAGAGATACTGCTACGTTTGCTTCACCGCCGCCGAAAGTAGCTTCGAGCATATCGTTCTGGAAGAATCTGAGATAATCAAGGGGAGCAAGTCTGAGCATGATCTCACCGAATGTAACAACTTTACCTGCGGAGATCTTCTTTTCTGTTTTGACAACGGGTTCTTCCTTGCCGTTTACGAGATCAACTGCATTTCTTGTGAGTTCTGTGATCTTGTCCCATTCCTTATTGTTGATAAGGTCTTCTTTTACCATGAAGCTTCCGCCGCAAGCGATAACTTTTTTGAAAGCAAGATATTTTTTAATGTTTGCAGGGGAGATACCGCCTGTGGGGATGAATGTCATCTTTGTATAGGGAGCAGCCATAGCTTTGATCTTGTCAATGCCTCCAGACTGTTCTGCGGGGAAGAATTTAACTGTGTCAAGACCAAGTTCTATAGCTTGTTCGATTTCGGAAGGTGTTGTACAACCGGGGAATACGGGAATACCGATCTCATTGCAGTAAGCAACAACCTTGGGATTAAAGCCCGGGCTTACGATAAATGTAGCACCTGCAGCTTTAGCTGCGTCAACCTGTTCTGTTGTGAGAACTGTGCCTGCACCAACGAGCATATCGGGGAAAGCCTTGGAAATAGCAGCGATAGCTTTATCAGCGCCTGCCGCACGGAATGTTATTTCTGCTGCGGGAAGTCCGCCTTTGATAAGAGCTTCCGCAAGGGGAACAGCGTTTTCCACGTCTTCAATTTTGATAACGGGAATAAGTTTAAGTTCTTTGAATTTTTCTGTAATTTCGTACATTTTAATTGTCTGCCTCTCTGAATTAGATTTTAGAACTGTAAATATATTATGTATATATAATAACACACATAATCATCAAAATCAAGTGGTTTTAAGAAAAATTACGGTTTTTTTAGAATTTGAATTTCAATGCGGTTTGGATATTATAATATTATAGTTTCCTATTGACATTTAGACATAAATATGATACAATTGATACAGTGAAATATTAAAAACAGTATGGTTTTTATATAAGGAGGATTTTTATCATGGCAGATGAAGTACTTAGACAATTCAGACCCACTGAAGAGGTAAAAACAGTGGACACATCAAAAAAACTCAAGGTAGGTATTATCGGTACCGGTTGGATAGCGGAGTCACACGTGGACAGCTACAAAAAGATGCCTGATGTTGAAGTTGTTGCGCTTGCGGATATCATTCCCGGTAAGGCGGCAGCTTTCGCTCAGAAATTCGGGGTTCCAAATGCGAGAATTTACGGACATCATTCTGAAATGCTTGCAGCAGAAGAACTTGATGCTGTTTCTGTTTGTACCTATAATATGCAGCATGCTTGCTGTACTATCGACTGTCTTAAGAAAGGTATACCGGTTCTTCTCGAAAAACCCATGTGCGTAACTCTTGAAGAAGCTGTGGCTATCAGAAAGGCAGAAAAGGAAACAGGCAAATTCGTTTCCGTCGGCTTCCAGCCACGTTTTGACAAAAATATGCAGATGGTAAAACAGGTCGTTCAGTCAGGTGAATTGGGTAAAGTTTATTACATTCAAACAGGTGGCGGCAGAAGAAGAGGTATTCCCAACAGTACATTTATTGAGAAGAAAACTGCAGGTATCGGAGCTCTCGGTGATATCGGCTGTTATTCTCTCGATATGGTGCTTAATGCTATCGGTTATCCCAAGCCATTGACTGTTTCTGCATATACATCCAACTATTTTGGCACAAATCCCAAGGAAAACGGTCCCGATGCGGCTCGTTTCAATGTTGATGATTTTGCGGCCGCGTTTATTCGTCTTGAAGGCGATATAATTCTTGACTTCAGAATTTCGTGGGCTATGCATCTTGATACTCCCGGAGATACCGTAATTCTCGGTACAAAGGGTGCGCTTCGTATCCCCTCCACAGAGTGCTGGAACGGTTCAGTTGGCGGTCCTATGAAGGTGTATAGCGAAATGGCAGGCTCCCAGGTATGCACAGAAATTCCCTTGCTTCCCGACGGAGATTGCTTCTATTTGAAGGTTCGTTCCTTCCTTGACGCCATTATTACAGGCGGCAAGTCCCCTGTTCCCACAGAGCAGATCATCATCAACCAGGCTATTATCGACGGTATTGTAAACTCTGCTAAGTGCGGCAAGGAGCTTACAATAGATATTCCCGAGGTGTAATATGAAGGATTTGAAAGTAGGTATTCAGCTTTATTCTCTCCGTGACGAGCTTGCAAAGGACATGGACGCGACTCTTAAAAGAGTTAAGGAAATGGGCTACGATTACGTTGAGTTTGCAGGCTTCTATGACAAGAGCGCAGAGGAAATAAAGTCCATTCTTGATAAATACGAGCTTAAGGCGGTTTCAATACATCAGAGCCTTGATCCCTATCTTTCCGACGGAGCTGAGGACTTTATAAAGTTTGTAAAGACTCTCGGCATCAAGTACAGCGCTGTTCCGTGGATGGACAAGGCAGTATTCCACGACGAGGCAAGATATCAGGAGTTCCTTACCAATATGAGAAAGGTACAGAAGCTTCTTGCCGACAACGGAATCGCTCTTTGCTATCACAACCACGATTTCGAGTATGAAACAGTAAACGGCGAGTATATCATTGACCGTCTTTACTCCGACATTCCCGCTCTTATGACAGAGCTTGACCTTTGTTGGGTAAAATACGGCGGTGAGGATCCCGTTAAATACGTAAACAAATACGCTAAGAGAAGCGGCATAGTTCACTTCAAGGACTTCTATGCTAAGCAGATGGGCGGCGGACCCGTTTACGCGCTTATTGACGAAAACGGCAACGAAATCAAGGCTGAAAAGCCCTCCAAGGAGGACAACGGCTTTAAGTTTATGCCTCTCGGTCAGGGCGTGCAGGACTTTGCTCCCATTCTTGACGCGGTTAAGGAAAGCGACATCGAGTACGTAATTTACGAAAAGGACGCTTGGTACGACGGCGATCCCTTTGAGGATGCAAGAGTAAGCCGTGAGTATCTTAAGAATACAAGTCGGAGGCCAAGCGGT
>JAZSMD010000092.1:0-2037 GCA_045535665.1 Eubacteriales bacterium
ATCCTGCTCGGGACGCTTTGAGCGATACTGGTGAGCTACCTTGGGCATACCGAATGCGTATACCATAAAGTCAAGGTCGTGAATGTGAAGGTCGAAAGGTACAAGGCCGCTTCTCTTTTCATCCATCATCCAGCCGTCCCAGCTCCAACGGGGCTTGTGGCCAAGTCTTGTCATTGTACCTGAAAGGAGCTTGCCGTACTTGCCTGTGTCGAAAATCTCCTTAAGAACCTCGTACTCGGGCCAGAAGCGGAGCACCTGGGCGACCATAAACTTAACGCCGTTTTTCTCGGCTGTTGAATAAACTCTGTCAATATCTTCTTCCTTGAGGGAGATGGGCTTTTCGCATATTACGTTAATGCCCTTTTCCATAGCCTTAACGGCAAAATCCGCGTGAAGATATGTAGGCAGACAGATATCGAGTATATCAAGCTCTTCGTTAGCGAGCATCTCATCAAAATCGAGATAGTGACGCTTGCCCTCGTACTGTTCCATTCTCTCGGGACGGCTATCGCAAAGAGCTACAAGCTCAACATCCTCCCTCTTATCCCAAGCCGGGATATGTGCGCCGCTGATACCGCCGACACCTACAAGACCAACTTTAAGCATAAATAAATACCTCCGTATATTTTACTGATTTTATTTTAATTCTTTTTTAGTTTAATTGCAATATTTTTTATAAATTTAAAGCCTGAAGCACAATTTTGAACTTTATGTTAAAGTATAAATTCTTTGTTGACAAGGCTAAAAATCAAGGTTAGAATTGTATCGAACGTTTGTTCGCAATAAAAATATGGAGGTATAAATGAAAAGTATCGAATTCAGAACAAACCCTATGTTTCTGAGAAACCAATTCAAGGGAGATGGAGTTTTCGAAATCCCAAAAATCGAAAAGGAGGAAATAAAACTTGAAAACGTTGAGTTAATCGGGTATGATAAGCTTAATGAAAATGAAACTGAAAAAATTGTTCATTTCTTTTTGGATGACTACAAGTTTGAAGCAATATGGAATGACCCCGAACCAAGAATAGAAAAGCTAAAAAAATATAAAGCTGTTCTTGCACCAAACTACAGCATTTACACGGAAATGCCGCTATCTTTAAAGCTGTATAACACTTTTAGAAGCCGTTGGTGCGGTGCATATCTGCAATCTAAAGGAATCAAGGTTATTCCTACTGTTGCGTGGGGAGAACCAAATACGTTTTGGTTTTGCTTTGACGGAATTGAAAAAGGCAGTATAGTTGCCGTTTCAACCTTAGGTGTCAGAAAAGAAAAAACACTGTTTATGCAGGGCTATAACGAACTGATAAGGAAAATAAAACCCAAGGCTGTAATTTGCTACGGTGAACCGTTTGAAGAAATGCAAGGTAATATTATACCTGTTGATTACGCTGAAACTAATAATTATGTAAAACATTTTGTTGAAGAAAAAGGGACAACATCAGATATTCGCCCCAAAATGCGTTACATAAAGACAGCATACGGACACATTGACAATACCTGCAAAGGTATGGGAGCGGCAGACAAAGGAAACTCCATAAAATTTCCAGGCTGGGATCCATCCATAAAACCGGGAGAAAATTACGAATGGAGAGGTAAAGGAGACCCTTCTAGCGGCAAAGGCGCTTGGGTAAACTCTAAAACCAAAGAAACTTTACATCCGGATCTGAACCACGGTGAGCCACACGGACCTCACTGGGATTATAATTACCCGGGCGGTGGTAATGGGTTCAGAATTTATCCTAACGGACAAATGACACCAAAAGAATATGAAGGAGGAATGTATTTTGCATAACAAAGATGACTGGAGATTGCTCAATCAGGAAGACTACTTAAAAAATGCAAAACTTATAAAATCTAAATATCAGAAGCCAAATGAAACCTGGGACCATGATCACTGTGCTTTTTGTTGGGATAAATTCAGTGAAAATGATTACGACTTGAACACAGGTTACTGTACCACCGACAGAAAATACTGGATATGTGATGAATGTTTTGCTGATTTCAAAGACAGTTTTAACTTTGAATTAGTTTCATAAT
>JAZSMD010000059.1:0-13933 GCA_045535665.1 Eubacteriales bacterium
CAAAAAATAAAGCCCCTTGAGGGGCAGCCTGTGAAATAGTCGCGGTTGGCGGCCATTCGATGAGCCCAGGAGCTCGGCAGGCAAAATGCCCTGGAGGGGCTTCGTCATGCCACCGGCACGGCCGGTGGTCATGACTTTTGATTAAAAAAATGTAAAATTATATGGAAAACCAAATTTATAAAATTGATTTTCCATATAAATAATAAATTAATTTAATTCTTAACAGCTGACCTTTAATCTAATGAGGGAATTGCTTTTGAAACGTATCTTAAAAGTTTCACAACGTCATCCAAATTTAAAACTCCGTCCTTTACAACTTCGCCTGCCTCAAGAGAATCAGGATCAGTTATAACGGATGCTTTAGAAACATGTCTGAGAAGAGCCAAAACATCATCCAAATTTATATCACCATCATTACTTATATCTCCATAAAGAATTTCTTCTTCATATAAGTAATATCCACACTCTGTACAAACATAAGGATCTTCAAATAAATCCTCTGATCCAGGAATATGCGGTTCAGAAACCGTATCCTCGTTACACTTCAAGCAAGACTTCCAATGTCCTGAATCATCCCACAAATAATTTTCAGGATCATATATATGAGATTCTGAAGTTTCGGAACTCTTATAACAAATTATACAATATTGCCAATGTCCTGTTTCGTCACCTATATATCGGTCATCTTTATACAAATGTTCTCCATAATCCCCGTAAAAATAACCACATATTTCACAAACGGCAAGTGTCTCACATGTAGCAGTACCGCCACGATGTCCGGTAAAGAAACACTCCTTAAAGGCAAACGGAACTGCTTTATAACCATTCCAATAAGGGGTTGACCAACCTTCTCCGCTGTCAATATAGTAAATGATAAAGTCTTTAGATACACCGCTAAAAACAGATAAGCCTATTGTCGGAGCATTTCCAAAGAAATAGACTTCCGATAATTCATCACAATCATTAAATGCGTAGTTGCCAATTTTAGAAACTGTTGAAGGAATTATAATTTTAGACAGTTTCGTACATACTTTGAATGCGTTATCTTCAATCTCAGTAATACCTTCACCGATCGTTACAGATTCAAGACCGCTACAAACATAAAATGTCGATCTTTTAATTTTTCCAACAGTTCCCGGAATACTGATTGAAACAAGACTTTTACATCCTCTGAAAGCACCTGCATCTATAGAAGTTAAACCTTCAGGAAGTGCTAAATCAGTAAGAGAATCACAAAATTCAAAAGCGTAATCTCCTATACTTGTAACTTTATCGCCAATTATGACCTCTTCCAAAGCAGTACAGCTTGCAAATAAATAAGAAGGAATAGCCGTCAATTTAGGTGGTAGTAAAACAGAAGTTAAACTTGTACAATTCTGAAAACAGTTGTCCCCTAAAGATGTTACACTTGTGGGAATTATTACAGACTCAAGTTTGTTGCAATTATAAAAGCAGCCTTTACCAATAGAGGTTAAACCTTCATGTAAAGTTATTGATTCAAGATTTACACAATCGTAAAAAACATATAGGCCGAGCTCTTTCAATCTTGAAGAAAGCACAACAGACTTCAGATTATCACAAGAATAGAATGCATAACCGTCTATTTTTGTTACCTTATCGGGAATTATAACACTCTCAAGATTATCACAGTCACAAAAGGCGTAAGTATCTATTTTTGTAACTGTATTCGCAATGCTTACAGAAACAATTTCATCATAATTATGAAAAGAACTTCCCCCTACACTCTCAACACCTTCACAAATAACAACCTTTCTTATACTGTCCTTCAAATGTTTCCAAGGTTGAGAAGAGATGCTGTAACTCGACATATTTCCTGTACCTTCAATTGTCAAGGTACCGTTAGAATAAGACCAATACAACAGGCCTATCTGACCGGAGGTTACGACATTTTTAGTTTCAGCAAATGAAATTAATGCCATAAACGACATAATGCAGATCATAATCGTAATTGATATCACCGAAACTGTTTTAATTAATTTTTTTCTCATAAAAAAACTCCTTTATTTCCAATACTACTATAATAATAGTATATCAAACCATATTAAAATTTCAAGGACATTTTTACAAATATTTAGTTAAAAAATATTCATTGAATCAGAGAATAATATACGGAATTAAAATAGCTCAAATAGCCAAACATAACAAAAGGTTTATATTGACAACACAAAAAAAATATGGTATAATCATTTTACAAATAAAACGGAGATCCCCATATGATAAATATAAACAATTTAACAGTTAAAGTAACAGAGACACCATATAACGCAAAAGGTGACGGTCTTACAAATGACAGAGCCGCTATTCAGCAGGCAATAGATGATGCATACAAAAACGGCGGCGGAACTGTAGTTCTTACATCGGGACGAACCTTTTTAAGCGGAAATCTAATTTTAAGAGATAATGTTGAGCTTCATTTTGAAGATAACGCAACATTACTCCAGAGCTCCGATCCCGATGACTATGTCCGACCAACAGCTAACGGCTGTGAGCCTCACAAACCACAATACGGGTATGACCTTTGCAAAGAAATACGCTGGAGTCATATGTGGTATTACAACTACCCAATGATCTTCGCTCCTGAAGGCACAAATAATATTAAAGTCACAGGTAAGGGCACGCTTCTTATGATGCCAATTGACGATGTTGAACACATAATAAGAATTTGTCCCATAGGCTTTTTTAAAGTCAGCCATTTTGAAATTTCAGACATAACAATAACCAACTACCATTCATATGCAATGATGCCGTTCCACAGCGACCACGGTTTGATCAAAAATCTGACAGTTGAAAAATCGTGTCAGGGTAACGGAGACGGATTCTGCATAATGAACTGTCAGAACATCAGAGTAACGGGCTGTAAAATGGATTGCGGAGATGACGCGATCTACATATTCTCCTCATACAAAGATCCAAGAGGCGGAGGCTGGTGGAGTTCCGATGATCCTCAATCTTCAATAAATTTCGAGATCGACCACAATGAATGCAGAACAAACCATTGCAAAGCTTTCGGAATGATTCTTTGGGGGCTTGACTGCCCCGATCAGGAAAAGATCGAAGTTCGAAATGTTTACATACATGACAATCATTTTGAGACAATGGGAAACTGGATATACTGCCCATACACCACTAAAACAGGCTGTACCCCTGTAACAAATTTCAGATTTGAAAACAACAGAATAGATGCCATTGAGCCGGACTTTTTCGCAACAAAAATAAGCGACATGAACTACTTTCATTCAATGCGAGAAATTCAAAACGGTGGTTTTGAAAGTGGGCTTTCATTCTGGTCATACCGTAAAAATGCCAACGACAACTCTGTCGGGGTCTGCTCAGACGAAGTAGGTCAGCCACGCGGAAAATACGGATATATCTCACATCTTGAAGAGGGCGATGCGGCTCTGTACCAAGGACTTTTCATAAGGGCAGGAGAGCTTAACTGCTTCTGGGCAAAGCTCCAGACAAGCGGAGACTCATGCAGGATATTTGTAAAAGATCTTGAAACTCAAGAGCTTGTTGCGGAAAAAGAATTCTGCAATACCGAATGGGAAGATGTACAGCTTGAATTTTCCGTACCTAAAGATTCAAACTATCATATCGGAATAGAAAGAGGAAATGCGGTGAAGGGCTGGGCAAGAATGGACAACGCCACACTTCTCGGAAACTGCGATGCGGCTTTCGGATATAAACGTGTTGGAACAGACCATTACCGAGGAATGAAACCCCTCTATTTCTACGACCCGGAACTTTGGAAATAAGAATAAAAATTATAAAGAAAAATTATTGCGGAGGTATAATTTTATGACAGAAAATAAACTTACTGTATTTGTAACAGATGCCCCATATAATGCAAAAGGTGACGGACTTACAAATGACAGAGCCGCTATTCAGCAGGCAATCGACGATGTATTTGCTCAGGGTGGCGGTACGGTAGTTCTGACAGAAGGTAAAACATTTCTCAGCAGCAGTCTTGTTCTGAGAAGCAATATAGAATTCCATTTCGGTGACGGGGCTACTTTGTATCAGATATCCGACCCCGATGAATATGTAAAACCTGTGGGCGACGGATACGAGCCCTACAGACCTATGTACGGCCACAATGTCGTACCCGGAGTAAAATGGAGTCACGCATGGTATTTTAACTACCCAATGCTCTTTGCGGCAGAAGGTACACACGATGTTAAAATTACAGGTAACGGCACAATTAAAATGATGCCCGATGATGAACCCGATAAAATTTTGAGGATCTGTCCCATCGGCTTCTACAGAGTTAAAAACTTTGAGGTTTCCGATATTACGATCACAGATTACCACTCTTACGGCATGATGATATACACCTGTAATGACGGTCTTTTCAAAAATATCAAGATACATAAAAACAGCCACGGCAACGGTGACGGTATCGGGCTTATGAACTGCCAGAATATCAGAGTTACGGGTTGTAAAATGTTTACGGGTGACGACTCCGTTTATATTTTCGTTTCCTACAAGGATCCGAGAGGCGGTGGTTGGTGGTCTTCAGATGAGCCTCAGCCCTCACTCAACATTGAAATTGACCATAACGACCTTGCATCAAACCACTGCAAGGCTTTCGGCATGATTCTTTGGGGTGCGGAATGTCCCGATCAACGTAAGGTTGAGGTAAGAAACGTTTACGTTCATGATAACCACTTCCTTTCCATGGGTAACTGGAACATGAACCCCTATACAAAGAAAGAGATATACTACCCCCCTGTTACAAACTTCAGATTTGAAAACAATGTTATTGACACTATTGAAGAAAACTTCTTTGAAACACAGATAAGCGACATGAACTGCTTCCGTTCAATGACAGCTATCCATAACGGTGACTTTGAAAGTGCAGGTCTCGGTTTCTGGTCTGTCCGCAAAAACAGCGAAGAGGATTCAGTTGGTGTCGGATACGATGAAGTGGGTCAGGAAGGCACGGCATACGGTTACATCAAAGACCTTGAAAAAGGTGATGCGGCTATCTATCAGGGCTTGTATATAAAATCCGATGAAATGTGTACTTTCAGAGCTAAGGTTCAGAGCAGCGGTGACACTTGCAGACTTTTTGTAAGAGACCTTGACACTCAGGAGCTTATCGCTTCAAAAGACTTCTGTAACACAGATTGGCAGTATGAAGAGCTTGAGTTCAAAGTACCAAAGAGCGCTAACTACCACATCGGTATCGAAAGAGGTAATGCGGAAAAAGGCTGGGCAAGAATCGACAATGCCAGACTTTTAGGTAATTTCGACCCTGCATTCGGCTACAAGCGCGTAATAATGGACGACGGTAAAGTAGTTTACCTTTATAATGAATAATTTTTTTCGGGGATTCTTTTCGTATGAAAGGAATCCCTATAAAAATGCAAACAGAAAAGCTTTTTTCCTATTGACTTTTTTACTTGACTTATGTTATAATATAAAAAAACAAAAGCAGGTGTTTTAATGAAAAAGGTTTTACATTCCATTAGAGTTGCTTATGATGTTTGCGAAAATGACTCACAGTTTAATCAATTACTTGAGCTTCTAAAAAAATATCCATGCGGAATCTCTCAGGTTTCGTTATTCACATCAGGAATCCACTCACCGAGATCTTTGGCTGAAATGGAAAAAAGAGCTTCAATAATAAAAGGAAGACTTGAAAGTATCAGAAAGCTTGGTCTTTATGCAGGTATAAACAATCTGACAACGATCGGTCACCATGAAGAGGATCTGGAACATTGTGTCAAAGGCAACTACACTAACATGACAGGTGTTGACGGCAGAATTTGCAGAGGAAGTTTCTGCATGAATGACGAAAATTTTCTGGAAGAATATGTAAAGCCATGTTATATAGCCTTTGCAAAAGCAAAACCTGATCATATCTGGATAGATGATGACATAAGATACGGTCATCTGCCCATAGGTTTTGGATGCTTTTGCGATGTGTGCATAGATAAATTCAATAAAGAAAACGGCACATCTTTTTCAAGAGAAACCCTGATAAAAGAGCTTGATTCAGGCAATATGGAATTAAAAAAAGCATGGCTCAGACATAACAGCAACGCTATAATAAATATTCTCAAGCTTATCGGAGATACTGTCAGAAGCATAGACCCCAATATAAAGCTTGGGTTTATGACAGGTGAAAGATATTTTGAGGGCTATGCTTTCAAAGAATTCGCAGAAGCTTTATCTGACGGTGGAAAGTACGAAATCATGTGGAGACCGGGAGGCGGTGCGTATACTGACTACCGTTTTGACGAGATCGTTGAAAAATCCGAGCAAATAGGCAGACAAAATGCATATTTACCGCATTATGTAACTATTTCACAGTCGGAAATTGAAAACTTCCCATATCAGATTCTGAAAAAAACTCCCACATCAACAGCCCTTGAAGCTGCTTTGACAATGACAAGCGGATGTACGGGGGCGGCGTTCAACATTCTGCCCACGGAAACAGGCGAAGATTTGGCAAACATAGTCCCCCATTTAAAAGCTATTGATAGAATGCTCCCCTTCTATGAGCTTCTTTCAGAAAAAACGGCAGGTAAACAACCATTTGGGATACAGACAGGATGGAGACTGGACAGCCAGCTTGCTGTAAAGAATTTCACAAAAGGCTATGGCGGAATGTTTGCAGCCTTTGCAAGAGAGCTTTTTGATTTTGGCTTACCTCAAAGCTACAGAGCAGACCTTTCTGCCGTAAAGATTCTGAAAGGAAACTGCATGGAAGCATGGACAGATGATGAGATAATCGAGGTACTTAAGGGCGGCGTATATATGGATGCTTCAGCCCTGAATTACATAAACAGCAGAGGCTTTTCTAACCTTACAGGTTTTGCAGTAGGAAAAGAAATACCTGTAGATGCGATAGAATGTTATAAAAAGCACCACATAAATAATGGCTTTGAAAATAATATCAGAAACGGAAGACAGGCATTTAACCCAAATTCGTCATTTGAGCTGATACCTACAAAGCCAAAGACACAATGTCTTTCTCAAATTATAGACTACCACAATAAAATAACTGCAGACTGCTGTATGGGAATATATAAAAATGAAATGGGAGGAACCGTTTGCGTTTCGGGCTACTACCCATTTGATTGGATATCCGACTACAATAAAACTTTGCAGTTAAAAAGACTTATGGTTGAGCTTTCAAACAACGAATTACCCTCGTACGTTGAAAGCTACCTGAGAATCAGAAACCACACATTCGTCTGTGGTAATAAAATTACAGTAGCTCTGTGCAACCCCACAAACGAGTATTATGAAAAAGTAAAAGTGGCAATAAAAACAGATTCAGACAAAGCCTTTTACTATGACCAAAAATGCAATAAATACGAACTTTCAGCAGATGACAGAACGGAGACGTCTCCCTACCGCATTTTTGAAGTAAAAGAGCTCAGACCTTTTGAAATGGGGTTAATTGAAGTATGAAAAATTCAATTATAAAAATCGAAAACGCTGCATCACGTTGGGCTGAGGCTTTCCCTTTGGGAAACGGAAGGATAGGTGCGATGGTTTACGGAGACCCATTCAAAGAACAGATAGCTTTAAACCACGATCTGCTGTGGCGTTCTTATCTGAAACAACCTGTTTATGAAGCAAATAAAGATATTGAAAAATTCAAGGAGCTTTGTCTTAAAAAAGAATGGGTCAAGGCAAATGAGCTTATACAAAGAACAGTTCCAAGCAGAAATGCAATATATATAAACCCCTTCGTTCCTGCCTGTGATATTTTCATGAAAATGATAAATCTGAACGGAAAGACAGAGAATTATACAAGGATCCTTGACCTTGAAAATGGTATTGCCAAAACAGAATTCATCTCCGGCGGTGTAACTTACACACGGGAAAGCTTTTGTCCCATAGATGAAAATATTTTTATCATGAGACTTTCAGCATCAATTCCCGGTATGATAACAGGTGAAGTTTCTCTTTCAAGAATACCCGATGCTGAATGTGAAATTAAAGCAAGTCAAAGTTACGGAATGCTGACAGTTACGGGAAAATTCGATGAAGGAAAGACTTTTTCCGCTGCAGTTAAGATCCTCCACAGAAACGGAAGACTCGGTTTAGGCAAAAGGACTTACGGAATTGAAAATGAAGCTGCTCCTGAAAGAAAATTCGGTCTGGGATATGTTTTTGACAGAGATTTAAAAACGGAAGCAGAAAGAGGTATGTCCTTATTTACAGACAGCTGTGATGAAGTAATTCTCGTTGCTTCCGTAACGGTAGACAAAGAATCTGAAAACAGCCTGAATGAATGTATAAGAACTATTGAAAAAGAGATCGATTACCAAGATCTCAAAAACAGGCAAAAGGAAAAATTCTCATCATACTTCAATCGTACAAAGATTTCTCTTTCAGAAGTTTCAAAAGATATTGAAATGCTGTACAATACTTCGCGATATGTGGCTATCGCTTCGGGAATGCCTCAAAACGAAGAGAAAATACCAAAAG
Source organism: Eubacteriales bacterium (assembly GCA_045535665.1). Lineage (GTDB taxonomy): Bacteria > Bacillota > Clostridia > Oscillospirales > UBA644 > HGM12619. The sequence continues at coordinate 8,473 of JAZSMD010000059.1, forward strand.
CGCCAATAAACCTGCAAGGTATTTGGAACAGAGACACCCGACCTGCATGGGAAAGCGACTACCACCTTGATCTGAATATAGAAATGTGTTATTGGGCTTTGGCTTCTGCAGGTCTTACGGAATTTTACGAACCCTTCCTGCAATGGGTAGAAAGACTTCTGCCGCAAGCTCAAAAAGCAGCACAAGATATGTACGGCTGTGAAGGTGCCGCATATAGCGGCTGCTGTGACCCTTGGACTTTGGGATCTACAGATTTAGTTGGTTTCGGTTGGCTTGGAGGCGGTGCATGGCTTTGCCAAATATTATGGATATATTACGAATATTCCCCGTCTGAGGAACTGCTGAAAAGAATTTACGAAATAATGAAACAAGTCTCTCTGTTTTTGGAAAAAAATCTTATTGAAGAAAACGGAAAACTCACATTTCCATTTGGTTCTTCACCTGAAATGAGCCAGAAAACAGACGGTACGCAAATGTGGATATCATCAGCTTCAACCTGCGATATCTCATTGGCTAAAGAACTCTTTGAACGCATGAAAACAGCTTCCGAAATACTCGGAGAGTCAGCAGAGCTTCAGGAAAAATACGCTATTCTCGCAAATTCTTTAAGAAATTTACCCATTGACGAAAACGGATGTTTGCAGGAATGGTGCGATAACCACGAAGAAGCTGAACCGGGGCACAGACACAGATCCCCCTTCATATGCTTCTGTCCCGGCAACTCAATTACAACAAAAAATGCCCCTGAAACTGTCAAAGCCATGGAAAAACTCATTGAAAAAAGAACAAATTCCACAAATAAACTCTTCATGTCATTCTCTCATGTCTGGGATGCTCAGATATTGGCAAGAATGGGTAAAGGCAACAAGGCTTTGAACATGATAAAAAATCTTACAAAAGTTCATGTTTTGCCGAATTTTCTCATAACAATAAACGATTGGCAAGGAATCGGTGAAGGTTCAAGCTGGTTCCCCGATGTTCAACTTTTTCAAATTGAAGCTCAGTTGGGACTGATAGCTTCGATCACTGAGCTTTTTATTCAGGATACAGATTACAGTATAAATGTTTTACCTGCGTTGCCCGATGAGATCCCAAGCGGTTCACTTAAAGGTGTAAATCTCAGAGGCGGTTTCATTGCAGATATTGAGTGGAAAAACGGAAAAGCAACAAATCTCACTCTGACTTCTAATCAAGGGAACACGGCTGAAATATATCTTCCACAAAACACCTTAAAAAGTGAGTCGATACTCCCCCAAGGCGCAAAAGTCGAAGGAAACAAAGTAACTTTTATCACAGAGAAAAGTAAAACTTATACATTAATATTTTAACATTAAAAAACTGCTCCGTACAAAATACAGAGCAGTTTTATTATTATGTTTTCGATCTCATATATCCAAGGTCATTGGAATTTATGATTTTTACGTCGGAATCCTCAAAATGTGTTTTGAGCTGATGCAAATGTGAGACCAAGACCCATTTTATTTTTCTTGCCGTAAAATATTTTAAAATGTCCGCAAGACCGAGAGCCCCTTCCGCATATGCGGTACTTTGAAAAGTTTCATTTAAAAATACCAATGAGTTTTCCTTCAAACCTTCAACCATTTCGGCAAGTTCTTTAACCTCTTGCTCGAATCTGCCTGCGGAATTTCCTTCCTCAAAATATTTTTCGGATTCGGCAAACTGTGTAGCTATCTGAGAGCAGATACCCAAAGAAGCTTTCCGTGCCGTTACGGGAAGTCCCGATTGGGCAAAAACCTGCAAACAGCTCAGCGACCTGAGGAATACAGTTTTACCGCTGCCGTTTCCACCAAAAACAAGTATTCCCTTTTGCGAACTGTCGCAAAATAAATCATTGGGTATTACTTGTGAAATATCGTTTCTGCTTGTCAATAAGTACAAATCGTACATATCCTCTATTTCAAAAGCTCCGTTTTCAGAAATCTTCGGGTAACAGTAAGGGATATTTTTATTTTCGAGATATTCAAGGTATTTCAACGCAACGTAATAAAAATCCAATTCGTTTTTAATATGGAGAAATTTATCAAAAATCTGTTGAGACACCGAGGTAAACAGGTCTGAAATATCCTTAAGAGCTGTAACCGTAAGCTTGGAATAAAACTCACTCTGTCTCGGATAAAGTCTGACGGACGGTTCTTTTTCCTCTTCCCTTCTGAAAAGAGAAAAGCCCTTACGTTTAAGCTCAGGGTCGTTTATCTCAACGTACTTGTGTTCTATACATTGGAAAGTACCCACTCTTCCGCCGTCGTTTACGCTTATTCTGAAATCAAGATATCCGCTTTGGCTGAAATCCTCGTATTTTGAGCAAAAAGCCACAAGCTCATTGAAATTCTCATTTTCAACAATCAGAGCACATTCTTTTCGGAAGTGTTCAAAACATTCACTTTCAAATTCATATGAAGACAAAGTATCGTAAAAGGATTTGACGAAGAGTAACGCACGCTTACAGCCTACAGCCCTTGCCTGAATAAGATTCTGAGCCGCAGAAAAAGACAAGGTTCTTGACATGGAATTGTGAAAAACCTCTTTATTCAGTTTGCCCATGGACGAGTGAAGGCTTTCAAACCGTGTAAACAGCGAAACTATATCCGAATACAGATGAGGCTCTTTATGGAACTCATACAGGATATTTTTACGGTATTCGATCTCGTTCACGTCTTGAGAAATTCGGCTTATAACGCTGTAGAAATATTCTTTTTTATTAACGTCAGCACAGATGTCGGAGAAGGCTCTGTCAATGGAAAGGTGGTAAATCAAACGGGGGAACTCGTAATCTCCGTCTGAGGGAAGTTTATTCAAATACAAAAAACTAACCATTCAACTCCAACCTTTCTTTCAGGGATTCTTTGTCAAGGCGATACTTTTTAAGAATATCTGCCGCATATGAAGACTCTGAAATATCATTCCGCATAATTTTATAAGTACGTCTGTTTTCGTCCGATTTATCCACAACAGCGGAAAGTGTCGGAAAATCCGTACCGGTGACCTGATGAAAATGAGTAACGTACACGCCAAAATGACAGTCATTCTTCATACGTTCAGCCGCTTCAAGCAAATAGCGGTAGCCGAGAACGTCATCCGTGCCGCTGAAAGTTTCATTAAATAGAATAAATGAAACAGTATTTTCAGCAATATTAAACAGCTCTTCCGCACGGAGCTTTTCCTCATCCAATCTTCCCACACCGTCAAATCTTTCGTCCTTGGGGAAATGGGAAAGAATCTTATCAAAGGGATAGATTTCCGCAGAAACCGCAAATATCGGACATCCCGAAAGGAAAAGTATAAGATTTATACCCACAGCACGGAGATATGTCGTTTTACCGCCACCGTTTGCACCGGTTAAAAACCAGAACGGCTCGGTCTCGGTAAAATACGCGTCATTGGGGATTATCACATCGGGATTTTTAACAAGAAGAGAGATATCGTAAAGTTTTTCAGCTTTACATATTTTATTTTCGGAAAGCTTTGGAAAACAATGCGGAATCCTTTTTACTTCGGCTTTTTTAAATAATTTATATATTTCAAAATAGAACTCAAATTCGGGGATATAGGAATATATTTCAGAAAAAACAATACTTTCATATTTTTCAAAAATTTTCTCAATGCTTTTCAGTTCATTTGGAAAACGCTTTGAAAAAGCTTCTGAAAGAGAGCTGTCAAAGCTGAGGTTTACGTTTCGTTTTTCGGGAGTATCAAAACCCATTGACTTCATATAATCGGTTATGACGTCAAAGCTGTCACGGGAAACAAGGTCAAAAGTAAGCCAATTCTTATCGGAAAAGGTTATAACGAAGCTGTCGATATTTTCAAATACAGACTGAACTTCCGCCATATCTTTTCTGATATTTTCGCAAAGAGACAAAACCTCAGGACGTGAAAAATATTTGGAAATACTGCGAAAAACAGTTCCTTCCATATCAAGACCGGATAAAGCAGCACAAGAATCAGCGTAATTCAAAAGCAGTTTTTTGTTTAAATACAGTTTTTCGGGGACTGCCTGAGAAGCTCTGAAAAGCTCATAGCTCTTTGAAAATCTTTTTAAGGTGTCAAAGCATTTTTCAACTTTTGAATAAGAATTCAAGTCGAACAAGCCTGAAAAGATTTCCTGCCTTCTCAGAATCTCATCACTATCACATTTACATTTCAGTATTTCCAATGTATTTTCGGAAAAAAGCTTATCCACATTCAAGTCGGAAAACAGCTCTTCGGACAAAGCTTTATTTTTACTGTTATACAAAAGTCTCGGAGCAGACATAGGATTCTCCAATCTATAATTATTTACAATAGTATTATAACATATAACAAAAGCCTTGTAAATACAAAAAAGCAAAAAAATCATTACTTTTCATAAAATGATTTTTTTGCTTTACTGTTAATGTATTTTACTTTACAATGTCTTTTTTAATAAACAAAACACCCAAAGTGTTTCTTCCGCAATGGGAAGATACAGTACAGCCTGCCCTTGTGGCATAGACGTTTTTAAAAGGTGCAATTTTCTTTACCTGTTCAACGCATTTATTCAAGATTTCAGGGTCACAGCCTGCATGGGTAACGAAAATCTTATCTGTTTCGATATCGGAAGCATCACCAATCATATCGGCAATATACTTTTCAAGAACCTGCATGAATTTGCCGCGGTATTTTTTACCGACGCCCATTTTGCCGTCTCTTACCATAATGCAGGGCTTAAGCTGTAAAAGGTTTGCACCGAAAGCCGCAACAGCGGAGCATCTGCCGCCTTTATAAAGGAATTCAAGATTATCTATTATAAAAGAAGCGTCTACTCTTGAGGTTATCTCTCTGCACTTTTCTGCAATTTCAGCAGAAGGAAGTCCTTGTTCACGCATTTCACAGGCAGAAAGAACAACAAGACCGCCGCCCGTGGAAAGGTTGCGTGTATCAACGACGTGAACGTTTTCAAAGTCTTCAGCTGCTATAACTGCATTCTGACAAGTGGAAGACATTTCAGCACTTAAAGAAAAGAATATCAGCGAAGAGCCGTCAGCTGTATATTTGGTGAAAAACTCGCTGTAATCAGCAATATTTGCCGCAGAAGTCTTAGGAAGAACACCCGTCTCTTCATAGTTTTTATAAATAAACTCAGGGTCGATATCAACTCCGTCTGTATAGTGTTTATCACCGATATTTACTCCAAGAGGGAGGATCTTGATTTGGTATTTTTCAATAAGCTCAGGACCAAGGTCTGTGGTACTGTCACTTGCGATTATAATTCTTTCAATCATGGTAATCCCCTATTTTTAATTTAATTATCCTTATCAGTTATTATACCACATAAATCTAAACTGAATCTAAACTTAGAGTAGACATCTTTGATTTACGGGGAAACTTTTTTCTTTTCATGTGAAAAGCAAAAAGTTTCCCCATACCCCTTCAAAAAAGAAAAGCAAATTTAGGATAGATAAAAATATAAAACTTTCAAACC
>JAZSMD010000073.1:0-11018 GCA_045535665.1 Eubacteriales bacterium
CATTGCACAAGCCTGCCCCGGCAGTCAGGGTATCCTGCACATGTTCATCGAAAGTGTCCCCGATGGCGGTCACACAGGCGATACCGCCCTGGGCGCACCGGGTATTGCATTCATCAATGGCCCGTTTGGTGATGACCGCCACACTGCGGCCGGCGGCTGCCAGCGACAGGGCGGACCGCAGTCCTGCCAGTCCGCTGCCGATGACCAGATGATCGAATTCCAGCGTTTCAGAAGTTTTCATGGTAACACGTCACTCCATAATATTTAAATGGTACTATACAGCCTGAACAGGATTTTTCAACCGCAGAAGTGGATTTTGTATAAGTACATCCCTTGCAGAACGGTGTCTTGCGGTGTATATTTACTGTTGTCAAAACAGAGAAATTCAATGCAGAAGGGATTTTGCAAAAATGCGTATGACAAAACTGGTTGGACAATGCTGTCAAGAATATCCTGAACCCAGGGAACGAGCAACCATACGATGGTAGCGCCTTCGTCGGAGGCTGTTCTGAGTACCCATTCCGGTGTAACACCTCTTAACAGAACAGCTTTTGAGCCTGAAAGCAAGCTTCCGAACCAGTGCATTTTTGCTCCTGTATGGTAAAGGGGAGGAATGCAAAGGAAGACGTCGTTCTTCGTCTGGCTGTGGTGATTCTGCTCTGTATAGCAAGAACTGATAAGTGCTTTATGGCTGTGAAGAATAGCCTTGGGCAAACCTGTTGTGCCTGATGAGAAATAGATTGCCGCATTATCATCGTCGCTCAATTCAACAGCAGGGGGAAGGGAAGAGCAGTATGTAACCATTGTGTTATAATCATCTGCAAAATCGGGAACGTTGTTTCCCACAAAGAATCTGCTCTTGATTTCGGGAAGCTGATCCTTGATCTGTTCAATACGATCTATGAATTCGGGCCCGTAAACAAGAATTGAGGAATCGGAAAGGTCAAGGCAGTATTTTATTTCGTCAGCAGTATATCTGTAGTTTAATGGAACAGCCAAAGCACCTGCTTTGAGGATACCGAAATAAATGGGCAGCCATTCGAGGCAGTTCATCAGCAATATGGCAACTTTGTCACCTTTTTTAACGCCTCTTGTGAGGAGAAGATTTGCAAATCTGTTAGCTTTGACATCAAAGTCTCTCCATGTAATCTCTCTGCGGTATCTTCCTTCAGGAGCAGTTTCTATAAGGTTATATTCTCTCCATGTTATGGGGTGAGAAGGTCTGAGACCGGGGTTTATTTCAACAAGTGCGGTATCGTTTGGATACAGTCTTGCGTTTTTTTCAAGAAAATCTGTAATAGCCATAGCTTTTTCCTTTCGATCCTTGAATATGATGTATTCAGGGGCTTTTATTTTATCTACATAGATAATGATATCACAAAAAAAGTGATTTGTCAACACTTAAATCCAATCTAATTAGTATTTTAACTTGACAAAATTTCTTTTTCCCTATTTTTTAAAAAATATTTCTGTTTTTTGCGGAAAAACCCTTTACTTTTGGCAGATATTGTTGTATAATATAAACAGTGTTTTGTTGTACAAAATAAGTGATTACTGAACTCCCAACTGTTTTTTGAATGTTGGAAACATTCTGTATACAGCGCATACAAGAATTGCACATATTACCGTATCGGGAATCATGAACCCGGCATTGTAAACTATAGACCATGTAAATGCACTGAAGCCTTCTTCTGCCCATTTTCCAAAGAACAGCCAACCTGAGAAAAAGTGACATATATATCTCAGAAAGCCCGCGAAAACTACACCGCAAACGGTTTTGGTTATAGTTTTTGTTCCGAATATATTAGCTGTGCAAAGTACCGAAAATGCAAGGATGTAATCCAATGTCAGACAGCAAATGAAGACTTCGGCAGAGAATCCGTAAGATGCTACAGTTGAAAAACCCAATGTCATCTGTATTACAGAATAACCTAATGCTACGGGTACCCCCCATTTAGGGCCTAACAGCATGGATATCATCATAATCGGAAGTGTGCTTCCGATTGTAATTGAACCCCCAAAAGGCGCTGTTATTGTCGGAAAAATGCTGAGAATAGTTGCCAATGCCATCATGATGGCACACAGTACTAATTTTTTTACAAAGGATTTGTCTTTTTTCATGTTGGTTTCCTTCCAAAGTATTTCTTTAAATCTTGGGACGAAAGTTGAATTGGGCAAAAAATAAAGGTCCCCGAATTAGGAACCTTGAACTAATCGAAATACATTATGCAACGCAACTTTTTTACGAATCGCTTTTGCGTTTCCTACGGAGGTTTTAACCTCATCAGGTTCCATGGGTCTTTCTCAACTGGGCAGAATGCGGCTCAGTACCCCAAGCAAAATATTACAGAGATTATAACACATTTTTTTTCATAAGTCAATAGATAAAATATAAAATAAGGGGAAATAGTTTTGAAAAAAGTATTTATCATCAATCCTGTGTCAGCAAAAGAAAAACTTGACCATGCAGTAAATTCTATAAAAAAACAGCCGTATTTCAATTCCGATGAGGATGAAATACTGTTGTCTGAATATGCGGGCCATGTTACTGAATTGGCAGCAGCTCATCCCGATTGCGAAATATATTCAGTGGGTGGGGACGGTACATTCCTTGAAGCTGTAAATGGGGTCTGCAATACAGGCTGTCCTGTGTGTTTTATGCCTATGGGAAGCGGTAATGACTTTATAAGAACCGTATCGAGTGTAAATACTTTTGACGGTGTTGCTGAAGGTTTGTCTGAACCTTGCAAAAAAATTATAGATCTCGGTATTATAGATGACGACTGCTTTGCAAATATTGCGTCTGTTGGATTTGATGCCGAAATCGTAAAAAATGCACAGAGGTTCAAGAATATTCCGTTGATTCGTAAATTCAGCTATATTTTATCTATATTCTATACGTTGTGTACATATAAAGGTGTTTCTCTGAAAATGACAATTGACGGAAATGTAATTGAGGGAGAATTCCTTTTAGTTGCGGTTGCTAACGGCAGATACTACGGTGGCGGTATAGAAATTGCTCCTACAGCTAAAATTGATGACGGGTTATTTGATGTTGTTTATGCGCCTGCAATGTCTAAATTAAAGGTTCTTACGATTTTGCCCAGGCTTCTCAACGGTTCGCATCTGCAACATAAGCTTGTTAAAAGAGTTGAGGCTACTCATGTTACCATGGAGTCTGATACTGAATTTTTACGTAATACGGACGGTGACCTGAAACCTGCAAATTATACGGATATTACTATAAAACATAACGGTTTGACAGTTATTCTTCCGAAAGAAAAGCAATAATAAGTATTTTGTCTTTTCCTTGTAAAGAATAAATTTGTAATTAACATATTTTCTACATTTGGGATATTGATTTTCATTGAATTTTCTGATATAATTCTTAGTAGTAGCTTTTAGGAAAAACAATAAATAAGGAGAACCTTAATGGATAAAAAACTTTTTAAAAGTATAGTTTTGATTGTTACCTACTGCATAATACTTGTTGTAGGTTTGATAAATATTGATGTTATATTTGGCATTATAAATAAAATCTTAAGTTTGCTTTCTCCTGTTATATTCGGTTTCTGTATAGCTTTTATTTTGAACAGACCTTATAAGTTTGTATATTCTCAATTTGGAAAACTAAGAGATAAGATAAATGAAAAACGAAAACCGAGAAAACTTCTTCCTTTTGCGAAAAAGAAGTCTGAATCGGATATGTCTGCGGTGAAAAAGAAGAAGGACACTTTAATAAAAGCACTCTCGTTGTTTTTGGTTTATTTGCTGTTTATTTCTTTCATAAGTCTCCTTATTTCGATGATCTTGCCTCAGTTAGGTGACAGCATTACAAAGGTATACAACAATATTTCCACATATGTTTCTAATTTCAGCGGCATTATAGAAAATATCGAAAACTTTGCACATATAGATTTTCCGATATTTGATACATTTACAACCTGGATCACGGATTTTGTAAAGGCTTTGCCTGAAAAACTTCCAACTATCATTCCCAATATTTTTGACGTTACAAAAACAGTCGCTTCATCTCTTACAAATTTCCTTTTGGGCTTTATCATGTCGATATATATGCTTGCAAGTAAGGATATGCTTATAAGACAGCTCAAAAGTGTTTTCTATACATTTGTGCCTGAGAAACCTGCGAAGAAAATTACGCATATTCTTGCAATCAGCAATGATACTTTCGGTAATTTCGTAAACGGTCGAATTTATGATGCCCTTATTATTGGACTGCTTTGTTTTATCGGTATGAGTATTTTCGGTTTTGAGTATACGATTCTTATTACAGTACTTGTCTCTGTGACAAATGTTATTCCCGTTTTCGGTCCTTTCCTCGGTGCTATTCCGTCCATATTCCTGTTGCTTATGGTCAATCCCTGGCAGGCCTTTTGGTTTACGGTATTTATCTTGGCTCTTCAGCAGCTCGACGGAAATGTTATCGGCCCCAAGGTTGTCGGGGACTCCATCGGTCTTCCCGCATGGTGGGTAATGTTCTCAATTCTTATCGGCGGCGGTATCGGTGGGGTTTTCGGAATGTTTGCCGGTGTACCTGTATTTGCGGTAATTTATAAGCTTATAGCGGAGTCGGTTGAAGCCCGTAAGGCAAAAAAAGATTTAATGACTGCAGAATCAGATATTTCTGTTTCTGATTAAATAAAAAAATAAGGATTTTTTAAAATGAGTTTTACTGTTCCATCGGGTCTTCCCGCAATAGAGACATTAGCGGCAGAAGGCATAAAACTGAATACTGAATACGGAAGCCAGGACGGTGCTGTCAGGATACTTCTGCTCAATCTTATGCCTACAAAACAGGCAACGGAAACACAGCTTATCCGTATGCTTTCTTCTGCCGATATTCCCTGCGAGCTGTATCTTATGAATACCGTTACTTACGTTTCCAAAAATACAGACAGCGAATATCTTGAACGCTTTTATAAAGGCTTTGATTTTTATAAAGACGAATATTTTGACGGTCTCATTATAACGGGAGCTCCTGTTGAGCAGCTTGATTTTAAACAGGTCCTCTATTGGGATGAGCTTTCTGAAATATTTAGTTGGGCAAAGACCCACGTTTCATCTGTTTATTCTATCTGTTGGGGTGCTCAGGCTGCGTTGTATGCTTATTACGGAATACCTAAATATCCTCTTCCCGAAAAGATGTTCGGTATTTTTGAACATGAGATAACAGATGATGAAAATCCTCTCCTTAAAGGCATAAAAAGTCCTTTTATGTCACCTCAGTCGAGACATGCGGAAGTCCGCAAAGAAGATATTTTAAATATTCCCGAATTGTCTCTTGTTGCTGTGTCAGATGTTGCAGGTGTTCATGTTGTAACCAACAAGGATCTCAGCCTTATTTGTGTTACAGGTCATCCCGAATACGATGCTGATACACTTGCAAAGGAATATTTCCGTGACGTTGAAAAGGGAGATGAAATTAACTGTCCCGCAAATTATTTCCCTGATGATAATCCTATAAATCCTCCCGTGCTCAGTTGGAGAGAGGACGGGAAGACTCTTTACGGAAATTGGGTAAGACTTATTGCTTCAAAAAAAGAAAATAAATAAATTATAGCTATTGTTTGAAAAACGGTAAAAGTGAGGTCATGTATTTATGGAAAAGGATATGACTAAAGGAAGCCCGTTAAAGCTTATAGTAATGTTTTCGATCCCTATTCTTATAGGTGGTATTTTTTCCCAAATATATAATTTTATTGATACACTTATTGTAGGTCGAACTGTTTCTTCCGATGCAATGGCAGGGGTTAGCTGTGCAGGCTCTTTTATGTTTGTTGTCAGTCAGTTTTCAAGCGGTCTGGTTTCCGGTTTTATGATAATATTAAGCCAGAGCTTTGGCTCGGGGGACAGAACAGGGTTCAGAAGATGTGTTGCGGCTTCATTTGAGCTTGGCGGTATTATTTCTGTTTTGGTAATGTTTATTTACCTTTTCCTTTCCAAACCCGTTCTTCTTTGGCTCAATACTCCGGAGCAGTATTTTGATTATGCCTATTACTATGTTGTAACAATTGCCTTCGGCTCAATTACATCAATGCTTGGAACACTTTCAAGCGGAATCATGAATTCTATCGGTGACAGTAAGACGCCTCTGTATTTTTCAATTGTCGGTATTGTTCTGAATATTGTATTGGATTTGTTGTTTATCCTCGTTTTCAAAATGCATTACATAGGAGTTGCCTTGGCTACAGTTGTAAGCTCTGCGGTTTCTGCAATCCTCTGTTTTACATATGTAATGAAAAAGTTTCCATACCTCAGACCTAAACTTTCTGATTTCAAACATAACGAAAAGCTTTGCGTAAGACTTATTAAAGTAGGAATTCCCATGTCTATTCAGAATTCTGTCGTGGGGATCGGTTCAATGTTCTATACTGCAGCTCTTAATGATATGAACGGTATTTATCCCGGACTTATTACGGCAAACGTTGCGGCAGGTAAGATAAACGGTATTTTTTCTTCAATTCAGTGTTCGTTCCTTTCTTCCATTGCAACCTTCGTCGGTCAGAATTACGGTGCAGGCAAGAAAGACAGAGTTATAAAAGGCGTTCATTCTGCGGTGTTCTGTTCATGCGTTGTTTGGATTGTAGGCTTTGTTGTTTGTATGCTTCTGTGTGAACCGTTTACACGGCTCTTTATAGACCCGACCACAGGTGATGCTGTTCTTTATTTTGAAGATATGCTCAAGTATTCCCGTGAGATCATGTTCTGGTATAACCTTGTGGGTTCTCCGCTTCTCGGTGGTGTTGCAATATACAGAACGGCACTCCAATGTATAGGACATTCACCTATCACTATCATAGGCGGAGGAATGGAAGTCTTTGCAAGAGTTTTTATGGCATATTTTGGTACGAAGATTATAGGGCTTCTTGCAATTTATCTTGTTGAACCCTTTGCGTTTTTCTGTGCGGACATTATTTTTGTACCGTTGTTTTATTGGTACACGAGACGCTCGGTTTCATTTAAAAAAGCAGAATTTTAATTTGACCTTTCAGCGAAAAGTTCATAAGGCTTTTCGCTGTATTGTTTAAAAAAAGGAGACATTTGTATGAATCTTAATGGCAACTGGAAACTTTCTGTAATTGATGAAAAGGATTTCAGAGGTGTGTTTGAAACATATCCTACAATAGTAGGAGCTGTTCCCGGAAACTTTGAGCTTGACCTTTTCCGTGAGGGGATAATTCCCGACCCTTATTTTGATGTGAATATTCTTGAAGTTCAAAAGTATGAACGCTCACATCTGATCTATTCCACCGAATTTGAGTGGAACGGCACTGCTGCAGACCTTGATTTTAAGGGTATTGATACTATTGCAGAGATTTATCTTAATGGCGACAAAATCGGTGAAAACGATAATATGCTTATTGGAAACGTAATCAGATGTACTCCCGTAAGCGGTTTGAATACATTGACTGTACATATTCTGCCTGCTGTTGTTGAGGGTGAAAAATATTCCCATGAGTCTTATGAAAGATTTCTTGAAAATCATCTTGAGCATTTGAATGTCAGAAAAGCACCTCATATGTACGGTTGGGATATTATGCCAAGAGCTGTCAGCGGCGGTATCTGGCGTGATGTTAGCATTTCTGAGGCTAAGCCTTCCCGAATACTTACCGCACGTCTTGTGACTCTTTCTGTCTCTGAAACATCTGCTAAGATTGCAGTAGAGGTTGAGCTCGAAAATATTGACAGTTCTTGCGATATAGTTGTTTGCGGTATATGCGGTGACAGTAAGTTTTCGGACTGTCTTGAAAGGATTGGAGATGTAGCTTCTAAAGAAATCGAAGTTAGTTCTCCCATGCTTTGGAATCCTGTCAATTACGGAGATCCTAATTTATATGAAGTTACAGTTTATGCGGTTTTAAACGGAGAAAATGTTGATTCCTATAGTTTTAAGACAGGTATCAGAACGGTTGAGCTTATCAGAACGTCCGTTATGGACGAAGAAGGAAAAGGTGATTTCCACTTTAGAATTAACGGAAAGAAAGTTTTTGTTCTTGGTTCAAACTGGGTTCCCGTAGATGCATTCCATTCCCGTGACAGAGAAAGACTCCCCGAAGTCATGCCAATGATTTCGGATATCGGCTGTAATGCGCTTCGCTGTTGGGGAGGCAACGTGTATGAAGACGATATTTTTTATGAATACTGTGACGCACACGGCATTATGATCTGGCAGGATTTTTCAATGGCTTGCGGTTACTATCCTCAGTCAGAGAGCTTTTATGATAAGATGTATGAGGAAACGCTTTCCGTTGTCAGCCGTTTGAGAAATCATCCTTCAATTATTCTGTGGGCAGGGGATAATGAATGTGACGATGAAATAAAGCGTCAAAAAATTGATCCTAACAGTAATGTTATTACACGTAAAGCCATTCCTACAGCAATTTCAAAGGTGGATTCCTATAAGGGCGTTGACACCAGACCATATCTGCCTTCTTCTCCTTATTGTGACCCTGTGGCATATGAAACAAAGCTCCATATGTCTGAAGAACATCTTTGGGGGCCGAGAGATTATTTCAAGGGCAATTTTTATAAAACCTCCGTTTGCTGTTTTGCTTCCGAAACGGGATATCACGGATGTCCTTCGCCCGACAGCCTGAAGAAATTCATTGCTTCCGAAAATCTTTGGCCATGGCGTGAAGAAGGTAAGGATTATGCAAATAAAGCATGGCTTGCCCATGCGACTTGTTGGGAGGCTGTTCCTACCAACGGTTTTGCATACAGAATACCTCTTATGACAAATCAGGTCAAAACTCTTTTCGGAAGTGAACCCGAAGATCTGAATACTTACGCATTGCAGAGTCAGATATCTCAGGCGGAAGCGAAAAAGTATTTTATCGAGCGTTTTAGGGTTACAAAATGGCGCAGAACTGGCATTATCTGGTGGAACCTTGTTGACGGTTGGCCTCAGATATCCGATGCAGTAGTGGATTGGTACGGTACGAAAAAGCTTGCCTATAGTTATATCAAGCGGTCACAGGAACCTGTTTGCTGTATTTTTGATGAGCCTGTTGACGGAAAGATATCGTTGTATGCAGTAAACGACCTTTCCGGAGATAAATCTCTTAAAGTTAAGGTTACAGACCTTACCACTCACGAAGTTCTCTTTGAGACTTACGTATCTGCAAAAGCGAATGAATCTACATTGATAAAGACTGTTGACTGTCCCGCAGATAAGCACTTCCTCTATATTGAATGGGCAGGGGAGGAAAGCGGAACGAATCATTTTGTTACGGACTGCATCAATTTGAATTATAATGATTATATAAAAGCAGCATCTGAAGCGGGATATCTCAATGCTCTTGAAGGATTTTCAGATCTTGAGTTGATGAAATAAATGCTCGTTTAAGTCGTATTAAAATATTCGGTTCTATAATAAATGTTGAGCGTTACTCCAACTTTTATTATAGAACCGATTTTCTACCCCAACTATTGACAGAGAGCCCAAAAAAGCTCCTCAGCCGAGGAGCTTTTTTGTTAGCGTATATTTAATTCTTATAGAGAATTATTCAACGATATTAGCAACGACGCCGGAACCTACTGTCTTACCGCCTTCACGGATAGCAAAACGGAGACCCTGTTCGATAGCGATAGGTGTGATGAGTTCAACGTTGATTGTAACGTTTTCACCGGGCATACACATATCTACGCCTTCTTTAAGTGTGATAACACCTGTAACGTCTGTTGTTCTGAAATAGAACTGAGGTCTGTAGTTGGATACGAAGGGCTTATGACGGCCGCCTTCTTTAGCTGTAAGAACGTAAACCTCGCCTGTGAATTTTGTATGGGGGTTGATTGTGCCGGGTTTAGCAAGAACCTGACCTCTTTCGATGTCTTCTCTTGTTACGCCACGGAGGAGACAACCGATGTTATCGCCTGCTTCAGCATAATCCATTGTCTTACGGAACATTTCGATACCTGTAACAACAGTTTTCTTTGTTTCTTCTTTGATACCAACGATTTCAACTTCTTCGGAAAGTTTGATCTGACCTCTTTCAACTCTACCTGTAGCAACAGTACCACGACCAGTGATTGTGAATACGTCTTCGACAGGCATGATGAAGGGAAGGCTATCGTTTCTTTCGGGAGAAGGAATGAATGAGTCAACAGCAGCCATGAGTTCTACGATAGGAGCATATTCAGGAGCATCAGGTGTTGTAGCTGCACATTCGAGAGCTGCAAGAGCAGAACCTTTGATGATAGGTGTATCATCGCCGGGGAATTCGTATTTGGAGAGAAGATCTCTGATATTTATTTCAACGAGTTCGAGGATTTCTTCGTCGTCAACCTGGTCACATTTGTTCATGAATACAACGATAGCGGGAACACCTACCTGACGAGCAAGAAGGATGTGTTCGGATGTCTGAGCCATAACACCGTCAGAAGCAGCAACAACGAGGATAGCGCCGTCCATCTGAGCAGCACCAGTGATCATGTTTTTGATGTAGTCTGCGTGTCCGGGGCAGTCAACGTGTGCGTAGTGACGAGCGTCTGTTTCGTATTCAACGTGAGAAGTATTGATTGTAATACCTCTTTCTCTTTCTTCAGGAGCCTTATCGATCATATCGTATGCTTCGAATTTAGCCTGACCCTTAAGAGCGAGAACCTTTGTGATAGCAGCTGTAAGAGATGTTTTACCGTGGTCAACGTGACCGATAGTACCAATGTTAACATGGGGTTTTGTTCTTTCAAATTTAGCCTTAGCCATTGTAATGTCCTCCTTAATATTTGGATAAAATTATTTCTTATTTATTTTTGTTGCCGATTATACCGTCCTGAATGCTCTTGGGAACTTCTGTATAATGGCTGGGTTCCATGGAGTATACGCCACGACCCTGTGTCTTAGAACGAAGGTCTGTTGCATAACCGAACATGGAAGAAAGGGGTACGAAAGAGTTGATCTGCTGGCCGCCTGTGATAGCTTCCATAGACTGGATCTGACCTCTTCTGGAGTTGATGTCGCCGATAACGTCGCCCATGTATTCTTCGGGAACGATAAC
>JAZSMD010000020.1:0-17134 GCA_045535665.1 Eubacteriales bacterium
AGAAATTACGGTTGCGGGAATCTCTATTGTTTTAAGGGTGTCAACATTATAGAACGCATTTCCCATTATAGCGGTAGTATCGGGCAGTATCGTGTAAGTCGTTGTTATACCTTTAGACTGCGGACACCTTACAAGCTTAAGCTCTTCGGTGTACTCATCATAATAATAAAGTATTCCGTTATCGTCTCTGTAGCCCAAACCGTCTGTATCGGTAACATTAAACTCTACCAATGAGGTTATATTGATTATCTCATCACAGATATATTCAACGCTGTCCGACACATTTACTGTCTTTATAGCGTAACAACCGTAGAAAATGCTGTTTCCAACATTTTTGCAGTTATCGGGAACTGTTATAACTTCAAGCTTTTTACAACCCCCAAAAGCAAAAGTATTTAAGGTCTCTAAAGCTCTACCCATATCAACTTCCGTCAACAAAGCGCATTCGCTGAACGCATAAGTTCCTATTAAAGTTACTGTACCGGAAATATTCACAGCGGTTAAGGACGGACATTTTGCAAAAGCGTATTCTCCTATACTTGTAGGTCCTTCATTAACAACTACATTTTTAATGTTATCTCTACAATCGTACCAAGGTTGAGAACCTATGGAATAATCATACATCGTTCCGCTGCCGTCAACGGTAAGCAAACCCCTGTCATCAAGAGCCCATGTTAAATTATCTCCGCAGACCCCATTGGCAATTATATTGCGGACATCCGAATCCTCAGCCTTTTCCAATACTATCTCGCCTAAATCATACGCATTTTTCGTATATGAATATTTAAGCTCAACAGTCTGAGATTCATAGCCTTCAGCTTCGATCTTCGCCCTGTTTACCAAAACAGGTGATTTTATATACTCCCAAATCTTACCCTTGTCATCCACATTGAAAATTATCTCCGTACCGAAAGAATCATTATACAAGGTAATTTTTGCATTTTTAACGGGATTACCGTACTCAGACTCTATAACATGAGCCATGACAGCCCTGTAATCAAGAGCTGCCGCAACAGCCGCTTCCGCATTAAGCATGGGATATACAAAAGTCTTATTCATTACAGACTCATCAACTGTGGGGTTTGTAAGAACTCTATTTATAACACTACCGTTTTCATCAAAATCAGCTTTTCCCATTGAAGGATACGGCTCGGAGGTATCGACCTCTATCGTTGTTTTATAATTACTTAAAAGAATATCTTTAACCTCAGGGCCTGTCAGGTCGGGAGCAACAGCCCACACCAATGAAGCAACGCCCGTTACATGAGGAGCCGCCATTGATGTTCCTATCATAAACTTGTAAACATTATCGTCATATATAACATTATCGTTTTGATCTACACCGTTTGTAGCACCGGCACTCAAAATAAAATGAGAATCTCCGTCCACTGTAATACAGCCACCGGGAGCAACGATATCAACACCGTCACCAATATTGGAATACCCTGCAATAGAGTATTCAGGACGACCTTCGGAATATTCCACCCCTATTCCGCCTACAATTATTATTCTGTCTCTGACACGCTGTTCTTTAATGCGTGAAAGCTGTGCGGACCATTTCGTATCTACCCAACCTTGTTCATTGTATGAAGTGCCAAAAACCCCGTTTATCGGATGATTACTGTTGGATTGGTTTCCCGCTGATTGAACGATCAGAAAATCCTCACCAGAATCCAAAAGGTTACTCAAAGAATCACTTACGGAATCTGCGAACTTCTGTAGGTTTTTATCCTTTGAACTACCCATTGAATGAACTTCAACGGAGTAGTCCCCCATACTGAAATTTATAACAGAAACATCATTTGTTACCATATTTGTAACGGCATATATAAATTTTATAATATCCTCTTTAAAAATACCGTAATTCACATCGGTAACCGTACCAAGGGCTGATGCGTATATCTCGGCATTCCGTACCACACCTGCAATACCTTCATTTCCCCATGCAGCTCCGATAATTCCCGCAACATGATTTCCGTGATCTCTGTCACCACCGCCGCTCATTGCATTTTGCCATGTCATACCAAAATCCAAGTCGTCATGTCCTATATAAAAAGCATTATCAATTACACCGACTTTAATGGTGTCAGTTTCATCAATGTATTTCCACGCCTCAACCATATCAATGGCTTCAAGATTCCAGTTATTCCCCATAGCAGTTTCCGAATTCTGCCATATATCCCCATAAGACTGCTCGTAATCGTTGGGGGCAACCCAGTTCAAAGAGTACTCCGAAATATAGTTTACAGTAGCACTTTTCACAGATTCATCAGCCGCAAGCTCTTCTGCCAAAGCTTCCAATTCGGCAAGAGAATCCAAAGC
This sequence comes from Eubacteriales bacterium, assembly GCA_045535665.1. Classification (GTDB taxonomy): domain Bacteria; phylum Bacillota; class Clostridia; order Oscillospirales; family UBA644; genus HGM12619. Next base: position 2,323 of record JAZSMD010000020.1, read on the forward strand.
TTCAAAATATACCTGATATGTCTTAGCAAGCTCAATAACGCCTACAATTTCACCGTTATAAGGTGTAATAAGCTCTTCCACATATCCCTTTTTAACATCAAACTCTGTTACAATTACAATTTCACCCGAGGCAAACATAGCACCCGTCTCTTCGTCCGTAACTACAGCCTCTTCCGTCAATTCTCTGTGGAAAAGCTCAGGCTCATCCTTAAGATTCGGTATGGCCTTAGACACGAATCTCAGCAGTCTTACAACGTCATCAAGATTCAGGATCCCGTCATCAACTATCTCAGCCGCCGCAAGTGCATTGGGGTCTGTGATAATATCAGCCTTTGAAACGTGACGCAAAAGAGCCACAACGTCGTCAAGGTTTATATTTCCGTCACCATTTACGTCACCGTATGTAATCTCCGTTGACAAAGAAGATATCTCCTCCCCCTCTGCCCCCGACTGCACTTCCGCCGAAGTCTTCAACTCCACAGCAGACAAAGCACCGAGTATAACGGCGAACATCAGTATAACTGTCAAGCAAAAGCTCAACGATTTTTTAAAAATACTCATTTTCTTCTCCTCTTTTAATTCTCATGTTTTGCAAAACTAACTTTATATAATGATTATATCACAACCGAAAACAGAAATCAAGTAATAAATCGTGAATTATATAGAAAAACGCACCCCGAAATCCTTAAATTCCGAAGTGCATTTTCCCGAAAAAATTACAACTTTATTTAAACACGATCAAGCTTTTTTATTTTCTTTCGTAAGAAGCATTGCCAATACCACGGCAAGAACGCCGCCCGCAAGCTTTCCTATGATGAAAGGAGCAACTACGGAAGTATCAACAGCCGCCTGGAAAGCGAGATGGTCGCCGAGCACGAATGACGCAGGCACGAGGAACGCGATATTTACCACAACGCCTCTGTCGTTCATGTCTTTTGCCATACCGAACATGGGTATAGCGTTTACCATTGTGGTAAGCATACCGACGATGGACTGCTCTTCCATGCCCATTTTTCTGCCAAGCTTATCAAAGTACTTGCCAAAGAATTTCTGCAGGAAAAAGAGCAAAGTAAACGCACCGCAAAGGAATATTGCAATACCGCCGATAACGAGCATTGTTTCGTCAAATGCACCCAAATCAGCAACAAGCTCAGGGGCAGGGTCAATGACCTTTTTAACCATGGCGATGGCAAGTGCCACGGTAATTATACCCGTTATCACATAGCCCATAACGGTTACAACCTTTATCGTTATACTTTCAAAGAATTTCAAACCCACGATAAAGATTCCCGCAAAAAGAATAAGGGGAAGCAGATTCAAAAGAAGCTTTAAGATGTTTATACCGAAGAAGATACCGCCCACGAAACAGCTTACGGGAATTGTAATAAGACCTATCGTAAGACCTTTTGCAACAAGTGGATGTCTTTCTTTCGGAATAATGGAAAACGACATGGGGAACGCAAACATTATACAGCAGCCCATAACACTTCCCACCAATGAGCCCGAGAATTTACCGATAAGCTCATCGGAAGCAAGGTCCATTGCAAGATACCAACCGCCCGAGTCGTTTGCAAGGAAAAGCCCCGCAATTATTGAGGGGTCGATACCAATGGAAAGAAACAGAGGTTCAAGCAAAGGCTTTACATATTCCGCAATGAGAGGCGCAATAAAAACAGGACCAACCATTGCAAGGATCAGCGCACCCGTAGCCTCAAAGCCCTTTTCAAAATATTTACCTGGCCCGAATTTTGAGCCGATAGCTCTGTCAGCCGCACCTATAAGGGCAAAAAATAACATTATGTAAGTTATAATATCTCCTATGGACATAAAAAACTCCCTTTCAGAAAAAAGCATCTAAAATACTTTAAAAGTATACCACATTTTTCCGTTTTTTTCAATACCGTAAATAGGTACAACTATGTGAATTTTATCTTATTGTGCCTATTAATTACCCCAAAGTCGGTTTTTTGAAAGGGGTGCGGGGGAAACTTTTTTTCCGTGAAAAAAGTTTCCACTGCCTTATTTTTTTATTTTTTTAATCCTTTTCAGCCAGATATTCCATAGCCTCTTTGTATCCGTCAAAACCTTTGCCGCTAATGGTCTTTTCAGCCGCAAGGGAGATGTAGGAGAACTTCCTGAACTCTTCACGGGAAGAAATGTCGGAAATATGAACCTCAACTGTAGGAATTCGTACAGCCTTTAAGGCGTCAAGGATAGCTACACTTGTATGGGTATATCCTGCAGGATTGATAACGATTCCGTCAGCCTCATCCTGAAGGAAGACCTCGTGGATCTTATCAATTATAGCTCCCTCGTAATTTGACTGAAACATTTCGACCTGAACACCAAGCTCATCAGCCCAGCCGTAAATACGGGATTGAAGGTCAGCATATGTGCCTGTACCGTAAACGGAAGGCTCTCTTATCCCCAAAAGGTTAAGATTCGGCCCATTGATAACAAGAATTCTTTTACTCATTTTTCTTTCACAAACCTTTCCACAGAATCAAGAATATCTTTAACAACACTGTCGATACCCTTATTATTCTCAATTACAATATCGCTTATTCTCTCGTATTTCGGTGCTCTGAGCTCATACATTTTCTTAAGCTCCTCAAGACTTTTTGACAAAGGTCTGCCTTCTGTTGAAAGCTCTTCCAAAGGACGTTTTACCCACACGACAACGGAATTCTGTCTGATAACATCGAAATTCTCTTCCACAGTAACACAGCCGCCACCCGTTGATACCACCGTTGCGGACTGTTTGCAAAGCTCTTTTAAAACTTCCGTTTCAACTTTTCTGAAAGCAGGCTCACCTTCACCCGTTATTATCTCTGCGGGAGTTTTCCCCGAAAAGGTCAAGACCTCGTCATCGGCATCTCTAAAAGCCCTGCTAAGCTTTGCGGCAATATTCTTTCCAATGGTACTCTTTCCGCATCCGGGCATACCCACCAAAACGATATTTTTCATTTCAAGCTCAAGCTCCGAAACGATACTTTCCGTTTTTGATTCCCAAGTAGCTTCACCTTTAAAAATAGCAGATGCCTTTTCTGCCTGAGCCACCAACATATAAAGTCCGTTGACACAGGGTATTCCCAACCTTTCGGCATCGAGAATTATCTGCGTTTTTGACGGATTATACACAACATCAACAACAGCTTCAACATTTTTATAGTCTTCTAAAACTACGGGAGATTCAAGATTTTTCGGAAACATTCCCACGGGTGTGGTATTTACTATAACATCGGTATCCAAATGATGCTTTTTCATGTTTTCGGGCGTATTTTCCTTGTGAGAAATGACAACAGGAACACCGCCCCTGTCGGAAACCACGGCAATGGCGGTTTTTGCCGCCCCACCGTTTCCCACAATAAGTACCTTTTTACCCTTAATATTCTTGCAAACGCTGTCAATAAGAAACTCAAAGCCGTAATAATCGGTATTATCACCGTAGTATTTACCGTCTTTTCTGACAATAGTATTAACAGACCCTATCTTCTTTGCCGCAGGACTTATTTCCGAACAGTATTTCAATACCGTCTCTTTATAGGGAATAGTCACATTCATCGCATCAAAAGGCGGATCTTTGAAAAAACCGTCAAGCTCCTCAGGCTCTCTTTCAAAAAGCTCGTAGGAATAGTCACCAAGGAACTTATGTATCTGCGGTGAATAGCTGTGACCCAATTTTCTGCCCAAAAGGCCGCATTTCATTTAGATCACCTCGGAGTAACTGCCCAGATATCTGAATTCCTGAGCTTCACTTTCAAATTCGCAAAGAAGCTCTTTCAATGCAGGAGAGTAAATGGATTCATCAATATCGAAATAGAACATGAATTCAAAATTACGCTCCGGAAGAGGACGGCTCTCCAATTTATTAAGATTGATACCGAGCACATAAAGTCTTGCCAAAATCTTGTACAACGAGCCTGCCTTATGGGGAAGTACCATCATAATACTTGTTTTATCCGCACCTGGGTAGATCTCAAGCTTTTTGGAAATACAAATGAAACGTGTATAGTTATTCTTCATATCGTTTATATTTTCCTTGATGATGCCGAGATCATAAAGCTCTGCGCAATCTTTTGAAGAAATAGCCGCAATATCGTTTCTGCCTGAATCTGCAACTTTTTTTGCAGCCATTGCGGTATTTTCACAAGGAATTATCTTAACACCCTTAAGAGAACCAAGGAAGTCGTTGCATTGGAGAATCGCCTGCTCGTGGGAATAGATTTCTTTAATATCTTCAAGCTTTGTACCCTTAGCGGCAACAAGTGTATGGCGAACATGAACACGGGCAGTACGCACGATAGAACAGCTGTATTTTGCCATAAGGTCATATATCTGATTTACAGAACCTGCGGAAGAGTTTTCCAAAGGAAGAATACCGAATCTGCAAAGGCCCTTATCTACCGCGGAGAATACCTTTTCAAATGAAGAGAAGAACATAATTGAGGGATGTTTGAAAAGCTTCTCTGCAGCCGCCTGAGAGTAAGCTCCGTCTGTACCCTGACAAGCTACATTTGCCTTTTCGGGGAAAAGATTATCTGTATTTTTTACAGCTTCGTCCATTCTGACAGAAAGTTCGGAAGGTTTTTCCATCATTTTTCTTTGGCTTGAACGTGAAAGCTCAAACATAAGTGAGTAAAGGGAACGCACATCGTTTTCGTATTCATCCCCTGCCATTTCGGTGATCTTTTCCAAAAGCTCTTTTTCTCTGCGAGAGTCTTTAACGGGCAGATTATTTTCCTTTTTATACTGACCGATCTTCTTTACAACTTCCATTCTTTCGCTGTAAAGCTTTACGATCTCCTTATCTATATCATTTATCTGATTTCTGTAATCATCCATGCTCATTGTTTTTTATTCCTTTCAATATCATCTACTATTAACTTATCCAGAAGTGTAATTGCCAAACAGGACTCCAGAACGGGCAAAGCTCTCGGCACTATGCAAGAATCGTGTCTGCCGCCTATAACAAGCTCTGTATTTTCTTTTGTCTGTAAATTTACTGTTTTCTGAGTCTTTGCAATGGACGGAGTGGGCTTAATTGCCGCCCTGAAAATCAAGGGCATACCGCTTGTCAAGCCTCCGAGAATACCGCCGTGGTTGTTTGTCTCTGTCTTGACATTCCCGAATTTATCGTAATAATACGGGTCGTTATTTTCACTTCCGCAAAGTTTTGAAGCCTCAAATCCTGCGCCTATCTCAAAACCCTTAACTGCGGGAACAGCAAACACAAGTCTTGCCAATTCCGATTCAACACCGTCAAACAGTTCTCCACCAAAACCTACAGGGACACCGACAGCCGCACATTCAATAACACCGCCCAAAGAATCACCGTTGTTACGGGCTTCTGCTATTTTTTCAAGCATCTGCTGACCTTTTTCGTCAGACACCGTTCCAAAAGGCTTTGCTGTTACGGATTTCAATTCTTCAGCAGTAATATTTACCGCATCAAATCTTTCCTCGGAAATATCCGCAACAGATAAAATATGCGACCCTATCGTAATTCCCCTTTCAGCAAGGAACTCCTTAGCGATAGCTCCCGCTATACACAGCGGAGCTGTCATTCTGCCCGAAAAAGCACCGCCTCCGCGAGTGTCTTCAAGACCCTTATATTTCATTCTTGCGGTATAGTCCGCATGACCGGGACGTGGTGTGTAAAACAATGCACTGTAGTCCTTGCTTCTCTGGTCTTTATTGAAAATCACCGCACAAACAGCCGCCCCCGTAGTCTTGCCGTTTAAAACACCGCTTACGAAAACGGGAGAATCTTCTTCCTTACGCTGTGTGGAAAAAGCCGAAGCGGAAGGAGCTCTTCTTTTCATAAAGGCTTTTATATTTTCTTCATTTATTGTAATTCCCGAAGGAAGACCCTCAACAACAACGCCTATCGCCTCTGAGTGGGACTGTCCAAATACAGACACGGATATATTTTCACCTATAAATCGGGACATCAGTTTTCCTCCTTCACAAATTTACCGCCTACAGTTGCAAAATCATCCAAAAAATTCGGATACGATTTTGTAATTGCTTCAAAATTATCTATAATTATCTCATTTTCCGAAACACATGAGGCTATTGCGGCAGTCATTGCAATTCTGTGGTCGTTGAAGCTGTCTACTCTGCCACCCTTCAGTTTTTCAACACCTTTTATAATAAGACCGTCATCGGTTTCCGTTATATTTGCCCCAAGGGAATTCAGAACTGCGGAAACAGACTTCAATCTGTCGCTTTCCTTAAAACGAAGCCTTTCAGCTCCGTAAATACGTGTTGTACCATTTGACACAGATGCAGCAAGTGAAAGTATGGGAACAAGGTCGGGAATATCCGTTGCATCAATGTCTGTTGCATTAAGGCTCTTATTTCTGAATAAAACGGTTTTACCCTCAACAGCCTTTTCAGCCCCAAATCTTTCCAATATCTTTATAACCTCGCTGTCACCCTGAGAGGTTTTGGGATTAAGATTTTCAACCCCCACAAATTCTTCCGATATAGCTCCTGCAGTAAGGAAAAATGCGGCATTTGAATAGTCGTTTTCGCAAATTACATTTTTGGGAGAAACGTATTTTCTGCAGCCTTTTACAAAATAACCGTATGCCGTTTCCTCTATATCTACTCCGAAAAGCTTCATACACTCTATTGTTATATCCACGTATGGCTTTGATTGAAGCTCTCCTTCAATGTATATCTCGCTGTCACCGTCAACCATTGGCAGAGCAAGCAAAAGCCCCGAAACAAACTGACTTGAAATATTGCCCGGTAAAGTATACTTTCCGCTTTGCATAGAACCCGATACCGTCATGGGAAAATGACCCTTTTCGGAGATCACCGCACCTTTAGCCACAAGCTCCTCATATAAAGGAGATATGGGTCTTGAAGCGAGATATGCAGAACCGTTTATTTCCACCGTACGATTGCCGCATTTTGCGGAAAGAATAGGCAAAATAAACCTGAACGTGGAGCCGCTTTCGTTTACGTTTATGCTGTCACAAAATTCCCCGTCACTTACAACAAGCTTTCCGTTAACACTTTCAGCCTTTTTCCCAAAAGCGGAAATTGCACTTATTGTGGCTGAAATATCCTTCGACATGGTATTATAAGATATTTCGGTAAAACCCTCCGACAAAGCCGCACAAATAAGCAGCCTGTGCAGATAGGATTTTGAAGAGATACCGCCAACAGTACCTTTAAGCTTTGAGGGATATACAGTTACTGTCACGGATTCACTTCCTTTATTACCGAATAAAGCTTTTCAAAGCTCATCTTTTCAATTTCACATTTACACAGTTCTTTCGGCACGATAACGGAAATACTGTCTCCGCTTTTCTTTTTATCCTTACGAACTGCATTTATTATATCCTCTGCGGAAAAACCGCATTCAATAGGTAAATTATTTTCTTTCAATACAGACACGAGCTTTTCACAAACACCCGATTTACAAACTCCTGCCTTTTCAAAAGCTTCGGTCACTATTCTCATACCTATAGAAACAGCACTTCCGTGGCTTATCTTGTAGGAGCTGAGACTTTCAACCGCATGACCTACGGTATGTCCGAAATTCAAAAGACCGCGAAGACCTCTGTCAAATTCATCATTTGAAACGACATCGTTTTTATCGCTTACACATCTGTAAACTATATCGTCAATGTTTTTCTTTATACCGTCTTCAATAACTTCAAGAAGCTCTTTATCGTTTATAAACGCATATTTTATAACTTCCGCACAACCGTCCGCAAAAATATTATCGGGAAGAGTTTTGAAGTAGTCCGTATCACAAATTACGGCTTTCGGCTGATAAAAGCTTCCCACGATGTTTTTCGCACCGCCGAAATCCACACCCGTTTTACCGCCAACGGAAGAATCCACCTGAGAAAGAAGCGTTGTGGGAATATTTATAAAATCAATGCCTCGCATATATATCGAAGCGGAAAATGCGGAAATATCACCAACAACACCGCCACCCAAGGCAACAATAGCATCGTCCCTGTCAAATTCATTCTTTTGAAGCTCTGAAAGTATGCCCAAAACAGCATCAATATTTTTGTTCTCTTCCCCGTTTTTCAATATATGAGTAAAACAAAGGTAAGAGCCTTCCAACCTTTCTTTCAGACCCTTCAAATGAAGAGGTTCGACGTTATCATCGGTTACAATAAGAAGTCTTTTTGCTTTGAGTACGGCTTTCAGCTCTTCATTTATATATTCAACAGCACCGCTGCCCACAAGAACATTGTATTCACGGGAAGTTTTTACTTTAATTCTTCTCATTATACATAGTCCTCTCTTTCAGCTCTCTGCCCTCTTTCAAAAGAGCCTTCATTCCGTCTCTGTCGCCGTCACGGAGTGCTTCTCTGTATTTTTCCAAACTGCCTATTACGGAATCCAATTCATGAAGCAGATTTTCTCTGTTTTCAAAAAACAGTTCCGTCCACATAGTTTCGTTCAGACGTGCCACACGGGTAAGGTCCTTATAGCTTCCTGCAGAGAAATTTCTATGTCGGAGAGCCGTGGGGCTTTTAACATAAGCATTTGAAACAACGTGTGCAAGCTGTGAAGTGTAAGCTATAATCTCGTCGTGAGTTTCAGCATCGGTAACATTCATTTTTGCAAAGCCGCAGTCAAGCATAAGTTTTTTCACGGAATCAAGAACTCTGAGGTCTTCATTTTTCTTAGGCGTTATTATCATCGTTGCGTTATTGAAAAGAGTTTCCCTTGAATGTTTAAATCCTGAAAACTGAGTTCCTGCCATGGGATGACCGCCCACAAATATAAATCCGTTTTCTTCCGCAAGCTTGAAGCCTACAGAACATATTTCCCGTTTTGTACCAACAGTATCTATAACGACGGCATTTTTCTTAAAGGAAGACGCATTTGCCGTCACATATTCAACAGCCGCATTGGGGTACAGTGAAATAAGAACGTAATCACATTCGCCCAAATTTTCCGCTGTAAGCTCTCCGTCAATGGCTTTCGTCATTTCCGCATAGTGAAGAGCCACGGTATCTATATCGTACGCAAGAACTGTATAATTTTCATTTTTCACAAGGGCTTTCGCAAAAGAGCCTCCGATAAGTCCCAAGCCGACTATTCCGACTTTAACTGTTTCCGAATTGTTTTTCATGATGATCTCCATTGCTCGTTTTTATTAGAATGTTGGGTCGTATTCAGCTTTTACAACTTCGCGGATAGCTTCTACTCTCTTAGCAACATCCGCAAACTGTTCAGGCGTAAGGGACTGAGCGCCGTCGCAAAGCGCACATTTGGGATTATTATGAACTTCGATCATAAGACCGTCCGCACCGCAGGCAGCTGCAGCCATTGCCATGGGTTTTACAAGTCTTGAAAGACCCGTTGCATGGCTGGGGTCAACAATAATGGGGAGATGCGTAAGCTCTCTGAGCATAGGAACAGCAGAAAGGTCAAGAGTATTTCTTGTGTAAGTTTCGTAAGTACGGATACCTCTTTCACAAAGAATTACATTTTCATTACCGCCTGCCATGATGTATTCGGCACTCATGAGCATTTCCTTAAGTGTACTTGCAAGACCTCTTTTAAGAAGGATAGTCTTATTTGTTTTGCCCAATTCCTTAAGAAGCTCAAAGTTCTGCATATTTCTTGCACCTACCTGAATCACATCAACGTGTTCAAACAAGGGCAAATGGTTCGCGTTCATAATTTCAGTAACAATGGGCATACCTGTTGCCTTTTTAGCTTCAAGAAGAAGCTCGATACCCTCAGCCTTAAGACCCTGGAAATCGTAAGGTGAAGTTCTGGGCTTGAACGCACCGCCTCTGAGAAGCTTTGCACCTGCCGCTTTGACCTTTGTTGAAACTTCGATCATCTGTGCTTCACTTTCAACTGAGCAAGGACCTGCAATTATTGCAAAATTACCGCCACCGATCTTCACGCCACCAACGTCAATTATAGAATCATCGGGATGGAATTTTCTGTTCGCACTCTTGAAAGGCTCGCTGACTCTTTTTACGGTTTCAACAATTTCCAAAGAAGCAACAAGATCATCGTCAATTCTTGCTGTATCACCGATAAGACCGAGAACTGTCTGGAAATGACCTTCGGAAATATGAACATCTACATTCTGTTCTTTCAACCAACTTATAAGATTTTCTACCTGACTTTGTTCGCTTTGAGGTTTAAGTACTACGATCATTGTTAATATCTCCTTTTAAAATAAAAAGGTCTTGCATAACTCCTGCAAGACCATCTGAATTCATATTATTGGTGGTTTTAATGAAATAAATTTCAACGTAGCAGAACTAACTATTAAATTTACTGTCTAAAGTAAAAGTAATAGCTAAAGTAATATGCAGCTGTGAAAACTTTATTATTCATGACATATACCATCCTTTACCCGTCTATTATACCACCGTTTTCCCGATTTGTCAACCCCCTATTTCAACAGTTTAGCACGAAAAAATGCAAATTTTTCGTGAACCGACAAGAAAAAGGGGTGGCTCAGTTAGATGCAGAAGGCGGGATTTAGCACTCGTCGGCGTACGTGGGTACGGTAGAGGGCTAAATCGCGACTAAAAAGCCCGTTATAACCGAAGAAATCTACCGAAATTTTCGGTAGATTTCAACATTTTAAATCTTATATGGTATTATCAGGTTTAAATTTATCTTTAAATTCAAACACGGGCTTTTGTTCTGCGCTAAATGGGACAGTCCCTAATGTATCAATCCATCCAATCTTCAGGAATAGCTTCAAAATTAAGAGAACCTGTACTGCCGTCATTGTGACTCCATGTATAATCGGGATAAATTCTACTCCACTCATCCAATTTTTCAATTCCGTAAGACAGTATCTTATCTACTAATTTCTTATTAAACTCCGAATATTCAGACATTACCTGTTCTCTTGCATATTTAATTATGGTAATTCTGAAATCAGTTTGCTCATCGGTTGTAAATTCATCGGGATGCGCTTTAAAGTAATTTGAAAGCATACGTCCGATAGCACTTGAGCCTCTGCCAAGCTTTGTACCCCAATAAGTTGATTTTATGTAATCCATACTTATGGAAGTCTTATCGATTATAGCTCTCTGCGCATCCGTTTCAGCCATTTCATATGCTTTTGCAAAAAGCTTTTCGCCTTCGGAAACGACCTTCGGAGCTTCGGGGATATCGCTATAGAAGTTCCAGAACTGAGACCAGTCTGTTGTTTCATAATTTCTGATCATGTCCGCTGTAAGATTTTCGGGGAAATCCTTTGCACCGTGAAGAGCTACACCCTTCATTTCAAATATTTCATCGGGGCTGACGTTTATTCCAAAACAAATATCTTTAACAGCTTCCTGACCGTGATTTATAAATTCACGGATATGAGTCCAACCGGGACCGTAAACGCCTTCCAAGAAGTCATCAATATGACCCCAATATTCTTCCTCGCTCATATAGGGATCCCACATTATCTTACCGAGAATGTATGCTCTGAGTTCGGGGAAGTCGGAAAGCTCATCGAAATAATTAGCTTCTTCATAAAGACCCACAACGTGATTATCCGCAAAGAATTTCACGTTTGCAAGCATTGAATTGAAGTTGGGGAAGAATGAGCAGGTATGGCTATAGTTTGTTACGTAGTCCCAAACGTAAAGCTTATCGCTGACCTTTGCCCAGTCCTGAATATCTTCATAAATACTCTTTGTAATATCATCGGACTTACCAACGTCTTCACAAGTTCCGAGAGGATGAGAGAAGCAACACTCAATTGTACAAAGTCTTACAATGACGTTGTCAACGGGCTTTGTAACGGCAGGAATATTTCTTGTGTACTGATATGCCAACGTATCAAATCTGACATTGGGGAACTCATCTCCAAGCTCTGTGGCAATAGCATTTACAAATCTGAGCAGGATTCCTGACTGAGAACCTTCTTCTGCCAAAATCTTATTACATTCATCACAAGTACAGTATAACTGGTTATCGTTCTGAGAAATTGAAATAATATTTGCATTGGGATTATCAATCAACCACTGACGAGCATTTGCAGTTGCAATCTTTAAAACTTCGGGATTTGAAAGACAAGGCTGCTGAGGGTATCCGCCCCAATTATCTATTTCAGATGTAGTAGTGCTGAAATATTCGGGATGCTCTGCCGCATACTGAGAAGCAGGAACAAGACTGTTGAAAGTATGAACAAATCCTACATATGAAAAATGTCCGCCGAAATCTTCACCGAGAGGAGCATATGTACCGTTTGCCTTAAGCTTTGCCTGGAATGTACCCTGTCTTGAGGGAACCCAGTCTATATCTCTGTATTCAAATACGGGAATCTGCTTATCTTCCGCGATCTGTTCAAGAGATACGGTCTTCATTTCGGGAATCTTCTCTACTGTTGCGGTATAGAATCTGCAACCGAGATATTCTTCAAGGAACGTATAAACAGAGTAAAGAGTTCCTCTCTTTTCACCGCCCACAAGATAGAGCTTTGAATCAACCGTTTTGATAACGAATCCGTCATCACCAAGCTCGGCTCTGTCAAACTCACCGTCTGCCTCACGGTTTGTTTTACCTACGATAATCTCCTTTTCAACTGCTTCTGTGGAGTCTGTTACTATCGCAATTTCAACACCGCTTATCTGCTTCAAATAATTCTGAAGCTCTGAAGCCGCTGTTATCTCGGAAGCGGAAGCATTTTCGCCTCTTACGATAACGTATTCGGAAACACCGTCAACGACAATATCCAAGGTTTCGGGCAAAACAACCTCTTCCCCACCCTGATTTTCGTTGGGGTCTTCAACCTCTTGCTGTTGGTCGTCGGAATTCGGGTCGTCAACACCGGGCTCCTCCTGATTACAAGCTGAAAGCATTGTTAAAAACATTGCAGACGCAAGTAAAATACTTAAAACTTTCTTTGACATTTTTTTACCTCCGTTTTTTTATTTATTTAATATAAAAAAAGCTTATTTATGTCCCCAATAAAATGCGCTGAAATTCACTTTATTTCCGTTGGACCGGTCATCTTTTTCGGCAGAAACTCTGATAACCATATGATGTTCCTTGTTCTCCAGACCGTTGACAATAATACTGCCTCCACATCTGTCGGAATCCAAACAGTAGATATCCCAAAGTGAAAACTTCTGCCATTCTCCACCGTCAATACTGTATTCAATAATACCCGAATCATCTTCCAAGGTATAGAAAGCTCCGAAGAAAGTGCCGTAAAAATCAAATTCAAGCGTAGAACCCACACCTTTTGATTCTATGTAGTTGGGCACTAAATGGTCGTCATAAATATTTCCGCCACCGAGAGAAACTGTCCATTGGTCGTTTGCAAATTCGGAAGCCCAATGCATATAGGCATTTTCATAAGAGTTTGCGGTTAAAGGCTGTTCCTTGAAATCTATATTCCATTCGTAATCCTGCAACCACCTGATAATTTCATCGGCATATATCTTACCGCCCACATAGTTGGGGTGAACATTGTCGGGAAGATATTCCAACACATCGGTTTCCGTATCGACAATATGCTGATACAATACTTTACCCACGTTTATATAAGGAACATTGTAATAAGCCGCAACTTCCTTATGTCCTCTTACACCTGCAGGGTCTTCTCCGTTTTTGTAACTCGGCATAGTTGCTGCGGTTGCAGTACCGATAACCGTGAGCAATGTGTTTTCCTTATTTCCCAGAACTTTTCTTATCATACCCTCCATACTTTCCTTATAGAGGTCGTCATCACTGCCGTCATTAACAGAGAACTCAATAAAAACGATGTCGGGGTCATATTCAATTACGTGTTTATCAATTCTGCCCACACCGAACGCCGATGTTGTGCCTCCGATTCCCGCACGAACTTCAACAAATTCATTATCGGGGTATGCATTTATCAAATATTCCATAACATAAGACCTGTATGCATCGGAATGTGTAATCGAACCGCCTATAAATGCAACGGTAACGGTTTCCTTTAAAGAACACAGCTCGGACACGGTAAGAGTCGTGTCGTATTCACAATCAGCCACAAAATCGAGGTCTTCAATGTCAGCTCCCGAATTACATGATTGAAGAACCAAAGAAATTATAAACAGAAAAATAAATATTAAAATAGTTTTTTTGTTCATGTTAGTCACCTTTCTGCCGCTAAAGCGTAAGCGCAAATAATAAAAATTTCAATGTAATCAATAAACTTCTATCGGGAATCATATAGGTTTACTGTTTATATAACATTCATCGGAACAAATATCAACCTTATTGTTCCATACAACATTACTGTCAATATTGGGGTCAATATCCCATGAAACATTACTTGTTTCATCAAGATAAACCCTTTTAAAGTTTTCTATATTCGCAAACTTTTCAAACACGGTATTGGATTTCAACAACGGAGCTACATTATACCATTGTCAAACAAGAGTGTCAAGGTAAAGTCAGGATTTGGAACAACAGAGAGAATTTTCTTTCTACCCGAAGCAAAATATTCGGCAGTTTTCATATCAAAACCTTTTGAAATGTAAAAATCAATGTTTTTTTCCATTACTTTTCTCTCCTTTGCTTTTATCTTAACGGTTCAATGGGGAAAAGCTCCTGCATATTTTCTGCAAGAATCCAATTTTCGAGCAATTCTTCTTGATGAAAAGCCGCCCAACCTAATAGCATTTTCAGCTGTTTATTTGGAATTTCACCCTGTAAAACTTCTAAATCTCTTATTGATACAATCACTTTGTTGGCATTGCATTTCCCTCATTTTTATTTAAATTCTTTTTCCTATTATGATGCTATATCAACACACTAAGCCTTATTGAATCTTACGAAATTAAATGTCTCTCATACTGATGATATAATATATATTATC
>JAZSMD010000086.1:0-20828 GCA_045535665.1 Eubacteriales bacterium
TTATTTCCATTAAAGACCGGATAAGAAGAGTTTTCAACAGAATAAACACAACGAAAAAACGAGGAGTTCTCTCCCCGTCATTTACCATACTGTTTTTAGCCTTTTGCGAGGCTATTTTTTTGTTTTTTTCAGTAATTTCTAATTTCTTCTTTAAATAAATTGAAGGGCTGACTCAAAAAAAGTCTTTTGAGCCAGGCTCTTTTCTATCCAATCCGAAGGATTGGTATGTCATCACGACGCAGTCGTGTATGGAAATACCGCAGGTGTATGGCATCAAGTTTTTATCGTATGTCTCACTTTGAATTTATGCCATGCATTACTTTGTTCTGTTCCACATACAGCTTTACATTTCCGTACATACAGTTTTTTACTTATCAAGCAAACTGATTCGTAAAATACGTTATTGATTTGAACTGTTTTTTATGTTATAATATAGTCATCAAGTACTTGGTAAATAAATTTTGTCTAACCAAAGGAGAGTTAAGTTTGAAAATAAATTTTCAAACTCAGCCTTTTGTGGCTTCTGAGCCGTCAAGAATGGCTCAGATATGCCTTGCGTCATACCGCCAAAAACGCTATATAATAAAGAAAGGCATGGTCATATATATGGATATTGGAAACAAAATCAAACTATTGCGTCAGAAAATTGGTGTTACACAGGAGCAGCTTTGAGAAAAAATAGGAGTTAGCGCGCAGTCCATATCAAAGTGGGAAACGGGGGTTTCCCAAATTTAAAGATACCACACTAAAACCCACGCTTACATTACTTCCAAACAATATAATTTTGGAGGTAAAACCCTATAAATCGCCTTATATCCTGCGAATATAATTTCGATAACTGCTGTGTGGAACTGAAATTCACCAATGGCAGCATGATTGCGATTGATACCATTGCCGTTGAGAATGAAGTTGCCCGTAATATGTATGAACGGTCAGAGCTTGACTATCTGATTTACAATGCACCTTTGGAGTATGCAGACCTTATTTTGAATGGCGATCCCGAAGCATATTTGAAAACAGTAACCGAATACAAGCCTTTAGATAAATCTTATAGGTAATCCCGCTTGCCCCGACAGTAAAAAGTCAGTGCAAGCGGCATTTTTTACGTTGTATAATACTGCGCCTGTGCGTTCCATAATTCATGATACTTGCCACTTACATCAGAAAGAAGTTCTTCATGTGAACCGTGTTGGACAATGCGCCCATGATCGAATACCGCAATTTTATCGCAGAAGCGGCATGAAGCCAGACGGTGACTGATATAAATAGAGGTACGGTCACCTGCGATTTCGTTGAATTTCGAGTAAACCTCGTATTCGGCAAGCGGATCGAGTGCAGCGGTGGGTTCGTCAAGAATAATGAACGGTGCATCCTTGTACAAAGCTCTCGCTATGGCGATTTTCTGAGCCTCTCCGCCGGAGATCTCAACCCCCGAGTCGTCAAAATCACGGTAGAGATACGTTTCAATTCCATCCGGCATTTCAGCAAGACGATCGCCGAATCCGGCCTGTTCAAGACACAGCTTCACTCTCTCATCATCATATTCCGACGATGCGGCGACATTCTGACCGAGAGTAAATGCGAACAGGCGGTAATCCTGAAATACAACCGAGAAGATGGACATATACTCGTTGTATTCGTATTTTCGTATGTCAACGCCGTTTAACAGAATCTCGCCTTCCAAGGGATCGTACAGACGGCACATGAGTTTAATGAAGGTGGTCTTTCCCGAACCGTTTTCACCCACAACTGCCAGTTTTTCGCCTACCTTGAATTTCAGATTCACGTTTTTCAGTGCGTAAGTATCGGAGTTAGGATACTTGAAGCTGACGTTTCTGAACTCAACATAGTATTCACGATCATCACGCTTTTCCACCGTCAAGGAACCTTGATACATATTATTCGGAATGTCGAAATATGAAAAATACCGTTCGAGGAAAGTGTTGTTGAGTAGAGTTGTCTGCACACTTCTGATCAGTGTTGTCACGGCACTGAGAAGCATGGTCACGCATGACACATACTTCGCAATGGAGCCGACGGATACCTCGCCTTTCAGTGCGCCATAAATCAGTACAGTATACAGAGTCAATTGCAGCAGGCTTTCAATGATTTTCATCGGAATCCTGATAAGTGCCGCGTGGTTTGAAACCTTGATTTCCTCATAATACCATTTCCCAATGAAGTCTGCAATGCGTTTCGCAAGTCCATCACCCATACCATAAAGACGGATATCCTTACCTGAGCTGTAGTGCATAACGTAATCATCGAACTTTTCGATAAGTATGTCGGTTCCCACACTGGTATCAGAGGAATAAAAATCATTGAACAGCTTCGAAACCTTTGTTGTGGTCAGAATACTACTCACGATGGTAAGAACAAGTACAGCGATAAGCCCTAACTTCATCGAAAGCGGAATCGAATTCAAGGTGAAGAATGATACCGATAATACTAACGATGCGGTTATTTTAGTAAATGAAAATATGAACTGCGAGAAGCAGGAACGCAGATACCACATATTGTACCCAAGCTGAGATTCCTTCGCAATACGTGCTTTCAGCAGAGCCGTATCTCTGTTCTCAATGGATTCATACGCCATTGACATAGCCTTTTCTGAATATGCCCATTGCTCCTGACGGTGAATATCATTTGATGTTTTGGAATCCACTGCAGATAGATATCGTGAGATAAGATGCAGTAAAAATGTCAGTCCCACAGTCAGTCCTGCATACAATACAAGGATACCGATGGATTCACCTGCCGCCAGTGCATCGATCAGCTTTGCGGAAAAATACACAGGCACATACGGTGTCACAGCTGCAAGAAAGTCACCGATGGAGTGGCTTATAAAATATCTTGGCGCGTAAGAATAAAACTGCTTGAGGCCGCGGCAATAAATTCTGATATGTTCTTTCAATTTCATTCGTCCGCACCTCCTTCGATTGTTATATTGCCGATTCCGTCAAAATTGTCACGATACCAACAGCTTTGTATTTCAAACAGCTCTGCGTATTTTCCTCCTGCGTGAACCAGCTCCGAATGTGTTCCTTCTTCAGCGATCATACCGTTTTCAAGGTAGAAAATTCTCGAACAGAACCGTGTTGATGCAAGTCTGTGTGAAATAAACAGCGATGTCTTACTCTCCGCCATTTTCAGGTATTCTTCATAGATACGGCTTTCCGCAATCGGGTCAAGAGCAGCTGTCGGTTCGTCAAGCACCAGAACAGGCGCGTCCTTGTACATGGCTCTCGCAAGCATCAGCTTCTGAAGTTCGCCGCCGGACAGCTCGATTCCGTCACGGTTCACTTGCTTGTCGAGCTTTGTGTAAATTCCGTGTGGCAGGCTGTCGATTTTTTCACCCAGTCCTGCACGGCGCATACATTCTTCAGCTCGTGCATAGTCAGTTTCTGATTCGGATTTTGCGGATACCGTTTCAGCAAGAGAAAAAATCGAAGTTTTTACATCCTGGAATACAGGAGCAAACATACGGAAGTAATCCTTGTGCAGGAATTGTTTTACAGGGATACCGTTTACACGGATTTCGCCCGATGTTGGTTCGTATAGTCCGCATAGCAGCTTCACAAGTGTGGTTTTCCCGGCACCGTTCAGCCCCACAAGAGCGATTTTCTCGCCGGAGCGGATGGTGAAGGAGATATCACGGATTGTGTCAGCTTCAGCTCCGTCATAACGGAAGGAAACGTGATCGAAGGTGATCTCTGGAGATAATTTAAGCATATCATCGACGTTTGCTTCGCCTGTACCGTCGGTCTCTGCGGTGTCAAGATATTCGCGGAGGTCACTGATATTCAGGCTCACTGACTGCATGGCATTGTAGTTCGATACGATGCTTTCGATGAAGGATGCGAAGGAAGATATCGCTGCAAAGCAAAATACGAATCTGTCAACAGTGATCTCTCCGCGGATTGCCATTGCGATAAGCAAAGCGTAAGCGGCACCGTCACGGATCAGAATGATGAACAAATCGGCAAGTCCCGACAGAAACGTACGCAGGATTGATTTATTCTCCCATTTTAGCTTCTCCGCAGTAAGTTTCTTATACATATCGCGGACCCAGTCAGCCATACCGTAGATTCGGATATCCTTGGCATAACCGAAGTCCGAAGGCTTCTGCTGGATATACCACAACTTTCCGTCGTAGTCACTCTGTTCCTCGCGGTGACTGTATTCCCATTTTCTGTACAGCGTTGCGCAGAACCAGTTTACCAACGGTGCAGCTGTAAGTATCGGTACAAGCCATGGAGACACGAAGGTAAGGACGGTTCCAAAGAGAAAATAGCTGAGGACAGCCTCGGTGAGACGTAGTGTTTTCTCGGGAAGATTGGTCAGAGGCTGTACACCGTCCCACATTCTCGTTGCGCGGCTGGCACGGTTCTGCAGGTCACGCATTTTCTTCGATTCAAAAAGCTGATATGGGCACCCGAGAGCTTTTTTCCATACTTCAAGCATAACCTTATGCCTGTATATACCTATCCGTGAACCAGCCAGTCGTGAAAACGTATCGGCAAGTATACCACCGAGAAGCATCACAAGCAGCAGTCCCCCGATTACAGTCACAGCGTGTTCAAGTGTACTGCCATTTGTTACTTCTGATACTACCATTGACGGCAGATAGATTCCGGCGTATGTCATTGCAATGTTCAGCGGAACACACAACGCCAGCAGAATGAATGATGACGGTGCATAACGAAGCTGATGCGAAAATGACCAGATTATGTTCGATGGCAGTGATTTGTACGGTTTTTTTGTCTCTTTTTTGTTTTTCATATCCGTCACTCCTTTCTGCAGTTATTATAACACAGACCGCCGCTGAAATGAAAATTCGTGCACCAACTGTACTTGCCAGTGCACGAATTGTAAATTACTCTATGGCTGGCACCAAAAATTCCGAAGTAAAAGCGCCGTCCTCGCTGTTGTATTTTACCCAGCCGCCGTGTTCTTCAAGGATTGCTTCAGCACGGCGCAGACCGAAACCGTGAACACCGTCCTTGTGGGTTGCAAACAAGGAGCCTGTCTTTTTCTTCTTTGCTCCGGCAGCATTGAGCATGGAAAAATAAAGCATAGTTCCTTTTATGGAAATATAGATTCGGATAAATCGTTCTCCAGTTACTGTACGGCAGGCTTCTATAGCATTGTCAAGCAGATTTCCGATGATGATACTCAATTCCAAGTCTGAAATCGTCAGTGCATCCGGCACGTTGGCTTTCACAGTTACAGTAATATTTTCCGCTTTGGCCTGAGAAATCTTGGCAGAAAAAATGGCATCGAGAGATACATTGCCTGTTTTGAGCAAGGTATCAACATTCATCAGTTGATTATCAAGCTGCTCTATGTATGCAAGCGCACGCTCAACTTCTCCGGCTTCAAGCTGACCTTTCAATGCTTGAAGATGATGGTGAAAATCGTGCTTATAACCTCTCATTTCTTTGTGGATACTTCGCACCTCGTTTAAGTGCTTTTCTGATTGCTCAGTCTGATATTCAACCAGCTTCAAATATGTTTTCTTTCTCATAGGCTACCTCAGTTATGTTCGATAAATGCTCGGTTGATATCGTCATACTTTCCCCTTGAAAGAGGAAGTTCGGTGCTGCCGATATTAACGGATGTACGGGAAATTCGTGTTATGTGTTTAAGCGAAACCAAGTAGGAACGATGAATACGGTAAAAGTCATCACTTACCTTGTTTTCAAACACAGAAATATTTTCCTTTATCTTGTACTCTTTATCTTTCGTATGAATGACAATGTAATGCAGAAATGATTCTACATAAAGTATGTCCGATTCATACAGCTTGACGGTCTCGCCCTCGCAGGAGATTACCACCGACGGAGGTTCGACTAAGATCTTTTCAGCGGCTTTGGTCAGTACTTGTGTAAGCTTCTCCGCAGAAATCGGCTTGATCAGATAGTGGAGTGCGTCCACCTCATAGCCTTCACCAACGAATTCAAAATGTGAAGTTATAAAAATGATTTCGGCACGGTTGTTGTCTTTGCGAATACGCTTGGCAAGCTCAATGCCGTTCATGTTTTTCATTTCAACATCAAGCAGAAGAATATCATACGCCTTATCTTCCTCGTATTCAAATAGAAAAGCTTCGGCAGATGCAAACGTGCGTATCTCGCTACTATGTCCTTCGTGAGCACTCCACGATGCCACAATCGAGGTTATATATTCAATTTGATTCTGCTCATCATCACAGATTGCAATTTTATATTTCATGGTCATCACCGCCGTTCTTTAATCGTTTTTCTTTTTGCCGGCTATGCCGGTATAAACGGATTTATTTTTTCATTCAATTCGCAGATGAAGAAATAAATCTGTTTTATATTTTCGGAGAAATGGTGTCAAACTGCATTTTTACAGTTTGGGTACCATTTTCGAGGAAAAGTTTGAAAATAAATTTTCAAACTCAGCCTTTTGTGGCTTCTAAGCCGTCAAGAATGGCTCAGATATGCCTTGCGTCATACCGCCAAAAACGCTATATAATAAAGAAAGGCATGGTCATATATATGGGGTGTCCAGAGGGTGCGGGTCTCCGATGGAGACCTCAAAATGCAAAGCATTTTGAAGCTCTGACCGAGCCGGCAGGCGAGACGCATCCCTTTTGCTCTGGGTTTCCAATAGGGGCGAGAAGCATCCCTGTTGGCACACGACTTTTGCACGAGTTGGCTGAAAGCCAACTCGGAAAGTCTAGTGTGTTATACCTTTTGCGACCGCCGCATTTCACAGAAATGCACTAGAAAGGAGCTGTCCCACGCCAGACAGACACTTTTCGGCGGCAGCAAAACAGGCGGATTTTGTGGGCTGTAAGCTGCAAAAGACAAGGAATTTGCTATGAGCAAATTCCGGCTGTTCGTGTGTAGTTGGCATAGGAAATCTTGAAGTTGTGCGGAAAGATTTGCTGTGCCAACGGGGGCGCAAGAGGTATATAAAACCCGCCGCAGCGATTATCCCCCTATAAATTATTATTAGTTTAAACTTCTTCCCAAATTCTTCTGAGCGTTTCAACAGCAAGCGGAATATCGTTACCGCTTGTATCTTCAAGGGTAAGAACTGCGTTTTTGTTGTATGCTTTTATTCTTTTCAAAACTTCGGGAATGTTCATTTCACCTGTTCCGTAGGGAACCTGAACGGGGGACTTACCGTTATGGAAAATACAGTCTTTCATGTGGAAGAGCAGGATCTTATCTCCGAAAGTTTCAAGACCTTCATCGAGGATTCTTAAATAATCGCCCTGATTATCTTTATCCATGTAGTTGAACAGGTCAAAAATTACTCTTGTATTTTTTCTGTTCATTATTTTCTGTGCTTTTGCCAGAGTTTTTACGTCGTAGCATACATGACCTGCCGCACCTTCCATGGCAACATTGCTTCCGAAGTCAAGGGCATAGTCGCAAAGCTCGGAAAATACGGAAACTACTTCCTGAAGAGCCTCTTCCGTTCTGTTTTTCGGGTTATAGGACCAATCATCGTCATTGAAAGAGCCTGTTTCCGAACCGACACATTCGCTGCCGAGAATCCTGCAGTATTTCAGGTAATCCTTATAAATATTTTTGCAGTTTTCAACCTTTGCTTTGTTTGAATGTACGGGATTGAAATATGCACCCACAAGAGGTACTGAAATGTTGTTTTCTGCAAGCTTTGAGCCGATAAGCTTTGCTTTTTCTTCCGTTATGCTTCCGGGCTCGTATTTGGTTTCGTCAAAGACCTTGTACGCAACCAACTGCAGACCGTCAACTCCGTAAAATTTTGATTTTTCAACAACCTGGTCGATTCCCGAAGCCCCCAAGTCATGGGCTCTTATACATATTTTCATGTTTTTGCTCCGTTTATGTGTAATTTCTTTAATTTATTATACAACCTGAGAATTGTTTTGTCAAGTGGAATTTGGATTTTTTATGAAATTTATTTTTTTGCCTCTTAAGGGCTTAACTTTTCATGAAAAATGTGATATAATGATATTTATAATACTGTCATTAGAAAAAACATATATTTTGAAAGGAAAGACGAAAAATGATTGACAAGAAAATAATGTCAGACCTTATTTCCATCGTGCTTCACGGTGGGGCTGATTTCGTTGAAGTGTATTCTGAATATACAAAAAACGACGTTATCAGTTACAGCAATAAAAAAATTGAAACAGTTGCTGACAGCGTTACAAGCGGTGTCGGTATCAGAGCCTTTGTAGGCACTAATACTTATTTTGCCTGCACAACAGACCTTTCTGAAAGCGGTCTTCGTGAATGTGCCCAGAGAGTTTCTCAGGCTGTGGGCTCAAAGATCGACAGAATTCCCGACTTCTATCTGACAGAAAGAATAAATTCTAATATACATCCCATAAAGACTTTGCCTTCAGACGTTCCTGCTGCTGTTCGTGCTGAGCTTCTCCGCGCAGGCTGCTCCAAGGCTTACGGATATTCCGATAAGATCGTTCAGGTAAGCGGAAACCTTACATCTCAGGATAAACAGTTTATCGTTGCAAACAGCGAAGGTCTTTATACAGGCGACAGACAGGTAAGAACAAGAATCGCAGTTTCTGCCGTAGCTTCCAACGGTGTTGAAAATCAGGTAGGCTCCGCAAGTCCCGGCAGAAGCATGGGTCTTGAATTCTTTGACCTTATTTCTCCCGAATCCGTTGGTGAAGAAGCCGCAAGACAAGCTATGGTAAACCTTAATGCAATTCCTTGCCCTGCAGGTAAAATGGCTGTTGCCATTGAAAACGGCTTTGGTGGCGTTATTTTCCACGAAGCTTGCGGACACTCTCTCGAAGCTACAAGCGTAGGTATCGGTATGTCCCAGATGGCAGGAAAGCTCGGTCAGCAGATCGCAAACCCCAAGGTTACTGCAATAGACGACGGTACTATTCCCAATGCGTGGGGCTCATGTAACATAGATGACGAAGGTAATCCCATGATAAAACGTGTTCTTATCAAAGACGGTGTTCTAAACTCTTACATGATCGACCGCCTCGGCTCACGCCGTATGAATATGCCTCATACAGCAAGCGGACGTCGCCAGGATTATGCTTACGAACCCACATCAAGAATGACAAATACATTTATTGCAAACGGTCCCGATAAAAACGAGGATATCATTGCTTCCATTGATAATGGTATCTATGCTGCGGCTATGGGCGGCGGTTCTGTAAATCCCTTTACAGGTGCGTTCAACTTTGCCGTAAGAGAAGGTTATCTCATTAAAAACGGTAAAATATGCGAAGCTGTAAGAGGTGCAAGTCTTATCGGTACAGGTAGTGACATCCTTCAGAAGATTGATATGGTCGGTCAGAATCTTGAAACTGCACAGGGTATGTGTGGCTCTTCAAGCGGTTCAGTACCCACAGATGTAGGCCAGCCTCTTATCAGAGTATCCGATATTACAGTCGGCGGTCAGGCGTAATTTTTAGGAAAGGAAAAGCGAATTATGAATACTGAAAATATTAGAAAAGCCGTTGAAGAAAGCGCTAAACTTTGGGGCGCTGAAGGCTATGAAATAGATATAGACAGCAGCGTAAGTGCAGGTGCTGAGGCTCTTAAGAATGAAATTTCCGCAGTTTCCTACAGCAGAACTGACTCCATAACTGTTCGTTGCGTTAAAAACGGAAAAAGCGGTTATGCTTCAAGCGAGCTCGTAACTCCCGAGGCAGCAGCAGAGCTTGTTCGCCGTGCCTGCGAAAATGCCCTTGTTGTTGACGACGAAGACGAAGTTCCTCTTTTCCCGGGTTCTGAAAAATATGCTGATATTAAAGAACCTGAAATTGAACTTCCCTCTGCAGAGGAAATGAAAGCTCATACAATGGAACTTCAGAAAAAGGTATATGCCGCTTCCGATAAAGTTGTTGACGGTACACAGTCATTTACTTCCTGCGGTTCTTCCGAAAGTGCCTTTATGAATTCTGCAGGTCTTAACCTGACATATAAGAGCAGCATGGTATACCACGGTGTTGTTGCCGCTGTAAAAGACGGTGACGAGGCTGAGGAAAACTATGAGGTCGCATTTGTTGATAAAGAAACAACTGACGAAACTGTAAACAGAGCCGTTTCCGTTGCATTGTCCAAGCTTGGCGGTGAACCTGTTGAATCCGGTAAATATAATATTATCATGGACTCCAATACTGTAAGATCTGTTCTTTCTACTTTTGCAGGAGTATTCTCCGCAAGAAGTGCGTTTTTGAAAACAACTCTCCTTGCGGGTAAAGAAGGGGAGAAGATTGCAAGTGATATCCTCACAATTACAGATGACCCCTTCCATCCCAAAAAGTACGGCAGATGTCCCTTTGATGCGGAAGGTGTTGCGGTTTACAAGAAAAACGTTGTTGAAAATGGTGTGTTGAAAACTCTTCTTTACAACCGTATGTATGCGAAAAAATTCGGCAAAGAAACAACAGGTAATGCTTCAGGTGCAAAGACTATAGCTCCCAGAGGTCTTTATGTTGAAGCAGGCGACCTTACAAAAGAAGAGCTTCTTGCAAAGCTCGGAAACGGTCTTTATATTACAGAACTTAAAGGTCTTCATGCCGGTGCAAATACTCAAAGCGGTGACTTCTCTCTTGAAGCGGAAGGATTCCTCGTTGTTGACGGCAAAAAGACAAGACCCGTAAAGAATATTACAGTTGCGGATAATTTCTATGAGATACTCAAGAAAGTTACAGCACTTTCCAACGAGGTCGATTTCGGTACAGGCTCAAAATACGGAGCTCCCGATGTAATGTTCAGCGATATCAGCGTATCGGGTAAATAAAATTAAATATTTTTATGGGGAGAACCTTTTCGTGCAATCAAAAGGTTCTCCCCAATAATTATTATTTTTAATTGTCAGTCAATAGTTACAAAAACATTATCGGAGTTTTCGATTCTCAATTTATATTCACCGTTACCGAGATATTCGGGTTCAAAAGCCTCACCGTTATAGTATGCCAAAACTTTTGCATCGGGATCGGCTACTGTGAAATAAACATTTGCAACAGGGTCTTCACCGCACCAATAAATATACTCAAGATTTTCTTCACCCCAATAGTTGGTTTGGTTTGTGAACATTATTGCCGAGCCTTCACCTTGAAGCTTTTCAAAATATCCTGCAACTACTAATTGATTTTTATTCGTCTTAATTTCTGAGATTGAACAATTTTCAATTTCTTCAATTTTAAATTCTGCATCAGGGTAACGTGTGTCACCTTTTCCTATTCCGTACAGCTTTAATGGGTTAATTCCCAAACATCCTGTTTCTATATTATCATATTTTGAATATACCAAAGAGATATTGTCAATTTCTTTATTTATATTTTGTACTCGGTAGTATACTTCATTTAAATTCCCCTGAGCGTCTGAAATGTTGAATTCGTACCAACCTGCATTCCAACAAGCCCATGAAATAACTCTTACACCGTGAGCGAGACACAAGCTTGATTGCATACGAAGTTGATCTTCTGTCATGTAATCACCGTGCAAGGAGTTTGCTTGAATAACCATCCAATAATCCAAATCATATTCGTTGCACAGGTTGTTTGCATGTTGCATATGGGCAAAGAACCAGCTGTATCTTTTTGGAAGAATCTCTTTTCCGTCAGCGTACGGGTAATTGTCAAAACAAAGGTAATCATTGTTTATGTATTCTACATAAGCATCTGCGGGAGCAATTTTTTCTCCGTTTATCTTATGTTCATCGCTGTTGTATCCGAAAGAAGCACACATAAGATTCAAGTACATAAGTTTATCGGGGAGGTTTTCGTGCATATAGTCAATAACTTCTCCAAAATGGGGAATGTCGGCAGACCAAGGCTCATCACCGATATCAATACCCCAGATACAGGGTCTGTCAACAAACTTTGCCAAGCTCTTTTCATAAGCGGATATGGGGTTTGAAACACTTGCGGTTCCTACATTTCCGTTATTAACGCCGCCTGTATACCAACCGGGAAAAGCACCGCTGACGAATGCTCCGACTCCATATTTGTCAAGAAGGTCAAGAAGTCTGTCATCGTAACTTGCATTTGCGATAAAATCTATTCCGCAATCAACAAGAGCTTGAACACCTTCGTCGTTCCAACATTGTTGATTGAAGCAATACGTTCCTATATTTACCTTGCTTCTGTCCATTCCGTCGCCCTTTTTTGTTTCTGTGTGGTAAAGCTTTGTGATTTCTGCTCTGTAATTTTCAAGCTTTTCGTAATTAGTAACAAGTTCTCTTGTATTGTTGTCCAAATTGCAATATTGAAGGTATATTTGCTCGATTTCTTGTTCGGTCGTCATGTCCGCAACTACGATAGAATCAATCATTTCAACTACTTTCATTGCATCAGCCGGGGTTGAAATAAAAGATTTAAGCTCAGTTTGAACCTCATTAGTGCAGGCTGTAAGACCTATTAAAGCTGCTGTTGTGATTGCTAATAATGTTTTTTTAATAAACATAGCGGCATCTCCTTTTTTCATGCTTGTATTTTGTTCCAAAAAGGTTTCGTATGAGTATATTATACATGATTTCAAAAAAGTTTACAATAAATAGAATTTAATAATATATGCACAAAATAACACAGTATCGGTTGACAATGCCGCTTTTTTTGTGTATAATATATCCATAATCACTGTAATTCCAAATGGGGGAATTATTTTGTATATAAATGTTGTCCATGTGGATAAGGAAAATCCAAACATTGAAGATCTGACTGTACCTCTCCGAATAAATAATTGCGGCTATTACCGTGTCCATACTACACCTGTTATTGAGACCCCTCATCCCGAGGGCAGAAACGATTATCAGCTTTTGTATATTGCGGCAGGTAAGGGACATTTTTACTTCAAAGGAAGTAAAAAGGAAACAGTAGTTACAAAGGGTAATATGATACTGTTCCGACCCGGAGAGCCCCAAGTTTATTATTACTATGCGGTAGATAAAACCGAAGTGTATTGGGTTCATTTTACAGGTTGGAAAGTTGAAGAATATTTAGACAGATATGAATTCCCAAAGGATGAAAATGTGTTCTTTACGGGAGTTACGCCTGATTATCCTTGGATATATAATCAGATAATATATGAAATGCAGTTAAGACGTGTGAATCATGAGGAAATGATAAGTCTGTATATGCATCATATCTTTTTGACAGTCAATAGGTATATCAAGGAAAGAAGACAGGCTAAAAGTGATATAATAAACGAAATAGAAAGAGCCATACATTATTTTAAGGATAATTACAACAAGCCGATTTCTATTGAGCAATATGCGGAGATGCATTTGATGAGCGTGAATTGGTTTATCAATAGCTTTAAAAATGTTATTAAAGTGTCTCCGCTTCAATATATTATATCTTTGAGAATTTCAACCGCAAAGGGATATTTGGAGAATTCAAATAAAAACATATCGGAGATATCAAGGGAGATCGGATATGATAATCCTTTGTATTTCAGTAGGTTATTTAAAAAATATACAGGAAAGACACCTACGGAATACCGAAAGATGAGTAAATCATCAGCGCCTTAGAATTTGCTTTAATAGAAATGGGGAGAACTTTTTTTGCAACGCAAAAAGGTTCTCCCCACAAAATAATTTAAGGTTTTTTAATTGAAATACTTAAAACAAGAGCTATTGTCGCGAACACGGTCAGCAGTATGAACGGAACTGTATAACCGCCCGAAACCACGAAGATTTTACTGCTCAAAGTTGCAATAAACGAAGCGAATATCAGGTTAAAATTCATAACGCTGAAATTTGTTTGATAGTGTTTTGTTCCGTAGAATGAGGAAGTGACAGCGGCTGATGTTGTCGGGCTTGAACCGTAAGAAATTCCCGTGAGGCAAAGCCCCGCAATACATAAAAATACGGAATTTGTCAGTACCGAAATCAAAATAACCGTTGCCGCAAAAACGGTGATAATGTTTGCGGTTATCATGGTTTTTCTTCTTCCGAGGTTGTCAAAAAGCGCTCCTGTGAGGATTCTGCCCAAACCATTAAATATTGAAAGAACTCCCACTAAGGTTGTTGCCATGTCTGATTCCGTGCCCACGGAAACAGAAAGGTCTTTTGCAAAGCTGATAACTGAACTTCCCACAGCCGTGAGTAAAACAAGCATTAAAAAGGTTTTCCAAAATGAAGCTCTGCATAACATTTCTTTTGTTGAATAATCTTTTGTCTCAAATGCTTCGGTATACTTCTTACCCATAACTTTCGATACGGGAAATTGAACGGTCGAATCGGGTCTTTTTATGAAAATACCCGAGATTACAAGAATTACTCCCAAAATAATTCCTATTATAATAAAAGTGTTTCTCCAACCGATGTTTTCGGAAATGAACATTTTTTCCGAAAGCTTTCCGAGAATCAGCGTACTTGCTCCGAAGCCCATCATCAAACAGCCTGAACAAACCCCTTTTTTGTCGGGAAACCATGCGTTGATCGTTGAAATAATAACGTTATACGAAATGCCGATACCTAAACCTGACATCAGCGCATAAGTGATATATAAAAGAAAAATATTTCCCGTGGAAAAGCCTGTGAGTATAAATCCCAAGCCTGTAAGCAGACCAGCGGCAATGACTGTAGGCTGTGTTCCGAGTTTCTTTGTTATTTGACTTCCCAAAAAACCGCCTATGCAGAAAAACGTCATTGTAAGTGTGAAGTTAAGGGCTAAATCTTCCGGCCCCCAACCGAATTCTTTTGCAAGAGGTTCTTTCAATATTGACCATGCGTAAATAATGCCCGAAAACAGCATCGAAATTATGCCTATTGGGAGCAAAATTTTTCGCGTAGATATATTGTTTGTTTTAAACATGATATCTGCTCCTTTATGCTCTTAGTTGATCGTTTTTTATGAAAAAAAGACAGGTATCTGTGGATAACTGCCTTTTATTGCGGTATGATTTGATAGCGTTCTGATATTTCATTAAAATAGTAGTGGTGCGGATAACAGGGGTCGAACCTGCATGCCATGGGGCGTTAGATCCTAAATCTAATGCGTCTGCCAATTCCGCCATATCCGCATAATATTAAATTAAAAACTATTTTTCTGAAAGACAAGGCAGCCGCTGCGTGACGCTTGACTCGACAAAAGTTGTCCGTCTGCCGACTCCAACTTTTAGCATCGTCTGCGCATTTTTTGCCTCGCTTCATCTTCCCCCGGAAGCGCTCGGCAAAAAAACTGCCAATTCCGCCATATCCGCATATTCTTAAATTAAAACTATTTTTCTGAAAATCCGTTAAATTAAACTTTCATGAATACTATTATATCAACTTTTTCCGCATTTGTCAATAGCGGAACAAATAAGTTGTTAATTTGTTGTAATTTCGATTTCTCGTGACCGTATAAAAAGGCGGGAGAATTTTTCATATTGAAATTTTCTCCCGAAAAAAACTTTTTGATTTTTACTGTGCGGAACTTTCAAGCTCTGCAATTATACGTATGAAAACTCTGACGGTTTCAGTTTGATCATGTACTCTTTTTCTCAGAATTTCGTTTACGAAATATTCTTTGTACAGATTTACAAAATCCTTATGTTTTATTATTGCTTCGGAATGGTTTCCCGTAAAATTGTAATCGGTTTGCATTGAAGTGAATTCCACCCCGAACTTGTCGTAACAGATAACCTCTATGTTCATGGGTGAGTTATTGTCTTTCAGTAGCCAAAAATTAAAATGCGGATTATGCTCTATATTTTTCAAAAGAGTTTTCATTATTTCAATTCTTTCGGCTTTTGTATAAGGCCGCATTGCAAACAAATGATCTGAAAGTAATCCCGTTTGGGCGAATTTCTCCAATGAAATTTCAGTACAAACGTGGTGGGTTACTTTGTTTTTACTGAAAACGTTGTTGAATCTCTTTGTGTGAATTCCTTCCAGCTTCGCTATATTTTTTTCGGACATAAAACCTTTCAGCTGTAATTGTTTTATTCCATCTATGAATGCGTTTTTTGTAATAGTCGGATTTACATATGTCATGCAGAAATCAGGTCTGAATGTGAATATTGTGTTATTATTCTCAAGCCTGTAATAAAGCTCTGTAAACTTGATATAAGCATTTGCCGAGTTCTTTTGTTCGTAAGTTGTCTTTATGGGATTTGCATAGCTTTCGTATTTATTAGCTAAATTCTGCCAATAGTCAAACAGGTTATATTTCTCTCTTATAACAAATCCGTTGTATTCATTGTGATTTACAATCAGGAATGTGGAAATTTTTCCGCTTTCTTCCTTTGAACGTATCAATATAACATTATGGGAAAGTTCCCCAACGGAAGTCGTGTGAATGTCTTTTGATTCGATTGAATAAGCTGAATAGTTTGTGTTGTGGAAGATAGGCAGAATGTTTCCTATATTTCGTATTGTATCTGCAAGACTTTTGTTAAGCAATATATATTGTCTGATTTGAGTCGTTTGGGCTTTACTTAAAAAATCGTCAAATGCCAGGATCACTGCTTTCCAACAGCAATTTATAATTATAATATCATTCGTATTGTTTTCAATTGATGACAATAGATCTTTCATTGAAATGATATTCATGCTTTGAATATCTGTAAGCTGCGGTGAATCATAATTCTTGAATTCCTGAAACATCAACTCATTCATTTCATTTAGTGCAAGATGTTTTTCTTCGCCAATACTTGAAATATCCAGAGCTAATTCAAGTTCTTTAATTTCATCGTCGCTGAAAAATAAGTTTCCGTTTTTTATGATATCGTTAAAAACCTTTGTTTTACTTGCTTTTCCCGATTCTCCGGAAATAATTCTTTGAATCGTGTTTTTGCTTTTATAATTCAAGAGTCTTGAGAGTTCTGCATTTGTTATTTCGTGAATTTTCATTATTCTTTTGAGACATTGTTCAAAGGATTCAGAATTCATTCATTTTTCACCCCTTAGTTTGCTAAAGTATTGTGTGCCGTATTTGTTATTATATCATAAAAAAGTGGAAAATGCAAGAAAAAATATTACCGAACACAAATAACTGTGTTTTTATATGAATATAATGAAACAAAACGAGACTTTCAAATTTACAAAAGTCTCGTTTTGTGTATATTTTATTAGTTTTCTGAAGAACAATTAAGAAACCGTTATGGCATTTTTAATCGGAATTCATATCACACACAAATAATGCTCCGTCTTCAAAAGGCGGCTTTGTCTCGTTTGAATTGCCTGAAACTTTGTAATTGGGGAGAGGCGATGATTTTTCCGCATTGAATGAAAGAGAATCAATTCCTACAATATCGAAGACATATTGATACTTTCCGTCGTCTGTCTGTAAAACCAACTCTTCGTTGCTCATTTTAAACGTACCTGTTGGAAGATAACTGCTGAAGGCTGAATAGCAGAATTCAAATCTAAGGTCTTTTTCCTTATCAAAATAAAGTCTGAGCGTCGGCGGAACTACAGCTGTTGAATTGAAAGAATAGCACCTATAGTCATGAATCTCTTGGGATTCTATGCAGAATTTGTCGCCGTCACGCAAGTATTCAAGATTTGTATTAGCCATGTATTGGGGATGTTCAAAGGGAATTTCGTCGCTGAATGATAATCCGTTTATGAGAATGTTGAAACAGTATTTATAATTGCCGTCATGGGAAGTACAGATGATTTTTGTATCCGTTTGCTCATAAGTGCCCGAGACTCCCAAACTGCTCAGAATGGGATAACATAAAGAAAATGTTTTATCGGAAGTATTTAAAGACAGCGTTAAACCTAAAACTCTTTTTCCGTTTTCATTGGTTTGACAGTAAAAAAGATTATTGCCTTTGTCGGTGAAGTTTTCCGTTTCACCGTTACTTAACGGATCTGTTGCAAAGAAAATACCTACTGCAATACAACAGATAACAGCTATGAGAATTACCCAAAACAGCGGTTTTTTGTAATTGATAATAGCTTTTATTCTGTTTTTTACGCCGACTTCGCCGAATGCCAAGGGACAAGCGGCTATTGTTTTGCGTGAAATACTGCAGGTCAGAAGTGCTTGTGAGTATTTCTGCTTTTCGTCAATATTCATCTTTTTTATCACTTTTTCATCACAGGCAAGTTCTATATCTCTGCACAAAAGAATATATGCTATCCATATAATTGGATTGAACCAATATACCGAAAGGATTGCAAATCCCAAAGGCTTCCATATATGGTCAAATCTTCTTAAATGAGCTTTTTCATGTTCGATTACACATTCTTTTTCGTCTTCCGAAAGTGTTGAGGGTAAATATATTTTCGGTTTTATCAACCCTAAGATAAACGGAGAAGAAATACTGTCGCAGAAATATATATTGTCTTTTATTTTTATTGAAATCCGAACCTTGTTTCTTATTTTCAGATAGCTTACAGTTGCATAGATCCCCATTACTGCAATACCGATTAGCCAGATAAAGGAAAGGGAAGTCATTATTATTTCAATTGCAGAAAATGTTTTTTCGGGCTGTAATGCGGTTTCGGGTTGAATTATAACGTGCTGTATTACATTTGAAATTGTGGGTATAGGGTTTTGAATTATTGTTTGAGGAATAGGTTCCGCTGTGGGGATCATGCTGAATATACTCTTAAATGAAAAAGGACAAACAAGACGAATTCCCACAAGTGCCCAAAGGATAAAACGGATATTTTTCGGTGCGTTTTTTAAAATTACTCTGAAAAGAATTGCCGCAAAGATGATCCAACATGATGTGATGCTCATATTCAGAAGTTTTATAAACAATTCTGTCATTCAGGTCATTCTCCTTTCATGGAATTTATCAGATTTTGAATTTCCTTTATCTCATCGTTTGAAAGAGTTTTTCTTTGTGTAAAAGCCGCGAGAAATGCGGGAAGAGAACCCTTGAAGGTTTCTTCAACGAATTTTTCGCTCTGTATTGAATTGAATTCCTGCTTGGAAATAAGTGAAGATACTGTTCCGTTTTCATTTTTGAATATTCCTCTGTCACAAAGCTTGCGAAGGACCGTATATGTAGTTGATTTTTTCCAGCTCAGTTCCTTTTCGCAAATTTTAACCAAAGTACCTGACGGTAACGGTTCGTTGTTCCATATAATGTCCGCAAACTGTTCTTCAACAGCTCCCAATCTTAAATCTTCCATAAGCTTACCTCTCTTTTGGTTTATTGTCTATAGACCTATTTATAGTCTATCACAAATAGACCGATTTGTCAATGGGGTGATTTTATATTTCACAATATTGCCAAAAATCTTTTAGTGAAAGGAACTCTTGACATACAGTACTAAAAATGGTATAATTTTATTAACTTTAATATTTGAGGTGCTTTTATGTATGATTTTAAGAATAAAGTAGTTGTTGTAACGGGTGGCAGCCAAGGTATCGGCAAATGTATTTGCGAAGAATTTGAAAAACTCGGAGCAAAGGTGTGTTGTATAGACCTAAGTCCTAACGGATATTTCCAAGGAGATATAGGGGATAAAGAAACTCTTGAAAAGTTTGCTGCAAAGGTTATTTCGGAATACGGCAAAGTCGACTTTCTTATAAACAATGCTCCACCTATGTCGAAAGGGTTGGATAGTTGTACTTATGAAGAATTTTGCTATGCTTTGAATGTCGGGGTAACTGCCGCATTCTATCTGACAAAGCTTTTTAAGGAGCATTTTGCAAACGGTGCAAGTATTGTGAATATTTCTTCAAGCAGAGACAGAATGAGTCAGCCCCAGACGGAAAGCTATACTGCCGCAAAAGGCGGTATTCATGCTTTGACTCATGGGTTGGCTGTAAGTCTTTCGGGAAAGGTTCGTGTCAATTCTATTTCTCCCGGTTGGATAGATACGGAGTATAAAGTTTATGAGGGTCCCGATGCGGTACAGCAGCCTGCAGGCCGTGTGGGAAATCCCCTTGATATTGCAAATATGGTACTGTTTTTATGCTCGGATAAGAGTGGATTTATTACGGGTGAAAATATTTGCATAGACGGTGGCATGACAAAGCAGATGATATATCATGCCGATTACGGCTGGACACTTTCTGAATAAATGGCGGTTATTTTATGACTAATGAAGAGATTTTTAAAATAGCATTAAAACAATCGGGTCATGATTTCGGTTGCGGACCCGAGGAGTTTTTAAAGAGTGAAAATAAAATTCTTATTTCCAAAAAAGATGAACGTGCAAGAAAATATTTGCCTTTGCCATTCAGATGCGATATGGTCACATACGGAAGTAATATCGTAGCACAAGTCAGCCCAGACTTGGTTGAAACTGTGGAAAATTATATAAACAAATATCCTGCGGAGCATTGTTTTGAAACACCTCATATCCACGTTCTCGATGAAATGCTCAAGCCTTACGGTCTGAAGGTTTGTTTTATGGCTGAATATTTTTTACCTGATGTATCCCGAATGGAAGTAATTCCGTGTAAATATGAAACAAAGCTGCTTAACAGTGAGGATTTTAAGGAGCTTTACACTCCCGAATGGAGCAACGCTCTTTGTGAAAAGAGGAAAGAGCTTGACGTTTTAGGGGTTGGTGCTTATGACAATGGCAGACTTATCGGTCTTGCAGGCTGTTCCGCTGATTGTGATGATATGTATCAAATAGGAATTGACGTTTTGCCCGAATACAGAAAACAAGGTGTGGCTTCTGCCCTTACAAGCCGATTATCTTCCGAGATCCTTAAGCTTGGTAAAGTTCCTTTCTACTGTGCTGCATGGTGCAATGTTAAGTCTGTTCGTAATGCCTTCAGATGCGGCTTCCGTCCCGCATGGGTGGAGCTTACCGCAAGAGAAATTGACTTCATAAATGATTTAAACAGATTATAAATGCTTGAGCATATTATTGAATTTACTATTAAACCCAAAACTGCTTTTCTTTTTTGAAGGGGGCGGGGAAACTTTTTGCCTTTCGCATGTAAAGAAAAAAGTTTCCCC
>JAZSMD010000077.1:0-44580 GCA_045535665.1 Eubacteriales bacterium
GTTTCATTACTTGATTCCTCCTTTGGTTTTTATTTTCGGTTGGCAGCCGCTTTTATTATACCAAAGGAGGATATTTTTGTCTACCCATAGCTAAAGCTTTTTGGAACCACCAGCACCGCTAGTGGTTTTCAGATACAAAAAAACAGACGTTAAGGTCTTTTTTCCGATCTTAACGTCTGTTGTAATAATTTATACTGTTAGTTTGCTTCGCTGAAGCTGTCTTTGCCTACGCCGCAAAGAGGACATTCAAAATCTTCAGGAAGATCTTCGAATTTTGTACCTGCTGCGATACCGTTATCGGGATCACCTACAGCTTCATCATATTCCCAACCGCATACGTCACATACATATTTTTTCATTGTAATTTACCTCCAAATATAAAAATAATATTAAAGTACCAAAGAAGGAGCTGTGTAAACTCTTGCAGCGAGTTCCTGGTTAAGCATATACAAGCTCTTGGGGTCAGAGCCGAAAAGCTCCATTTTTGTAATAAGATCAGTTGCGTTTGTTTCTTCTTCGCCCTGCTCTTTTACAAACCAGTCAAGGAACTGCATTGTTCTGAAATCACGGACATCATATGCCGCACCGTAAATATCATTGATAAGAGACGTTACATACTTTTCATGTTCAAGACCTGCTTTAAGAACATCCATATGGCAGTTAAATTCTTTATCAGGTTTTGCAATAGCTTCAAGAGTTACTTTCTGATCTTCATTCTGAAGATATGTGTAGAAAAGCATTGCGTGGTCTCTTTCTTCCTGAGCCTGAACCTTATACCAGTTAGCAAAACCGTCAAGGCCTACATCTTCAAAATAATTGGAAAAATCCAAATAAAGATATGCAGAATAAAATTCTTTATTTATCTGCTGATTTAAGAGCTCGTGTACTTTTGCGTCCATAATATATATCTCCTTTTTATTTAATCTTTTCAAAATCAGCCACACCGTGCTTGCAAAGCGGGCAAACATAATCTTCGGGAAGCTCGTCACCTTCATATACAAAACCGCAGACATTACATACGTAACCTGTTTTACCTTCTGTTTCGGGCTTGGGTTTCACGTTCTTCTGATAGTAAGAATAAGTCATCGCATCTTTATCGGAAAGAACTCTCGCTTCAGTTACAGAACAGATGAACATTCCGTGAGTATCAAGGTCAACGTACTGCTCTACCTTAAGTGACATAAATGAATTTATAAATTTAGGAAGGAATACGAGACCGTTATCGGAACGGAGAGGTTCGCAATCTGCAAACTTATCAGTATTTCTGCCACTTGTGAAGCCGAATTTTTCGAATACCGCAAAGGTAGCATCTTCAGTAAGGCAGTTAACGTTCATAATTCCCGTCTGCTTAATGAGATGGTGTGAATAGTTTTCTTTATTTATGGTTACTGCAACTCTGTTAGGAGAGCTTGTCACCTGAGATACGGTATTTACAATAAGACCGTTATCTTTTTTACCGTCATTTGAAGTTACGACATAAAGTCCGTATCCTATATTGAAAAGGGCTGTAAGGTCGTTTTTGTTCGCTGTGGAATCCTGCTGTGCCAGATACTCCATACAAAGCTCCTTTGCCAAAGCAGAGATCTGCTCTTTGCTTTCAGTGTTCAATGCGGAAAGTATCTTAACTGTAGTATCTGCAAAAGTAAGGTGTTTACTATTTTCAAGCATACCTTTCATAACTTTTGCCGCAAGAGGTGCCCAGCTTCCGTTTTCTATAAAAGCCACCGTTCTGTTGCTGTAATTTCTTTCTGTAAGGTGGTCGATAAATTCACGCATGAAGGGGAAAATATCTGCATTATATGTGGTAGTTGCAAGAACAAGCTTGCTGTATTTGAATGCATCCGCAACAGCCTGAGCCATATCGCAACGGGCGAGATCATGTACCACAACTTTGGGACAACCGTTTTCCTTAAGTTTTTCAACAAGAAGTCTTACGGCTTTCTTAGTATTCCCGTAAACAGAAGTATAAGCAACAACTATACCTTCAGCTTCGGACTGATAGCTTGACCATGTATTGTAAAGCCCGAGATAATAACCGAGATCTTCTTTAAGTACAGGACCGTGAAGAGGACAGATAATTGAAATGTCAAGACCTGAAGCCTTTTTAAGAAGAGCCTGAACCTGAGAGCCGTATTTTCCAACGATTCCGATAAAATAACGTCTTGCTTCATCTGTCCAAGGCTCATCAGCATCAAGAGCTCCGAATTTTCCGAAACCGTCAGCGGAGAAGAGAACTTTATCAGTACTGTCATAAGTAACTACAACTTCGGGCCAATGTACCATGGGAGCTGTTACAAAAGTC
The DNA here is from genome assembly GCA_045535665.1 of Eubacteriales bacterium. Taxonomy (GTDB): domain Bacteria; phylum Bacillota; class Clostridia; order Oscillospirales; family UBA644; genus HGM12619. The sequence goes on from JAZSMD010000077.1 coordinate 2,303, forward strand.
AAAGTATGAGTACCGAGAGACAAGGTGCTTCCTTCCCCTACAACTACCTGTTTTTCTTCAAAATCAGTTCCGAAGAAGTTTTTCATCATAGCGAAAGCCTTTGCGGAAGATACGATCTTCGCTTCGGGATATGCTTTTATAAAATTAACTATATTTGCGGAATGATCGGGTTCCATATGCTGAACGACCAAATAATCAGGTTTTCTGCCGCCCAAGGTGTTTTGAATATTATCAAGCCACTCATGAGTAAAATTAGCGTCAACAGTATCCATTATTGCAATTTTTTCATCAATTATGGCGTATGAGTTATAAGACATACCGTTTGGTACAACATACTGCCCTTCAAAAAGATCAACCTTATGGTCGTTAACTCCAATATATTTAATATCATTTGTAATAAACATAAACTAAACCTCGCTTGCTTAAGAATACTATAATTATATCATGAAAAATTGTGCTTGTCAATATCTTTTTAATCAGAAGCATTTTCCGGTTTTACAGTCTTCAGCCGTTCCGCAACGGTAGCAAAGCTCATTGGGACATTCGCCTTTCTCCATAAATTCAAGAATATTATTAACAGTCGTTTCCGCTATATTTGAAAGAGCTTCTTCCGTAAGGAAAGCCTGATGTGATGTGACTATAACATTGGGCATTGAGATAAGACGTGCAAGAATGTCATCTTCAACGATATGACCCGAATAGTCTTCAAAGAACCAATCGGATTCTTCTTCGTATACGTCGAGACAAGCTGCTCCGACTTTTCTTGATTTGATTCCTGCAAGTAATGCTTCCGCATCAACCAAAGCGCCCCTTGAAGTATTAAGGATAACTACACCTTTCTTACATTTATCAAGAGCTTTTTCATCTATTATGTGATGAGTTTCTTCCGTAAGCGGACAATGGAGAGATATAATATCGCTGTTTTCAAAAAGCTCGTCCAATTCAACATAACGAACAGTATCTCCGTTATCAAGACCTTGTACGGGGAATTTATCATAAGCAAGAACCTTCATTCCGAAGCCTCGGCAGATATCCATGAAAACTCTGCCTATCTTACCTGTTCCTACAATTCCCACAGTTTTTCCATGAAGGTCAAAACCCGTAAAGCCTGACAAGCTGAAATTAAAGTCTTTTGTTCTGATGTAAGCTTTATGGATACGGCGAATGGAAGTCAACAGAAGAGCCATAGTATGCTCTGCAACTGCATAAGGCGAATATGCGGGAACTCTGAAAACGTGGATCTTACCAAAAGCGTGTTTCATATCCACATTGTTAAAGCCTGCACATCTGAGTGCCACAAACTTAACACCCATTTCACAAAGACGGTCTATTACAACAGGGTTTACTGTATCATTCACAAACACGCAAACTCCGTCATATCCGTGTGCAAGGTCCACTGTATCTTCATTAAGTTTAGTTTCAAAATATTTAAATCTAAAACCCGCTTCACCGCCATATTTATCAAAAGACGGCTTGTCATAGGGTTTAGCATCAAAAAAAGCAATTTTCATATTTTATTACCTCTTTTCTTTTACGGATATATTATAACATAAATTAAAAATAAAATCTGTTGAATTTTCAACAAACAGAAATTGACTAAAAAAGTTTGAAATTCCTTTAGCATAACCGATAAGACATCAAAAACGACCGAACAGACAAAAGTCATTATTTATCCATTTTTATTTAATATAATAATACTCGTAAGTAACAATAAAACGGAGGCTAATTCAATGGAAGCAATTAAAATAATTGATCTAACCAAGCAGTATAAGGATATTACTGCCGTTAACAAACTGAATTTAAAGATTCAACAAGGTGAATTATTCGCTTTGCTTGGTGTAAACGGTGCAGGAAAGACAACAACAGTTAAAATGCTTTCCTGCTTAACAAAACCAACGGGTGGTGATGCTTTTGTAGGTGGATACAGTATTACCAAAGAAACCGAAAAAGTAAAAAAGCTGATTGGCGTCTCTCCGCAAGAAACAGCAATCGCCCCAAATCTTACAGTGAAAGAGAACTTGGAACTTATATGCGGTATACACAGTTTTTCAAAGGAGAAAACGAAATCAAAAATCAAAGAACTCTCTGATAAGTTTGCTTTGGAGTCTGTTTTAAAAAGAAAAGCCGGAAAATTATCCGGTGGTTGGCAACGCCGTGTCAGCATTGCTATGGCTCTGATCAGCGAACCTAAAATATTATTTTTGGATGAACCCACTCTCGGATTGGACGTCATTTCTAAACACGAGCTTTGGGAAACAATTCTCCAGTTGAAAGGCAACGTTACAATGATCTTAACCACGCATTATATGGAAGAAGCCGAAAAATTTGCCGACCGGATAGGCATTATGAAAAACGGAAAACTTCTTGCATTAGGAACGTCGGAAGAATTAAAGTACAAAGCAGGAACAAACAATTTTGAAACAGCATTCATTTCTATTGTAAAGGAGAGTTCTTTATGAAAATGATAACTTTTGCAAAAAGATGTACAAAAGAGATACTGAGAGACCCATTAAATCTTATCTTCGGTTTGGGTTTTCCTTTGATATTATTATTGATTCTCAGTGCGATTCAGGCAAACATACCCGTAAGTCTGTTTGAGATAAATACATTAACTCCAGGAATTACAGTATTCGGACTTTCTTTTATGACACTTTTTTCAGCCACATTGATCTCAAAAGACCGAGAAAGTGCCCTCCTACAGAGACTGTACACAACACCCCTTACGGGCTCAGATTTTATTATTGGATACATGCTTCCGCTTCTGCCAATTGCTCTCGGACAAACATTTATCTGTTATCTGTTTGCAATTCCTTTAGGTCTGACCGTTAGTATTAATGTTATTTATGCTATTATCGGAATGATACCTATGGCCATTTTTAATATCTCCCTGGGACTTTTATGCGGAAGTCTTTTCGGAGTAAAACAGATTGGCGGTATTTGCGGTGCTTTGCTTACAAACTTATCCGCTTGGCTTTCGGGCGTATGGTTTGATTTGAAACTTGTGGGCGGTTTTTTTCAAAAAGTCTCAATTATGCTCCCTTTCGTCCACGCCGCGGAAATGGAAAAGGCCTTATTCAACGGAGACTTTGAACTTGCTGGGCTGCATTTTCTGCCAATTCTTATGTATAGCACGGTAATCACAGTAATCGCAGTTCTCTGTTTCCTCAGGCAAATGAAAACACAGTCAGGATTTAAAAGATGAAATACACACTAATTATTGACAAAGATTCGGAAGAAGAAATAATCATAAAAGTTCATGAAAAATCTTCCCTGACAGAAGAAATAGAAAATCTCATATACAGTTTTTCCGGAATGGATAGTCTCTTTGGCTACAGAGATGAAGAGATTCGAAAACTCGCATTTGGAGAAATTGAATGTATAACCGTCATTGACAGAAAAGTAATAGCCATTAATACTAGCGGAAACAAATATAGCATCAAAGAGAGACTTCGTGATTTAGAAAATATTTTGCCATCGTATTTTATACGAATCAATAAATCAACCCTTGCAAATGAACATCGTATTCTACGTTTTGATGCGGTATTCAGCGGTGGTGTAGATGCTGTTTTTCATTGCGGATATAAAGAATATGTTTCAAGAAGATGCTTTGCGGAAATTCGAAGGAGGTTCGAACGAATATGAAAAAGTTTATTTTGGATTTTTTACACCGAGGCTTGTTGTCCTGCGGTACCGGTCCTATATTTTTGGCTGTACTCTATCTGATTTTACACCAAACCAACTCAATTGAAACTTTAACTGTAAATCAAGTCTGCGTTGGAATTTTTTCAATAACAACTATTGCTTTTATTGCAGGCGGTATAAATGCCATATATCAAATTGAACGATTACCCCTGATGTCGGCAATATTAATTCACGGAATAATTTTGTATATCGGTTATCTGGGAACATATCTGATAAATGATTGGCTTGATTTGGGAATAATACCCATCATAATATTCTCAGTAATCTTTATTGTAGGATACATCATAATGTGGGCTATTATTTATACTATAATAAAAACAATCACAGCAAAACTCAATGAAAATCTTAAGAAAAAACAGCAAAAACTGTGAGTTGAAACTAATAAAAAGATGGTAAAAAATCACACAGAAGGTGTGTATGTAATCAATGTGAAGCCTTTATAAAATTGAGACGAAGTCGCGGATTGAATCAATCCGCAGGAAGATACGTATGCACACTTGCGCGTGATTCTATACCAAGCCTTCGGCTTGGATAAAAAGAAAACATCCGAACTTTTCAATTCGGATGTTTCTTTCTTTGGTGACCCGTACGAGAATCGAACTCGTGTTTCAGCCGTGAAAGGGCCGTGTCTTAACCTCTTGACCAACGGGCCGTATTGGTAGCGGAAGCTGGATTTGAACCGGCGACCGTTCGGGTATGAACCGAGTGCTCTAGCCAACTGAGCTATTCCGCCACATATGTCGCTATTCATTCTCGAAGCTTCGTCCTAAACAGCTTTTATATTATACACGAAAACTGTCGATTTGTCAATACCTTTTGAGAAGAATTATTGCGACATTTTTGTAAACAGATTATTCTACTATATTTTCATCAATATATGACGACATAAGGTCAGCAATATATAAGAGTAGAGTCTGAGGATATTTCTCGTTTGTCTCCTGTAAAAGATTCCTATACTCATAATCTTCGCCACCGTACGGTCCCATATGATAGAAAATCGCCAACTCTTCAACAAATCTGAGAGGAATAAAATTCCTGATAATTCTGATACTTCTTGAAGAATGAGGTAACAAAACGGAAGGAGCTTTTACATGAGACCACATTTCGTAAGACTCCCACTTCCCATTGACTTTACGGTTACGTTCCTCTTTTATATAATAGTTGCATTTACAAAGATCATGAAGAAGTGCCGAAATAATAATGCTATCTTCATCCATTTCAATACCTTTAAGAGAAAGAAGACCTTTGAAATTCTTATACACATTGAGGGAATGTTCCAAAAGTCCCCCTTCAAAGTTGTTATGAAATTTTGCAGCTGCAGGAGCAGTATAAAAATCACTCTTAGTTTCAAGATAATCAAGAAGTTTGTCTATACCGTCTCTCTTTACGGAACTGAGAAGAGCTATAAATTCTTCTTTCTGTGCAGCCATAATTTGAGTTCTGTCTTCGGGCATTTTACTATCTCCATTCTACCGCATAGTTGCGGCTTATATAATTAAACTTTATCAGCGTGATATCTTCACATCATCCAATCCGTTTTCAGCAAAGATTTTCAACCAAAGATCTCCCAGAGCTTCATCCGTGGACAAATCAGGCAAAAGCTCGTCTGAGCGGCCGAGACTTTCAAGTTTGGAATTACCGAGTTTGTGGTACTGCATGATCTCAGCATACCTATATTTTCCTTTATGAGCTTTCAAATATTCTGCAAGAGCTGAAATATCTTCCCTACTGTCATTTATACCAGGTATCATCGGCATACGAATTATGATATCCGCATTGCGTGAAAAAAGATATTCAAGGTTTTCCAATATCTTTCTGTTTGTAACACCTGTGTATTTGTGGTGACGAATGGGATCCATTTCCTTCAAGTCAAAGAGAAACAGAGTTCCCATATCTGCGGCTTTTTCATAAAACTCGCGGCTACCGCAACCGCAAGTTTCTATGGCGCTATGTATACCCTTCTCTTTTGCAAGTCTGAGCAATTCCAAAGTAAACTCTGGCTGATATGAAGGCTCTCCGCCTGAAACGGTCATTCCGCCGCCTGACGTTTTATAAAAAGGCATATCTTTTGCTACTTCAGCAATGGCGTCTTCCGCACTTATTTCCTTTCCACACAAAGTATTTGCTTCATAAGGGCAAATATCAACGCATTTTCCACATTTCAAACAATTCGCTCTGTTCACAGTCAACTTTGCATTAATTGCAGAAATCTCTTCGGGTGAAACATTCGCGTTTGCCTCCACTGTTCTGTTGTCGCATATGCCCAAACATTTGCCGCAAAGCTTACATTTGAATTCATAAAACATAAGCTCAACTACGCTTTTTTGTGATTCGGGATTATGACACCAAACACATTTAAGAGGACAGCCTTTAAGAAAAACAGTTGAACGAATTCCCGGCCCGTCATGAAGACAATACCTTTGTATATTAAAATAAACACCTTTTTTCATTCCGTACACTCCAATATCTCAAGATTTCTGCGTAAAACAGAGATTCCTCTCCACGCAAAAGCCCTGTCATTGAATTTTCTTTTAAATTCTCCGTTAGAAATACCTTCCAAAAGACTTTTATCTATATTGTATATTTTTTTATCATCAAATTTTAATGAATACTCGGATTCCTTCAATTTTCTGTTATGTGGGCAAACCGCAGAGCATATATCACAACCCCAAACAGAATCAGCTCTTTTCAGAATTTCTTTTTCAGAATCTTCAAGAGTTCCCTTTTTCTGAGTTAAAAAAGAAATGCATTTTTCCGCACAGAATCCGTTTTCAAGAGCATTTCCGGGACAAGACTTAATGCAAAGGTCACAACCTTTACACAATTTTTCGGAAACACCGTTATTTATATTTATTTCCGCATCGGTACAAATATCACCAATAAATAAAAATGAACCGTATTCTTCATTTATAAGAAGAGTATTTTTTCCGATAAAACCCAAACCACCCAAAAAGGCTGCTTTTTTTTCATTTATGGGACTTACATCCACATGAGGTTCAAATATATTTTGAGGAAAAAGAGTTTTCAACTCCCGGCAGATCTCCCTCAATATGTCACCAACTACATTATGGTAGTCGGGTAGTATCGCATAAATGGAAATATTATGAGGCTGTTTAGGTTCAAACCAATATGGAATTACAGTTGTTATTACAGTTTTAAAAATTGAAGGTTCTTGACTAAAAGAAACCTTAAAATACTCACATGAACCTACCTTAAGCCCTCTCTGCTGAAAGATTTCGGCTACTTCTTTTTCGTACATATACCGAGAGCCTCCTTAGCAAGGCGGTCAACCGCTTCGTTAAGAGTGTTCCCCGTATGCGCGGCAACCTTAACAAAGCTTATATCCATAGCAAGTCTGTAAGCCTCTGAAAATCTGACATATTCGGAAGCACACCAACTGTTAGCCTTCCAACGGCGTTGAAACCAAGCCGCAATACCTTCATAGTCGTGGTAAATAATAAGCTTGCGGAAACCTTTTTCAGCGGCTTTTTTCATTGCGGTCATGGTTCCCATAAGCTCCCCTGCAACGTTTCTTGCACTGACAGCGTTTGGGTTATTTCCCACTCCGTTAAATTCCTCGGAAGTCCCGTCGGGATAAAGCATAACACAGCCGAAAGCATATCTGAAAGTATCAACATCAAAGCTTCCGTCAACAAAAGCTATGGCAGTTTCGGGCGGACATTGCGGAATATCGTATCCCGGCTCAAAATTTTCACCTTTAAGATAGGCGTTCGCTTCATCCAAAGTATAAAAACCGCAATACTCCGCACCTTTAAAGCCCGTAACTGCCTTACGGCAGTCATCCCAGGAATAAAATATTCCTGTCTGACTACCGTTACGCACAGCATATATTTTCTTTTTTTGAGCCATTGTTAAAACCCGCTGTTCTGCTTGAGAACCATATCCTTGACTTTCATAAGGCGTGTTGTATTACCGCGTTCGTTTTCGTCAAGCTTCATTACAATATTCTTTATCGTATACTGAAGATTAGGAATAAGAACATGTTCAAGGGCATTAACACGGCGACGTGTCTTTTCTATCTCAGAAGCAAGAAGCATAACACTTTTTTCAGTTTCAGCAAGTTCAACAAGCTGAGAAAGGACGTCTGAAAGTCCCTGAACCGCATCGTCAAGCTCTGCAGAAGTAAAGGCAAAACCGTAAGAAAAAATATCAGAATGGTTCCCCTGCATTTTATAGTCGAATACAGGTACACCAACACTCATAACATTTTTTTCGGAAGGTTCAAGAACAACACTCTGTTTCGGAAAAATGAGAGCTTCTTCCAAAGCCTGAGGTGACATTACCGCAGAAACTCCTGCAAAAGCTTCGTGGGAAAGCTTTAACTTCATCTCTACTTCCGTTCTCAACTCTCTGTTTTTCCGTACAAGTTCAAGGAACTGTTTTACAAGTTCGTCACGTTTATCTTTTAAGAGTTTATGACCTCGTTGAGCCGTTTTAAGCCTTTTCTTCAACTTGGACAGCTCCATACGGGTCGGATTGACTTTAATAAGCTGAGCCATTATTGTTTTTCCTTTTTCATGTACTTATCATACATAGATTCTTTGATTCTCTTAAGCTCGGCTTTGGGGAACATTGAAAGGAGTTCCCAACCGATATCAAGAGTTTCTTCTATTGTTCTGTTGGCATTATAGCCCTGATTTACATATTTTTCTTCAAACTCATCGGCAAATTTGGCATAAATTCTGTCCACGGGAGTAAGTGCCGCTTCACCTAAAATTACCATAAGCTCTTTAGCTTCCTTACCTCTTGCGTAACAAGCAAAAAGCTGGTTCATTGTACTTGCATGGTCTTCACGGGTCTTTCCGTCACCGATACCCTTGTCTTTAAGACGTGAAAGTGAAGGAAGAACATCTATGGGAGGGGTAATACCTTTCTTGTAAAGCTCACGTGAAAGGATTATCTGACCTTCCGTAATATAACCCGTAAGGTCGGGAATGGGATGAGTTTTATCATCTTCAGGCATGGTGAGAATGGGAATCATTGTAATACTTCCGTTACTTCCCTTTCTTCTTCCTGCACGTTCGTATATGGTAGCAAGGTCCGTATACATATAACCGGGATAACCTCTTCTGCCCGGAACTTCTTTACGTGCCGCGGAAACCTCACGGCAAGCCTCAGCGTAGTTTGTGATATCAGTAATGATTACAAGAACGTGCATATCAAGGTCGAACGCAAGATATTCAGCTGCAGTAAGAGCCACACGGGGTGTGGATATACGTGCAATAGCAGGGTCTGAGGAAAGATTTATGAAAAGAACGGTTCTGTCAATGGCACCTGTTCTCTTGAAGTCTGAAATAAAGAAGTCAGCCTCTTCAAAAGTAATACCGACAGCCGCAAAAACAACGGCAAATTTTGAATCGGAATTACGAACTTTAGCTTGTCTTGCAATCTGAGCCGCAAGATTTGCATGGGGTAAACCTGAACCTGAGAACACGGGCAGCTTCTGACCTCTTACAAGAGTATTAAGACCGTCAATGGCGGAAATTCCTGTCTGAATAAATTCTGAAGGATAGTCTCTTGCGGCAGGATTCATGGGCACACCGTTGATATCCATCATTTTTTCCGCAATTACGGGAACACCGTTATCAATAGGTCTTCCGAGACCGTCAAAAACTCTGCCGAGGATATCGGGAGAAACCCCGAATTCAATACCTGTGCCAAGGAAACGGACCTTACTTTCCGCAAGGTTCATACCTGCGGAGCTTTCAAAAAGCTGAACAACAGCATCTGTACCGTTTACTTCCAAAACTTTACAACGGCGGCGTTCACCGTTCTGAAGTTCAATTTCACCCAATTCACCGTAAGTTACGTTTGAAACTTGTTTTACAAGCATCAGAGGACCCGCAACTTCTCGAATGGTTTTATATTCTTTTATCATGTCAGGTCATCCTCCTTCTTGTTATTTATTGCATCTTCTATCTGTTTTTCAAGCATACCCATAACACGTTTATATTCAACCTGGATTGCTTCTTCATGAGTTTCTTTAACTCTTGCAATTCTTTCACGAACGGGAAGCTCTGTAAGAGTATCAAGATCAGCACCTGCATTGAGAGCCTCGATAGCTTTTTTATAATAAGCAAGAACAAGCTTAAGGATAACATTCTGTTTTTCGGGAGAAGTAAAAGCATCTTCCGTAACGAAGGCATTCTGCTGGAGGAAGTCTTCACGAATTGAACGGGCTGTTTCCATAATAAGTCTGTCTGAGGGAGAAATAGCGTCAATACCTACAAGTTTAACAATTTCATCCAATTCGTTTTCGATCTGGAGAAGCTTCATCGCTTCAGCCGTAAGCTCAGGCCACTCCTTATCAACGGTTTCACCCATACTGTTGCTGATCCTGTCAAGATACAGAGAATATGATGTAAGCCAGTTTATTGCGGGGAAATGTCTTCTGTAAGCAAGTGAAGAGTCCAGACCCCAGAACACTTTTACTATACGCATTGTAGCCTGAGCAACGGGGTCGGAAAGGTCACCGCCTGCAGGAGAAACAGCACCTATGGCTGTAAGTGAACCCTTTCTGCCGTCTGAACCTAAACAGTACACATGACCTGCACGTTCATAGAACTGTGCAAGACGGGATGTAAGGTAAGCAGGATAACCTTCTTCACCTGGCATTTCTTCAAGACGACCTGACATTTCACGAAGAGCTTCTGCCCAACGGGAAGTGGAGTCAGCCATGATAGCAACATCATAGCCCATGTCTCTGAAATATTCAGCAATAGTAATACCTGTGTAAATTGAAGCTTCACGGGCAGCAACGGGCATATCGGAAGTGTTTGCAATAAGAACAGTTCTCTGCATCAAGCTTTCGCCTGTGCGGGGGTCTTTAAGTTCGGGGAATTCCATAAGAACGTCAGTCATTTCGTTACCGCGTTCACCGCAACCGATATAAACAACAACGTCAACGTCAGACCATTTTGCAAGCTGATGCTGAACAACGGTCTTACCGCTTCCGAAAGGACCGGGAACACAAGCTGTACCACCTTTTGCAAGGGGGAAGAACGCGTCAATAACTCTCTGACCTGTAATAAAAGGTACAGAAGGAGTCATCTTTTCCTTATAAGGACGTGCTGTTCTTACGGGCCAACGCTGGAGCATAGATATCTCGCAGGATTCGCCTGAGGGCTTCTTTATCTTTGCCACATGCTGTGCGACAGTATAACTGCCACTTCTGATATAGATAATTTCACCTTCAAGATTTGGAGGAACCATTATTTTATGGAGCAAGGACGGAGTTTCTCTTACAGTACCGATAACATCGCCTGCTTTAACATAATCACCGATTTTAACAGTAGCTTCAAAATCCCAATATTTTTCTCTGTCAAGAGAAGGAACATCTATTCCTTTTTCAATGAGAGGTCCGTATTTTTCTCTGATATCTTCAAGAGGTCTCTGGATACCGTCAAAAATATTTGTAATAAGTCCCGGACCAAGTTCAACTGAGAGCTGCATGTCGTCCGAAACAACTACGTCACCGGGGCCAAGTCCTGCGGTCTCTTCATAAACCTGAATGGACGCCTTGTCTTCTCTCATTTCGATGATCTCACCGATAAGTCTCATCTTGCCGACACGAACAACGTCAAACATATTTGCGTGGCCCATGCCTTCTGCAACAACGAGAGGACCGGCAACTTTAATAATTCTGCCTTCGGGTTTGGTCGTAGCCATATTTATAATCCTTCCTAATTGTTAAATGTAATGTCTGCACCAATGGCTTTTTCCACAAGTGCCTTGATATTTGCCAATCCTGAACCTTCCGAGCCCTTAGCTCCGGGAAGAGATATAATTGCAGGGAGAGGTTTTTCCGCGTAATCTGAGATTACACCGGGCATGGCATTGTAATAGTTTTCTGTTAAAAATATAATGGGATAAGATTCATCCGAAGCAAGATTGCGGAGTATTTTAGCAGCTTCTTCAGGAGTTTCAGCTACAAAAACGGAGCAACCTATTGCCATAAAGCAAAGGACACTGTCTTTATCCCCGATACAAGCAATTTTTTTCATTCTCGGACTCCCCCTTTATACTCTGAGCTTTTCTTTTGCCTTTTCAGACTCAACGCCTGAAACTACGGAAGATAAAGCAATTCTTATATTGGAGATCTCGTTTTCTTTTCCGAGAAGGAAGCCTACAACTACCTGAGGACCGAAAGATACGGAATTCATTTTTCTTACAAGTCCGTTAAGATAGTCTGTAATATTCCATTCGATTTCTTTGACAGAAATATTTTCTCCCGCAAACACATTTCTGTAAGGAGTGGAAGACAACATTTCATAGAAATCTTCAAGAGGTCTGTTATAGTATTCCGTTAATTTTTTAAGTTTTACAGCACCGAAATAAGGAAGAAGCGCATCCTCAAAAAATGCCATATCCTTACCCATTCTGCGGCAACGGATAAATATCATAAGATTTGAAAGATCAGCTTTTGCACTGAAGTATTCGGAAAGGAAATCAAAGCCCGAAGCCTTACAACCTTTCATAATATAGTCATAGCAAGCCTTATCCGCAATAAGGTCTATACGTTGAGGGTCTCCCGTTTCAGAAGCTTCTTTAACAGCTGATTCGGAAACAGCAGCAACAGCACCGTCAAGAAGTTTTTTATCACGTTCACGGAAGCCGTCCTTCAATGCATTGAGGGAAACATTTCCGCTGTCCACAAGCATGGAATCGGGAGAAATTCCCAACATCTCTGCCTTTATCAATGCTTTGAGATTTTGAAAATCGTATCTGACCTTTAGCAAAGATACAAGAACGGACGAACCGATAATTGAAGTTACCAATTTATAAGCTTTATTGAGTTCTTCTGTAAGGACATTATCCAAACGCTTTAAAACCCCATCAGAGCCATCAGTCACCGCAGATGAAAGGGAAAGTCCTTTTTCTTCAAGAATTCTGACAGCCGTTTCCACGGAACGGGAATCTATTATTTTTACCAATGTATCATAATCCACAGCAGTCTTATGTGCAATAGCACGCAGACGAACAGAAACATGGAGATAATCGGTATCTTTATATTTTCTCATTTACCGATCCTCCTATTCCGCAAAGAGGATATTCACCGCCACAGGTTCAAGTTCTGCTCGCTTCACGGAAAGAAGCTCTTCAATAGAACATTTCACCTGAATATTGCCGTTTTTGATTATAAATCCGTCTGAAAGCTTTTTAACTGTAGTTCTTGAGATTTTAAACTCACCTTTAAGATAAGGTCTTACCTGTTCAGCAAGACGGAAGTCTCTCTCGGAAAACCACAATGTACCCTTTTCTGCGGAAGCGTTTGCCATTGCTGCAAGAAAAGCAGCGTATTCATTATCGGGAAGATTACGCAGACGGTTTGCCGCGGCAACAAAAGTTTCGTCAATAATTTCTCTTTTAGCGGCAAGCTTCATTTTTCTCGCTTCCAGTGCTGCCATGCTTCTGATATGATTTATAGACTCTATAGCTTCTTTTTCAGCAGCGTCAAGACTTTTAGCATAAGAATCGGCTGCTTTTTTCTTAGCTTCTTCAACAATGGAAACAGCCTCTTTCTTTGCATCAGAGATAACGGATTCAGCCGCAGCTGTAGCTTCAAGAGTAATTTTTTCAAGAATATTTTCTACGCCCATATCCAACCTCCATATAAATTAAACGATCATCTGTGCTCAAACTGCTTATTTGAGGATGAAGTTTACCATAAGGAAGGAGATAAGGAGTGCAAAAAGTGCATATGTTTCAACCATAGCCGAAAGGGTAATACCTTTTGCAACATCGTTGGGGTTTTTAATAAGAATGTTTACAGCGGAGGCTGCACAACGTGCCTGATAAATTGCAGAGAAAAGACCTACGATACCGATGGGAAGACAAGCAAGGAAGATATAAAGACCCTGCTCAAGTGTAATAACTGTAAGAGCATCGCTGAAAAGACCGAGTTTAAGGCAAGTAATGAACGCAATAAGAAGACCGTAGATACCCTGTGTACCGGGAAGAGCTTCGAGAATAATAAGCTGACCGAATTTGGAAGGATCTTCCGCAACAAGACCGGAAGCTGCTTCACCTACAATACCTACACCGCGTGCAGAACCGATACCCGCAAGAATTGCCGCAAGAGCAGCACCGAAAAATGCCCAAAAAAGACCGTCGCTCAAAAATGTGAAATAGTTGAAAGTTTCAGCTGTAGCAAGATTTGTAAGAAACATGATATTTTCCTCCATTATTTTAATTAAATTATTTTTTAAAGAATATCGGTGTATTTACCCTCCACACCGAGAGCGTTGTATTTTCTTCCGCCCGCTTCATAGAACTTACCGAAGAATTCGATAAATTGAAGTCTTGAAGCATGAACATAAGAACCTAAAGCACAAAGTGCAAAATTCAAAACGTGTCCTATAAGGAATATTATTATAAAAACTATTGCGCTGATAAAACTTGAACCGCCAAGTGAACCGAGTTTATTGAAAACACTTCCTATAACACCCGTGGAAAGTCCCAGTGCAAGAATTCTTGAATAAGAAAGTATATCCGCAAGATAACTTGTAATATCGTAAAGACTCATTACACCCGATGTTATCTTTTTAATAATGCTGACTTCATTTCTACCCTGTGTTGCTATAAGACCAACAGCTCCGCCGATGGCAAAAACTGCACCGATGACAGAGAAAAAGCCTCCTAAAATCAGCATGGGAAGTCCCAGAAGTAAAATTATCCAGAAGCCAACATCAAAAAGAGCATCAAGCCAATGACCTCGTTTTATCATCATATAAGCTTTAAGTCCAAGACCTGCAAGAATATGAATAAAGCCCACAACGAAAGATACCACAAGCATTGTAAGGGGATCGGAAACAGGGTCAAACCAAAGAGGTTTAAGAGCCACAGTACTACCAAAATAGGTAGAAGCTACAACTCCGACAGCATCTCCGAAGAAAGTACCGAACATGAAGCCCCAGAATGCTGTTGAAATTCCGCAGAACATAAACATTTTCAACATTCTGCGAAGACCTTTTCCCAGACTCAGGAATTTCAAGCCCAAGAAACAAGCTATTGTCATTACAATACCGTAACCCGCATCCGAAAGCATCATACCGAAAAGAAGGAAGTAGAAGGGTGCCACCATAAATGTAGGGTCTATTCCCCTATAGATCGGCAAAGAATACATTTCGGTAATAGCTTCAAAGGGTTCAAATACCGTATTATTCTTCAGCTTAATGGGAGGTTCTTCCTCTTCTGTAGGTTCAGCAGTCTCGTAATAACACGAATACTTTTCCAAAAGCTCCGATATTTCGTTTTCACGCTCTTCAGGAAACCACCCTTCAAGCATAAAGGACGAATTTGTCGTTACAAGATTGCTTCGCACTGTGGATAATTTACGTTTATTTGTAAGAATATCCGTTAATTTACGAACCTTATCATAATTTTCGTTTGAAATCTCATTCAATTCCGTTTCGAGAGCCGTTCTCTTTTCACTCAATTCGGAAAGTTCAGCTTCAACACGGACTATTTCTTCCGAAACTGTTGAAGTTAATCCGGGGAACTGAACTCTTAAAAATCCCAATTCGGAAAGATGTGTCTCGATCTGCTTTTCATAAGAGTCAAGATAAATTACCGTAATATAACTGACTTTATTACTTACATTTACTTTCTCAGCCCATACGGGAGTAGTTTCACGCTGTCCGTCGACTTCAATTTCCATGATATCTTCAAGCCGGACTTTTTCGTAAACTGTTCCAAGTATCTGTGAAGTATGCTTTGATGGTTTTCTGCCCAAAGGAGTTGGCAAAGATTTCCAAGGCTGAAGCGATGAGAGGCTTTGCTTAAGACGGTTTTCAACAGTTTTTAGGCTGTTAATCTCGCTCTGAAGCTCCAAAGATCGTTGAGATGCATCCATAACTTCCTTTTTAAAAAGGTCGTTACCGAAATCCTCCCTGTAAACTTTGTCCTTCGGTGAAAACATGGACTTTTTCAAAGTATAATTCATACCCATGAGCTTCATGGCTGAATCAAGCAAGCTTAATTCTTCACCGTATTGCTCTTCTTCAAGAACTGCTCCGTCATTTTTGACTAATCCAACAGTCTCTTCAAGACTGTTTTCAGTCAACGGACTTACATCAACAGCGGAAAGCCACATGAGTTCATTCAATAAAGACTCTTTTTCGTTATTCAAACCTATAAGAGTCAATTTTTTCATTTTAACTATTGCCATGATTCAAGCACCTTCTTAATCACAGCATCTGCAGCAGAGTCTATATTGGAACGAGCCTCCTCTTTCAAGGTATCGCAATCTGCTTTTGATTTTTCCATAAGTGACAATATCAGATCTCTACCCTTTTCCTCAGTCAGGTTTCTGACCTGCCTAATCTTATCGTCAGCTTTCCGTTCAGATTCTTTGCTCAAATTTTCAGATTCGAGTTTTGCATCTTCAATCACTTTCTTTGCCTCAAGCCCTGCATTCTTCAATCGCTCTTCGGCTTTCAGTTCAGCATTCGAAATAAGCCTTATAACCTCTCCTGCTCTGCTCGGCAAATTTTGATTTGACTGCACAACATCAACATCCGATTTCTTCTGCATATCCGGCATCCGGTTTCCTCCTCTTCCATATATATTTTAAGCAATTTTCATAACATTTTTCACCGTACAGGTACCCATACTTTCCTTTGTAGCGGCACAAGTACTGAATTTGGCATGAAGCTAAAAAACAACAGATTTATTCTGATTTATGCTTCATGATAATACTCCATACCGCTGTTCGGACAGCGGCACAAATACTTAATCTTTAAATTCAAATGGATAATGGGATAGGGTCCCATTTTTAATTTGAATTTGTCATGAAGCTAAAAAAACAACAAATCTATTCTGATTTATGCTTCATGATAATAGTATACCAAATTGACAAATCAAAGTCAATACCTAAAGGAAAAAAAATTGACAATTTTTTGTAAAAAGCTTAAACTGTAAAGGTGTTCAACTTTACAGTTGTAATTAAAAAAACTCTTTCCCCAAAAGAGCTTTTCCAAAAATCATAAAAAAACAACTTAAGAAGAATCCGATCTTCTCAAGTTGTTTTTTATTACTTAAATAGCCATTGTAAAAACCCAAAGAACCGTCATAAGAATTGCTGAGTAAAGTCCGACTATCAAAGGAGCTGTCACAGCCCTTTTTTTACCAAACAAAGAGTATCTCTCATAGGCAAGGACACCTGAGGCACACATAACGGTTACAATATATATGGGAAGAAAAATATGTACACCGAATATGAATCTTGAAATCAAAGCCGCAACGGTCAGAGGAATTGTAAAAAACCAAGTTCTATGGTCATAAATCTTATATTTCTCTGTCATTGCCACAAATTCAAAACCCACAAGAGTAACCACATTGACAGTAAAACCGAGAATCAGATACAACACAGTTTTCAGACTCCAGCCAACCAAAGTCAATCCGGTAATAAATAAAAGAGAAAGAGTGATTATACCTATATAAAAATATTTACCGTGTTTCATTGATTTTCCCCCATTCCGTTATGCAACTCCGCCCACTTTTATCATGAGACAAAGTATTATAATGTTTATAATTGAAATAACCGTTAATAAAACGGTGGCAAGTATTTTACCTTTACTGTTCTTCACTGTAAAGAATGAGAGAGGAATCATGAAAACAAAAAGTCCGAAAACCCCAAAGTTTACAGACGTGTGAACGGGAGTAAAAATATTCACCGCCAAACCTATTATTTCAACGAGAACTGCACCAACAAAGCTTCCCGAAAGAACCGCAACAGATTCTTTGAAAGAAAACTTATGTCTCATAGCCTTAAAAACAAGGAAAAGAATGAGACAGCTTACAAGAGTAAAAGCATATCCGCACAAAGCACCGATGGGAACTATCAGGAAATTCCCTGCACGGACACCCGAACCGACATTTTCCAAAAACAACTGAAGAGAAAATAAAGCATAACAGAGTGCAGGTAAAAAAGGAAAGAAAAACCATTGGATCTTACCTGTCTTCCCCGCAAGATCAGAAGGGTCATACAGAGCCTTTAAAAAACTTCCAAGCGTAGGATTATCGGGATGTTTTACGGGAATTTTTGAAGGTTCAGTTTGAATATTTTCGTCATTTTCAACGATAACAAGATCGTCATTGATATTATCTATATTTTTATTATCCGATGTCATTACTATCCCCCATTAAATATAATCAACTGTCTTTTTTTGAATCTTCCAATTTTGAAAGAGTTCTGTATATATCCTGCATTTTCTTATCTGTTTCGGCAATTGTCTCGGCACACTCCAAAAGCTTTGCCTTTATTTCAGCCGGAACTGTTTCGGGATTTTTATATTTAAGCTCATGCTCCAGACTTGCCCAATAGTCCATTGCAATAGTCCTTATCTGAATTTCCACATTTACATTCTCTTTTCTGTCAGAAAAGAAAACGGGAATATTCACAACTATATGCAAACTTCTGTAACCGTTCTCTTTCGGTCTTTTGATGTAGTCGGAAACGCTGACAACGGTAACATCGTCCTGCTTTGTCAGAAGATCTGCAATGGTATAAATGTCATCAATATACTGGCAGATAACTCTGATTCCCGCAATATCAGTAATTTTCTCCGTTACTGTTTTGAAATCCGAATCCAAACCCTTTTTCAAAAGTTTATTAAAAATACTTTGCGGAGACTTCAAACGGGTCTGAATATTATGGATCGGATTCCTCTTATATCTGAAATGGAACTCACTGTCAAGAATCTCGAGCTTCGTACTCATTTCCTTAATTGCAGCAGAATACACATTTTGAATAGTAAAATAATCTTTCAAAAGCTGTCCGAATTGACTTGGCGTCATTTTCGCCATGGCTGAACCGCTTAATTCTTCAAGTTCTTCTATACCGAATTTCTTCTGTGCTTTAAGCATAGTTTTGATCGACCATCCTTTCTATATTTTAATTATAACATATTTCCCTCAAAAAATCAACACCGAAAAATAAATTCTTACTCATTTGTACTAATTTATTTTATGGATATTTTTAACGGGAAACTTTTCTTTTCGCGAAAAAAGAAAAGTTTCCCGTACCCTTCAAAAGAAAACCGAATCATAGCAATTACAAATAAAATCTCTCCCTACAATGCTTTTCTTTGGAGAGGTTTGGAGAACCCTTCTTTTCACGAAAAAAGAAAAGTTCCCCGTACCCTTCAAAAGAAAACCGAATCATAGCAATTACAAATAAGATCTCTCCCTACAATGCTTTTCTTGGGAGAGGTTTGGAGAACCCTTCTTTTCACGAAAAGAAGGGTTCTCCATAAAAAATCTTTAATTATTTTTTACCATTCAAGCTTCTTTGCAGGTTCTTCGCCCTGAGCATTTACATAATCTCTGGGATCGACAGTACTGCCATCTATTGCAATTCTGAAATGCAAATGATTACCTGTTGAAGTCCCTGTAGTACCCACATAACCGATAATATCGCCCTGTTTAACCTCGGAACCGACCTTTAGACCTTCCTGGAACTTGGACAAATGGCAATATGTAGTGGTTATACTTGAACCATGGTCAATAACGACTTTATTTCCGCCGCCTGTATTTACCCACTGATACATAATTATAGTACCGTCGTTTACCGCATAAATGGGAGTACCGCCGGGTGCGGCAATATCGATAGCGTCATGGAAAGACTTATCAAAATTTCTGTAACCGTAACCTGATGTTATGTGGTCATATTCTGCGGGCAACGGCCAGATAATATCTCCGCCAACGTATTTCTTTTGTCTGTCAAGAAGGGTCTGTATCTTTGCATCAAGCTCTTTTTCAAGTCTCAAGAATTTCGATTCTTCATCTTCAATATCGGAAATCTCATCATTTATCTCTTCCACAACTAAAGCAAGTTCCAAAACCTGAGCCTCCTGATCGGCTTTTGCAGCTTCAAGCTGAATCAGAACCTCTTCCTGAATCTTAAGCTCTTCTTCAATAGAAGCCTTAGTCTCTTCTACGAAAGCAATAGACTCTTTCATTTCATCAAGGAGATATTTATCATACTCCATCATATCATAAACAAAATCGATTCTTGTAAGAAGCTCAGAGAAATTTGCGGAAGTCAAAATTACTTCAATATAAGAAACTTCACCTGCTTCATAAGAAGCTCTTATACGGGATTTATATTTCTCATAAAACTCATCATATTTAGCTTCTGCAATCGCAAGTTCAGAATTCTTCTTTTCAAGACGAGTTGTAAGATCTGCAATGACCCAGTTAAGAGTTACTATTTCCGCATCCGTTGCAAGAACCTGATCTTCAAGTATCTCTTTCTGTTTCATAATGCTTTTCTTTTCGCTTTTAGCCGCGGCAAGCTCCTTTGACAACTGTTTTCTTTCGGAATTGAGACTTGCAAGCTCGTCCTGAGCCTGTTCGTAAGCGGCCGCATCTTCCTCGTTTTCAAACTGAACTTTAGCCGCTGCCCCCACAGAAAAAGCTGTTGCGAAAGCAATACCCAGTGTAAGGCCTATAGCTACTATTCTATTTTTAATTGAATATTGCAAAAATATGCTCCTTCCAATGTTAAATTATTCACATACATAATCAGTATACCATTATTTCTAAGATTTGTCAACCTCCAAATGTAGGAAAACCGTGAACAAAAATCTAAACTTCAAATACTGTAGTGATCATTTCTTTGATGTGGGGGACATTTCTTTTCGCGTGAAAAGAAATATCCCCCACACCCCCTAAAGAAAAGCGAATTCAGGATTAAAGATAAACAGTTTCAATATTAAACTGAAACAATTTCTCCGTATACATAATCTTCAGCAGAGTATCTTATTATAACTTTTGCGGTTTTATTGCAAAGCTCTGCAGGACCTTCCGCAACGACTTCAATATAATTGGGAGTGTATCCGTGAAGTTTCCCGTTTTTTTTCGTTTCAAAAAGCACGGACACTTCTTTTCCGATTGTTTTTTCAAGAAATTGTGATCTTGTTTTTTCAGCGATATCGTTGAGCAAGTGAACTCTTTTATTCTTAACTTCCGTCGGAAGCTTTCCGTCCATTTTTGCCGCAACAGTTCCCTGTCTTTCAGAGAATGGGAATATGTGTATCTTCATAAATCCAATCTTTTGTGCAAATTCCATAGTTTTTGCAAATTCTTCTTCCGTCTCTCCGGGGAAACCCACTATTATATCTGTTGTTATTGCGGTATCTTCAAATGCGTTTCTGAGAAGAGCTACACAATGCTCGTAATCGGCTGTTGTATAATGCCTGTTCATTCTTTCCAGAGTCTCATCGCATCCGCTTTGAAGTGACAAATGAAAATGATGGCAGATTTTGGTAAGCTTTTTCATTCGCTCCACGTTTTCCTCAGTTATAAAAATAGGTTCAAGGGAACTGAGACGTATCCTTTCAAGTCCGTGGATATCCTCAGCCGCCTCAAGCAAGTCCATGAGAGTAACATTTCCGATATCTTTTCCGTAATGGTCCAAATGTATTCCCGTAAGTACTATCTCTTTGTAGCCGCTTTTTTCCGCAAGAAATCTCATTTCAGAAACAGCTTCCGCAAAATCCTTACTGCGAATCCTTCCTCTTACATAGGGTATTATACAATAACTGCAGAAATTATTACAGCCGTCCTGAACTTTCAATGTTGCCCTTGTACGTTCACCCGTATAAGCTGTCATCGGTTCAAATTCTTTTTCCTCACCTATTTTTACAAAGGAAGAAATCTTTTTTCTGTCTGAAAGAAAAGCATCTATAAGCTCTGGGATATCGGGTTTATTTTTATTACCTATTGTAATATCGCAAACCTCTTCAAGTCTCGCTCTATGGTCTTCCGATTGGGAAGCACAACCTGCAGAAACGATAACCGCATCGGGATTCTGTCTTTTTGCTCGTCTGATTATTTGCAAAGACTTACGTACACTTTCTTCCGTAACGGCACAAGTGTTTATGAAGCAGATATCACATTTTTCTCCGTTGGAAGCTCTTTGGAAACCTTTTTTCTCAAGAGCTTCTGCAACTACTTCACTTTCGTATTGATTGACTTTACAGCCAAGAGTATGTATTGAAAATTTCATTCTATCAATTCACTTTTCCATAATGTCTGAACAGTACACAATTCAGCAATATAATTATATTGCATTTTTAGAAAAAAGACAAGATTAAAATATTGACATATTTATTATTTTTTGGTATACTTACTCTGTAAAAAAATCTCAAATAATGAAGGACGTAAAATGAATTATAAATTTGCAGTTTTTGACCTTGACGGAACCCTTGTGGAATCCATGAAATATTGGAGAGGTCTCCCCTTTGCTTTCCTTAACGAAAAATACGGTCTCAAAGACTTTCCTAAAGAAGCCATTGAATATGTTATTTTTTCCAACGTAAACTGTAACGGTGACTTTAAATACCTCAGCGAAAAATACGGCTACCCCGAAATGACAGTTACTTTGCAGGAAGTCTTTGATATGATGTATAAGTTCTACAGCACGGTAATTGATATAAAACCCTATGTGCGTGAATTCTTGGACAAATTGAAAAGCGAAGGCGTAAAATGCGCCATAGCCACAGCAACTCCCAGAAGAGAATCTTCAAAGGTATTGGAAAGATTGGGTCTTTCCGAATATTTTGAATTTATCCTGACAACAAGAGAAGTAGGCAAAGGTAAGGAATACCCCGATATTTTTGACAAGAGTCTTGAAATGCTGGGAGCAACAAAAGAGAATACTTTTGTTTTTGAAGACGCTCTTTACAGCATTAAAACACTCAAAGCCAATGGGTATAAGGTCTGCGGTATTGAGGATTATTGCGAAAGAGACCAAGACGAAGTAAAAGCTCTCTGTGATATTTATATTGAAAGTTATAAAGAGCTCTTATAAATACAATATTTTCATTTGAAAGGAACGGTTTTTATGAAAATTAAACTCGATTCAATCGAAGCAGTAAAAGCTTTTGTAAACAAAGTAAATCTTTATTCGGGAGACGTTGATATTGTATCGGGAAGATATACTATTGACGCAAAATCAATTATGGGTATATTCAGTCTTGACTTGACAAAGCCCCTCACTGTAGTTATCCACAACAAAGATGAGGAAGAAAAATTCAAAGCTGAAATGGCAGCTTTTCTTATCGACTAATAAACTTATATAATATTTTCAAGGGAAAACTTTTTTTTCAGACGGAAAAGTTTTCCCTGATATTTTTATATCTATCTTAATAAAAAGCTCATTTCAACTTTTAATTTATATATTGACAAAAAAAGTAAAGTATGATAAAATTAAATCACAGTAAAATCAATACTTTACAGGAGGATATCCACATGATAAAAAAGCTAATAAGTCTGTTGATAGCAGCATCAATGATATTGACGATGTTTACTGCCTGCAATAATTCTCAATCGGAGACTCCGGAAGTTCCTGATGATCCCGAAATTTCCGATCCCGTCGAGCCTGACACTCCCGAAGTTCCGGACGAGCCAGACGTACCGTCTGAGCCTGTTTATACGGAAACGGAAGTCGGAACAGAAAACACAATAACAAACGCAGGGACAACTATTACTTTAAATGTAGAAGATAACCAACTGCTGATTACAAACGTGGCAACCACAACATCAAACAAAAATATGCTTGTGGAAAATTCCGTATTCGCTCTACCGAAAAGTTACCAAACAGACGGTCAATTAGGAGAAACCATCGACCTGAATTGGAGCTATACCTCTACGGTAAAATTTGAAAATAAAGAAGTCAATGATTCCATGACTTCAGGACTTATTTACAATTTTGAAGATAAAGAACAAAATGTAAAGCTTCGCGTTTACTGTGTCGTCAGAGACAATCTCAGCGGACCTTTTGAATTTTACTCAGAGATTGAAAATCTCAACGATTCCGCATTTAGAATAGCACCGTATGATTTCGCATCCTTCAGCATAAATTTGATTGACGAAACAACTACCGATTATATTAAAATCAACAGAGAAGGCTGGATGGCAGGAGGTTTTTCAAACGCAAACGGAAGCAGTAACTCAGTAAAAGGATTCAACAGAATACCTGTCAGCGATATAAAAAGATGGATAACAGCCTCTGCAACAACCGACGATGGAAACAAGGATGATTTTCCCGCAATATATGTTGACAGAAATGGTGTTGACGGCTTATTTATAGCTTTGGAATGGACTCACGGAAAGATAAAATTTGTAAACAACCACGACAACGTGGCATATGCAACCATAAACATAGATGACAGCACTGAAAAACCCAAATTTTTCACTACAGAAATTCCTGCAGGTGAAACATTTCTCTTTCCTTCCGTGTATCTTTTACCCTATGATGGCTCAATAGATGACGGAAGCAATATTTATAAAAACTGGTTTTTTGAATGTAAAACAGTTTCTGCACTCAGAAATAATCCTAATGAACCTTTAACTCAAATAGATCCTCAGATGTACCCTGAAGTGGCTGCCGAGTACGGTGTAGACTCAATAAAATGGGACTACGGTTGGTGGACAACACATCAATTTACAGAACCCCATTCTCTTGAAGGATCATGGGAATTACGAAATCCCGATTTCATGTGGTGGTTTCAGCCATACGGATTTACAACAATGGAAGAATACGGAGCATACATGGACTCTATGGGAGTAAGTTGGGCACTGTATCTATTACTTCATGATACCGTAGATCTGAATAAAAATGTTACCGACCAATACGGAATATTCAACTCTATCACACATCCCGAATGGTTTGTAGACGAATCTGCAGGAAGTGATAATAAATTAGCAGACCTCGGCAATGTTGAATGTATTAATTATGTAAAAAACACTTTATCAACCCTCTTCACTACAAATCATATTGACACATGGAGAACAGACTTCCAACCTATAATTTCAGTATCAGAACATAAAAACAGACATGACGCTGACGGTACCGATGTCCCGTATTGGGCTACAAAAGGCTTTTTTGAAATAATTGACCATATGTACGACACTGTTGACGGATTCAGATACGAAAGCTGTTCTTCAGGTGGATGTCAGAAAGATATTTACACTGCAACAAAAGCTGTTGTTATAAACGTGGAAGATTCGGCAATTTATCTCAACTTAAGAGTTGCATTTTATGACAGCAGTTATATTTTACATCCTGCACAATTACAGATTCCGTGTAATTTAAATACTTTTGATCCCAACAGTTCAATGTATTATTACCCTAAAACAGAAGCTCCTACAATTTCCGAAGGAGACACTTATGATTTCTATGACTCCATGATGGACATGGGATTCAGAAGTACGATCATAGGAGTACCCCATTGGGCTCCGTGGGAAGGTGTACCCTATTGGGGATACTATGCGGAATACCTGCCAATATATGAACAAAAAGTCAGACCCCTTGTTCGTGAAGCAGAGCTTTACCATATTTTACCCAGACCCGACGGCACAAATTGGGACGGCATTATGTACGCAGATCCCGACAGCAAAAACGAGATAAAAGGTGTTGTTTTCCTGTTCAAACCATCCGCAGAAGTTTCCGATACTTACAATGTTATATTTGACGGACTTTACGAGGATACAGTATATCAACTGACATTTGAAGACAGACCGGAACAGAACTGTACCGCAACGGGGGCAGACCTCATGACAAAAGGTCTTAATGTCGAGATAAAATATATCGGCTCCGAAATGATATGGATAACCGAAGCTGAATAAAAACCAATTTATAAATTTATAGGAAAACTGTTTTTACAAGAAAGCAGTTTTCCATATTTTATCAAAAAAGATAAGAATCAGTTCTTTAATATATTGACACAAACAATAAAATATGGTAAAATAGGAATATAACTTAAGCACAGTATTTACTCACCTATCTTTAAGGAGGACATCCCAATGTTAAAAAAAATGCTAAGTTTACTGCTTACAACATCAATGACATTGACAATGCTTGCAGCCTGCAACAATACCCCCACAGAAAATCAGAAAGTTTCCGATGAATCGGAAATTGTCGACCCTGTCGAGCCAAACACTCCCGACATTCCCGACGAACCCGTAGCGCCGCCTGAGCCTGTCTATACAGAAACAGAAGTTGGATCTGAAAATACTTTAAAAAGTATCGGAGAGTCGATTACTTTAAACGTTGTTGAAAATATTCTTTACATCACAAATCTTTCAACAGCTTCAAATACAGAGAATAAACTTATGGAAAACTCTGAATTTCAATTACCTAAATATATAAAAATAGAAAAAAAGAAAGTAACTCTTGCATGGGAATACGTGTCAACAACCAAATATGAAAATAAGGATGACAACGGAGTTCTCACAAACGGACTGATATACAGATTCCATGAACCGATACAGAATCTTGACTTAAGGGTTTGTATTGCGGTTCGACCTGAGTTATCAGGACCTTTTGAGATTCATATGGAAGTAAACAATCTGAATGAAACAGAGATGAGAATTGCCCTTGACGGAGGTTTTTCTTCTATTTCCACAAAGGTTCTTGACCCCGAAACAACAAACATCGTAAGAATCAAGAGCGAAGGATTTATTGCCGAAGGTCACGTTCAAAATGCTGATGCGCTACTCAATGAAAATTACAAAAACGGTATAATGTATGAAGGTTCTGGCATCTATAAAGAAAATCTTTCAAGCGGTATTAAACTTGTAGACAGCAGCAGACCTGATTTTGGTAGTAACGGAGAGTTTTTCACAGCACAATTCATTGACAGAAGTGAAAAAGACGGCATTTTCTTTGCATTGAATTGGACTATCGGAAGAGTCTGGTCAAAGATTGAAAAAGACGGTCATATTGTTACGAAAGCATCACTTGCAAATGATGAAGGTGAATTTTCCACACTTATACAGCCGGGAGACACTTTTATAATTCCTTCAGTCCTGATACTTCCCTATGAAGGAAATATTGAAGACTGCTCCAACATTTTCAAGTCATGGTTCTTTGATTGCAAAGTTGTTCCGATTCTCAGAGACAGCGATGAACTGCCTTATGTTCAGATCGACAAGCAAATGACACCCGAAGCAGCTGCTGAAGCTAATATTGATTCCATCAAAATCGAATACGGTTGGTGGTCAGGATATGGCTTTACTGCAGAAAAACCGCTTCCTTATGAAAGTTCATGGACATTGATCTCCGAAGGTTCAGATACACCCAACGAATCTTATGCAAATATATCAGCATACGGTGAAAAACTTGACGAACTCGGTTTAAACTTTGCAGCTTACATACTTTTGCATGAAAATCTTGATGAAGAAGGAAATCCCACAGACAAATTCGGAGAATTGAATGCAGTAACCCATCCGGAATGGTTTTCAAACCAAAAACATCCGTTTTGCAGACTTGCAGACCTTGGAAATGTTGAATGCGTTGAATATCTTAAGACCGCATTGGAAAAATTCTTTAAAAACGCAAATGTTGACCAATGGAGAACAGACTTTGAACCTATACCCGTATATTCAGATCAGAAAAACAGACATGACGCAAACGGTTCTGACGTGGCATATTGGTGTACTGTAGGCTTTGCGGATATTGTAAAACACCTTTACGATACAGTTGACGGCTTCAAATTTGAAAGTTGCAATTCGGGCGGCGGAAACAAAGATCTGTATACAGCGACCTTAACAACATTCTTCAACTGTGATGATACGGCAAATTATCTCAGCTTGAGAGCTTCTTTCTATGACAGTTCTTACATTATCCACCCTGCACAGCTTGAAATTCCATGTAATATTGAAACATTCAATCCCGAATGTCCTCAATACTTCTTCCCCGCAGTACAAAAACCCGAAATCGAAGAAGGAGAATCCTACGATTTTACCGATTCAATGTTAGATATGGGCTTCAGATCAACAATAATCGGTATTCCCATGTGGGCTCCTTGGACAGGAAACGTCCGCCCCGATTACTATAAAGAATATGCAACAATCTATAAAGAAAAAGTTAAGCCGCTTGTACGTGAAGCAGAGCTTTACCACATTTTGCCAAGACCTGACGGTACAAACTGGGACGGTATAATGTACGCAGACCCCGACAGCAAAAACGAGATAAAAGGTGTTGTTTTCCTGTTCAAGCCTTCCGCAGAAGTTTCCGATACATACAATGTGGTTTTTGACGGACTTTACGAGGATACAGTATATCAACTGACCTTTGAAGACAGACCCGAACAAAACTGTACCGCAACAGGTGCAGACCTTATGACAAAAGGTATTGACGTTGAGATTAAATATATAGGCTCCGAAATGATATGGATAACCGAAGCTGAATAAAAATTGCATAAAAACTTTTTAAAACCTGACCACTTTCTTTTCATAACAAAAAGAAAGTGGTTTTCCTTAACAACTGCCCACAAGCAAATCGGTAATAAAAAATGAGGGGAAGATAGTCACGACATATAAACTTCTAAAATTTACATATTTTTTTTAAAAAACCTCTTGACATATAATTACACATGATTTATAATAAATGTATATTATTACATACAAACAGGAGATTTCAATCATGAAAAAATTGTTTACAGTTTCAGCTTTGATTCTTTGCATTTTCCTTACAGCTTGCGGTGAACCGCTAACACTTATGCCGTTTATCGGAGAATTATCATCAGGAGAAAACGACTTTGATTTTGAGGGTTATAAATTCTATTTTTACCATGAAAACAATCCTGCAGCAGACCCCGATTTACTCATTTTTACTTACGACAAACAAACCCCTCAGGGCGAGGCTCTTCTAAACAGGGTAAATCAGATTGAAACCGAATATAATGCGGAAGTGATCTTCAATCAGGATCTTGACGACTCACAGTTTCAGATGCAGTCAATGTCAGGGGTAATTCACGCTGACGCTTGTAATTTCACATACTTAAACGCAATGCAGCTTTTTGCAAAGAACGGATTGCTTTATCCGATTACAGACTTTCCCGATCAGATAGACCTTTCACAAACAGATAAATACGGTGCGGCAAATATGCTTGAACCCGGTATGTACAA
The DNA here is from genome assembly GCA_045535665.1 of Eubacteriales bacterium. GTDB lineage: Bacteria > Bacillota > Clostridia > Oscillospirales > UBA644 > HGM12619. The sequence goes on from JAZSMD010000077.1 coordinate 30,947, forward strand.
CGGTGTCCCTTATGTTGTATGTCCGCTTTATTGGCCGGGATTCCAGGCTCTTGACAGCTTTGCGCTTGTGTACAATACAGAGCTTCTCGATCCTGCAGGTATCACAAATTTCCATGAATTTTATGAAAACAAGACATGGACATGGGATACTTTTGAAGATGAATATCTTAAAAAATTCAGAATGCCCACCATTGACGGTTACGTTGATCTTTTCGCGGCAGGCAATATGCAGTATTTCGATATGCTCATGTACTCAAACGGTACACAGTTTATAACAAGAGGCGAAAACGGAAACAATATCGTAAACACTTTCCCCTTGGCTTTTCAACATGCCTATGAAAAAGGTTCTGAGTGGTTTGCTGAATACGGAGAGCTTTTCGATCTTAAAGATAACGCTTTCTATTTTGGAGACTTCCTTCAGGGTGACGTTGGCGTAACTGTTTCCACGGCTGAACATCTCACTGTCGGAGCTATTGCTTACGCAGCAAACTTCAAATATAACATTATGCCGTTCCCCTGCGGTCCAGATGCTACTTACGGTGAATGGGCACAGTTTATTCAGAGAGCTCAGGGCTTTGGCATTGCAAAATCCAGCAAAGATCCTCAGATTGCAGCTCAGATCCTTTCACTGCTCCTTGATCCTTTTGAAGAACTCGGAGGCGACGCAGGTCTTTACGAATACTATGCGGATATGACATTTACGGAAGAGCTTGACGCGCAAATATTCTTCGACCTTATGAACTACACCCGTTATGACTACACCTTCTGGGATATGTCTGACGTTGGAAGAAAAGTGGCAAGTAATTTCGGTGTGGCTCTCGAACAGGGAAAATCAGCAGCTGAAGCTTACGATATGTTTAAAAACTATCTTGATTATATGGTAATTGAGTGTATGCTCCCCAACTTCGACTATATGTACGATAATTACTACTCCTTAAAAGAAAACGATTAAAAAGCTATTATAAATGCGTAAAAACCACCGATTTATCGGTGGTTTTTACTATATTTGCAAATAAAAATTATTTACTTTTACAAAGCAAATTCATGGCATTTTCACCCAATATTTTACGTTTTGCATCTACGGAAATATCCATATTTCTGATAAGCGACTGATGTATTGAGGTAAAATTATCTCTGCCGTGCAGTATTCTGTCGCTAAACTCAGCTATAAAAGCTTTTGTAAATTCAATATCCCGTGAAAGTGCGTCATGACCTGAGCCTGCTGAAATATCACAGTAAAGATTCGGATATTTCCGCATGAGTTCGGGAACTTTATCGTCTGAATAAAAATGTCTCCAGAATCCAGGAGCGTGACCTATAAAAACAGTTTCAGGACACTGTTCCAATGCCCGTTCAAAGGGTCCTATTCCCCCGCCATACCAATAGTGTTTTCGTGGAAAAACTTTTTCCTTATATACGGGGTAGTCAAGATGAACAAGAACTGGTATTCCCTTCTCCCCGCAATATTTATAAATTTCAACAGCGTCGGGATTATCAAACATAACACGATGCTTCCATTCACCGCAGACCTGAACTCCGTAAGTATGAACAGCCGCATCCAATTTATCCAAAGCAAAAGGGTCACGGGGATCGGGGCTATAACCCAAAACAAATCTTTCGGGACATTTTTCCTTATATCTTACGGCATTTTCAAAAGGCATCTGAGCCTTTTCCGTAAAAATACAAACAGAGTTTGCACTCTGATGCTCCCAATCGCCCATTGGAATCTCGCAAGTCAGTATCCAGGTTTTTGCGATATTATTCCTATCCATATCCTCTATCATTTGCGAATATCCGTGATAACAGTAATTTGCATGATTATGGCAATCAACAACTAAAATATCATCAGCCATATTTCTTAGACGCTCAATCGTTAGGAATTACAAGTTTTAAAGAATTTCCGCTGTATATCTTTCTCAGTACATCCTTAGGTAAACTCAGTGCAGATATGGCTTCTTGAAGCTGATTGCTGTGGTACATATCGCGAGCATAAAGAAGTCTGTCCTGGAATTCGATGACAAATTTATAGGCAAATTCAGGATCACGCGAAATCGCATTTGTACCGCTGTTACCCGAAAGATCACAGTAAAGATTCGGATATTTTCGAAGCATTTCGGAGACTTTTCCACCTTCAACGATTTTGCCTTTAGGATAAGAGCCGCCCTCGTCAAATTTAAAATCTCCTGAAATATTCGCCCAGAACCCCGGAGCATGACCTATAAAAGTAGTTTCGGGGCAAAGCTGTATCGCACGCTCAAAAGTCTCTATCGAGCCACCGTACCACCAATGACGTCTCGGATATTTCTGATTACAGAAAATAGGATAGTCAAGATGTATAATAACGGGGAGCCCATGCTCACCGCAGTATCTGAAAAGATCAATATTATCCCAGTTATCAAGCATAGATCTGAACTTCCATTCACCACAATACTTAATATCATAAGTATGTAAAGCCGCATCGAGCTTGTCTATAGCATAAGGGTCTCGGGGGTCGGGGCAATAACCCAAAATAAAGCGTTCGGGACATTTATCTTTAAATTCAAGAGCATTTTCAAAAATATTTTTTGATTTTTCAGTAAATCCAAATACTTCGTTAGCATTGTCAGGGCACCACTCACCCATGGGGATCTCACATGGCATTATCCATGCCTTGTCAATATTATATCTATCCATATTCTCAATGGTAGATTTAAAATTATTACCCATATAATTAGCATGGTTATGGCAGTCTACAACCAAAATATCATCTATCATTATTCAAGGCCTCTCAATCATTAGGAGTTACAAGTTTTAAAGAATTTCCGCTGTATATTTTTCTCAAAATATCCTTAGGTAAATTCAAAGAAACTAAAGTTTCCTGCTGAAGATTATGGTGATAAAGATCTCTGCCGTAAAGGATCTTATCTTGAAACTCTTCAATAAATTTAACGGAAAATTCAGGATCTCTTGACATAGCATTTGCTCCGGAAGTTCCCGAAATATCGCAATAAAGATTGGGATACTTTCTCAAAAGCTCAGGAACCTTACCTCCGGGAGCTATTTTCCCTTTTGGGTAAAATTCTGTTTTATAATTGTAGTTTCCCGAAATATTAGCCCAGAATCCGGGAGCATGACCGATAAATACCGTTTCGGGACAAAGCTGCACAGCCCTTTCCAAAGCTTCAATATTTCCACCATACCACCAATGGGGTCTCGGATATTTCTGTTTTAACTGAAGAGGATATTCAAGATGAAGAACAACCGGCAAATTATGCTCTCCGCAATAGCGGTAAAGGTCAATGGCATCCCAGTTATCAAACATCATTCTGAATTTCCATTCGCCGCAATACTGTATACCATATGTATGAACAGCCGCATCAAGCTTATCAATGGCATAAGGGTCTCTGGGGTCGGGGCAATAACCGAGAACGAATCTTTCGGGTCTGTGCTCCTTATAATTCAAAGCATTTTCAAAAGTTATCTTTGCAGTTTCCGTAAAGCCCGTAACTTCATGTGCATTATCGGGACACCACTCATTCAACGGAATTTCACAAGGCATTATCCATGCTTTATCTATATTATATCTATCCATATTTTCAAGAGTGGTCTTTAAATTATTTCCGTGATAATGTGCATGGTTATGGCTATCAATTACTAAAATATCGTCAATCATAGTATCAACCTTTCAACGGAACAAGTTTCAAAGCATTTTCGCCTAAAATTTTATCTCTTATACTTTCGGGAATATCAATGGTCTGCATAAGTTCCAGATGTTTATTATGAATATACAGGTCTCTTCCGAAAAGAACTCTGTCCTGAAATTCATCAAGAAATTCTTTTGTAAATTCTATATCACGGGACAATGCATTCCAGCCTGAAGTTCCCGAAATATCACAGTAAAGGTTAGGATATTTACGCAACGCCTTAATGAGTTTACCACCTTCAACTACTTTTCCTTTCGGATAAACTTCAGTCATACCGAGATTGTCCCCCGAAATATCAGCCCAAAAGCCCATAGCGTGACCGATAAATACTGTTTCGGGGCAAAGTTCGAGAGTTCTTTCCACAGCTTCCATATTTCCCGCATACCACCAATGAGGTCTTGGATATTTCTTCTGAACGGAAACAGGATATTCCAAATGAAAAAGAACAGGAAGTTTTTTCTCACCGCAATAACGGTAAATATCAATACAGTCCCAATTATCAAGCATCATTCTGAATTTCCACTCACCGCACACCTGAACACCGTAAGTGTTAACTGCAGCATCAAGCTTATCTATTGCATAAGGGTCTCTCGGATTGGGGCAATATGCAAGGACAAATCTGTCGGGATATTTCTCCTTTGCCTCAACACAATATTTAAAAGGCATTGCGGCTTTATCCGTAAAACCCGTAAACTCCTTAGCATTGTCGGGACACCATTCATCAGGCTGTCCTTCCCAGGAATGGAGCCATGTAACATCTATTCCGAGGCTATCCATATTCTCTACTATCTTATCTTTATTATGATACTGATAGTTTGCATGATTGTGTATATCTATTATCATTTACAGATCAAGCCTTTCCGTTTTTTTACTCATGTAAAGTATATCAGATAAATTTATGTTTGTCAATAGTAAATGCCGCAAATATGCCAAAAAAACAAGAAGGTTTTAACATAAAGTTGGTGTATAATATAGGCGTATCAAAAAAGAAAGGAAATCATTATGGATTACTATAACGAAAACGGTTACACATACACCCAACCCGTAAAAACAAAAAAATCAGCTTTACCTGCAATATGCGTAATACTATGCATACTTTTAATATTAAGTCTGGCGTCAACTGCTGTGGTTACGTTCTTATATTTAAATAATTCGGCAAACGCACAGTCCATGGAAGATATCAGACAAGATATATATGAAGAAATAAACAACCAATACAGTTCTGAAATTCAGGAGCTGAATTCAACAATAGAGCTTCTTCAGACAAATATTTCAAAAAACCCTCAAGGCTCAATAAACATAGCCTCACAGCTTGACGAGCTTACAAGTCCCGTAGTTGCAATAGCAAGTGCTGTAAGACCTTCAATAGTAGGAATCAGAGTAGTTATACCATCTTCAAAGATCATTTCAGGTTTCTTTTGGTATGAAACGGGAGATTCCGAATCAACAGGCTCAGGTATAATCCTCACGTCTGACGGTTATATTGCTACAAACTATCACGTTGTTTCTTATTATGACGAATACGAAGATGTTATCATAAGTGTTATACTTGATGACGGTACAGAGCTTGAAGCCGCGCTTATCGGTGGAGACAAAGCTAATGACCTCGCAGTAATTAAGGCTGATACGAAAGGTCTTGAACTCCCTGCCGCAACTCTTGGTTCTTCCGAAGATCTTAATGTAGGAGAAGTTGTTGTTGCAATCGGTAATCCATTGGGAACTCAGTTCGCAGGAACTGTAACAATGGGTATAATCAGTGCTCTTGACAGAAGTATCAGCTCTGAAAACACAGCTGAAACTCTTATACAGACAGATGCGGCAATAAACCCCGGTAACAGCGGAGGTGCACTGATCAACTCTCAAGGACAGATAATAGGTATTACCTCAAGCAAGATCGCAGACACGGATGTTGAGGGTCTCGGCTTTGCCATTCCCATAGATTTCGCAAAACCCATAATTGAAGATATTATCCAATACGGTTATGTAAAAGACCGTCCTGCAACAGGAATTTCAGGTCAAACTGTATCATCTGCATTAGCTCGTTATTACGGACTTCCCCAAGGCGTAATGGTTACAGAAGTCGATCTAAACAGCGGTGCTGAGATGGCAGGAATAGAAGCTTACGATATAATTACAGAAATCGATGGAAAAGCAATTACTTCAATGTCTGACATTCAGTCTATAAACGAAACTCACTCAGTCGGAGACATTATCCAGGTAACATTCTACAGAAACAGACAGTATCAAACCGTCAATTTAAAGCTCCTTGAAGACAGAGGTAGATAAAAAGAACTTCTTATTTCACGGAATTTTCAGAATCATACTCTTGCATTATTTGCAGGTATATGATATAATAGTAGCGTTGTCTGTATGTAAGGAACAACGCTGCTGTTTTTTTCAGCAGTTTACTTACACAGCAATGTGCGGTCCTCTGCTTTTCTCGGCACGAACGCGCTTAATAATTAACTGAATATCAGGAGGAACGAGAAACAATGAACAAACTTGCAGAATTCACAAAAGACCAGCTCCGCAGCGAAGCTCTGCCTCTCGAAATCGGTAGTACTGTAAAAGTACACGCTAAAATCAAAGAAGGATCCAAAGAAAGAATCCAGATCTTCGAAGGCACAATCATCTCTAAAAAACACGGCGGTGTTTCCGAAACATTCACCGTTCGTAAAGTAGCTTACGGTGTAGGCGTAGAAAGAACATTCCCCGTACATTCCCCCAACGTAGAAAAAGTTGAAGTTGTACGTGTTGGTAAAGTTCGTCGTGCTAAGCTTTACTATCTGCGTGACAGAGTCGGCAAAGCTGCCAAAGTCAAGGAGAAGCTGTAAACCGATTACGGCAAAGACTCCTGCCTTGCTGTTCGTCAATAAAATGACGGACGCCAGCATAATCGCGGTATTCTTTCCGATAATTACGGTGGGAGTACCGCTTTTTGCATTTTTTCAAATTTCAAAAAAAGAAGCTTTCATAAAGCTTTACACTTGTGTGGAAAGGAACTTACAATATGACTGAAAACGAAGACATCATCTTGGATGAAGAAATTGAATCACAGGAAAAGTCAAACGAAAAGAAGGAAAAGAAGAAAGAAAAGACTTCTCCCCTACAGGATTTTGTTGAAATAGTTGACGCGGTGATAATTGCTATAATCTCTGCAATACTTGTCCTTTCCCTTGTTTTCAGAACAGGATACGTTGACGGACCCTCAATGATGTCAACAATGCTGAACGGAGACAGATATATAGTCTCAGGTCTTTTCTATACTCCTCAGGCGGGAGATATTGTGGTGTTCCAGCCTGAAATGACAGCAAATGATTACTCCCTTTGGGTAAAAAGAGTTATTGCTACAGAAGGACAGACTATAGATTTTAACGAATACGGTGAAGTATACGTTGACGGAGTAAAACTTGAAGAACTGTACCTTGACTCCCATCAGACAACTTTGCTCAAATCTCATTCAAAAATAAAATTCCCATTGACTGTTCCAAGCGGTCATGTCTTTGTAATGGGCGATAACAGATTGGATTCAAAGGACAGCAGAGATATCGGCTGTATAGACGTAAGAAAAATTCTCGGAAGAGTTCTTTTCAGATTCTATCCTTGGGAATCTTTCGGCATAGTTGACTAAAATAAAGAAGGAACATCAAAGATATGAACATTAACTGGTACCCGGGACATATGGCCAAAGCCCGTCGAATGATTGAAGAGTCCATAGGACTTGTAGATATGACGGTAGAACTTGTCGATGCAAGGATACCTGTCTCTTCACGAAACCCGGACATAGACAAAATACTCAATTCTTCACAAAAACCGAGAATGATAATTCTCAACAAAAGCGACCTTGCAGACTCAGCGATGAACAAAAAATGGCTGAATTACTATAAGAGTCAGGGCATAAACGCTATTCTTTACAACAGTAAGACAGCAGGCGGAAGCTATACACTTCTGCAGGCAGTAAGGTCCATATTCAAAGAAAGAATTGCCAGAGATGCAGCTAAAGGAATTGTAAACAGAAGCATAAAAATTATGGTTTTGGGTATTCCCAATGTTGGCAAATCCACATTCATAAATAATATAAGCGGCTCGAATAAAGCAAGAGCAGAAGACCGTCCAGGAATTACCCGAACTAAACAATGGGTAAGAATCAGCGACGGAGTGGATCTTCTTGATATGCCCGGAATTCTGTGGCCCAAGCTTGAAGATCAAGATGCAGCTCTCAGACTTGCGCTCATCGGTTCTATAAAAGATGAGATCCTGGACACTGAAGAACTGGCAATGAAGCTCGTAGGACTTCTTGCCAGGAACTATAAACCAATGCTTACTGCAAGATACAAGCTCCCCGAAGAGTTGCCGGAAGATGATTGGGAACTTTTACAGCTCATCGGCAAAAAACGAGGATTTGTTATAAGCGGTGGAGAAATCGATACAGAAAGAACTTCCCTTATCCTACTTGACGAATTCAGAGCTTGTAAAATAGGCAAAATAACACTGGAAGAGCCTCCCGTAACGGAAGATGATCATGAGTAAAAAAACGGAACAAAATCCCGTGGATAAGTGGAAATTTGAAAAAGAACTTTTCCCTGAATATAAAACGATCTGCGGTGTAGACGAAGCGGGGCGAGGATGTTTGTGCGGAAACGTATGCGCGGCAGCCGTAATTCTCCCTCCGAATATTGAGATTGAAGGAGTTACAGATTCAAAGAAACTCTCCCCTAAAAAACGTGAAGAGCTTTTTGATGTAATAATTTCAAATGCAATATCTTACGGAATCGGTTGGGCAACCCCCGAAGAGATCGACGAAATAAACATTCTCAATGCGGCATTTCTCGCAATGAAACGCGCGGTTGACTCTTTATCAGTAAAACCTGACATAGCACTTATTGACGGAAATAAGATACGGGGTTTTGATATTCCCACAAAATGTATAGTCAAAGGTGATGCTTTAAGCATAAATATTGCAGCGGCTTCAATTCTGGCAAAAGTATCAAGAGATCGTTATATGTGCGAGCTTTCGGAAAAGTATCCCCAATACAAATTGGATATACACAAGGGGTATCCCACAAAAGAACATTATAAGCTCTTAGCTGAAAATGGGATACAATCTATATACAGAAAGTCTTTTTTAAAAAATGTACACTGAACAATCGAATAAAAGACAGATAGGCGAAAAATTCGAAGCTCATACCGCTGAATGGCTTATTTCTCAGGGATACAAGATTCTCAAAAGAAACTATTCTGCAGACCATAAAGAAATAGATATAATCGCTTTGAAAAAAGGAACTATCTGCTTTGTGGAAGTTAAATCAGAACAAATAACAGCAGACAACGCAAACAGAGATACACCTCCAGAAAAGATCACTCCGAAAAAAATGCGAAATATCATTTCAGGTGTCAGATCTTATCTTTACGAACTGAGAAAAAACAACATAGATCCATACGAATTCAACTACAGATTCGACGGTGTTGGAATTCTTTTCGACAGTGAATATAATGTTAGGGAATTCAAATATTTTGAAGGGTTGTATACTGTAGATGAAGAATCGTTTTTTTGATTTACATTGCGACACGGCAACAAAAGCATACAGTCTGGGAATGTCTTTTGACGATAGAACTCTCCATATAAATAAAGAGTGCCTGAAAGTTTTCGATGAAGTAGTTCAGACCTTTGCTGTTTTTTACGACGACAAAAGAACGGACCCCGGAATGGATTTCTTTTTCGAGGTAAAAAAGCTGTTGGAAAAAGAAGTCTCGGATATTGAGAATCTCAAGCCGATACTTTCCTGCGAAGGTGGAAATATAACAGACGGAAACCTTGATAATATTCAAGTTTTAGCAAAAAACGGAGTCAAGTTTTTCAGTCTCGTATGGAACGGTGTTTCACGTTTTGCAACAGGAGAAAAAACGGATCCGAACGAAGGTCTTAAGCCTTTAGGTAAAGACTGCATACAGGAATTGGAGAATTGCAGAATTATTCCCGATGTATCACATCTTTCCGATAAAGGATTTTACGATACGGAAAAGATATGCAAAGGAACATTTGTCGCGACCCATTCAAATTCAAGAGCAGTATGCTCAAATAATAGAAATCTTACAGATGATCAGATAAAAATCATAATTGAGAGAAACGGACTTATCGGACTGAATCTGAATCCTCCCTTCCTCAATAACAAATCTCCCGCAACATTCGAAGATTTTCTTCGTCATGCGGAAAAAATACTCGAATTAGGCGGAGAAAGCACTCTCACTTTGGGGTGTGACCTTGACGGTATAAGCTCTCTCCCACTTAACTTTAAAAACGTTTCCGATATAAAAAATTTAGGGAAATATTTTGAAGAAAAACTCGGGAAAGTGCTTACCGATAAAATTTTTTACGAAAACGCAAAAAAATTTTACGGCAAATACATAAATTGAAACGAGGAAATCAATGGCTTTATATGTAACGGCAGACCTCCATTTGGGGAATGCGGATACCGTGAATAAACCAATGGAAGTTTTCGGCAAACTTTGGGAAAACCATATTGAAAGGCTTACCGCAAATTGGTGCGTTAAAGATGAAGATACCGTTGTTATTGCAGGAGATGTCTCCTGGGCAATGGATTTCAAACAGTTGGCTCCCGACTTTGAATTTCTTGACAAACTTCCCGGTAAAAAAATAATCCTTAAAGGAAACCACGATTATTGGTGGTCAACGATGTCAAAGCTCAAAGAATTTGCAAAGCCATACAAAACTATTTCTTTCCTGCACAATAATTCTTACGAGTATGAAAATGTGGGAATCTGCGGAACAAGAGGTTGGATCACGGAACCGGGACAGCAAGCTGATATAAAAGTTTTGAACCGCGAAGTCGGAAGACTGAAAGCTTCATTGGCTTCAAGCAAAGCGGAGGAAAAGATCGTATTCCTCCACTACCCTCCCGTTTTTGCCAACATTGAGTGCAAAGAAATAACTCAGGTTTTGGCTGAAAACAACATTAAAGCCTGCTACTACGGACATCTTCACGGATACGCTCACAGACAGGCAATTCACAACGAAGAGCGTAACGGAACGAAATATTTCCTTGCCGCAGCCGATTTTACAGGCTTTACCCCCATAAAAATCCTTTAGTTCCATAAAATAATACAATTTGTGGTAGAAAAAAACATATTTATGTGATAAAATAATTCAAATATATAAAAAACTCATAAGGGTGGATAATAAAATGATTTTGGAAAAGGTAACAAAAGAAGAAAAAAACATCGTGGAACTTGAAATCACAGTTCCCGCAGATGAATTTGAAAAAGCTGTGGAAGCTTCCTACAGAAAGAACGTAGGCAAAATGAATATTCCCGGCTTCAGAAAAGGCAAAGCTCCCAGAAAAATGATTGAAAAAATGTACGGCGAAACAGTTTTCCATGAAGATGCTATCAACGCCGTATATCCTGCAGCTTACGATGACGCTGTTAAAGAAGCAGGTATTGAACCTGTTGATCATCCCGTTCTCGATGTTATAAGCAACGATGAAAACGGTTTTAAATTCAAAGCAAGAATTACAGTTAAACCTGAAGTATCCGTTAAAGATTATAAAGGTATTAAAGTTGAAAAACACACAAAAACAGTTTCTGATGCAGACATTCAGGCTGAACTCGAAAGATATCAGCAGAGACAGGCTCGTCTCATCGACCTCGAAGATGATGCTGCAATCGAAAACGGTGATACTGTAACATTCGATTTCAAAGGCTATGTTGATGATGTTCCTTTTGAAGGCGGAGAGGCTGAAAAATATACACTTAAAATCGGTTCCGGTCAGTTTATCCCCGGTTTTGAAGACCAGATGATCGGCATGAAGGTTGGTCAGGAAGGTGCAGTTAATGTAACATTCCCCGAAGAATACCATGCTGAAGAACTCAAAGGTAAGCCAGCTCGTTTCGATGTTAAGATTCATGAAATCAAGAGAACAGAACTTCCCGCTATCGATGATGAACTTGCTAAAGATGTAAGTGATTTCGATACTCTTGAAGAATTCAAAGCAGATCTTTCCAAAAAAATCGCTGAAAGATACGCTCAGGCTGAAGAAAACGAAGTAACTGAAAAGGTTTACGCTGCAGTTGCAGATTGCTGCGAAGCTGATATTCCTGAATGCATGATCGAAAATGAAATAGATTCCGCTATGCAGAGCTTTGAAAGAAGAATGATGCAGCAGGGTCTTTCTCTCCAGAAGTATCTTGAAATCACAGGTCAGGAATTCAACAGTCTCCGTGCAATGTTCAAAGTAAACGCTGAAAGAGACGTTAAGATTCGTCTTGCTCTCGAAAAGATTGCTGAAATCGAAAAAATCATTATCGAAGAAGAAGACGTAAATAAAGAATACGAAATGTTCGCTCAGGAAACAGGCACAGAAGTTGAAAAAATCAAGAGCGACTACGTAACAGAAAGCATTATCAAGGATCTTTCTCTTAGAAAAGCTTTTGAGGTAGTAAGAAACAACGCAGAAGTTACAGAGGCAGTTGAAACTCCAGTTGAAGAAGCTCCCGCAGAAGAAAAACCCAAGAAAAGAACAAGAAAAAAGGCTGAAAAAGCAGAAGAAAAACCTGAAGAAACTGCTGAATCCGCTGAATAAGATTTAAACATTTGACGTATGATATATCGGCGTGAGAAACCGTTAAGAGTTTGTCGCGCCGATACGAAATTAAAAAGCATCATTCAAAAATTACATAAAATAAAAAGGTAGGTAATAACTATGAGTTTAGTCCCAATGGTAGTAGAACAAACAAGCAGAGGAGAACGTTCTTACGATATTTTCTCAAGACTCCTCAATGACAGAATCATATTTCTTGCCGACGAAGTCAACGATGTAACAGCTAACCTCGTTGTTGCTCAGCTTCTTTATTTGGAAGCTATGGATCCCGAAAAAGATATCAGCCTCTATATCAACAGCCCAGGTGGCTCTATTACCGCAGGTATGGCAATTTACGATACAATGCAATATATCAAATGAGATGTTTCCACAATCTGCATAGGTATGGCGGCAAGTATGGGTGCATTTTTGCTTTCCGCAGGAACAAAAGGAAAAAGATTTGCTCTTCCCAACAGTGAAATTATGATCCATCAGCCTCTCGGAGGATTCCAGGGTCAGGCAACAGATATTAAGATCCATGCAGACAGAATCATTAAGATCAAAGCAGACCTTAACAGAATACTTGCAGAGAATACAGGCAAACCCCTCGAAATAATTGAAAAAGACACAGAAAGAGATAACTTTATGACAGCTGCACAAGCTATGGAATACGGACTTGTGGACAAAGTTATCACCAAAAGATAAATCAAAGGGGAATAACATATGCCCAGAAAAAAGAGTTCGGACTTTGTAAGACAGTGCTCTTTTTGCGGTTTTACAGATACTGACGGAAGTACACTCATGCTTTCGGGTGTTACCGAAGACGTTTTTATTTGTGAAAACTGCATTGATACTTGTATTGAGTACATGAATACACTCAGAGGTCCAACACATAAAAAACATAGTAAAAAAGAGTCTCAAATAGAGATCAAAACCCCTGCAGAAATCAAAAAGGCTTTAGATGAATATGTTATAGGGCAAGATGAGGCTAAAATTGCCCTATCCGTTGCTGTATACAACCATTACAAACGTATAATGGATAATTCCGATGATGAAGTTGAACTGGTAAAGAGCAATGTACTTTTACTTGGTCCTACAGGTTCGGGTAAAACCCTCATGGCGCAGGTATTGGCAAAGACACTCAATGTTCCCTTTGCAATAGCCGATGCCACAACCTTAACCGAAGCCGGATATGTTGGCGAAGACGTTGAAAATATACTTCTCAGACTTATTCAGGCTGCAGATTTTGATGTTGAAGCCGCTGAAAAAGGTATCATATACGTAGATGAGATTGATAAGATTTCAAGAAGATCCGAAAACCCCTCCATAACAAGAGATGTTTCGGGCGAAGGTG
>JAZSMD010000047.1:0-9223 GCA_045535665.1 Eubacteriales bacterium
TACGCAGAATAGACGGGCGAACCGTGTATTTACTGAAAAATAAACGATTCTCCCATCTCATAACCGTATTTGCATAAAGATTAAGCGTTAGCTTCTGCCTCTACCTTTATCACTTCTTTGCCGTTGTAGTAACCGCAATGACCGCAAACTCTGTGGGAAAGGTGGAATTCACCGCAATGTGAGCATTTTACCATGCCGGGCATGTCAAGCTTCCACACGCTGGAACGTCTCTTATGTTTTCTCTGTTTGGAAATTCTTCTCTTCGGAGCTATCACTGTAAGCACCTCCTATATATAGATAAATAAACTCTATTTCAATATATTATTGAACTTATTATTCTTCCTCTTCGCAGCGACATTCCTCTGTATTGAGGTTCGCACCGCAATTCGGACATATCCCCTTGCAATCTTCTTTACAAAGAATAACCATGGGAATTTCAAGGGACAACGCATCGTAAGCGGTTCTGGTAAGGTCTATCTTACCATTCTCCAAAGTCAAACTGTCATCTTTAGCTTCATTGAGATCAAAAATCGTATCAAGCTTTGCTTCAAGTTTAAGAGACGCGTCTTCCATACAGCGGTCACATACGGAAGTATACACACCGCTTATAACAGCTTTTATTGTAAGGACTCCTGCAATATTTTTTATCTTACCCTCAACCTTAACGTCGGAAAACGCCGGGTCAAGTTCTGAAATATCCAAAGCCTCATCAATAACAAGTACATCGCCTGTGCTGCTTTTAATTTTAGAAATATCTATAAGCATATTTATTCCTATCTCCACAATAAAAAATACTGTAGCCTTCTAATTATACCACAAATAGATAAAATGTCAATAGGTTGATTAAAAATTTTACTCAAAAGACATTTTTACTGCACTTTTTTTTACCGAAATGCCTTTATTTCAACTCAAAAGCTTAGTCTACAGAGATCTCTCTGCCGCCATCGCCTGCTTCAGAGATATAGAATGCAGGAACAAGACCTGTTCTTTCTGTATAATTTTTACCAACAGTTTCAATAAAGCCGGGAACAGCGCTTTCCTCAACTATGCTAACTGTACAGCCACCAAAGCCTGCACCTGTCATTCTTGAACCGATACAACCGTCGATCTTAAGGCTTTCTTCAACCATTACATCAAGGTTAAGTCCTGTAACTTCATAAAGATCACGGAGAGAAATATGAGAGGCTGTCATCATACGTCCGAAAGCAAGAAGGTCACCGTCATTAAGTGCTTTTACTGAATTGAGAACTCTGTCACACTCATATACAACGTGCTCTGCTCTCATTCGGCAAATCTCATCCTGAATGAGCATTTTGCTGTCTTCAAACTGTTCAACAGAAATATCACGAAGGCATTCAGCTTCGGGATAAGCGATCTTGAGCTGTTCAAGAGCTTCTTCACACTGTGCTCTGCGTTCATTATATTTAGAATCAGCAAGAGATCTCTTTTTATTTGTATTTCCGATAACGATCTTATAGCCTGTGAGATTAAGGGGTACATACTTAAAGCTGAGATCCTTACAGTCAAGGAAAATGGCCTGATTCTGTCTTCCCATAGCAGAAGCAAACTGGTCCATAATACCGCAGTTTACGCCACAGTATACATTCTCTGCTTTCTGAGAAAGCTTTGCCATTTCAATCATATCAACAGCTTTTGTGATACCTTTTGCTTCATTGGAGAAAGTTGCAAGCATCGTAGCCATAACAACTTCAATCGCAGCGGAACTGGAAAGACCCGCACCGAAAGGAACAGTATCGTGGTAAAGGATATCGCAGGAAACTATTTCATAACCTTCCTGCTGGAGAACATAAGCAACACCTGCCTGATAGTTACCCCATTTCAAATCCTTATAATCAGCAAGTTTGTCGATATCAAGTTCTACCCTGTCGGGAAGATCTGTTGCCGCAACTCTGATTTTGCCGGAATCTGTTTTTCTTACAGCGATGGTAGAAGCCTGCAAAAGAGCTGCAGGAAATACAAAGCCGCCGTTGTAGTCTGTGTGTTCGCCGATGAGGTTTACACGACCGGGTGAGGAAAACAGACGTACGTCGCTGCTGTCGCCACCGTATATTTCGGTAAACTGTTTAATCAATTCGCTTTTCATGGAAATCCTCCCGATATTCGGTAATTTTTTCTTTATTTTCGACTATCTTATATTATACATCAAAAAACGAATAAAATCAAGTATATACATCAAAATGTTAAAACTTCTTTATTAAAATAAAGGGACACATCTGTTATTCGATATTTGTTCCGTGATTCCTTGCATAATGAAAGAGATATTGCTGAATTATACCTGCATTCGCACCGAAATTCGACACATAACAGTCGTCACCGTAAACATCGGATATCACTCTTTTTATCCAGACATCTTTGGGAAAGACCTCATGTCTGCCGTATGCAAACAAAAGGATACAGTCACTGACCTTATTCCCAACTCCTTTTATTGACATAAGGGATGTACCTGCATCAACCGTAGACAACTCGTAAAGAGCTTCGGGATCGATAATTCCGTTGCGGATCTTTTCTACAGCATCCATTATGTATTTTTGTCTAAAGCCTGCACGCAAAGGAGTAAGTCCGTCAAAGGTTATTTTGCTAAAATCCTCATAATCGGGGAATGCAAATATTTCTTCACCGAAAGGACTTCCGAGAGACTTTCCGTAAGTTCTGCAAAAACGGTCGATTATCCCCTTGATTCGCTTGATATTATTATTTGATGAAATGATAAAAGATATTATGGTCTCAAGAGGCTCCTGACGTAAAATTCTTATACCCTTACCGAAATCAGCGGCAGCGTTCAGATATTCATCATCCTTGAAATCCTCAACGACTTTCCCGTAATCCTTTTCAAGGTCGAAATAGTGTTTCCAAAAGTTTTCAACATCTTCAACGGTTGTATTTTCGATAATAAAACCGTTCTCCTTCTGTATGCACCTTACAGCACGTTTACCCACAACACCGACCCAACCTTCACCGTCAAAATCCCAACGGAAACACTGACCACAATCAAAAGTATCTTTAAGGCTTATATTACAGTCATCAATTAGAATTTTTTTTGAACCTTTATCTGTAATTTTCATAAACTTTCAAAAACCCCTTTTCATTTTGCAAAAAATAGTATATAATATAGGTATCATAATTATTAATAAATAATCCGGAGAAAAAACAATGAGCAAAATTTCTTATATGATCAAAAGAATGCGATATATGCATTATGACAAAATGTTTGAAACTGCAAAAGAGATCCACGCAAAAACAGAAAAAAATACTCTGGCAATTCTTGCTGATATGTTCGTCTGTGCCGCAAAATACAACGCAGGATATATGGACTATAAAATAGCACAGATGTACAAGCTTTCCCCCAAACAAAGAGAAACTACAATAACAAGAGGAATATCGAACAGAATCGTAGCAATGAGTAATCCTCGTGAGTTCTGGCACTTCTTCGACAACAAAGCAGAATTCAACACACTTTTCACAGAACACATCAAAAGAGGCTGGTTCGATATGACAACAGGCTCGGAACCTGAATTCAACGAATGGCTTAAAGACAAAAAAGATATCATTGTTAAGCCTATTGACGGTTCAAGCGGAAGAGGTATTAAAAAATTCAAAAGAGCCGATTACGAAAACGATACAGACTTTTACAATAAGCTGAAAGAGTTGGGAACCGGAATCGTTGAAGAAGTTGTTATACAGCACAGTGAAATAAATAAAATAAACGCATCTTCCGTAAACACAATAAGAATAGTAACCCTTAACGGCTCAAAGAAATACGGCATAGTTTACGCTTATATAAGAATTGGTCAAAACGGCACAGATATGGACAACGTTGACTGCGGAGGCATGGCTTGTCCCATAGACCTTGAAACAGGTAGAATCTCAGCAAACGGTGCTGATAAAAAAGGCAACGTATATGAAAAGCACCCCGAAAGCGGAGTTGAGTTCATAGGATTCCAAATTCCTTTCTTCGAAGAAGCTAAAAAAATATGTATGGAGTCCTCAAAGAAGATTCCAGAAATGAAATATATCGCATGGGATGTGGCAATCACAGAAGAAGGACCTTTATTCATTGAAGGGAATTCCTTCCCCTCACACGCTATTCCTCAGTTTGCGGCTCACTTCCCCGACGGAATAGGAATATTGCCCAGATACAGAGAATTCATTGATATATAAGAAAGGAACTACACCATGGCTGAACATATTTATACCATACCCCTTAACGAACACTTCGGAAAACTGGAATCCTGTCCCCTCTGCTCTCTTTTTGAAATGCTTGAGCATAATGAAGTTGAAACTATCACAGGTGCTTCAATGATGGAGCCTTCTGTAAGAATACAGACAAACAAGGAAGGTTTTTGCGAAAAACACTTATTCCAAATCACAAGAGCCGGGAAAAAACTCCCTGTAGCATTGATGTTCCAAAGTCATCTTGAAGAGCTTTTCAAAGACATAAAAGGAAAAAGCGGTGACCATCAGACAAAAAGGCTTGACAATCTTGAACACAGCTGTTACATATGCAGAAGAATAAAATCCAATATGGACAGCATTTATTCCAACTTCTTTTATATCTATAAAAACGATTCCAAATTTCATGATCTGTTTTTAAAACAAAAGCTTTTCTGCTTGCCACATTACAAAGAACTTCTATATTACGGCTCAAAAAATCTTTCCAAGAAAGAATACAAGATATTCACCGAAGAAATAAGTGCTTTGCAAATGAGATATCTTGATGAGCTTAAAGGAGATATTGACTGGTTCTGCAAAAAATTCGACTACCGTTTTGCGAAAGAAGATTGGAAAAACAGTAGAGATGCGGTAGAAAGAACTGTCTACACACTTTGCGGAAATTTGCCGAAAAGCAAGAGCGAAGAATAACAAAACACAATAACTGCAAAAAAGATGATTTTTTTTAGCGTAACATCTTGACAAACACGAATATTCATAATATAATATAATTACGGATATATTGTACCACACTTCTTTGTAAAATGCAATATACAATAAAAAACAAAAAATCTAATTTAAATATTGTTATGCCTCACAGAGGCAGAAGGGAGAATACTTATGTATTTTGAAAAAATTGCAGAAATCATTGCGGAAAAATTTGACATTGATGTAAACGAGGTTAAGCTTACAACAAATATTTTTGAAGACCTCGGTGCAGACTCCTTGGACATCGTTGACATGCTCATGATGCTCGAAGACCAATACAACATCACAATTCCCGATGAAATTGCACAGGAAATGAAAACGATCGGTGACGTCGTAAATTACATAGAAGAAAATGCTGAATAATAGAAATTAGAAATTTCAAGATGAAAGGAACTGATAAAAATGATCAAGCTCACATTTGTCGGTGCAGGAAGTACCGTTTTCGCGAAAAACGTAATCGGTGACTGTCTCGTAGAACCCGCGCTTCACGGCATGGAAGTAGCTCTTTACGATATTGACCCCGAAAGACTTGACGACTCCTACAGAATGGTATGCAACCTTAATGAAAAATATAAGGCTGAAGCCAAGATCACAAAAACACTTGACAGAGCTGAAGCTCTCAAGGGTGCAAAATATGTTGTAAATGCTATTCAGGTAGGCGGATACGACCCCTGTACGATCACAGACTTTGAGATTCCCAAGAAATACGGTCTTAAGCAGACAATTGCAGACACCCTCGGTATTGGCGGTATATTCAGAGCATTGAGAACTATTCCCGTAATGCTTGACATCTGTGAAGACATCAGAAAGTATGCACATAAAGATGTTCTTTTCATCAACTATACAAACCCCATGGCTATGCTTTCCGGAGCTATGCAGAGATATACCGACGTTCCAACTGTAGGTCTTTGCCACAGTGTTCAGGGTTGCGCAGGAGGTCTTCTCAACGAACTCGGATTCGGAGACATCAAAGATTACAGATGGAAGATCGCAGGTATCAACCATCAGGCTTGGCTCCTTGAGATCAAAGATAAAGACGGCAACGACCTTTATCCCATGCTCAAAGAAAGAGCTAATGACGAGGCATATATTAAAGAGCATTGCGAAAACGACCTCGTTCGTCTTAATATCATGAAGAATTTCGGTTACTACGTAACTGAATCTTCCGAACACAACTCCGAATATATGCCTTACTATATTAAGGACAAATATCCCGAACTTATTGAAAGATTCAATATTCCTCTTGACGAATATCCTCGCCGTTGCATAAACCAGATCGAAGGCTGGAAGAAGATGCGTGAAGAGCTCGTAAACAACAAAGAGATTGAACACAACAAAACAGGAGAATTTGCTTCCTACATCATCAACGCTATGGAAACAGACGTTCCTTACAGAATTCACGGTAACGTACTTAACACAGGTCTTATTACAAACCTTCCAAAAGAAGCGTGTGTAGAAGTCCCCTGTCTTGTTGACCGTAACGGCATCAACCCCTGTTATGTAGGAGATCTTCCCGAACAGTGCGCAGCTATGAACAGAACAAACATTAACGTTCAGCTACTCGCTATTCAAGCAGCTATCACAAAGAAGAGGGATTACATCTATCAGGCAGCAATGATGGATCCTCATACAGCTTCAGAACTCAGCATCGACCACATCAAGGCTATGTGTGATGACCTTATTACAGCACACGGCTCTTGGTTGCCTGAATATCACTAATTGAATTTATAATGATTATAAACACGGGGGAACTTTTTCATATGGAAAAGGTTTCCCCTTATCCTTAAAACTTTTTCTCTATTAAAGGGGAATCAAAGATAAAACTTAAGCGTACAAAAGAAGCTTGAATATTTCCGACCCATTGCAAAAGTAAATTACAATTACGGTGAAAAACATTTAGGAGGCGAATATTCACCATAACAGTACTGTTATCGGAAGGATTAAAACAACAAAAAAGACTTCTTTGAGGTTTGAGTCAAAGATCGCCCATCTGACGGAAGAATAACTTTCCAACGATACAATAATCATCATACATATTACTACCTGCAAACAATAAACGATTCCATATAAACTAAGAAAGGAAAGGACATGCAGCTTAAAGACAGAATACTTGCCGTTGATTACGGCACAAAACGCACAGGAATAGCAATAAGCGACCCATTGGGACAGATAGCGACTCCTATGCCCCATATCCCAATGAAAACAAACGAACATCTTTGCAATGATATTCTTAAACTGATATCGGATTATAAGATAAAAAAGATAATTTTGGGTCTCCCCCTCCGAACAGACGGAAAGGCAGGAGACACAGAAGCAAAAGTGAGGGAATTTCACGCACTTCTCACAGAAAAAACAGATATTCCCACAGAATTTGTCTGCGAAGCCTTCACTACTGTAATCGCGGCACAAAAGCTCCACGAGAAAGGAAAAAACGCAAAACAGCAGAGGCAGATAATCGACTCTGCCGCTGCAGCGGTAATGCTCCAGGGATATCTTGACGGGCATAATTAAGAAAGGTTACGTTAAAAAATGAAAAGATTCAAGCCGATAATCAGCAGAACGATTCTGATGGTATTGTTTTTTGCCGTACAATTAGCGGTATTATGTGTAATTGCTTGGGAATTCAACAACTATTTCGCATATTATTATGCATTCGATGCCCTATTGAGATTGTTTTTTACCGTAAAAATTTTAAACAGCGACAGCAACCCCGCATATAAGATTGCCTGGATAATACCCGTGGCGGCAGTTCCCATATTCGGAAGCTTACTGTATATGCTTTTCGGTCAGCAGACATTAAAGAAAAAGACTATTGCCGAAATGACCAAAATTTCAAGAGATACATATGCTACGTTGAAGCTGAATCAGAATAAAACTGCGGAAAAGCTAAAAAATGAAGATAAAACCGCATTTACTCAATCCAATTACATTTCAAACTTTGCTCCATTTCCCGTTTACGATAACACCGATACAGAATATCTGCCATCGGGAGAAGTTAAATTCCAAAAGATGCTCGAAGAGCTTGAAAAGGCAAAGAAATTCATATTTTTAGAGTATTTCATAATAGGTGAAGGCATTATGTGGAACACAATACTTGAAATACTGAAAAAAAAGGCAGCTCAAGGCGTAGATGTCCGTGTTATATACGATTCCTTCGGCTGTATTGAAGTTTTACCCATGAAATATGACAAGACACTTGAATCAATGGGTATAAAATGTGCCGTATTCAATCCTTTTGTACCGGTTTTAGACGTAAGACTAAACAACCGTGACCACAGAAAGATATGTATAATTGACGGTAATGTAGGCTTTACGGGCGGAATCAATCTTGCGGATGAATACATCAACGCATATGAAAAATTCGGACATTGGAAAGATACAGCGATTCTGTTAAAGGGTGATGCTGTCCGAAGTCTTACAGTAATGTTTGTGACGATGTGGGACTATCTGAAAAAGACCCATACAGACATAAAAAACTTTGAAGGCTCATCACATATAAAATACGAAGATTCAGGTTATGTTCAGCCGTATTCGGACAACCCTATGGACTCTGAGCCTGTAGGTCAGACTGTTTACCTGAATATAATAAACAAAGCTACAGATTATATTTACATCACAACACCGTACCTGATTATTGACAACACAATGGTCACAGCTCTTTGTTCTGCGGCAAAAGCGGGTATAGATGTGAAAATAATAACACCGCATATACCCGATAAAAAGTATGTACATTCCGTAACACGGTCTTATTACGAAAAGCTGATAACCGCAGGAATTGAAATATACGAATATGTTCCGGGATTCATTCACGCAAAGACATTCGTATCCGATGACAAATACGGGATTGTGGGAACCATCAATATGGACTACAGAAGTCTGTTTTTACATTTTGAGTGTGCCACATGGCTCTACAAAGCAAAATGTATAGGCGAAATAAAGGATGACTTCATAAAAACATTGGACTCATGCAAAAAAATAACTCTTGACCATTGCAAAAAAACGCCCTGGTACAAGAGATTTATACGGGGAATATTAAATATATTCGCACCTTTGATGTAGAATATCGTATTTGGGGATAAAATATGGGGGTGGCTCAGTTAGATGCAGAAGGCGTGATTTGGCTCTCGTCGGCGTACGTGGGTACGGTAGAGAGCCAAATCGCGACTAAAAAGCCCTTATAATTGAGGAAATCTATCGAAAATTTTCGATAGATTTCAACATTTTAAAGTTTATATGGTATTTTTAGGTTTTAATTTATCTTTAAATTCAAACACGGGCTTTTGTT
>JAZSMD010000034.1:0-12032 GCA_045535665.1 Eubacteriales bacterium
CGAAAGACTCGTTCTCAGACGCTATAATATTGATGATATCAGATTGCTTCTTGAAAACGATGTTCGTTTCCTTAATATGTTTGACTGAGTTTGTGAAGGAGATATATACATATCATGAATGTTTCATATAAATGGCTTAAATCTTTTGTGGATATAGATGCTGATCCCAAAGTGTTTTCTCATAAAATGAATATGACGGGTACTGAAATTAAGGGGTATTCCGATTATTCTGCAACTATTGATAAAGTTGTCGTTGCAAAAATTCTTAAAATAGAACAGCATCCCAATGCAGATAAGCTTTCTGTTTGTACAACAGATATAGGTGCTGAAGAACCTATTATAATCATTACAGGTGCTACAAATATGAAGGAAGGAGACCTTGTTCCTGCGGCTCTTGACGGTTCTCTTCTTCCTACAGGTCAGAAAATAAAAACAGGAAAACTCAGAGGTCTCGACTCTTACGGTATGTTCTGTTCAGTTGAAGAGCTGGGTCTTACTGTAAATGACTATCCCGGTGCAATAGAGGACGGTCTCCTCATCCTTAACAGCGGTGTAGTAGGTGAACCTATAGAAAAAACTCTCGGTTTGGATGACATAATTTTTGAAGCAGATATCGTGACAAACCGTCCTGACTGCCTCTCTATGATCGGTGTTGCAAGAGAAGCCGCTGCTACATTCGGTAAACCCATAAATATTCCCACACCTGCAGTTAAAGGTTCTGACGGAGATGTTCGCGATTATATCAACGTAACAGTGGATGCTACGGATCTTTGTTACAGATATTGCTCTAAAGTAGTTACCGATGTTAAAATTGCTCCTTCTCCCGATTGGATGGTTGAAAGACTCCGTTCTTCAGGTGTTCGCTCTATCAACAATATCGTAGATATAACAAACTATGTTATGCTTGAATACGGTCAACCCATGCATGCTTTCGATTATTCTTGTGTTGACGGCAAACATATCATTGTAAGAAGAGCTAAGGCTGATGAAGTTATCAATACTCTTGATGAGCAGGAAAGAACTCTTGATGAAAATACATTGGTTATCTGTGATGAAAAGAAACCCATTGCTCTTGCAGGTATTATGGGTGGCGAAAACAGCGAAATCAAAGATAGCACCAATACAGTTGTATTTGAATCCGCTACTTTCTTTGGTGCGGGTATAAGAAGAACAGCAAAACGTCTCGGTATGAGAACTGAATCTTCTGCTCGTTTTGAAAAAGGACTTGATCCCGAGCTTGCATATGATGCTCTTATGAGAGCTTGTGAGCTTGTTGAAGAGCTTGGTGCCGGTAAAGTTGTAAATGGTTTGATAGATGAAGACCACAGTAATAAAGAAAAACGTACAATAGCTCTTGACTACGAATGGATCAATCATTATATCGCACTTAATCTTTCAAAAGATGAAATGATCAAGATTCTTGAAAGTCTCAGCTTTACTGTTGAAAACGATATAATTACAGTACCTTCTTTCAGAAGTGATATTGAAAATAAATATGATATTTCCGAAGAAATTGCTCGTATTTACGGTTACGATAATATTCCTTCCGAAACATTTAAGGCCGATGTCCGTTCAGGTGGTTATACGCCCGTACAGCTTTTTGAACAGCGAATTGGTGAAGTTCTTCGTGCAAACGGTCTTTCCGAAACACAGACATATTCATTTGTAAGTCCTAAGAGTCTTGATAAGATACATCTTCCTGCAGATAGCGATAAACGAAAGTATATGAAGCTTATCAATCCTCTTGGTGAAGATACTTCTATAATGAGAACTACAGCACTTCCTTCAACTCTTGACGTTTTGGCTCTCAACTACAGCAGAAGAGCTTCAGATGTGGGTATATATGAAATAGCAACTACCTACATCAAAGACGAAGATGATACAAAGCTTCCTCAGGAAAAGAAATCTATCGTATTTGGTATGTACGGTTCTAAAATTGACTTCTATACGGTAAAAGGTATTGTTGAGAATATTGCGGCTAAAATGAATGTTTCAAGATGTGATTATGTCGCTTGTACAGATAATCCTTCATATCATCCCGGTAGAACTGCTGTTATTAAGAGCAGAAACAGAGTTCTCGGTGTATTCGGCCAGATACATCCTACAGTAGCTTCCGAATATGGAATTGATGTTCCCGTATATTGCGGTGAAATTGATTTCGATATGCTTTACGATTTCAAAGCAGCTGATAAAACCTTCAAGCCTCTTCCCAAATATCCTGCTGTTACAAGAGACCTTGCTCTTATTTGCGATGAAAATGCTTATTCTGCAAATATTGAAGTTAAGATTATTAAATTGGCAGGAAAGTGCCTTGAAAACATCAAAGTGTTTGACGTATATAAAGGTGCTCAGGTAGAACAGGGTAAAAAGAGTATTGCATATGCTCTTACACTCCGTTCTGAAGAAAAAACACTTCAGGATACAGAAATCGATGAGATCATGATTAAAGTAATCAAGGGTCTCGAAAAAGACGGTATAACACTCAGAAAATAAATTTTAATTTACATTAAATCGAGGGGGACATAATTTTGGACAATAATACAATAGTTTTCTCACTTAACAATAATAAAGATGAAGATATGCGTAAGACTCTTATTGCAATATACGATGCTTTGGTTGAAAAAGGTTATGACCCCATCGATCAAATTGTGGGTTATATCCTATCTGAAGACCCAACGTATATCACAAACCATAAAAATGCACGTAGTCTCATCAGAAAGCTTGACAGACATGAACTGTTGGCATCCTTGGTCAATAATTATTTGAAAGGTTAAAGGTATTGTTATGACTGATGTATTTTATGAACAGTTATATAAAAAGAAAAAGGGTGTTGTTGGGCTTGTTGCTCAGGTCGGACTTTTTGTGGTGGCAATGTTGCTTGCAGTTGTACTTTTCATTGTCTTTCTTCTTTATGTTCCAATGGGGCAAATGATAGGTTTTCTTGCAGTTGTCGGTATTGCTTACGGTGCATACAAACTTAATATGTTTTTTGATATCGAATATGAATATATTTATCTTAACGGTGAGATTGATTTCGATAAGATCATTGCCAAGACTTCAAGAAACAGGCTTATAACCGTTAAGGGAAAAAATGTTGACTTGTACGGAGTTTATGATGATGCTGCAAAAGCTAAGTTCCAAAATGCAGATATTCAAAAGGTTTTTAATTTTGATTCAGGAAACGGAAATAAACTTTACTACATGACAACAAAAGATAAAGAATTTGGAAAAACTCTCGTTATTTTTGAGCCTGAAGATAGGATCAGAGATGATTTTGAGAGATATATTCCCAAACAGTGGTGATATTTTTTGATGTTTTGCAGGAGGAATTGTATTTCTTCCTGTAAAACACTCAATTTTAAAATTAAGCTGTTTTAACATCGAAATATTTTAGCTGCCGTAGTGGCAGCGGAATGGAGTTTACTATGAAATTTCTGCTGGGTACAGACATTGTGGATATTTCAAGGGTAAAAAAATTGTGCAGAACAAGCTCTTTTACAGACAGAACTTTTTCAAAAGCGGAAAGAGATATGTTTGAGTCTAAAGGAAAAAATATGTTTCAGACGGTAGCCGGTAATTTTTGCGCAAAAGAAGCGTGTATTAAGGCTATCAGCAGTATAGTTGAAGAATGTTCATTTAAAGAAATTGAAGTGTTAAGAAAAAAAAGCGGAAAGCCTTTTATCAGATTCAATGGACGCCTTACACCGTTGAATGAACAATTGTCTTCTCAGGTTTCAATTTCGCATACTGATTCTATAGCTACAGCTACGGTTATATTGTGGAAAAAATCAAAGGTTAAATAAGGAATCACAATATGAATTTTGTTTTAAAGGCAAATGAAATGAGAGCCGCTGATTTATATGCGGCAGATGTTTTAAAAATAGATACTTATACATTGATGTTGAATGCCGCAAAAGCTCTTGTTTGTGAAGCGGAAAAGCTTGTTAACAACGATAAGAGTAAGAAAATTATTATATTATGCGGAAAAGGAAATAACGGTGGCGATGGGATCGCTGCGTTTGATATTTTAATTAAAAAAGGTTATAATGCAGAATGTTTTAACGTTTTCGGTAAGGATTTTGTCGGTGCTGCTTTGACAGCTTATGAAAACAGTGATAAAAACCGTATTGTTGATTATAACGAGAATTCATTACACCATATAAAAGAGTCTGATCTTATTGTTGATTGTATTTTTGGAACAGGATTTAATGGTATTTTAAAAGCTGAAACTGCAAAATTGATTTCAGCTGTTAATCTTTCAACTGCAAAAAAATTATGCTGTGATATTCCTTCCGGCTGTTCCTGTGATGACGGAAGAGTTCTGACTGTATCAGTTAAAGCAGATGTTACGGTTACTTTTGCGGCATATAAACCTTGTTTCTTTCTTTATCCTGCCTGCAGTTATTGCGGTAAAGTGGTGGTGGCTGATATAAATTTACCTGATGAAGCTATTAAGGCTCAAAATCCTCAGATTACGTTTATTGATGAATGTTTAGTAAAAAGTATTATAAAATCTCGTCCTGAGAATTCTCACAAGGGGACATTTGGTGGTGTACAGCTTGTTTGTGGTTCAAAAATGATGACAGGGGCTGCTATTCTTGCCGCTAAGGGGGCCTTGAGAAGTGGGGTGGGTCTTGTATACATAGAATCAGGTAGATACGTACGAAAGAGACTTCAGACACAACTTTCTGAACCTGTTTTTGTAAAGAAAAAACGTAAGACAAAGGCAACTTCTTATGTAATAGGTTGTGGATTGGGTAAGCGCTCAAAAAGATTGAGAAAGCTTATAAAACAAGAGAAACCTATGGTTGTAGATGCTGATGCGTTGTCATATTGGGCAAAACATCCTCGTATAATCAAAAAGAAGCATTGTGAAACAATTCTTACTCCTCATCCTCTTGAATTGGCGAGACTTTGTAACACAACTGTCGACGTTATAGAATCTGACAGAATTAAGTCTGCGTTGACTGCATCTTCAGATTTTAAATCGACAGTCGTTTTAAAAGGTCATTATACAGTTATTTCAACCGCAGAAGGTAAAGTATTTATAAATACTACAGGAAATTCAGGTCTTGCAAAGGGCGGCAGCGGAGACGTTTTATCGGGTATGATCGGATCTTTTCTTGCCCAAGGATATTCTACGGAAGAAAGTGCTGTTTTAGGCGTTTATCTTCATGGTAAGGCTGCTGATCTTTTAAAACTCAAGACTTCGGAATTTGGTATGTTGCCTTCCGATATCCCCGAAGCTGTAAGTGTTTTGTTAAAGGAGTATGAGGTTGATTTCTGAGCAATGCTAATCTTGTTATACGGATGGTATTTATGCGTAAGATCTCAATTTTCATTATAGCAATATTTATACTCTCTTCTTGTGGAAAGAGTGTTAAGGATACGATACGGACTTTTAATACGAAAGCTGAGATAGTTATATACGACAGGATTTTTTTGTCTGAAATAAATGAATCTCAGTTATTGATTCAAAGCGAAAGCTTTGATGCTCCTGTAATTTTTCGGGAAAATACTGTTCAGTATGAGGATTTTTCTGTTGAACTTTCACCGAAAGAAAATTCGGTTTTTTATCTTCCCGAACTCATATTGAGTATCCTTAACGACAGAAATAATACAGGTATTTACAACGGTATTGAATATTATTGTGAATTTAAAAACAATACTGCTCTTTCTGAATTGGAATGGGGAGAAGTATTAGTATATTTTGATTATTTCAAATGAATTTAATGATTCTGTATTTGTGCCGCTGATGTATTAGCGGCAGAATGGAGATTATATGGATAGAAATAAAGCCAGAACTTGGGCTGAAATAAGTTTAAGTAATTTGAGACATAATGCTCTTGTCCTCAAAGGACTTTTAAAAAGTGATTGTCAGATGATGTGCGCCATAAAAGCAAATGCATACGGTCATGGAATGCTTAAGGCTGCTGAAGTTTATAACGATATCGCAGATCAGTTTGCTGTTGCTTGTTTGGATGAGGCTGTTGAATTGAGAAATGCAGCTTTTTCCAAACCTACCTTGATTCTGGGTTATACTCCCGTCGATTTTGCGAAAGAGCTTATAGATCTGGATATTATGCAAACAGTATATTCTTACGATTATGCTCAAAGACTTAATTCCTTTGCGGAAGGTTCCGATAAAAAGCTTAAAGTTCATATCAAGATCGATTCGGGAATGAGCCGTTTGGGCTTTTCAGTTAAAGATCCTGAATGTCTGGAAAATACTTTTAATGAGATATGTACTATGGTTTCATCTTTTAAAAATCTGGAATTCGTTGGACTTTTTACTCATTTTCATTCATCTGATCATAAAACATCCGAAAAAACAGATGAACAGTTTTCCAGATATTTAACTCTTAAAGCGAAATTGGACAATGTCGGGGTTGTATTTGAGTTCTATCATGCTTGTAACAGTGCGGCGATGATTCGTTACCCTCATATGCATCTTAATATGGTGAGACCGGGTATAACCTTATACGGTGCTTTCCCGGGTGAAACAGAAAGAAATATAGACATTCGAGAAACTTTTGAATTGAAAACTCGTATTGGTCAAATTCATAAAGTGAAAAAAGGCGAGGGGATAAGCTATAACACTACATTTATAGCGGACAAAGATATGGTCGTTGCAACTTTACCCATAGGATATGCTGACGGTTATCCGAGACATCTTTCAAATAAGGGTATTGTTCTTGTTCGCGGAAAAAGGGCACGTATTGTCGGTAATGTATGTATGGACCAATGTGTTATAGATATTTCCGGTATAGACGTTTCTGAAGGCGATGTGGTTACAGTTATGGGTAAAGACGGAGACGACTGTATTTCAGTTGACGAGCTTTCATCAAATGCAGGCACTATTCCAAATGAACTTCTTTGTTTATTCAGCGAACGTGTTCGCAGAATATATATAGACTAATTTTATTATGAAGGGTTGATAAACATGACAAAAATTCAGGCACATAGAGGAGCTTCCGGCTACGCTCCCCAGAACACTATGGCAGCATTCAGAAAGGCTGTAGAAATGAACGCTGACGGTATTGAACTTGATATTCATCTTTCAAAAGACGGTCAGATAGTTGTTTGTCACGACAGTACTATTGATGGAACTTCCAACGGTTCAGGAGAAATCAGTGAAATGACATATGAAGAAATTCTTCAGTATGACTTTTCTAATGAATTTCCCCAGGATGCACCTCAGCATGCACCTCTTCTTAAAGAAGTTCTTGAACTTCTTAAACCCACAAATATGATTCTCAATATTGAAGTAAAAGCTTTTGATGCAGGTGTTCCCGCAATGGAACTTGTTAAGAGCATGGGTATGGAAAATCAGGTTCTTTATTCTTCTTTCAACCACAGATGTATCAGACAGATGAGAGAACTCGATAATACCATTGATGCAGGTCTTCTTTACGGTGATGAACCTTCTGAAGATATGGAATCCTATATTAAAGAATACAATGCAACAGCTGTTCACCCTCATTACAATAATGTAAATGAAAAAATTATTGATATCTGCAACAGAAACGGTATCAAAATCAGAACTTGGACAGTAAACGGGGAAGATACAATGGAAGCAATGGTTAAATACGGAATTGATACTGTAATTACAAACTATCCCGATAAGGCTATTGCAATCAGAGATTCTATTCAGAAATAAATGAGATATTCTCATATTTTATGGGATTTTAACGGGACACTGTTAAATGATGTAAATATCGGTATTGAATCAGCAAATATTTTATTGAAGCGTCACGGCTTGCGTGAGCTGAAAAATCTTGAGGAATATCATTCGGTATTTGGGTTTCCCATAATAGAATATTACAGAAGATTGGGTTTTGATTTTTCAAAAACTCCTTATAATGATTTGGCGGTTGAGTGGGTTGAAATATATGATTCCCTTGCCAACAAGGCATTTTTGTATAAAGATGCCCTTCAACTGCTAAAGTTGATTCAAGACAGTACCTCAAAACAGTTAATTTTATCAGCAACAGAGCTTAAGATGCTTACAAAGCAACTTAAGTCTCTTGGTATATACGGATATTTTGACGATGTTTTAGGTACCGGCAATATTTATGCCTACAGTAAAAAAGAAATTGCAATAAAGTGGGTAAAAGAATGTTCTCCTGAATTTCCTGTACTTATAGGAGACACTACCCATGATTATGAAGTTGCAATGGCTGCAGGCTTTGATTGTATTTTAGTTGCAAACGGTCATGAAAGTAAAGATAGTTTATTAAAAACTACATCTACTGTAGTTGACTCCCTTAAAGAAGTTTTTAATTTACTGTAACTAAAAAGATATTGCAAGAAAAGAAAATGGCATGTAACTTTAAACGGAATAAAGCTTTTATATTTCGGTTTCATGCAAAATTTAAATTAAAATGGGACCCTATCCTATTTTTGTTTGCCAAGCAAACCCATTTGAATTAAAAGATTCAGTATTTGTGCCGCTTTTGAACAAAAAAGCGGAGGCGCAGCACATACCTAAAATCTCCATCAGCCGCTTTGGAGATTGTCGTTCCTATTTGTGCTGACGCTTTAGCGGCAGAATGGAGATTAAGATGTCGGATAAAAAATTTACAGACAGAACTACCGAGGAGATTCGAGCTATAAATGATGTGGATCTCTCAAAAAATAATAATTCAGGAAATAAATATAAGGTACCGTTTATAATTTTTGCGGTAGCTTTTGTTGTGCTGTTGGTTTTTATTTCGATCAAGTATGCAACTTCTTCTTTTGAACCGAATTATGCAAAAGCTCCCGATAAGGATGAAGCTTTGCGTTATGCCTGGGAGTCAGATTCTTTAAAATTTGAATACGACGGTAAAGACTTGTCTGTCGATCGCCCTGAGGAATTGTTTGCTTTATTGAAAAGTGATTCATGGAAAGAGATTTCCATAGACGGTAATGGAGAACAAAATTCTGTATGTTCAATAAAGCTTGATACGGATTACAGCATTATATTCTATGAAAACTTTGTTTCTATTTCAAAAAATAACTCAGAGAGATACTATGAAATAGAAAGCAGTATTATTGAAACTTTGTGCGGCTATTTGGAAGCGAATACATATATTTCCATAGATGATATGACGTCACTTCTTTCTATTTCCGAAAGCCTTACTTTGGAAATAAACGGAATATTTTGTATAACAAATAAAGGACAGTCTATTGCGAATGCGTTAAATACACAGGCTTGGGCTGAATTGGAAGGTTTTGAACTCAAAGAGGATCCCTTCCTTACAGTTACAGATCCTATCGGATTAAAAATAACGATTTATGAAACTGCAAAAATTGCGGTTGTTTCATATAAGGGGAATGTCAGATATTATCAGATTGATGATCTTGTTCCTGCTACAGTTGCTTTGGCTGCAAAGTCCGCATTTGACGCAGAGGCTTTACTTATTGAAAAATCTATGAATGACTGCAATAATCTTATTGTCGTTCTTGATGGGGATTCGTTCCGAATAGATTCAAACTCTTCATGGTCAGCAGCTCTTAACTTCAGTAGTTGGACTAGACGGTACAGAGACCCTGCGGCTATTCCCGAATCTGCCGAAATCACAATTTTTGATGATATTTCCTTTATTCTTAAGATATATAAAGATCTTTTGGTTGCAGAATATAACAACGCATATTACAATATTGATGAAACCGTAATATCTTCAATTGAATCGTACTTGGTAGTAGATACACCAGAAGATAAACCTGTTGAGGTTAAAAAATTGAATATTTCAGATTTCGTGACTGAAATAATGAAAAATACTTATGTTAACTCTAATCTTTCAGGAAAATCAAGTCTTACATCTGTAAGTACTGATTTGATAAAAGCTTTGTATATGAGCTCATGGAAGGAAATTAAACCTATCAATTCAGCAGTAACTTATGACGTAATTATTTCTACGGAAAAAGAGTCAAAGGATAACGGTTTTAAAATTCAAATAAACACAGAAAGCGGATTTGCTCATGTTGAATGGAAAGATTTCAGCCAGTTTTATGACATTGATTCAGATATTTCTTCAGTTGTAAAATACATTCAAAACAATGTATATACCGAGCTGTGGCAAATATCAGCGACAGAGTTGGGTGCTCTTCAAAATGCGGCAACTTATATTGAGACTATTATTACTGAATCTGAGTCTGAACGTAAATATTTGACTTCTGAAATTATCGGTGTTTCTGATATTACAAAAATTGCAGCTTCCCTTAATTTAAGTCCCATAGATGAAAAACCTGAATTTACAGGATCGAAAAAGGTAGAGATGACATTTAAATCTGATTCTAATAAATTCTTGGTTACATTCTTTAAAGATTCTGCGGATAGATTTATTGTATCAGTTTCAGGAACATTGAGTGATCTGGGTAAGAGGGTCGACAGAAACTTTGTTGCCGCTGACGGTGATTACAATAAGCTAATTTCAGAACTTGATCTGTTGATAGATAGATCTTATGATTTCGTTGCCGGAACATTTGTTGAAGCAATTAAATCCATGAATCACATTACACTTAACAGTCTTACAGGTAATACATATGATTACCGCTCTATATCAAATGTTAAGTTTAATTCCATAACTTCAGAAAAGACTTCTGAAAGAGGAAAGTATATTATAAAACTTAATGTTGCAGATCCTGAGGATGGTCCTTTTGATGCAGGCGAATCTGTGTATGTTTTGATTCTTGGTTCTACCGATGGCGGTATGACTTTAAAAGCAAAATCATTTATCAAGGAATCAGAATATAATGAATCCCAAAAAACACATGATGCAATTACTGTAGCTTTTAATTTTGCTTCGTGGTTTGTAACGGATAATCCGTATTTTACTTCATTGGATAATGTTGAAGCTAAAAAATCAGCGGCTGATTATCTTATGATTCTTGCATTGAAAAATGAGTTGAATACAGTGTTGGATTCTGATCCTACAGGAATGTATTTTACTCCCGAAGTTCTTGATAAAATGGCTCTTAAATACTTTAACAGTTCTTCTTTTGATGCAAAAGATACTTCTGTTTATAACAGTGAAACCGGTTATTATACTTATACAAACGCCGTTGTTCCAATGGATTTGAAACGAGTAGTTTCTTTTGAAGAAGATCAAGCGTCAAATAAGTATTATGTTACTATCAGTTGGTATGAAGATCCTATGTATCTTTATGAGACACAAACAGTAGTGTATACACTTGATAAGAGTGGGGAAGACATTTACAGGATTTTGAGTGCTACGGAGTCCAAACCCGAGGCAGATAATACTGAAAATAATTCGACAGAGGAAGATACAGATATGGACGACTCTGAAGATACGACTGTTGAAGATGCGAACTTAAACGATGATGTTTCCGGAAATGAAAACTCATCTGAGAATGTAGATAATCCTTCTGAGAATGAAGACGAATCCAATGAAACAGACAATTCGGGTTCTGAAAATTCTTCTGCGGAAGACGATGATGAAGTGTGATTTGCAATTGTGAATTTTTACCGAAAAATTCTCTTTGAATGTTGCAAAAACGGAATTTTTGTGCTATAATAAACAACGTCTGTGAAGACGAAATAATATATTATTAAAAATCAGTAAAACACACACGGATAAACAAAGGTGTTCAGTGCGGATAAGATTCCGTTTGCACTCTTTGCCGTGGAGGTAAGTAACTGAAGGAGGAAATTAAAATGGCAGTAATCTCAATGAAACAGCTTCTTGAAGCAGGTGTACATTTCGGTCACCACACAAGAAGATGGAACCCTAAAATGGCAGAATATATTTTTACCGAAAGAAACGGTATCTATATTATCGATCTGCAGAAAACAGTTAAGAAAGTAGAAGAAGCTTACAATTTTGTAAGAGAACTCGCTGAAAACGGTGAAGAAATCCTTTTCGTTGGTACAAAGAAACAGGCTCAGGATTCTATCAAAGAAGAAGCTGAAAGAGTTGGCATGTACTATGTAAACGCAAGATGGCTCGGCGGTATGCTTACAAACTTCTCTACAATCAAAACAAGAATTGACAGACTTGCTCAGCTTCGTAAAATGGAAGAAGACG
>JAZSMD010000024.1:0-7538 GCA_045535665.1 Eubacteriales bacterium
CAGAATATCCGGCGCAAATATTGTTCCTGTTACAGAAGAAGTTCCCCATGATATAACGATAACGGATTGTACTATAAATGGTTACGGAAGAATTCATCGTAATGCTATAGGTGTTCTTATACAGTATGCTCATGACTGTATCATTTCTCATAATGAAATATCTGACGGTTTTTATTCCGGAATGTCTGTTGGTTGGGTTTGGGGTTATGCAGATCATGCAACTTCAAATATTACCATTGAAAAGAACCTTGTATATAATATAGGTCAAAGAGTTCTTTCCGATATGGGTGGTATTTATCTCCTTGGAAAACAGCCGGGAACAGTTATTCGCGGAAATGTGATTTATGATATAAACTCTTTCTCCGGAGGCGTTGGTACGGCATGTGCAATATATACCGATGAGGGCTCATCCGATATTCTCATTGAAAACAATCTTGCATACAATACTAACGATATGATTTTTTACCAACACTATGGCGCAAATAATACTGTTCGAAACAATATTTTTGCTTTAGGTACTCATGGGGTAGTGTTTAATCGAAAGGAAGAAAATCATGTAACATTTTATTTGGAAAGAAATATTCTTGTAAACGATAATTCTTCGATTTATTTTTCTTCTGCAGACGATTCTTTTGTAGATGACTCGAATCTTATGTGGGACTATACTTTAAAAGATAATTTATTGAGTCTCGATAAACCTTTTGAAAAATATTCAGAAAAAGCTTTTGAGTACGCATTGAAGAACAATCATGAAAAGTTTGTTAAGCAAGGCTTTTACAAAAATGCTGTAATTGCAGATCCCTTGTTTGCAAGTCCATTTAATTTTGACTTTACTCTTCCCGAAAATTCTCCTGCATGGGATATCGGTTTCGAGCCAATTGATATGAGTGACGTAGGACCACGTAGCTAAATAAAAAATAAGACCTGAATATCTTTTTTCGATGTTCAGGTCTTTTTATGTGAAAAAATCTGTTTTCCCATTGACTTTTACCGTGTTTTGTGTTATACTTAAAGAAAAAACTAAAGGTGGTTTTATTATGAAAATAGGTATTTGCACAGGTGCTGTTAAAGAAAATATTGAAAAGATAAAGGCTTGCGGCGCTGATTACATAGAAGTTGGCTTCCGTGATATTATGAAATTCTCTGAAGAAGAGGCACATGAAATCAGGCGTGTTTTTGATGAAGCAGGTGTTGGCATTGAAGCCGCAAACTGTATGCTTGACAGCGACCTTCCAATCGTTGTTGCTGAACCTAAGCTTGAGCCTCTTGCAGAAAGACTTGAAAAGTCCTTCAAAATCGCTAAGATCCTCGGTATCAAAATCGTAGTCCTCGGTAGTGGCGGAGCACGTAATATTCCCGAAGGCTCAACAAGGGAAGAAGCAACAGCTCGTTTTATCAATGTTGCAAGGGATTTTTTCCCCGCTTTCTTCAAAAAATATGATATGACTTGCGTTATC
The DNA here is from genome assembly GCA_045535665.1 of Eubacteriales bacterium. Lineage (GTDB taxonomy): Bacteria > Bacillota > Clostridia > Oscillospirales > UBA644 > HGM12619. Next base: position 1,458 of record JAZSMD010000024.1, read on the forward strand.
GAACCTCTCCAGACTAAAGATAGTACACTTATCAATAATCTTGCAGAGGGCTATGAAATTGTTAAAGGCGCAAACAGCCCTCAAATTCAGCTTCTTGGTGACCTTTTCCATATGGATGTTATGGGAGATTCTGTTGATGAAATTCTTAAATATAAGGATTGTCTTAAGCATTTCCACCTTGCAAATGAAAAGGGTAACAGATGTTATCCTGCACCTGATGACGGAAATGTTGACCATTATAAGGAATTCTTTGAAACTCTCCGTAAAATTGATTATAAGGGTAGAGTTTCCATTGAAGCTAATGCGCAGGGCGAATTCTTTGAAACTGCCACAAATGCAATTGCTCTTCTTAAGAGTCTGTAAATATATAATATTAAATGGGGGTCTTTTGACCCCCACTTATATTACTGGAAAAGTTAGTTTTCCCATATAATTTCAATATTTTTTGGAATAATAGCAGCTTTCGGTACTGAAACAAAGATATGCCAATAAGCCATATCGTCTGTGCAGATTTCAGGAACTGTGTTTTTAATTGTAATTACTGTTCTGAATTGAGAATACTCAACATTTTTAACATTGTGTCTGATAGAACCGCTTCCGTTTTCGGTAATAACGAATATCAAAGAGTTTTCTTTGAAGAATTCTTCATCATACTTATCTGCTTCATCAAGAAAACCTATGGTTGTGTCAGAGTATACGTTTTCGACTCGCTCCAGATAATAGGACGTATTGTTTTCTGTATAATAATTGTTCAGTTCTTCTTTAGAAGATATTATAACAGTATAGGGATAATGTGTTTTGTTTTCATACATTGCATCTGTTCTGATGCAGTTCCAGTTAAAATCCACTTTTTGGAGGTTCTCCTTGTAATCTAATCTGACAGGACTATTGTTTATTACTGCGGAATTTATTATTTCATTGATATTTTCCGGCTGACCTATGATATAGAGAGAATAATAAACAGGTTTTTCGGGATTTGCCCAGAAAATAAGGCTGTTTCCGTCTGTGAGTTTTTTGTTTACTACCGATACGGAAATATCTCCCGGCAATAGCACTTCATTTGTATTTTCAGATTCTACGGATGTGTAAACGCCTGAAAAATCTTCGTTTTCATCATCTGCTCTGAGTGTGTATTCGATTCCGTTAAGTGTGAATTTTGTTTGTGCAATATCGTCAGATATTGTTGAATAACTTACATCTTCGGCATCAGGAAGAGCTTTAACTGTGAAGCCAAGAATTTCAGATATCTCTTCTGCGTTGGCGCATGTTTTTATGGGGTTTGGAATCTGCATTCCGCCCATGCCTCCAATCATTCCCTGAGTTTGTTCTTGAGTTTCAGGCTCTTTTTGTTCAATATCTCCCTGAACGTCTATTTTTACACAGGAAGTTATTGTTGCTGCTGTTGCCAAAGCTAATAATATTATTGTTGCTTTTTTCACGGTTAATACCTCGCTTTTTTTATTATACTTGTTTGACGATAAAAAATGGAAAATGTTCCTTATATTTTTAAGAAAAGATGCGAATTCAAGATCCGCATCTTTTTTTAATTTATTTTCTTGGACCTATATCGCTGATATCAATAGGCTTAAAGTCAATTCTGTAAGCAGGGGAGTCTTCCGAAAGGGTGAAATCATAATTGGCAATGTCTTTGAATTTGGGGTCGGCAATTATTGAGTCTTCTTCCATACCCAAAATTTCGTGTACAGATTCAAAGGATTCAAATTTTTCCGTATCATGGAATTTAGGCGTACCTGTTGCATCGAAAAACAAATTCTTTCTTGAAATGATGTTTCCACAGTAAAGACTTTCGGAGAAGTGACCGTACATTCTGTTGCCTTCTGTATAGATAATGTTGTTTTCAAAAGTTATGGAGTTATGTCTTTCTCTTCTTGAAACCCTCATTGCGCCTTCGTCTTTGCTTAATGCAAAAATGTTGTTTCTTACTACATTGCTTGTTCCGTAGTGCTGATGGTAACTGCTCTTTGAAGTGTTGTAGCATATGTTGTTTTCAAGCGTGATATATGCACTTCCTTCGTCTGTGTAAAGAGCCCAACCGCCGTATTCTTTACATATAACGTCGTGGATAAGATTGTTGGAGACTACAGTACCGGGCTGATTTCCGAGGAGATATATGCCTCCCATATCAGAAAGAAAGCCTTGACCGAGATTGTGAATATGATTTTTTGTTATGAGGTTATTCTTTGTGATATGAGGGTTATAACCCCATTCCCAACCACAAGAGATACCCGTGTAGAAAATATCGCTGATATCGTTGTGTGAGATTTCACAGTTGTAACCGTTCATAAGGATGATACCGCAAGCGGAATAATATCTTCTTCCGCAATGCTTTATAGTATTGTCTGAAATGACACAATGATGAGTATGGGAGGATTCGGAGTCATATACAGATCCTCCGTTTATTTTTACAGCACTTGCGCCACCGTCGTAGAATTCATTTTTTGTAATTCTGATATCGGAGCAGCCCTTGTCGATAGTTATGCAGTGAACACCGAAGTTTCTGAATATGCATCCTTCAAAAGAACAGTTTTTTGCACCTTCAAAGCTTATTGAACCGTGAGCGTTTGAAACCGCTTGGGCATCTGATGCGTATGGTATGGAAATTTCGCCGTGTTCTCTTCTGTTGCAGGCGTAGTCGCCCCTTGTATATGCAAAAGTGATGTTTCTGAATCTTATATATTCTGCAAATAGTCCGCTTTCGGGTCTGCCTTTGAATTCAATGAGTTTCGATGCAACAGGTGCATATACTTCAATATTTTCAACTGTCTGTTCATCGTTTCTTGGGATATAATAAAGCATACCGTTGGGTCTGTCAAGATACCATTGGTTTTTCTTTGCAAACATTTCAGCCACGTTTTCAAGGTAGTATGTAAAGTTGTGGTTTATGTTGAACATTGAGGTGTATTTCATTTCAACTTTACCTGTTTCCAAATCGTAGCTTTCAATGGGAGTATGCTCGTCTATCCAATAATGGAGGAAGCTTATGAAGCAGTCTCCGAAATTTTTGAAATCCTTGAAAGCTTCAACATCTTCTTTTTTTGCAATAAACCATTTTGAATGGTCGAAAAGTTCGTGACCGGGATTTTCTGCTTCTACTATAGTGAGGTCATGGTCTTCGGGATATCTTGTGAAATCAGCACGGAGTCCGTCAACGTAAAGATCTGAAAAATTCCATTTACCTTCTTTTACTTCGGGAATAAATGCGGAAAAACATCCTGTACCGTTAAACGTATCCTTTTTCCAGCCTTCTATTTTTTTACCGCCGCTGAAAATAACTTCACCGTCACCATAAGGTTCAATTGTAATATCTTTCATGAGATGGTTAATAACAACAGGTTTGTCAAAGTTATAAGTACCTGACATCATTTTTATCGTTAAAGGTTTTCTGTTTCCGTCTTCACGCATTTCTGTTGCAATTTCAAGAGCTCTTTGTAAACACCATACGGGACCGTCGTTCATGTCTCCGCGGCCTTGATCTTCAAACACGGGTGCGTAACCGTTATTTACCCTTCCGCCGCAATCGGGCTTGACATAAATAACTGTGGAATTCTGATAGTTTTTCATGATGCAAAATCTCCTTTACGGTTTATGATTAATAATCATATTCTGAATTGCCCAACATTGAATATATTTCAACCGATGGTAATACTTTAAGAGTTTTAAGAAGCTCGTTATACTGTTTCTGTGCTTCTTTGTTTCCGTCTGTTTTCTTTACGGCTCTTATCATGAGGTTTTTCGGGGTGTCAAGGGGAGAGCAGTATTCAACGCATGAAACTTCATATCCGCAGGCTTCAAGCTTAGCAACTCTGATACCGTCTGTAAGAATATCGTTAAGTCTTGCTCTGAAGATTCCGTGTTTGATAATACAGTTTAAATCATCTTTTTTGTATTTATCCAAAAGTTCTTTATGACAGCAGGGAATACATATAATTCTCTTTGCACCGTTTCTTATTGCGTATCCCAAAGCCATATCTGTGGCCACGTCACAGGCATGGAGCGAAATTACAGTATCGGGCTTGAAATCGCTGTCATAGTCTCTGAGATCGACCTGGATGAAATCCATGTTTTTGTAGCCTAATTTTTCAGCTGTCTTTTTGCTTTCTTCAATGACTTTTTCGGAAATATCCAAGCCTGTAAATTTAGCCTTAATATGACGAACTTCCCAAAGATAGTAATTCAAAACGAATGAAAGGTAACTCTTACCGCAAGCACAGTCCACAATATTGATGTTTTTGCCGTTCATATCGTCAAACATATCTTCCGTAAGCTCGATGAATCTTTCGGTTTGGTTGTATTTGCGTATCATATCGTTTCTGATCTTGCCATCTTCCGTCATGTAACCGAGAGCTTTGAGTAGCGGCGCTGCATTTGAGGGATTGATAATGTATTCCTTGTTTCTGAGCATACGTGTATCGGTAACTTCATCATTAAGCTTTCTTTTGGAGACCTTAACGTTTCTGTCGTCGATAATAACGTCTGTTGCGGAGCCTCTTTCTATATAAGAAACAACAGCGGAATCGTATTTGATTATATCGTCAATTAAAGCCTCAATGGCATCGGGAAGGTTATTGAAGGATTTTTTAACGAGAAAAATATAGTCCAATTCTGTTTGAGATTTTGCCGTTATTGAAGCCTTATATTCTTTTTTACCTGAAACGAGAACAGCCGCAATTGAATCGAAAAAATCAAAGCCTTCTTCAAACTTTGAATTGAAACTGCTGAGAATCATCGCAATTTTGCGTCTTTGAGAAGTATTCATGTGTGTCGAATTCCTTTCAATTGATTTGTTTTATTAAAAAAATGGTAAGTTTGTCTTTAGGGTATTGAAAATTCTTTAGGAATATGGTATAATATTTAAGTTGAAAAGCCCCCGTAGTAAAGTGGATATTACAAGTCCCTCCTAAGGATTAGTCGTGAGTTCGATTCTCGCCGGGGGTGCCAAAAAATTCCGTACACGTAAGTGTGCGGGATTTTTTACTTATTACCTCTTTATTTTTCACTGATTTTGCGTATACTGAATTTCGGGTAAGAAGTAATAGGGAATAGTGAAAAAGTGAGGTTGATTTGCTCCGCAATCTTAATTTTTGTAAACGAAAGTGAAGTCTTTTACTTTTTTAAATTCCAAAAAAAACCGTTGAATCCTAAAATCCAACGGTTTTTTCTTTGAATCAATTATTAGTTGAGTTCTGCAAAGTATTTGATTGTTCTAACCATCTGGCTTGTATAGGAGTTTTCATTGTCGTACCAAGAAACTACCTGTACCTGATAGGTATCGTCATCAATTTTAGCTACCATTGTCTGTGTAGCATCGAAGAGGGAACCGTATGTGATACCAACGATATCGGAAGATACGAGTTCTTCTTCTGTGTAACCGAAGGAAGCGGAAGAAGCAGCCTTCATAGCAGCGTTGATGCCTGCTTTTGTGATATCCTTGCCTTTAACAACAGCTACGAGGAGTGTTGTGGAACCTGTGGGAACGGGAACTCTCTGAGCAGAGCCGATGAGTTTGCCGTTAAGTTCGGGAATTACAAGACCGATAGCTTTAGCAGCACCTGTGGAGTTAGGAACGATGTTTGCAGCAGCAGCACGAGCTCTTCTGAGGTCGCCTTTTCTGTGGGGACCGTCAAGAACCATCTGGTCACCTGTGTAAGCGTGAACAGTTGTCATGATACCGCTCTGGATAGGAGCGTAGTCGTTAAGAGCTTTAGCCATGGGAGCAAGGCAGTTGGTGGTGCAGGATGCAGCGGAGATGATAACGTCGTCAGCCTTAAGGATGCCTTCGTTAACGCCGAATACAACGGTGGGAAGATCGTTGCCTGCGGGAGCAGAGATAACAACCTTCTTAGCGCCTGCATCTATATGAGCCTGGCTCTTAGCCTTAGAGGTGTAGAAACCGGTGCATTCGAGAACAACGACAACACCAAGTTCGCCCCAAGGAAGCTCAGCAGCGTTAGCCTTAGCATAAATGGTAATTTCCTTACCGACAACGGTTACGGAACACCAACAACCTTACCGTTTTCATCAACGTTTTCGGTGTAAGAAACAGTGTCAGCAAGAGCGTAC
>JAZSMD010000087.1:0-7735 GCA_045535665.1 Eubacteriales bacterium
AATAGGAATGAAAATCTCCAAAGCGGCTGATGGAGATTTTAGGCATGTGCCGCGCTTCCGCTTTTTTTCAAAAGCGGCACGCCGTATTTTAATCTTGATTAGCGTGATTTTTCACGCTATACCTCCATGATGTCGCAAAAAAATCCTTTAATATTTCCAACGTCTTATAAGTATATTATACCATAATTGGGTGCGGATTTCAAGAGGTTGTGGTAAATCAGTTTGCGCGGAGTGTAACATCGTTGCGAAACATATCATTTACACGAAGTGTAATCTCGTTCATTTGTGTCCGCCTGCGGCGGAATGATGTTGAGCTAACGCTCAAATGATGTTGCGTGAGTTGCACGCAAATGATGTTGTGCCTTGCGGCACAAATGAAAAAATCCTGAAAACAAAGTTTACAGTATTTTTTGGAGGCGTCACCCAGATTTGAACTGGGGAATAAAAGTTTTGCAGACTTCTGCCTTACCACTTGGCTATGACGCCGTATTTAATTTCGCTGTTCGTTATTCAGCCTGTATATTATACCATATGATTCCCGATTTGTCAAGACTTTTTTATGTAAAATTTATGTGTCTTTAATTGGGTGATGTTTTGAAATTGCAATATTATGTGAATTTAGGTTGTTGATTCTTGCTTTTTTTACATATATATGATATAATATAAGTTAGTGGTTTTACCGCTGAACAGAAAAAATTAGAATAAGGGGTCTTAGATTTGGCTACTAACACATCTGCAGGCATTAAAGCAAAAAGAAGCGATAAGAAGTTTACTTCAAGACAGACTTTGGTTTTTGTTTTATGTCTTATAGCGTATTCTTGCGCTTATCTCAACCGTTTGCATCTTTCCATAGCATTACCAAGCATTACCGAATCTCTCGGAATCGGTAAGGATGATGCAGGTATTATTACGATGTCCTTCTTCTGGACATATGCTATCGGTCAGCTCTTTTCAGGTTGGCTCGGGGACAGAATTCCTTCCAAATACATGATTGGTGTAGGTCTTGGAATGTCTTCTGTTTGCTGTTTTGTTTTGTCTTTCATGAATACTACTCTCGGTATCAGTGTTATGTGGGCATTGAACGGTATTTTCCAGTCAATGCTTTGGGCACCCATTATGAAGGTTATTTCAAGTAACTTCTCAGGTGAAAAGCTCCAGACTGCAAGCTTTGGTATCTCATTCTCTCTTGTTATCGGTCATATGGTTGCATGGGCTTCTTCGTCCGCATTTGATATGGTATTTGAAAATTGGAGAATCATCTTCATCGTACCTTCTGTCGTTGTTGCGGCTTTCGTTGTAGCATGGTTTATTTTGTTCAAGGAAGGCAGCTCTGAACAGGTTAAAACTGAGGTTGAATCTTCTTCCAAGGTTGAAAGCGGTTTTGGCTTCCTGAAAATCAAATACATGCCCGCTATCTTCATTATTCTTATGGGTCTTTGCCTTACACACGGTATTGTTAAAGAAGGCGTTGGTACTTGGTTCCCTACACTTCTTAAGGAATTCTTTAAGATTACAGACGAATCTGCTATTGCTGTTCTTATTATCGTTCCCGTTATTAACTTTGCAGGTCTTCTTCTTACAAAGTTTGTATCAAATAAGACAGGCGCAAACAGCTTCTTTATGTTGACAGTTCTTTATGTTATTACTGTTATTTCCACATTGATACTTTATTTCTGCCAGATAATTCCGCTTGTTGTTCTTGTACTTATAATCCTTCTCGAAGGTCTTATGTATGCAACAAACCCCGTACTTACAACCTTTATCCCCGTAAGCTTTACAAAGTATAACTGTGTATCAACCATTGCAGGAGCTATGGACTGTGTTATTTATGTAGGTGCTGCTATTGCAACCTTTGTAACTGGAATTATCGCTCCCAATGCTGATTCCGTAGAAAGTAGCGGTGACTGGAGTGGAGTATTTCTTCTCTGGCTCGGAACAATGGTCGTAGGTCTTCTTCTTACATTCCTGCTTGTTTATTTCAGCAAAAAGCAGGATAAAATGGAAGAATAATTTTACAGCATCCGTTCAGGTCTGTATTTGAGTTTGTTTCCGAATTCTTCAAAAGGCACTTCAAAAATTCTTATGCCTGCATAATATGGGGCAATTGAATATGTTGGATAATAGAATATAAAACCTGTGTCCGAAAGGTAATAGCGCTTTTCATTGAAAAGACGTTTGCTCCTTTCGGGCGCATTTTTATAATAAACACTTTCCCGTGATTTCAGGTCTTCCTTTATTTGACTTGCAATTCTTTCTGATATGTATTTTGTGTAGTGGAAACCTTTTACAAAAAAACTTCCCAATGGAATAATTTCTCTTGTTTGAAGATTCCATGTTTCAGACTTTGCCGTTGTCATTCCGTGGGCTCCTCCTTCATATTTGAAAGTCGTGAAGTAAAGTGAAATATAATTACCGTCATTGAATGAGGTAATAAAGCTTCTGTCAAAGGTCATAAAATCAAATGGAAAACCTGTTTCGGTGCTGTTTTTGTATTTTACGGAAGCTTTATTATACAGTTCTGTTCTTACATAAAGATTTGTTTTTGCGGCATTTTTCAAATAATACGAATTGAATCTGTTTTCGCACATACCTTCTATACGTCCGAAAACTTGAGGATATTCTATTTTTAGCTCCAATACGGGTTTTGTTTCGCAGAAAAGAAGGTCTTCAATTTTTTCTTTTTTAATTTCGGGCAGCATTTATAACCTCTGTATTTGTAAGTTTTATATAATTATATTTTATGCGGATGAAATTTTTTTTGTTAAAGTACTTGCTTTTTTTTATAATATATAGTATAATATAAATATAATAAATTGTAGATTTAAGTTGATTATTTATATTTGTTGAGTTTATCTGCGGAAAGGGGAAAATCTATGAACGACAACGAAAAACTTGTATTCAAGCTTGCCTGCAGGGCAGGTGTTTTGATACTTGAAAGCGGTGGAGAGACATTTCGAGCTGAAGAGACTGTCCGTTTTATTTGTTTATCTGCCGGCTTTGAGTCTAATGTACTTGCATTGCCTACGGGAATTGTTTTTTCTGCAGATGTTAACGGAGAGCCCCAGTCCGCAGAGGTCAAAAGAGTTAAGAAAAGAAGTACGGATCTTTACTGTCTCAATGAAATAAACAATATCTCAAGAAAATTTGTGTCAGGTAGCATTGATGTAAATGAAGCATTGTCAGAGTTAGACTTTTTGAGTCGAAGAAAGCCCTTGAATAAGCTGTTTCTGGTTTTGTGTACAGGATTTTCCTCTTTTTTCTTTGCATTACTTTTCGATGGTTCATTATTTGATTCTGTAGTGGCTTTTTTGTCAAGCTGTACTGTTCAGACTTCACTTTTGTACTTTAAGAGAACGGATATTTACAGCTTTACATCAAATTTGCTTGTGGGATTTATTATTGCACTATATGCAGTTCTTTCCGTTTCGATTTTTTCGATGGGAAATACTGAGGCTATAATTGTCGGTGGTATTCTTCCTTATCTTCCCGGACTTGCAATGACAAATGCTATCAGGGACACAATGATGGGGGACCTTGTTTCGGGAATTTCTCGTATAGGAGATGTTTTGCTTTCTGCCGTATGTCTTGCTGTTGGCGCAGGTGTCGTTTTTGCTATTTACGTTTATTTGGGCGGAGCTGTTTGATATGGATTTTGTTTTTGATTTTGTTATGTGCTTTTTTGCTACATTCTGTTTTTGTTTTATAATGAATTCACCGAAAAAGTCAATGTTCATAGCTTCGTTTTTTGCTTCTGTAGGTTTTCTTGTTTACGACCTTGTCAAGCTTACGGGAATAGGTGAGCCTGTTTCTATATTCGTGGGAACTGCTTGTATTGCAATTTCAGGTGAAGTTTGTGCAAGAGTTTTCAAAATGCCTTCAACGGTGTTTGTTTTTCCCGGAGTAGTTGCCTTTGTTCCGGGGGTAGGAATATACAGAACTATGTTGGCTCTTATTCAGAGCGATTTTGAGAAATTTCAGAAAATAGGAACAGAAACTATAATTATAGCTCTTGCAATGGCAATGGCTATTGCTGTCATCAATGTTTTTTCACGTCATGTTTTTCCTAAAAAGAAAGGGTAGTGATCTGAATGAAATATTTGCTTCTTGCATTTGCGGCATTGGTTTTTATGGCTTTTATGCTGTATATTACTGCTGTAAGAATCGCAAAAGAGCTTGTTCAGAACAAAAATATGTCAGAGTTGACGCCTAAAACTATATCACCGAGTGAAAAAAGATTTAAAATTCAATCGCCACACGGTTATTCTATTTCATGTCTTTTTATTCCCGTAGGAGACGGAATGTCCATGAATGAAAAGATAGTGTTTATCCTGCATCAATTCGGCTCAAATAAGGAAGAAGCTGTTAAATATTCCGAAATATTCAGGTCTCTCGGTTTCAGCGTTATAATTCCCGATATGCGCTCTCACGGTGAAACAGGTGGGGAATATTCAAGTATGGGATTTTTTGAAAAAGACGATATAGGTGCTGTTATTCGTTGGGCAAAGGATTGTTACGGACAGGATCTGTTTTACGGGATTTTCGGTTTGGCTGACGGGGGCACGGCAGCTCTTATATATGCGCAAACAGATAAAAACGTAAAGTTTGTAATTACAGACAGCTCTTTTGGTGATCTTCATCAGCTTTATAAAAATTTATTCAGCTCAAGATATAAAATAAAACCCTTTCCGATGTTGAATTTTACCGAATTGGCAATCAGGTTAATGGCAGGCTTTTCGCCGAAGTCGGTCTCTCCCGTAAGCTTTTTTAAAAATGATAAATCAAACAGAGATATTCCTATCATGCTTATTCATGGAGACTGCGACAGAACGGTTTCTCCGAAACTTTCTATTGATATATATAATGCAAAGGATTATGGAGTTAAAACTTTGTATTTGATTCCCGACAGCGACCATTTGAATGGGTTCGATGATAACCCTGAGGTTTATACCTCCAAAATTCACGAGTTTATTGATAATACCATTGATTTTTAATTGTACGAAAGGTTTACATATATGGATATTATAGTTACGACAGCTTTCGGAACGGAAGGTGTTACTGCAAGAGAACTCAGAAATCTCGGATATGAAGATCTGACCGTGGATAATGGCAAGATAATATTTCAAGGTAATGCTGAAGACGTAGTCCGTGCAAATATGTGGCTTAGAACTGCCGCAAGAGTTTTAATAAGGGTAGGCGAGTTTAAGGCAACTACCTTTGAGGATCTGTTTGAAGGTGTCAAGGCTTTGCCATGGGAAGAATGGATTCCCGAAAACGGAAGATTCCCCGTTAACGGAAAATCCGTCCAATCCACACTTTTCAGTATATCCGACTGTCAGGCTATTACCAAGAAGGCTATAGTTGAAAAGCTTAAACAGAAATATCACAGAGAATATTTTGACGAAACCGGCGTTGAATACAAGATAGAAGTTGCTTTGCTCAAGGATATCGCAACTTTGACAATAGATACTTCAGGCTTAGGACTTCATAAAAGAGGCTATAGAGATATCGTTGGTGAATCACCTTTAAAAGAAACTATGGCGGCAATGCTTATTCTGTTGGGTTATTGGAAAAAAGGCAGAATATTCGTTGATCCACTTTGCGGTTCGGGAACTTTGCCCATAGAAGCGGCAATGATAGCGAAAAATATAGCGCCGGGTCTTAACAGACATTTTGCCGCTGAAAAGTGGGGGAATTTTAGTCCCGATATCTGGAAAAAGGCAAGGGAAGAAGCTTCTTCAATGATAGATGAGGACGTTCCGCTTACTATTTTCGGAAGCGATATAAACCCCAAAGCCGTTGAGCTTGCAAATTTCCATGCCGAAAAAGCAGGTGTTGACGATTGTGTAAGCTTCAAACAGATGAATGTTGCTAATTTCATGTCAAAAGACGAATACGGTTTTATTATAACCAATCCGCCATACGGCGAACGTCTCGGTGAAGAAAGAGAAGTTATACGTCTTTATAAGTCAATGGGTGAAACTTTTGCTAAACTTCCCACATGGTCTTACGGAATTCTTACTTCTTATGAGAATTTTGAAAAAGCTTTCGGCAAGAAGTCAGATAAAAAACGTAAGCTCTTTAATGGACAACTTCTTTGCCATTATTACCAATATAACGGCCCGAAACCTCCAAAAAATTTTAATTAAAGAGTGAACGGATAAATAATGAGAGCATTATCGCAGGGATTGAAAGGAAAAGCCAATACAGAGAGTATCGAGGGCATATTTGCCCCAAAAGATTCCCTTTCAATGAGGAGTAATCCCAAACATTTTGTTTTAAATACAGATTGAATATACAGCCTGTAAAAAATTCGATGCAGGTTACGGAGATCGCACAAATTACAGTTATAAGTGGCAATGGAATTGTACTTGAAAAAGTGTTGTATATTCCGTCTATGAGTGATAAACAGGTGCCTCCTGCAAGAAACATACTCCAATGTGTATGTCCGGCCCAAAGAAGTTCTATTATTTGATAGGTGATTCCACCTATCCAAAAGAGATAAAGATATAAGATCATATTTTCAACCTTTTTATTTTTGTATATGACAATATTATAACCCGAAATTTAATTGGTTTACATTTTAATTTAAGCATAATAATTATATTTGAGCCATGGTTGTGTGGTGGAAGGGAGATTCTTTTATGGGAAAAAAATCATTGTTGACTTATATGGAAAAGGACGGTCCTAATTACAGTGAATTTGTATTCTATGCAGATAAGCGTTGCCTCAGTGATGAGAAATATAGAAAAGACCTTGATCTGCAAAATTTACATTGGCACGATTACTTTGAATTGGAAATAATTCTTGAAGGTCAGGGCAAGCATCATTTCAATGATTCCGTATATGATCTTCATCCGGGAAATGCATATATCGTTACTCCTATAGATTTCCATTCAGTTGTTTTTGCTGAGAAAACCGACAGTAATGTTGTACATATTCAGTTTGACTCTTTTACTATGAGTCCCGAAGTAACAAAACTCATAACATCTTCGGATGCACCCATAACGGCGGAATTCGATGAAGATGAGTTGGCATATGTAAGAATGTTATGTGATAAGCTTATAAGTGAATATGAAAATAGATATTCGGACAGCCACCTGTTGATCAGAGCAATGCTTGAACAACTTTGCGTATTGATGGTTAGAAAATCCAAGCCTATTTCTCATACGGGTAACCCCAAAATGAGAGATGAAACTATTCTTCAGATCGTAAATTATTTAAACTATAATTTCAGAACCAAGATCAGTCTGAAACAGGTTGCTGATAAATTCAGTCTAAATCCTAACTATCTTGGCGAAAAATTCCAAAAAACTCTTGGTATACCATTTACTACTTATGTAAATGACCTCAGGCTTACATATTCAATGCGTTTGCTGAAAAATTCAGACCTCAGCATAAAACAGATAAGTGAAGAATCAGGATTTTCTTCCGTTTCTTACTATATCAAGCTGTTTTCAGATAAATACGGAACATCACCTCAGAAAATGAGAAAAAACGGATAATATTAAGTCATGACCACCGGCCGTGCCGGTGGCATGACGAAGCCCCTCCAGGGCATTTTACCTGCCGAGCTCCTGAGCTCATCGAATGGCCACCAACCGCGACTATTTCACAGGCTGCCCCTCAAGGGGCTTTATTTTTTGCCCTCTTCCACAGGCTTACCCGTAAACGGGTCTACATACTCAACCAATTTCATCTGATCTTCATCACAATCCTCTTTCAATTGGTTTCGTAT
>JAZSMD010000064.1:0-30323 GCA_045535665.1 Eubacteriales bacterium
AAGAATTTTTTGAACCTATTTTAATTCTTCTTATTGTAATACTTAATGCTGTAATGGGTGTAATGCAAGAAAGTAAAGCGGAAAAAGCTTTGGATGCTTTAAAAAATATGTCTGCACCTCATGCGAGAGTTCTACGTGATGGGGAAGAAAAGGTTGTAGATGCTACAGAACTTGTTCCAGGAGATATAATTCATCTTGAAGCAGGTGATTTTATTCCCGCTGATGCTCGTCTTCTTAAAAGTGCGAGTCTTAAAAGTGAGGAATCAGCACTTACAGGTGAGTCAGTACCTTCTGAAAAAGATTCAGAAGCAGATGTTGCGGAAAATGCACCTTTGGGTGACAGAAGTAATATGGTGTTTTCCGGATGTAGTGTTACTTACGGTTCAGCAACTGCAATTGTTACATCTACAGGTATGAATACTGAAATGGGTAAAATTGCAAATCTTCTTGACGGAGAAGGTGAAACTCAAACTCCTCTGCAACAAAAACTTTCTCAGTTGGGAAAATATTTGGGTATAATTGCACTTGCAGCTTGTTTGATTATATTTGTTGTAGGTGTTGCAAATGATATTCCTGTTCTTGAGATATTTATGACAGCAGTATCGCTTGCCGTTTCTGCTATTCCTGAAGGTCTTCCTGCTATAGTTACAATAGTTCTTTCAATCGGAGTACAGCGTATGGTTAAAAGAAATGCGTTAATTCGCAGATTACCCGCCGTTGAGACTCTTGGTAGTGCATCTGTAATTTGTTCAGATAAAACAGGGACGCTTACTCAAAACAGAATGACTCTTGTGAAGGCTTATGTCGACGGTGCTTCAGACCTCGAAAGTATTTCTTCAGAAAACTCCGATTCAATTAAAAAGCTTCTTATGTATGGAACTCTTTGTTGTGACGGTTCTGTTGTTTTCGGAAGCGACGGTGAACAACATATCGGTGACCCAACGGAAACATCTATTATAGTTGCCGCATATAAAAACGGAATGACAAAGGATGACTTAAACAATAAATATACAAGACTTGCAGAGATACCTTTTGACTCTGACCGTAAGCTTATGACAACAGTAAACAGTATTGACGGTAAAAAAGTAGTTATTGTAAAAGGTGCTTGCGATATGATGCTTTCCCGTTGTGTTTCCGGTGATATGGAAAAGGCGAGAGAGTATACCGAAAAAATGAGTAAGGAAGCTCTCCGTGTTCTTGCTGTTGCTTATAAAGTTATAGATGAACTTCCTGCAGTACCTACTTCCGAAGAACTTGAAAACGGTCTCACATTTATGGGTCTTGTGGGCATGATTGATCCTCCCCGTCCCGAGGCTAAGGTTGCTGTTGCTACTTGCAGAAGAGCAGGTATCAAGCCCGTTATGATAACAGGAGACCATGTTGTAACAGCTTCTGCAATCGCAAAAGAGCTTGGAATTCTTGAAGACGGTGATGATGCCATTACAGGTGCGCAGCTTGACGCTATGACTGATGATGAGCTTGATTCAAGAGTTGAAAAGATTTCTGTATATGCGAGAGTTTCTCCCGAAAATAAGATAAGAATAGTGAAAGCATGGCAGCGTAAAGGCCAGGTCGTTTCAATGACAGGTGACGGTGTAAACGATGCTCCTGCACTTAAAGCCGCAGATATCGGTTGTGCTATGGGTATTACGGGTACGGACGTTGCAAAAGGTGCGGCAGATATGACTCTTACAGACGACAATTTTGCTACGATTGTTGAAGCTGTAAAAGAGGGTAGAGGTATCTATTCCAACATTAAAAAAGTTGTAGGATTCCTTCTCGGTACAAATATCGGTGAAGTTATAACAGTATTTACTTCCATGCTTCTCTGGCATAAAACACCGCTTCTTTCCATGCAGCTTTTATGGATCAACCTTGTTACAGACAGCTTGCCTGCAATTGCTTTAGGTATGGAATCTGTAGAACCTGATATTATGGATAAAAAGCCCAAACCCAAGAATGAAGGTATATTTGCTCATGGGCTTGGAGTGAAAGTTGTTCTTCAGGGTATTATGTTTGCAATTCTTACTCTTGTAGGTTTCAAGCTTGGTGAAAATATCGTTGGAAGCTTAGAAGCTGGACAGACAATGGCGTTTATGATCCTTGCTCTTACGCAGATCGTTCAGGCATTTAACAGTCGTTCAGACCGTTCGCTTTTTGCAATAGGACCGTTCAGTAATAAGACTTTGAATCTTGCGGCATTGGCATCTACATTACTCGTGGCAGTTCTTCTCTTTACTCCTGTAGGTACAGTATTCGGACTCGTTTCACTTCCTGCAAATCTCTATCTCATAGCATTGGGACTTATCCTTGTTCCACTCGTAGTTATGGAGATCTGGAAGCTTATTTCAAAGCTTTTCAGTAAATAAAATTGGTCAGTTTATTTAGTGCAAAACAAAATTGCCTAAAAAATCGAAAGCCACCAAAATTTCGGTGGCTTTCATCAATTATATAGTTTTATAATGGGGTAGGGCGTAACTTTTTTAGGGAAAATTTAGCTCATTTTTTGCTTAAAATGAATTAATGCAATTACTGCATGAATTAAGGTTATGAGTAACGCTGTTACGGAATAATAATCAAGACCGTAAAGCAGCGGCATCAAAGATGTGATAACGGCAATTGTTGAAACTATTATGATTGGTTTTCTGTAATTAAATTCAATAAAAAAAGAGAACGAAATAATTGAGATCAGCAAACAGGAAAGAAGAGCTGTTAAGAATGGAGAAAAATTTGCATATCCGAAGGGGGTCAGGTCAAAATACGAATAAGTACATCTGATTACCGTACCTGTTAATGGATCTCCCATAAATCTGCACACAGCTCCAAATGGCAATAATTCCAAGATATAAGCTGTAATAATTAAAATTAAACTCGTAATTTGGGCTTTTTTCATGTTTTTTTCTCCTTTATTTTTTAATTAAAAAGTATTCTTTCAGCGATTTCCGCTGCATCTCCTATAATTTCAACGCACGGACGTTTTTTATAGTATTCAGGGGTTCTGTCTTCGGGAGTTGGATTGTCTGCTCCTTTTATATTAAGACCTAAAAGCTCTCGGCAAACAATACTTCCGTGTTTGTTCTTGAACTCTTTTGCTAAAAGCTGAACAAGCTCATAGTGTTTCTTTTTTGCTTCTTTATCTTTGGGGTCGCTGTAGCCTTTCTTTATTCCCGCAAGTAAAAACATACCGCTTACTGCACCGCAAACTTCACGAAGTCTGCCCATACCTCCCCCAAAAGAGCAGGAAAGCATTGCCGCAGTGTCTTTATCAAGTCCAAGCTCTTCGCAGTATGCAATAAGAACAGCCTGGGCGCAGTTATATCCTTCAAGAAAGTTATTCATGGCTTTTTCTTTGTGTGTCATATAGATCTCCATTATTAAATCGGAATATTATATTTTAATTATATAATATTTAATTATATTTGTCAAGTATAAATTCCAAACTTTCAACAAAGTAATGAACTCCGTTTATGAAACTTGACTTTTTCAAGATTTTGAGGTATACTTATAAGGGTAAAAATTTAATTAAAAGAAGGTAATAGTTTTGAGCGAAGAATGTACACATAATTGCAGTACATGCGGTAAGAACTGTTCTTCAAGAGATTTAAGAGAACAGCCACACAGCATGTCAAGCGTTAAAAAGGTAATAGGCGTTGTCAGCGGTAAAGGCGGCGTTGGTAAATCTCTTGTAACATCACTCCTTTCCGTTATAATGAAACGCAGAGGCTATAATTCCGCAATCCTTGATGCTGATATTACAGGTCCTTCCATCCCCAAAGTTTTCGGTATGAATAAAGAAAAAGCTATGGGCGACGATAATGGAATTTATCCCGTAAGAACAGCTACAGGTATTGATCTTATGTCCGTAAATCTTCTTCTTGAAGATGAAACTGAACCCGTAATCTGGAGAGGTCCCGTTATTGCAGGCACTGTAAAACAGTTCTGGACAGATGTTATTTGGAGCGACATTGATTGGATGTTCGTGGATATGCCTCCGGGAACAGGTGATGTCCCCCTTACAGTATTCCAGTCTTTGCCCGTTGACGGTATTATTGTTGTAACTTCACCTCAGGAACTCGTTTCCATGATCGTCGGAAAAGCTGTTAAAATGGCTAATAAAATGAATATTCCCGTAATTGGTCTTGTTGAAAATATGTCTTATTTCAAATGTCCCGATTGCGGAAAAGAGCATAAAATATACGGAGACAGTCATATAGAGGAAGTTGCGGCTCAGTACGGTATTAAAAATATCGCACGTCTTCCCATTGACCCCAAACTTGCAGCTGCTTGTGATAAAGGTGCTATCGAACTTTTCGATGGCGAATGGCTTGATGCAATCGCAGATATTCTTGAAAGTCTTTAATCTTACATTTAAGGGGAATCTATTTGATTTCCCTTTTTTCATAAAGAAGGTACATATATGAAAGTTTTAATAGCTCCCGATTCTTATAAAGGTAGTTTATCTGCTTCTGAGGTTTCTGAAATTATAGCGAAAAATATATCATTATCCGGGAAAAGCGAAGTTTATAAGCTTCCCATGTCAGACGGTGGGGAAGGTTTTTCCGAAACTGTGACAGCAGCTTGCGGTGGTGAAACAATTACCGTAAAAGTGAAAAATCCTCACGGGAAATTGATAAATGCTGCTTACGGAATAATAAAGGATAAGGTGAAAACTGCCGTTATTGATGTGGCATCAGCTTCAGGTCTTATACTTATAAGTAAATTTGACCGTGACCCTGTTACGTCATCTACTTACGGCACCGGACAGATGATTCTTGATGCTGTAAACCGCGGCTGTAAAAAGATAATTTTAGGTCTTGGAGGAAGTGCCACGAATGATTGCGGTACGGGAATTCTGAGTGCTTTAGGCATACGTTTTTATACAAGTGAAAATGTCGAAATAAAAAATATCTGTGGTGGCAATCTCTGCGACGTTGCTCGAATAGATACAAGCGATTTATCGGAAAAACTTTTGAAAACACAATTTGTAATTGCTTGTGACGTTGATAATCCTCTCGTTGGTGAAAACGGAGCCGCTTATGTGTATGCACCTCAAAAGGGAGCTACAAAAGAGGGCGTTATTTTCCTTGATAACTGTTTGCGCCATTTTGCATCCGTAATAGAATCTCAGTTTGGAAAAGATATCGCAACAATGAAGCATGGAGGAGCAGCTGGCGGTATTGCCGCAGGACTTTCCGTATTTTTCAATACTGAGATAAAAAGCGGTTTTGATATTGTCTCTTCCGTTACGGAACTTGAAGAAAAGGTAAAAAAGTCTAATATCGTAATAACGGGGGAAGGGTGTACCGACAGTCAGTCCCTTTGCGGAAAACTTCCTGTGCAGGTGGCAAAAATCTCTGCAAAATATAATAAACCTTGTATTTTGATCAGCGGAAATGTTCTTTTAACAGATGATGAAATAGCTTCAAGTTGTTTTTATAAATGCTATAAAACAATGCTTCCCGAAGATACAGTTGATACTGCGATGAAAAATGCGGAAAACCGCCTTGCGGAACTCGTTAAAGGCTTGGATTTTACAGGTTGACATTTGTCATAGGAAAGTCAGATTTTACGGATTGACAAGTGTTTAAAGTTGTGGTATACTTTAACTGTAGATGAGGGGAGGATATAAATGATTAAAAATATTTTGAAAGAAACGATAATTTCATTAGGTACTTCTGTTTTTATGTCGATCATTTATCTTTTACTGTTTATGGGATGCAGTATGTTATACTCTGCCGCGAATGCCTTCTTTGCATTTTTAGGGGATACGGGAAAAAGTATATTGGTTTTTGTGTTTATGTTTGCCTTGTTTGGCGTTATAATGTATGTGAATAATCACATTTCATATGACTACGCTTATAAAAAAACGTTTGACGGAAAGTTTAACGAAAAAGAACAGTTGATATCCTTGGGGATAGCTCTTGTTTTGCAGTTGGCATTTTTATTTTTGACGTTGGGAGACAGTCCCTTTTTGTCAACAGTTGCATTTGGTTCAGCATACTATTCATTGCCGTTTTGCGGAATCGCTGCTATGATTTTCGGTACTGAGTATATTGGGACTTTCGTCGGAGCGATAGTTGGAACTGTAATTTTTTACGTTGTAAGATATTTTTCAATGTTAGAAAGCTACCGCTATGTGGTTTCTCGTTCCGAGCATTTACTTCTTAAAAAGAAAAAGGATGCTATAGAAGACTTTTTTTCCGGTAAAAAAGATTTTGAATCTTGATGTTACAGTATAAATTGAATAAGATATTTGGGAGAACCTGATCTGTGAAAGGTTCTCCCATAAATATATTCAGTTTAAAACCTTTAACTGTTTGCCGTTGAGAGCAGTATCAACCGCTTCAGGGATCTTTTCCATAATTGCAACCAATGAATTGGGTTTTTCTATGGGGTCATCCTGTTCAAAAGGTACAAAGTAAATATTTTTCATATTCAATAAGTAACCGAGATTTTTTGCATTGTTTGCCAGAGCGTCATTTGAAGATACTGCAATAATTACAGGTCTTTCGTTTCTTAAATGAGCTTTGACGGCAAGTGTTACGGAAGTGTCTGCAATTCCAAGAGATAGTTTTGCCAGAGTGTTTCCTGTACATGGAGCAACAACTAAAGCATCGAGAATTTTTTTCGGACCAAAGGGTTCGACCTCAAATACGGTATGTAAAACCTTGTTTCCTGATATTCTCTCAAGTTCAGACACGAAATAATCAGCTTTTCCGAATCTTGTATCTGTGTGGTATGCTGTCGATGACATTACGGGGATGATATTGTATTTTGCTGAAAGTTTTTCAGCGGCTTTGAGTACTCGTTTAAATGTACAGAAAGATCCGCACATCGCAAAACCTACGGTTAATTTTTTATCATGTTCCATTCTTTTTTTCCTCCTGCTCAATGATATTCAGGATAGTGTCTTTAACAAATTCTCCTGCGGTGGCGGGAGCTACTTTCCCCGGTAAAGATAATGACCATATAGTATCAATTCCGCAAAGTCTTGCTTCATCAAAATCAATACCTCCGGGTTTTGAGGCAAGATCAATAAATAACGTGGATTTCTGAGCCTTATTTAAAACTGCTTTATCTATAACAGGGGCAGGTACGGTGTTAAATACAATGTCATATTGATTTACAATGTTTTCAAGTTCACTTGTTAAAACCGGATTCATTCCGTAAGCCTTTATCCATGCAAGATCCTCAAATTTTCTGGCAGATACAGAGACGTTGACATTCAAACCTTTTAACATGGAGGAAAGCACTTTTCCGATTCTACCGTAGCCTACAACGAGGCAATTACTTCGGCTTAAAGTATAAGGTCTTTCTTCCATAGCAGTCTGTATTGCGCCCTCAGCGGTTGGTATTGCATTTAATATCTGCAATTCCTCCCGTTCAAAGTAATCAACTGTTTTAATCCCCCTTTTATTAAGATCATGACTGGAAAATTTACCGCCCAATACAAGCATATCTTTGGTGATAAGATCATAGATCTCATTCATTTTTGTTGTTTTTTTCGAGTATGGCGTGTGTAACGTTACTCCGTCCGAGCTGTAGGGTAGAGGTAATATAACATAATTACAGTTTTTTAATGCGGTTTTGAGATCGTTACATAAAATTAACCCCTCGGTCTTATCTGTATATCCGTCAAAACCGTAAAGCTTAACAATACAGCCTGATTTGGATAATCCCGAAGCCATATGTAGCTGCCTGAGATCTCCACCCAAAACTGCAAACTTCAGAGCTTTATATGTAGTGCTGTTCATATTTTAATCGTTCCTTATATAAAAATTGAATATATAGATGTTTTTAATTAGTATATTCATATACACTACCATAATATGCTTTTGTCGTATTTTGTTGAACCGTTTTATGATATCTTCTGAACATAAAAACTACCTGTCTCAATAGTCTGACAGGTAGTTTGGATATTGATTTTATTTTATATTTCTTATTTCAGCAGTGTCCCTTACACGGTTGGCTGAAGAATTCAGTAGTATTTATTACTGCTTCATCTTCATTTACTGTAAAGCCGACTTTTTGAAGTTCTGCAAATATCTTTTTATTTTTACACTTTACGGTGGTAACTCCTCTTAAATCAAGTGAATTCAAAACGGCTCTTACAACGCTGTCTATAAGATTAAAATTGCATCCGTCTTCAAAAATCAGTTCTGTAATTTCACCTCGACCTGGTGCTGCTTCATAGATACATTTGCTTATTTCTTTTCCGTCGTCGCAAAGAGTAAACGAACCTCCGCCAAATGTGTATTCAGGTAATATTGTAATCATTTCAGAATCTCCTCAATGCTTTCCTTTGTATTTTTGTTTAAATATTTCTCTTATGTCAAAATTAAGTACAAATCCAAATAATTTGTTTTCTCTGTATTTTTCCAAGAAAATAAAGATAAGTTTTGCTATAAAATATGCTATTACAGCAGAAAGTGAACCTACTATTACACCTGCCAAAACATCAGTAGGGTAGTGTGCCATAAGATAATTTCTTGAAATGCACATCAATGCAACAAACGGTATACCTGGAATAAGATATTTTTTCCCTTCGCTTAATACTATGGCGAGAGTTCCTGCGGCTGCAGCAGTTGCATGACCTGAGGGGAAGGAATAGCCATGTTCTTCGGGGGAGCCAATGAATTCCCA
Organism: Eubacteriales bacterium; assembly: GCA_045535665.1. Taxonomy (GTDB): domain Bacteria; phylum Bacillota; class Clostridia; order Oscillospirales; family UBA644; genus HGM12619. The sequence goes on from JAZSMD010000064.1 coordinate 8,644, forward strand.
CCATTCATGGAAAATTTCAGTTGTGCTGATTAAAGGTCTTGGCCTTGCGATTGAATCTTTAAGTATAAAATTTGTAATTAATGCTCCACAGCAGACAGCTCCGAAAATACAAACTCCTGAGCGCCTTGTTTTGGGAAATAACATTAAAACAAAGGATATAAGAAACATTATAATGCCTTTTTCACCTATAAGAGTTATAAAATTCATTATCGGTGTCAATACATCTCCTGCAATAACTGCAAGTTCGTGGTAAAAATGTAAAATACTGTAATCAAATACTTCCATTATATGAGTCCTCAAGGTAATTTTTTTCCGCATTTATTGCAGAATTCATATTCATCTTCAACCTTCGTACCGCAATAAGGACAGAAATTACTGCTGCTTTCTGAGTTGTTAAAACTGTCTATATCGGTTTTTATATATTTGTCAAAAGGATCGCCCTCTTCACTCTTGTCAACTATATCGAATGTTGAATATCTGTTTTTATTTGTTGCGTTTTTAAAGTTATATATTGCATTTATAACAGCTACACTTATAAATACTATTCCGAAAAGGGCAAATATAGGTCCTGCCCCCATTGAGACAGCTCCTATTGTCCAAATGATTCCGAAAACGCCTACTATAATACACATGATGCCACTCATCATTGATGGACCTCGTCCGGGTTTTATACTTTTCATCGGTTGTTCTCCTTTTTATAAAGTATCGGAAATCCTTTTTATATAATTTCTAATGAAACATATATCTTTTTTATCATAGCAGAAATGTCCTGAAAATTTCAGCATATTAATTTTGAAATCTTTGTTTTTCTTTAAATCATTCAATGAGCTTAAAGATACTAATTCATCATTTTTTGATTGAAATATATGACAGGGGACTCTGATTTTATCAATATTACTGCTTATAATACTTGCAAGCTTAAACAGTTCCAAATATCTTGGTATCCAGAATATATATTTCCATAATTTTTTTGTGGTGGTTATACTGCAAGCGTTTTTTACAGCCATTTCTTTTGAATTGTTTATGTTTATTTTATCAAAAATAACCTTAGTCGAATTTATTACAGCACTCGGCATCAGATGCATTTTTAAAGGAACATCAAGCAGAAATAAACATTTTATTTTACAAGGCTTCTTCAAAAGGGCTGATAATGAAAGAAGTGTTCCCATGGAATGTGCCAAAATTACGATTTTATCATACTTTTTGCAAAGATTACAAACTGTTTTTTCAGTTTGCTCCTTCCATTTTTTCATTGATGACTTTGAAAAATCATCAACAGAACCTCCATGGCCGTCAAGTAGTATATTATAAATATCCCAATCAGAAGGAAATGCTGAAAGTAAACAGTCAAAATGTCTTGGAGTGCCAAGAATTCCATGAATCATTATAACAGCAGTTTTGGAATTGTTGATTCTGATGTATTCGTCATGGTTCATTCCATTCACTCCTTTTTGATTATAAGTTAAAGGCTTCTATATATGCAACTGTTTTCAGTAAAGACATATCAATTTTTTCTTTTCCGTAGGCATTGAAAAATATCTCTGCATATTTATCTGTTTTTAAATTGAAATTTAAAGTCCACGCTCCCCAGAATATGTCAAAGTGACGGTCTGAAACTCCGCTGTTTCCCAAATCAATAAAACCGCTGAATTTCCAATCTTTGAGCATTACGTTTGGTAAGCAGTAATCACCGTGAATCAGTGTATCTGCTTTAAGGCGGTTCTTATTTTCCATTACAAAAATCCAAGCCTTTTCCATTGACTCAGGTCTGAATTTTTCCGGAATATGAGTGCTTACATCATAAATACCTTTTCTGTAGTTTGCTTCTGAATTTAACAAGGTTTCCGAAAGTTTGTTTTGTATGGGGCAATTTGAGAAATCCGTTTTATGAAGCTCTTTCAGAATATTCCCGTAAACTTCAGCAAGTCGTTCTGGGTCTTTTAAGAAAATTTCATGAGTGCAATCTTCACCCGTTATACTTTCAGTAAGCAAATAATCCTTTTCATCTGAAATATAATTAATGACTTTAGTCCCGATACCCATAGCATTAAAGAAATCAGTCATTTCAGCTTCACGTTTTAAAGTGCCCGATTTTGATATTTTCAGATAATAGCCGTTCTTTTTATTTATAAAATAAACCTTAGCTTCAGGCGAACAACTACTGTCATATATGTCGGAGTCTTTTATGAATTGGTATATTTCATTATTTATGTTTTCGGGTATTTCTGATATTTTAGTTCTTTTCATATTTCTGTTTTAAAACCGCAATTCTGCAAGCCCTTGAATAGGCCTCTGCTATATATGACTCAATGGGCATACTTGAATATTTGTCCAGCTCGTGGCGGTTTGGTTTATTTCTGATGTTTAATTCAAATGTTAATATATCATTATATCCGCACTTACAGAGTCTTTGTGCGAAATTTTCCCAATCCACAATTCCGTCAAAAGGAAGTAAGTGAAGGTCATCTGTCCAGAATATTTTGCCGTTATAGTCGCTGATTCCAAGATTATCATTTATATGAGTACAGATAAGCTTATCACCGTATAATGCAAGAAGATCTTTTCCGTAATTGTAGCATTGTTCATGACCTGTGTCAAGGCAGAAACCAACATTATCATAATCCTTGAATTCATTCATCAAAGCCGCAAGATAGTCGTCACCTTCTGTGTTTTCAAACGCAATCTTTACATTTTTATTTTTTGCATGGTTTACAATTTTTCCGTAATTTATCAATCCCGCTTGAGTTGGTCCGTTGTTTGGTTCGAATCCGATGTAAGTATGCATTACCATTATAGGTACGTTATATTCAGCACAGTCATCAACGCATTGAAGCATTTCAGCTACGGCTTTATCCGATTCTTCCCCCTCAGTCCAAAGGATCGCAGCTTTGTCAAAGGGAGCATGGATAGATTGATATATCATTCCAAGTCTATCTGCAATTTCTCTGTATTTTTTTATATCAGAATTCCAACCTGTAAAGAAACCTTCAAATCCTGCCTTTTTTATCATTTCCAACTGTTCTTCATCTGATATTCCGTAGTTACCAAGTCCTAAGCACAGTTTTGTTTTATACATCTTTAAGTCTCCTTTAAAAATCAAGGGTTTGAGCCATAAACTCTTCCAAAGATTTCATATAATCTGCAGTTATAATATTGTCTTCATTATAATATTTGTTGTTTTTATCTGTAAAATAAAGTCCGGTTCTTTTGTTGATGCTCAGCGAATCCAAGGGCCATCCGATATTTCGTTCTTTAACGGGGGAGTCTACCATTAAAAAATCCATCTGTTTTGCAAAGCCAAGATTCATATATGAGAAAACCTTACCGTTTTGGTATATTGCAAACCCGTCTAAATAGAATGCCGAGACTTTTCCGCCTAAAGACTTTATCAATTTTGAATAATATTTTATCATTTCCTCATCATCCAGACGTTTACCTTGAGGTGTTCTGATGTTAAGTCCCGGTTGTCTGCTATCAGTTATTGGCAGTTCATTGAAGTATAATCCCGAATCATTACATACTACTGTATCGAAATACTTTCCGTAAAATTCAGCTTTTATTCTTGCATTTTCTTCGGGAGTGTTGCCCTTTTCCTGTGGCTCAGATTCAATATTTAAATCTTTTAAGGTTAAGAATTCAACCTCTTTATTTATCAGTTCTTTGAATCTTTTGATTTTGGACTCATTTGTTGTTCCAATAAGTATTTTCATATTATATAACCTAGGCTTGATTTATCGAAGTAATCAATTTGAAAACAATTATAAATATTAATATAAATATTCCAATTACGGTTGTTTGTCTTTTACCTTTCTTCTTGTTCTTAATTATGATATTATCAATTTCCTCTTTATGTTCATTGTATTCTTCATCTGTTAACACATTCTTTTGAAGTTTATTTTGTATTTTTCGTATAGCTTCTTGCTTTTCATAATCAATCGTTGTTCTGCAAGTTAAACATTTAAGGTTATATTCTGTTATTTGGGCTTTTCCATAAAAATACTTCCTGGTTAACAAATTTTCTTTCCATTCAGGATCTTTATGAGTGATAGCTTTTGTATTTGGATTTTTATAAAGAATATCACCACATTTATGACAATAATATTTTTTCTTAAAAATAGACATTTTGAAATCTCCCATTGCATATACTTATTCTGCAAAAGCTGCATGGTCTGCACCCAAACCGTTTTTACCGTTTGTAATAAAACGAATATCTCCGGTCTCCATATTTCTCAGGCGTATTTCTCCTGCTTTTCCGAATTCACTGTGAGTATAAAGCAACCACTTTCCGTCTTTGCTGAGACGGGGACGGAAGTCCCAACATCCTTCTTTTGCAGACGTGAGTTCTTTGGATTCTCCTGTTTCTGGGTCGAGTATCGAAAATCCGCAACCACCTTTTCCCATAGAAGGGTCATATATAAGTTCTTCATGGTCTCTTTGTGCTTTGTCAAAGTGACAGTCCGGATGAGAATCGGGGAGCATAGGACTATAAATTATTTTGCTATCGGGCGTCCATATGGGACAGTTTGAGCCTCCCATTCTGTATCCGTCAAGACCGAAAGATGTTGCAAAATAACAGTTTCGTCCTTCTGTTAAACGTTTGAATCCATTACCGTCGGGTTTACATACCGCGATATCCGAGAAATGATGTGCAGGATCTTCAGGTGGAAAGCAGTCCTGGAATAAGAGCCAATTTCCGTCAGGTGACCATACGGGGCCAAAGAAAAGATGTCCTTCTTCGCTGCAGACAAGGTGGCGTGTTCCGTCCATCTCCATGATGTTTATGGCATAATGACCTTTTGGGTTAAATTCATCATCGTGTCCTGCCAGATGGTATGAGAGTCTTCTTTTATCGGGGCTGAGATGAAAGCTGTAAGGATATGCATTTGTTCTCCAAAGCTCTTTGGCATTATCACCGTCGATATTTTCAGAAATATCGCAGAAGTATGCCGCGTTATCGCCTGTTTCGGAAAAACTTGCAATGGTAAAGAATAAATTTTCTTTGAAGAAACAGTAGTTATTCGGCTGAAAATCGGATCTGTCCCATTTAGTAAACATTTCTTCAATCTTACCGTTATAATTGTTTCTGCGGAAAAATCTTCTGCGGATCTTTCGAGCCATATCATCACGAAGGTTATATTTGAATGAGCATAAATAGTCAAACTTGCTGTCCTCGGAGCTTCCGAATTTTTGTGTAGGAAGTCCGTCAATATCCTTTTCAGGAAGCAATGTTGGAGCATCTGCCGTATTACCGCTGTCAAGGTCAATATGTAAATAACGTTCAAGTTCTTTGTCATAATATGATATTTTCATGACGAACCTCCTAATTTTTTTTCGTTAATTTCAGTTGAACATTTTTATGAATTTCATGTCCGCAGAAACGTTTTTATTTCTGTCTAAATAAATATCGATTTTATGAGTTTTAATTGCTGGGAATTGGCAAATTGCTTTATGGCCGATTGTGGTTCCTCTATAAACAGTTATAGGTGCACCGCCTCCAACGTGTGCTCGAATTTCAAATGATTCTATCTCATTATCGTTGTCGATTTCTTCCGAAAGGATAATGTGGTTTACAAGGTTGTAGTCACATAAGAGGGTTATCTTACCCTCTGAGTAAGTCTTTGTGCAAGGTATAAAATCGCTAAAGCATTCTTTTATTTTAGCACCGAATTCCAGAATTGCTTTTTTGTCTTCATTTGGCAAGAGACCTCTTCTGTCAGGACCGATGTTTATAAGAAGATTTGCTCCTCTGCCTACAGAATAGTAATAGAGACCCATAAGCTCATCAAGGGATTTTACGGTGTTTGCATCATGTTCGCTAAAGAACCAATTGTCAAATCTCATGCGGCAGTCACATTCACCGGGGAGGAATTTCTTTTCTTCAAGAAGATCTTTTTTGTCTGTGTTGATTGAAAAATCAAGAGCATCTACGCACAACTTGTTCGGGTTGTCTGATACTCCCCATTCGTTTCCGATCCATTTTGTGTCAGGATCCCACATATTGAAAATAAGGATCTCAGGCTGACATTTTCTGATTTCACCAACAATACGAACGGTATCATATTTGTGTCCTTCACTTCCGCAACCGTCAAACCAAAGATAATCTATTTTTCCGTAGTTGAGAAGGAGCTCTTTAATCTGATTTATAAAATAATCGTCGTATTCTTTGCTGTTCATTTTAGCGGAGCCGAACTGAGCAGGGGAGTAGTATATCCCTACTTTTATATCATATTTTCGACAAGCATCAACAAATTCTCTTACAACGTCGCCCTTTCCATCTTTCCAAGGAGTATTTTTAACTGAATATTCCGTATATTCGGAGGGCCAGTTAGCAAATCCATCGTGGTGTTTGCATACAAGAACGGCATATTTTGCACCTGCTTCATGTATAGTGCTTATCCATTCCTCGCAATTAAGTTCTGTAGGATTAAAGCTTGAAAGTTCCATGGGTTTCATATCCCAGTCCTTGTGACCTTCATTAAATGTTCTGATTCCGAAGTGGAAGAATACGCCGAATTCCCAGTTTAAAAATTCAAGCTGTTCCTTTTTTATAGTTACCATAATAATACCTCCGATTTTATTTGTTGAAGTTTTTTGATTATTTCTCATTAGGTTTTAATAATAAACAAATTGTCTCCACATGTTGGGTACGAGGGAACATGTCAAAGGGCTTAATGATGTCAATTTTATATCCGTTTTCTGCAAAAACTCGTAAGTCTTGCGCTTGTGTTAATGGGTTACAACTGATATATATCATTTTTTTGGGATTAAGGTCGACTATGTTTTGTGCGGTTTCTTTTCCTAAACCTTTTCTCGGAGGATCGACGATTATTACTGAGGGAAGATCTGAACCATTGTCTTTCAAAACTTCTTTTACTGTAGATGCGTCAGCACAGTAGAATGAAACATTATTTATCCCGTTGATCTTTGCATTTTCTTTTGCATCGTCAATTGCTTGGGGTACAATTTCAATTCCGATAAATTCTTTTGCTTTGCTTCTGTTTGCTGCTGCCAATGTGATGGTTCCGATACCGCAATACAAATCAAGAACAGTATCATTTTCGTTGATTTCTGCAGCATCAATAGCATATGAGTAAAGACGTTCTGTTTGGGCTTTGTTAATTTGGAAAAAAGCCGCAGGACTTATATTGAAATTGAGACCGCACAGTTTTTCCGTAATTTTTCTTTTCCCCCATATGCATCTGAATACTTTTCCTAAAATCTCGTTGCCGAATTTTTTATTTACGTTGATATAGATGCTTACAACGTCGGAAATTTTGCTTATTTCCTCTGCAAATTTATCTTCAAATGGGAGTTTATCTGCATTTATTATTGCGCAGACAGAAATTTCACCTGTTTCACTTGCTCGTCTCATGAAAAGATTTCTGAAAATGCCTTTTCCTGTGAGTTCATCATATGGTTGAATTTTGTATTTTTCAATAAAGTTTTCAGCTGCTTTGAGTACTGGCACAAACTCTTCGTATTGCTGTACACATTCTGTGTTTACAATACATCTGTGACTGTTTCTCGCATAAAAACCGAATTTACCGTTAGGCGAGAGGGGATATGTTACTTTATTTCTGTAGTGTTCTGTAACAGGAGAGGGTTCGCAAGGTAAGACTTCCGGATATTCGTAGGTTTCATTTCTGAAACTGTCTGCCGCAAGTCTTGTTTTGTATCGTAATTCTTCCTCGTATGTTGCATTAAGATAAACACATCCGCCGCATTTCTCGAAAACTCCGCATTTTGGTTTGATTCTGGCAGGGGATGGTTCCAATATTTCTTCGATAATTCCGTATGCGTATGTTTTTTGAACCTTAACTATACGGCATTTAATAACATCGCCTTCAATAGCATTCTGTATAAAAACAGCAAAACGGCTGAGTTCTTCGCCGGAGTAGTGTGCAACACCAAATCCGGCAAAGGTCATTCCGTTTATAGTAAGTGTGAGTATTTGATTCTTCTTAAGCATGATTATTTCAGTCTTTCCAGATAGGTATGATTGCGGTGAAAGTTGTACCCTCACCGAGAACACTATCTACTGTAATTGTTCCTTTGTGAAGATCTGCAATTTGCCAAGCAATAGATAATCCGAGACCTGAACCTGTTTCAGAGCCGCCTCTTGCTTTATCTACTTTATAAAAACGTTCGAAAACAAAGGGTAGATCTTCTTCTGCAATTCCCATGCCTGTATCTTTGAATGACATATAAACATAGTCGTCATCGAAGCGTGTACTTACGGTTATAGTTCCACCTTCGGGGGTGAATTTTATTGCATTATCTATAAAAATAATAGAGATTTGACGAAGTCTGTCATAATCACCTGCAACATCGGGAGCCCCTGACGGAATAAATTCAAGATTTATATTTTTGTTTCCTGCAATGGGTTTCATTTTCTCAACAATATCTTCAAGAAGGTCTTCTGCATTCATCAGGTGAATTTTTAGCTCAATTCTTCCTGCTTTCAGTTTTGATTGGTCAAGAAGATCGCGAACAAGATGCTCTAAAGCTGTAGCTTCGGTCATTATTCTGTCGTAATACCTGTGCTTGTCTTCTTCTGTGTCAAGAGCGTCGTCTGCAAGAAGTTCGGCAGATCCCTTGATAATTGAAAGGGGAGTTCTGAATTCGTGTGAAACGTTTGCCATGAATTCATTTCTTAATTTTTCAAGCCTTTCTTGCTGGCTTATATCTTGAACGATAACAACCGCACCTTCAATAATTTCATTGTTTTTGATTCTTGAAGCTTTGAATTTCAAAATTTCAGGACCTTGCAAGATCAAAGTTTGTAGTTTTCCTGTCTGCATGACGTTCAAAATCATATCTCTGACCTGAGGGTCTTCAAATTGATTGTCCTTGCAAAGCTTTAATAATGCAGTATTGTATTTTGTAAGGCGCATGTTAGTATCGAAGGCTGCCAGACCGTCTGAAATATTATTGATTATATTATCGAGTTTTTGTTTTTCGTCGTAAAGATTTGTGATCGTTCTATCTAAATTTTGAGCCAAATGGTTTAATGAATAAGCAAGTTCTTTCAGCTCCGTCGTATCAGGGGGAGTTATTCTTGCGGAGAAGTTTCCTTTTGATAATTGGGTTGCTGCTTCACTGACTTCTTTAAGAGGTTTAGTAATTCTTAAGGTAAGCATTGTAGCTGTAGCTATCGTAGCGCAGAGTGCCATTGCAACGGCCACAAAGAGAAGTGCTTTTGCACTGTAGAACAGTGGGTTAACTATTTCTTTAGGTGAATTCAAGAATACTACACCTAAGACCTCCGGAGTTTGAAGAGAAGTTACTTGTGAATATATTGGAACGATTGCAGTGAAGGTCGTTTCTTTAAAATTATCAGAGAGTTTTGTTGTAACGAAGCTTTCTCTGTTTTCTAATGCTTTATCAATGACATTTTTGTCTTCATTTGAAAGCTGTGTAATTGAGACAGGCCATTTGCTTGATTTTAATGGTATAAACAGCCCGTCACTTTTCATTATCCATATGGAGGAATCTATCAGACCTCCCATTAAGTTTGAAAAGTCGGGAAATGAGTCTGATTTATAATCTATATTTAATAGGTCTTGCTGAGAAATGAACTCGGCAATGTTTTCGGCACAGCTTTGTAAGGTTGATTTCTTTTCCATGTACGCATACTGCGAGAATAAAAATAGGAAAAGAGCGCTGGTGATAGACACCACCAGCACTGTTACCGTTATAAAGCTTGCGATCATTTTGAATGATAAACTTTTCAGCATAATAGCAATCTCCTGTAGGCAGAAAACTGATATTTACTGTTTTGCTTCGAATTTATAACCTACGCCCCAAACTGTCTTGATGTCAAAGTTTACGGTGTTGTCAAGGTTAAGCTTTGTTCTGATACGTTTGATATGAGTATCAACAGTTCTTGTATCGCCGAAATATTCATATCCCCAAATGTTTTCAAGGAGATGGTCTCTTGTAAATACTCTTCCGGGATTTGAAGCAAAGAGCCAAATGATTTCTATTTCTTTCTTTGTCAAAACTACGGGTTTGCCGTTAACGGAAGCTTCGTAGCTGTTCATGTCAACGATAAGACCTGCAATTTCGATTCTCTTGCTGTGTTCCTCTGTAACTTCGTCGGAAACGCGACGAAGAACTGCTTTGATTTTAGCCATAACTTCTCTTGGACTTACAGGCTTAACCATATAGTCATCTGCGCCTATGTCAAGACCCATGATTCTGTCAGCTTCTTCGCTCTTAGCTGTAATCATAATAATGGGAACGTTGGAAGTCTGTCTGATCTGACGGCAAACGTCGAAACCGTTCATTTTAGGCATCATTACGTCAAGCAAAATGAGTGTGGGATTGATTTCTTTATACATTTTCAGAGCCTGTTCACCATCGTAAGCACAGATGCATTTGTATCCTTCTTTCTGTGCATAAACCTTCAGAATATCAACGATGTCTCTGTTGTCATCTGCAATTAAAATTACTTTGTCCATTATGTAATACCCCCAATTAAATCTGTACACATATATTATACCAAAAAATTTGCAATTTGTCAATATGTTATTTTTGTATGTATTAAAAAAAACTTTTTTAGGAATAAAGTATGACACTGAAAAGCGTTACCTAAGTACCGAAATCAGGTCTTTTCTCCCTGCTTTTATCAGGGCTTCTCGCACAAGTTCACGATTTTTTGGATTTTTGTACTGCATTAGAGCTCTTTGATAAGCCTTTTCCTTCTTGGATTTAGGTACATACACCGGTTCCATGGTAAAAGGATCAAGTTCTGTGTAATACATTGCTGTGGAAATCGTACCCGGAGTAGGGTAGAAATCCTGAACCTGTTCAGGCTGATGACCTGTACTTCTGATGTACATTGCAAGGTCTATTGCATCTTTCAAAGTACACCCGGGATGGGAAGACATCAGGTAAGGTACGAGGTACTGTTTGCATCCTAATTTTTTATTTACTTCAAAAAACTTATCATAGAATTTTTTGTAATATTTGAATTTAGGTTTTCCCATTTTTTCAAGAACTCGATCCGAGCAATGTTCGGGAGCGACTTTTAGCTGACCGCTTATGTGATGTTTTACAAGCTCGTTGAAAAAGTCATCACGCTTGTCCAACATGAGAAAATCATATCTGATACCTGATCTGACAAAAACTTTCTTTACCTTCGGGAGACTTCTGACAGCACGAAGAACCTCTAAATATTCCTTGTGATCTACTTTGAGATTTGGACAGGGATCTGGTGCTAAACATTTTCTGTGTTTGCACATTATCTTTTTGCCGCATGAAAGTGTTCGGAAGTTAGCTGTCGGGCCTCCTATATCGTTTATATAACCTTTGAAATTCTTGCCATTTATGATTTTTTTTGCTTCATCCACAACGGATTCTTTACTTCTTGATGTTACTAACTTTCCCTGATGCATTGTTATAGCACAGAAATTACAGTCACCGTAACATCCTCGGTTATGGATTATTGAATTTTCAACTTCAAGTATACCCGGTACGCCACCGTCTTTTTCATATGAAGGATGGTATGTTCTCATGTAGGGGAGATCGTAAACTGCGTCAAGCTCTTCCCTTGACAGGGGTTCTGATGGCCTGTTCTGAACAACATATCTGAGAGAATGTTTTTGACATAAAATCTTTCCTACATATGGATCCTGCTGTTCATATTGAATTCTTGCCGCATTAGCATATTCTCTTTTATCTTTGCGAATTGTTTCAAACGATGGACATTCCATTGCTCCTTCGGGCTTTTCTTTTGCCATAACGCAAGTTCCCGGTACGTCCGTAATCGTTCCGATCTCTTCTCCTGAAGCCAGTCTGTTTACTATCTGCCGAATTGGTCTTTCTCCCATACCGTAAATCAGAATATCTGCTGAACAGTCGACAAGGATTGATCTTCTCACTTCGTTTTGCCAATAATCATAGTGCGCAAAACGTCTCAGTGATGCTTCAAGACCTCCTGTTACTATTGGTACAGAGCCGTATGCTTCACGAATTTTGTTACAGTATACTATCACAGCTCTGTCAGGACGCTTGTCCAAAGCTCCACCAGGAGAATAAGCATCTGTATCTCTTCTGTTTTTTGCTACGGAATAATGAGCTACCATGGAGTCTATATTTCCGGAGTTTACAAGAAATGCATATTTAGGTTCTCCGAAAATCTTGAAGCTTTCAATATTCTTCCAATCGGGTTGCGAAATTATTCCTACAGAATATCCTTCAGCTTCAACAACTCTTGAAATGATTGCTGTACCGAATGAAGGGTGATCCACATAGGCATCACCCGTTACACATATAAAATCAAACTGTTTAATATTTCTCTCTTCCATTTCTTTTTTTGAAATGGGTAAAAATCCTTTAGTCATTACATATCTTCTCTTCTTGCTTGCATTTCTTGCCACTGAGCTTTAGTCAGAAGCACTTCTCTTGGTTTTGAGCCTTGGTATGGACCTACAATACCACGTTTTTCCATCTCGTCAATGAGTTTTCCTGCTCTTGAAAAACCTAAACCTATTTTTCTTTGAAGCATTGAAACCGAAGCCTGTCCGTTTTCGACGACACATCTGATTGCTTCATTGAGTTTTTCATCTTCAGGACCGTCATCCTCTGAGGAAGGAGCTGTTACTCCGCCACGTTTGCTTGATTTTTGCATATTTACATTTTGTTCGATCTTTTCGAGAATCGTGTTATCGTATTCGCTTACATAATTTTCTTTAATGAAGGTTACGACATTTTCGACTTCCATGTCGCTTACGAAAGATCCCTGTACGCGTAATGGCTTTGTTGCTCCAAGTGGATCATAAAGCATATCGCCTCTTCCTACAAGTTTTTCAGCGCCACTTCCGTCCAGAATGATTCGTGAGTCTATGGATGATGATACAGCGAATGCAATTCTTGAAGGAATATTTGCTTTGATTATACCTGTAATAACGTCTGAGGAGGGTCTCTGTGTTGCAATGACAAGGTGCATACCTGCTGCACGCGCCATTTGGGCAAGTCTGCAAATTGAATCTTCAACTTCTGTGGGGGCAGCCATCATAAGGTCTGCAAGTTCATCTATGATTATAACTACTTGAGGGAGTTTTTTCTCGTTTTCTCCAAGAGATCTGTTATATCCGTTAAAATCTCTGACGCTCTTATCTGCGAAAAGTTTGTATCGGTTGAGCATTTCGCTTACTGCCCAAGAAAGAGCACCTGCGGCTTTTTCAGGATCAGTTACAACCGGGATCAGTAAGTGTGGTATGCCGTTATAAATGCTTAATTCAACAACCTTTGGGTCAACAAGTAACAGTTTTACTTCATCAGGAGTGCTCTTGTAAAGTAAACTCATAAGTATGGAGTTTATGCAAATAGATTTACCTGAACCTGTTGCACCTGCAATAAGTAAGTGAGGCATTTTAGCAAGGTCGATTACCGTTGACTGACCGCTTATGTCTTTACCTAAAGCAACGCTTATTTTACTTGTGTGGTTCTTGAACTCTTCACTTGCAATGATTTCTTTGAGGTAAACTGTGCTTCTTGTTTTGTTTGGGATCTCAACACCTATTGCAGCTTTTCCGGGAATCGGAGCTTCAATTCTTACTGACTGAGCTGCCAAATGAAGCGCTATGTCGTCAGAAAGATTTGTGAATTTACTGATTTTTACGCCTGCGTCCGGAGTAAGCTCGTATCTTGTTACTGTCGGTCCTCGTTTAGCATCAACAACAGTAGCTTGTACGTTGAATGACGCCAATGCATCAGTCAGTTTTGTTGCGTTGTTCTTTAATTCTTCCTTGTATCTCTCTGCATTTGTATCAGGAGTATATGAGAGCATATTGAGAGGGGGTAATGTGTATATGTTTTTAGACTTCTCGGGTTCTTCAGCTTCGGCTTTTTCGAGCATTTTTGCCGTCTCTTCTGATTTTTGACGGGTCATTTCAGCTTCTCTGATAGCTGCCTGCTCAAATTTTTCTTCCGCTGTAAGTTCTTTTGGTTTTCCAAAAATATTCTTTTTTGTAGATGTTGTTTCTTCTATGATAACAGGATTTTTTATTGATTCGTTATTTTTGTTTTCAATAGATAGATTTTCTGTTTTTGTCTTGACTTCAGGCACAGTTTCTTGCTTTATTATCGGAATAGCAGAGGGGGGGACTGTATCTGATGGTCTTCTTGCTCCATGAGCATATGACGGTGTAACATTTACGGATGATTTTGCTTTGAATTGGAATAAAAGATCATCAAAATCCTCTTTGTTCTTTTGGAGTTCTTTATCTCTTGCGATTTCTTTTTCTTTCAGTTCAGTATTTTTATCTTTTTTAAATATTGATCTTTTTTCTTTGTATGGCTCTTCAATCTTTTCAAGTTCAAGCTGGAGGGGAGATTGTTCATCCTTTTCAGAATTGTTTTTGGGTTCGTCAACTTCAGGAATAATGAATTTTTGCTTTTTCAAAGTATCAATTTCTTTTTGCATTGCTTTGATATCTTTTTTCAAAGCTTTATTTTCTGCTTTATGATTCGCGGTTTCTTTTTTAGACTCAGGGTATTCAGGACGGCTTCTGAGTTGGAAGTCTGCAAGTGTAACGCCCGTTGTTAATATCAAAGCGGCAATCATTACCACAAAAATAATAATTCCTGTACCTAATTTGCCGAATAATGGGGTTAAAAGATGGCATATCCAACCACCTAATACTCCACCTGAGGACCATTCGTGACCGTCAAAAAATAAACTTTTTGTTAATGCAGCAAAATTTTCTCCGAATTTCCCTGTAATGAAATAATCAATATCTGTATTTTTACAGAAAACATTGATAAACGCTGATAATAAAGTAGTGAAAAGTATAGCTAATCCAAATTTCATTGATGCGTTTTTTTTCTTCATTATAAGAAGAAATGCAGTGAATATAAATGCTGTTGGAACAAGTATTCCGCCTATTCCGAATATTCCTAAAATCAGTCCTTTAAGAGCTGAACCCACTAAGCCCAAGGAATCCGAAAATAATCCAAAAAACATTATTATTGCTATCAATAATAATGCAAGGGCTGTTACGGTGTCGTAAATATAGCTTGTTTTAAGGTTTTTCTGTTTTTTCGTGTTTTTTGATGTTCCTGTGTTTTTCTTTTTTTCTGCCATTTTTTGTTTTTCTCCGTTTTATATTATGCTGTAGATTATTGAAAAGAGCCCTACAGCAAAGCAATATATTGAAAATATTATAAATTTCTTGGTTTTAAGTAAATACTGCAATAATTTTAAGGAAGCATAACCTGATATGGCTGCAGCTGTCATACCTGCTAAATATGGAATTAAAAGTGAACTGTCGAAAGTTTCTCCGCTTATTGCTTCAAATATATTTAATAATGAACCTGCGATTATTGTAGGTATTGACAGTAAGAATGAATACTGAACTGACAATTTTCTATTAAAACCGCACATTATTCCTGCCGTTATTGTAGAGCCTGACCTTGATAAACCGGGAATAACTGCAAAGGCTTGAGTGATCCCTATAATCATGGCTTGTTTTATGGTTATATTTTCTTCGGAAGTATTTCCTTCAACTGTTTTATCGCAAAGAAAAAGAAGAATTGAAGTAATCAATAATGCGATGCCTGTTGTTATAAGAGAAGAATAAGTCTTTTCTATAAGATCCTTGATCGGAAATACTATCAAAAGAGGTGTAAGAGATAGAAAAAGATAGAATATGAATTTTTGCCTGGAATTGACGCTTTTATAATGAAATTTTCCTGTTAAGATTTGTTTTGATGATAAAGTTATTTCCGTGAAAATTTCTCGTATCGGCTGCCAAAAAGCTATAAAAACAGCAAACAAAGTTCCTATATGTAAAATAGAGTCGAACAGCAGGTCTGCGGAATCAGTGTCGATTTTAAGTATGGTTTGGAATAATACCAAATGACCGGAACTTGATATCGGCAAAAATTCCGTCAGACCTTGTATTAGTCCTAAAAATACAGATTCTATAACAGACATTTTATACCTTTTAGTTTTAAGGTTGTTTAATCTATTATTGAAAGAATTCCGTCCTCAGCTTTAATATTCATGAATTTTGCTACTTCAAAACCACCGTTAGGGGAGTGAAGTGAAATTTTTAAGTTTCCGCTCAGATCAGTAAACAACATCCCATGTCCGCCGTCGTCTGTGTAGATGTCGGGGTGAGATTGTGTCCATGTTCCGAACAGAGTTCCGTTTGAAGAAACTGCGGCAGTTTGAATGTAACCGAAACCCTTCTTAAAGGAAGACCATAACATTATCAGTTTGCCGTCGTTAAATCTATAGAAGAACGGACCATCTGTAATAAAATTATCTTCACCACCAAGGCCTAATACATTAGGAAGAATAGATGCTTTAAAAAGCTCAACGGGTTCACCAACAGCTTCTTTGAGGTCATCGCTGAGCTGCATTGCGCATATTGTACCATTTTGAATCTGAGTCCATTCGTGACAGAATACTATATATGGTTTTCCGTCTTCAATGAAAAGTGTTCCGTCAAGACATTCCCAATTTTCAGGAGTTACAGGAAACTCTGTTATGGGTTTAAATGTTCCATCAGGAGTATCACAGACAAGAATTTGTGTACCTCTGCATCTGTCTTCGCTTTTAAAAGATGCAAACAAGTAAAACTTCCCTTTATATTCATGTACTTCGGGAGCCCAATAATCTCTGTCTGCCCAGAAATTTTCATTTTGCTCAAATATTGTTTTGGGTTCACTCCAATTTTCAAGGTCTGTACTTGTTACAACATCAAAGCCTCGAAGATCGCTTCCGTTTCTTCTTCCTGAACCGTAAAGAAAATATTTATTGTCATGAACGAGAATAAAAGGGTCTCTGATATTTATTTCTGAGGTTTTCATTTAAATCATCCTTTTAGAGAATTTTAGAATTGATTTCGTCTCTCATTCTGATAGCTTCGATTCTTGCTGCTTCTGCAAATTTTTCAGCAGGAAGTCCCTGTTTCTTGTATGCACACATAATACCTCTGGAAGAGTTTACTATAGCACCTGTTCCGTTTACGAAACCTACAGCTATGTCTTCAGCCGTGCCACCCTGTGCACCGTAACCGGGGATAAGGAAGAATGTATGAGGAAGTTTTTCGCGAAGCTCCTGAAGCTGTGCTTTATGAGTTGCACCAACAACAGCACCTACATTTGAATAGCCGTATTCACCAATGGAAGGTTTGCCCCATTCTTCTACATATCCACCCATCTGCTCGTAGATTGTTTTTCCCGATTCAAGTTTGAGATCCTGGAGTTGACCGCTTCCGGGATTCGAAGTTTTAACAAGAACGAAGATCATTTTACCGTCTTTAACGAAAGGTTCAACGCCATCATAGCCAAGATATCCGTTTACGGTAAGAGCTTCAGATCCAAGAGTTTCAAAGAAAGCTTTGGAGTAAGCACCTGCAGTAGAACCTATATCATTTCTTTTTGCGTCTGCAATAACATACATACCTTTGCTTTGTGCGTATGCTACTGTTTCGTAGAATGCTCGAACGCCTTGCCAACCTAAAAGCTCGTAATAAGCAGATTGAGGTTTAACAGCAGGAACGATATCGCAAAGAGCATCGATAAGACCTTTGTTGAAGTTGAGAATATCTTCAGCTTTTGCTTCAAGAGAATCACCTGAAACAAGGCTTTCAGGTACATAGTCTACAAGTGGGTCAAGACCTGCTACTGTGGGGTTGTTCATTTCCTTGATTTTTCTTATAAGTACATCTGCTGACATTTGAAAATATCTCCTCTTAAAATATTATATTTGATTTCGCCGGACATTATGCTTCCGTCGAAGGGTGTGTTTCTTGATTTTGAATAGGATTTTGAACTGTTGAATTCGTATTCCTTATCCAAATTTACAATAACAAATGTGGGTGACTGTCCTTTTTCTAAAAAAGATGTTTGTGGAATTCTTCCGATAATTCTGGGTTTTATACTCATCATATAAATAAGTTTTTCAAGCGAAATTATGCCGCTTTTTACGAGATGTGTATATGAGAGTGCAAAGGATGTTTCAAGTCCTGTAATCCCAAAGGGTGCTTTCTCCAACGGACCTGCTTTTTCTTCTGCGGAGTGTGGCGCATGGTCTGTAGATATTATATCAATAGTTCCATCCGCGATTGCTTCTTTTATAGCTTCAATATCAGCTTGCTGGCAAAGCGGGGGATTCATCATCGCATAAGAGCCTTTTGTTTTTATCGCATCTTTTGTTAATGTGAAATAATGGGGCCCTGTCTCTGCTGTAACGGGGATTCCTGCCTTTTTAGCTTCTCTGATTATTGCCAAGCTTTCCTTTGTACTTACGTGGCAAATGTGTATTGGGGACTCAGCTTTTGCTGCAGCCTGAATTTCTCTTCTGACAGCAGTTGATTCTGCTTCGTGTGGAATATTCAATCTGTCTTTAACATAAGCTTTGTTTTCACAGTGAGCAAAAATGGGTAGTCCTAAATCATTTGCGTTTTTTAATGCTTTAATAAACAGTTCAGTATCTTCAACAGGCATACCGTCATCTGAAAATGCGGCTGCTCCTGCTTCTTTCAGCTGGTAAAAATCTGTAAGTTCTGATCCTGAAAGTCCTTTTGTTATTGCAGCAACAGGGTAGACGTCTGCATATTTTTCTTTGTTGAGAATATATTTTACAGTTTCGGGATTGTCACAGGACGGTTTTGTATTTGGCATTGCGAAAACTGCTGAAAAACCGCCGTTCCTTGCCGCAAGCGTTCCTGTTTCAATGGTTTCTTTATGAGTAAGTCCGGGATCTCTCAAATGTACGTGGATGTCGGTAAAAGAGGGGAGTGCCGTGAGACCTGTGCAGTCTACGATTTCATATTTGTCGGTCGGTTGAGGGGTATCTACTAAGATTCCGTCTTTAATAAATAAATCTGCAACTTTTCCGTCTACGTTCAAGTTTTTGAAAAGGGTATTCATTTTAACATCCTTTCATTTATATATGATTATATATATTATAACAAAAAACTGCTGTTCTGTCAACCATTTTATAGCGTTTCGTCTGAAAAATCAGATGTTTGTACATTTATTTTATTGAAAATTTTTTCTCCGAGAATTGTTTTAAGGAATTGTGAGTATTCGTCAAATGTTATTTTGCTCTGATATGTCATAAGTGTCATGTCTACGGTGTAAACATTTACATATATTCCGGAATCTGAGAATCCGTTATTTAAATAAAATTTACGTCTTCTGCTTCTTTGCTCAGCATTTTCGCAGTCTTTTAAAACGGTTTCTCTTTCGAGAAAAAGACGTTTATCTTTATATGTTTTTTTTAATTCATTAAGTATTTTTGCTCCTATGCCTGAACCTCTGTTTTCGGGATTTACGGCAAGATAGTCTATCAATGCATATTTTTCATCTGTGAGAATTATTGCTAAACCTACAAATTTTTCATTTTCAACAGCTGTATGAATAATGCATTTCCCTTCTTTTTTCAGCTGTTCTATAAATGTAAATGTTTTTCGTTCTTCTTTGGGAAACGCCTCTATGTATAATGATTTAAGTTCTTTTAAATATTTTCTGCTGTTGGTGAGAATTTCCATAAAACCAATCCTTTATATTATTAATAATATTATATCACTTTTTAACAGAAAAGTCAAGTAAGAAATCTCCTGCACAGTTGCAGGAGATTTCTTGAGTGGCTATCGTTTTTTATAAATTACAAGTTCCGGATTTTCACCGTTCTCTTCATATGTACAAATAAGAATAAAGTCCATATTGGCGGCAACGCCAAAACATCTGCTTCCGTCAAATTCACATTCAAGCTGGTTTCCGAGATATGTAGTGTTGTCATCAAGGTATTTTACAGTTCTTCCGTTAGGAAGCTTGTATTCAAGATTGATATAACTACCAATAAGAGCGTTCAGTTTTGTGAGTTTTGGCATTCCTTCGATGTTCAGAGCATTGATTTCATCAATTAAAAGTTTTTTGAATTCTTCAAATGCTCCATTGTCGCTGAGCTCTTTGTATCTCTTCCAGTAATCAAGTTTTGGAAGAGTGGCTTTCAGATATTCACGAACTTCTTCTTCGGAATGTTCTTCGCTGATCATGTTTTTAACACAAACATCAATTAAATCGTCCATGTTGCTGTACATATATTCACCGTCAGCGTAACACCATTTACAGTAAGCTTCATTAAGAGAACCGTCAGCGTCTTTGCTTATAATGGAGTCGTCAAGCGGCATACCGCAACATTGGCATATCAGTTTCCTTGGTGAGCCTAACAGAGTGTTGATGGATACATCAAAAAAACTTGAAAGTAGTTTTAATGTTTCTGTGTTTGGTACTGTATCTCCGTTTTCCCAACGTGAGACTGCTTGGCGAGTGACATAAAGTTTTTCAGCCAATTCCTCTTGGGATAGTCCTTTTTTAGTTCTTAATTCATATATCACATCTTTTGTTTCCATGAAAATCATCTCCTTGTATATATTGTATCATATGAAATTTATATAGTCAAGCAACACGTTGTTGCTGTGGTTTTTCATGAAAAACAGTCTGTTAAAACTATTTGCGGGTCCTTTTCCAATAGTTATTCATTTTATAGTTGTTATCGTAAGTGACTTCTGTATTCAAAAAGTCTGGGAGAGCGTACTTTTCAGCTTCTTCTACAGATTCAAATTCAATTTCGGCATACATAAATTCTGTTTCTGAACCAGCATCCACCAAATTGCATTCAAGAATTCTTCCGTCAGGTAAAATGTAGTTTCTTTTTAATTTTACAATAGGGTTTGGGCAAAAAACTTCTTGCAGTTCGTTATATTTATCTTCTGGGATTTTAAATTCGACCTCATGACGAACCATTTCACCTGAGCTTTTTATTGTCATTTTAAATGAAGTCGTATTTTGAGACACTTTTTTTCTGATTCTTACCGTAGGCATTACTGAAATGTATCCTTGATATAGAATGCATTCTTCTTTCAATTCTAAATGTTCGGGGAAGTTGTCAATAAGAAATTTCCTTTCAATCTCCATTTTTTAGTTTCCTTTCTGAGTGAAGTAGGGAAGTGAATATAAAGAAAAAAAACTCAACTTAAAAAGTTGAGTTTTGTGGAGCGGATTACGAGGCTCGAACTCGCTACCTCAACCTTGGCAAGGTTGCGCTCTACCAGATGAGCTAAATCCGCAAATATTACCGGTCGTTGCTAACCGGATTTGGTGCCTCCGGTCGGAATCGAACCAACGACACGAGGATTTTCAGTCCTCTGCTCTACCAACTGAGCTACAGAGGCATACCCCTCTCAAACCTCGAGTAGTATAGCATAAGAGAATTCGTTTGTCAAGCAAAATCAGAAAGAAATGCAACATTTTTTTCATTGCTTACCATTTAAAACAGAAAGCAAAAAACTTAAAACTACTTTCATTTTTATTGATTCTGAAAATGAAACATCGGTTTGACAAACCAAGCGAATTATGATAAAATTTCCCAAACAAAACTGGAGAAATTATTATGGAAATCAATCAACTAAGATACTTCAAAGCAGTTGCTGATTCCGGAAAGATCACTTCTGCCGCAAAGGAGTTGTTTCTCTCCCCCGCCGCAATCTCCTCGTCCATCGCGGCATTGGAGCAAGAATTGAATATCGAATTGTTTCACCGCACGGGAAACCGTTTGACGCTCAACCGTCAAGGAAAGATATTTCTGGATTACGTCAATCATATTCTGGAGAGCGTTTCCGATGCAAAATCGGATCTGCTGGAAAGTCTGAATG
>JAZSMD010000004.1:0-25673 GCA_045535665.1 Eubacteriales bacterium
CGGCAGCACACTTCCCGTAGGAATGTCAATCTTGAAGCCCTGCTTGAATCCCACAAAAACGGCAACGGTTGCAAATGCAACAAATAACTGTAGTGCTGAATTTTCAAGACCGGTAATCGCCGCCGCTTTCTTATTGAAGATCACCATGAAAGCATACATCACAGCCGATGCAAGTCCACACAGAAGTCCAAAGCGATTGGCAGAAACCGCTCCGTAACCGTTCACAAGAAATATGCCAATCAGCACAGCAAGGAAGCCGATGATTTTTGTGGAGGTCAGTTTTTCTTTGAACAGCAGCGGAGACAAAATCATCACGATCACCGGACCACAGTAATAGCAGAGAGAAGCAATGCTTACACCGATCTGTGCATACGCCTCATATAAAAACATCCAGCTTGTTCCCATTGCAATGCCCGACACAGCAAGAAACGCAAAATCTTTTTTGTGTTTCCAGAATATCAGTTTCCCGCTGCTTAAAAAGAAAATCGCAATCAGTAAGAGACTTCCGATCAATGTTCGCAGAAGTACAATCTCATAGCTGTTCAAATCAATGCGGCTGGCTACAATTCCGTTAGAGCCAAACAGCAAAAGAGCGAGAATATACTTGAAAAAGGCTTTGTTCATAGAAAGTTCCTATCCTTCTGTTGATTTATTCACAGGAATATTATATCATATAATCAGTTATGAGAAAAGCGAATGTTTTTCATGTTACAAATCACAAAATCAGATATTAGAGGTCGGTATGGATAAAAACTTACTCAAATATATGGCTTTTGTTAAAACTGTCGAATATGGCAGTTTTACAAAAGCATCAGAGATATTAAACTATTCACAATCGGGCATCAGCCGGATGATAAACGATCTTGAAACCGAGTGGAAAGTTCCGCTGTTGGAACGCAGTAAAATGGGCGTGAAGCTCACCAGTGACGGATTGAAACTCCTGCCCCATGCCAAAGCGCTTGTCGGTGAATATGAAAAACTTCAGATGGAGGTCGATGCTCTGAACGGTCTGCAATCCGGCATTATCCGAATTGGAACCTTTTCAAGCGTAGCGACACACTGGCTCCCCAACATTATCAAGGAATTTCAAAAAGATTATCCGAACATTGACTATGAACTGCTCCTTGGTGACTATACGGAAATTGAAGAATGGATTCACACCGGCAGAGTCGATCTCGGCTTCTTGCGACTCCCTACGTTGCCGGAGTTTGAAACCTATTTTTTAGAGAAAGATGAACTTTTGGCAATCATCCCCGAAGGACACCATTATGCCGACAGCGATTCTTTCCCGATAGAAGCTCTCTGTGATGAGCCGTTTATGCTTCTTGAAAAAGGCGCA
This sequence comes from Eubacteriales bacterium, assembly GCA_045535665.1. Classification (GTDB taxonomy): domain Bacteria; phylum Bacillota; class Clostridia; order Oscillospirales; family UBA644; genus HGM12619. The sequence goes on from JAZSMD010000004.1 coordinate 1,340, forward strand.
AAAGCAGAAATATCTGCTATTTTTGAAAAACACAACCTTACACCCAAGGTGCATTTCACAACATGGGATGATTATGCGGTTATGTCCATGGTTGAAAGCGGACTGGGTATCAGCATCCTGCCGAATCTGATTTTGAAACGGATTCCATACCGGATCGTTGCCAAACCACTGAACATTCCTGCATATCGTGATATCGGTATTGCTCTGAAAAGCAGCAAGACGGCGTCTCTGGCTGTAAGACGTTTTATGGAATACCTGCAATACAGATCATGATTTCGATTATAGAGACTCACACCCCATATAGAATGAAACGGCGATACCTGGTTGTGAAAACCAAGTATCGCCAATTTTTGTCGCACTCATGTAAGGCAGCTACACTATGCCAGTAATATTTTCATACTGTCTTATTGGACCGCTCCTCAAGGGAGGGTTTTTATTATAATAATATTTAAAAGTCGGGTTATTTCATATCTCTTTTTGCAAAATATCTTTTTATGTATATCAGCAGGAATATACCTAAGAAGGGGAAAACTGCAGAGACAAGCATACCTACTTTCATGCCTATCTGGTCAACAGTCATTGACAGGGTCTGTGCAAGATCTGCAGCCCATTTGCTTGCTGAAACAGTATCTACCACAACTCCCATTAGCTGAGGAGCAAGAGACGCCCCGAAGTCTCCGCCTGCCGCCATAAGTGCGTATGCCGCAACTCCTATTCCGGGGAATTTCTCTTCCATCATAATGAGAGTTCCGGGCCAGAGCATTGATGTGAATATTCCCACAAGCACGCATGCGATGAGGGATACCGCAACATTGGGACAGAGTCCGATGATCATATAACATACAGCGGCTCCTAACATCCCGAAGAAAAGAACTCTGATAATGTTTTTGCCGTATTTTGCGTATACGGTTCTTGTGAGCGCCAGAAGAACTGCAAAGAGTGCCATACCTAAGATATCACCGACGGTTTTCGGAATGCTCAATGCTGTCTCCATGTAGCCTGAGATCCAGTTTGTCATTGTGTTTTCAGCACAGCTTCCGAGGAAGATACACACAACGCAAAGCGCCAGTCCGTATTTTTGATATCTGTTAGATTTCGATCCTGCGTTGTGGGATATGTTCATTTCGGGAAGAGGTACGATGTTGTAAAGTATAAAGCATATCAGGGGAAGCAATGCCCAGAATATAGTCAGGTACATCCAGTTTTCAGTACCGAAGATTTTTAGTGCCACAGTACTTACCACTACGACCATAAGAACTCCGTACCCGTAAAGGGAGTGGAGAGCGCTCATGTCCCTTTCGGGGTTGTCCGATGGAAGAGCTGCAACAAGCGGACTGAGAAGTGCTTCGCTTAAGCCTGCCGCAACGGAAAAAAGAAGAGTTCCTATCACAAGTCCTATATATGCAATATTGGGAAAAAATGTGGGGATAAGCGCATATGTAAGCATACCGATCGTGGTCAGCAGCGGCATGACTCTTATGCATGCGTGAATATTGAAATATTTGGGGAAGAAGCTGAAAGCAAGGTCAACACAGAGCTGTGTGCAGAAGTTTATTGCAACCAGAGTACCCAGTAATGTATAGGATATTCCGTACATTTCCCTGAATGTCAGAAACAGTATCGGAGGGAGACTGAAGGCTGATGCCATTGCAAGATATGAAAAATAACAGGTGTATTTTGTTTTCCTGAATTTGTTTATATTATCTGTCATGATGTTAATTCCTCTTAAAATAAATTAATGGGGAAAGCCCGATTTTACAAGCTTTCCCCGAATCCTTTTTAAAACAGGCTTTGGGGTAATATTATTTATCCCAATAATCTTCAGCTGAATCTTTTGTGAGGTCTATGCCTTTGATCTTGAATGAGAATTTATAAGCCTTGTTTCCTTCAAGATAATACTGCTTCATGGGCATAGGTCCGCAGCTGTTGCTTCCGATACCGCACATGAAACCGTCAACGCTTACCTGAGTCAGTCCCATATCCTTCACATCTTCCGCATGTTTCCATTCGCAGAGGTTATCTACTGTATATCTGTGTGCTGAGAAATGGAATGGTTTTTCGGAATAAATTGCAAGGCCTGTATTCCCGTCATGAACTACGGCGTATCTGCATTCGCTCTTGTTTCCGCTTTCCTGAGGTCTGATATAGTAATTGTGCATATCTTTAACATCGCTGTTGAAAACTCCGAGAACGGAGGATAGCTTCATGTCCGGGTAGCTTTCGTTCAAGCCTCTTCCGTACCATGTGCATTTGTCGAATTCTGTAGGCATTTCAAAGAGAATTCCGAATCTTGGAAGTGCAGGCATACCGGGTCTTTCAGGCTCTATTGTTTCGGTAACTGTTATTTCACCGCAGCCTTTTATTATAAACTCAGCGGTTACTTTTGCCGTATGATCAACCTTCGGTGCTGAAAGCTTTGTAATTGTTTTGATCGTAGCTTCCGTTTCACTTACAGATATAATTTTTGCTTCGGTTACGAATTGCCACATCTTATCAAGAATATGTTCTGTACAAGCTTCTCTTCTGGGTACTCTTGTGAAATGTACATCATTATCCGTAAGAGCTCTCCATACATTAGGTTTGATACCTGCAGGGAATCTTGCAAGACCTCTTCTTTCGGGATATTGAGGCTCTTCATTTATAAGCTCTTTGCCATTGTAAATATAGCTTTCAAATGTGCCGTCAGCCTTGGAGAATTTAGCTGTGAAGTTTTTGCCTGCAAATTTGATGCAACAGGGGAGTTCTTCAACTGTAAGCTGTTCTTCGCATACGCAATCAGCCTTGGGTTCGTATTTATTCAGGAGAACCTGATGCGTTGCACAAACGTGGTCTTTTTCAAGGTAGCACTTGCCTCTGTTATCAATAACTTTGATAGTGAGCGAATATTCCGCATCATCTGAGATTTCTGCAGGAACTTCTACTGCTGCATATTCATGGGGTGCGATGCTGATATTTTCAAATTTGCCTTCAGATACCTTTTTACCGTTTTTCAAAAGCTCCCAAATGAGTTCGTATTCGGAAATATCTGTAAAGTCAAATCTGTTTATCAGTTTTATTTTACCGCATTTTTCGCAAAGCTCAATTGTAAGTGGGCTGTATGCCTGTTTCATTTCAAGTGCCGCAGTTGAAGGTGTTCTGTCTGGAAGCACTAAACCGTCAACGCAGAAGTTTCCGTCATGAGGATATTCTCCGTGGTCTCCACCGTATGTGTATGTAACAGTTCCGTCTTCATGCTTATGAGCAACTGCATGGTCACACCATTCCCAAACACATCCACCCATAAGTCTGGGATATTTATAAATAACATCCCAATATTCCTTGAAGCTTCCCGGACCTAAACCCATGGAATGGGCATATTCGCAGAGGAAGAAAGGTGCTGTGTCATTCAATAAGTTTTCTCCGTGGAATTTTCTGCAATCTGTATCTTCATGCTTTGCAATCTTTTCCAACATTATGGGGTCTGTGTACATACTGCTGTGAACGTCATATTGGGTCTTATGTTCACAGTAATGAATTTTGGCTTCGGGGATAATTTCTTTGATCTTTTCAGCCATTCTGTCGTGGTTAAAGCCCCAGCCGCTTTCGTTTCCGAGAGACCACATTATGATACTTGCATGGTTTTTATCTCTCTGAGCCATTCTTTCTGCTCTGTCCACATACTGCTCTGTCCATTCGGGATGTTGGGAAGCATAACTCCAGTCACAGAGACCGTGAGTTTCAAGGTCGGCTTCATCTATCATATAGAAACCCATTTCGTCCGCAAGCTCAAGAATCAGAGGGTCGTTAGGGTAGTGAGAGGTTCTTATGGCGTTTACGTTCAGCGTTTTCATTACGGTAAGATCCTTGAGCATATCGTTGAAATCCACCGCATAACCCTTTTCGGGGTGGCTGTCGTGACGGTTTACACCTCTTATTTTTATTGCAACACCGTTTACCTTGAAGACATCTTTATCTATTGTAACAGTCTTAAAGCCGACTTTTTGCTTGATAAATTCATTATTGTCAGCAGAAATTATAAGTGTATAGAGGTACGGTTTTTCCGCATTCCAGAGTATGGGTTCTTTTACGTCAAAACCAAATTCACAGCAGTTGTTTTCAGAGGTCTTTTCTGCCTCGTAAACAACCTTGTCTCCGTCTTTGAGTGTTATTTTTACGTTGCAGTCAGCGGAAGTTTTAACCGTTACTTTAGTATCGAAATCCGCGGAGTTTTCCTTTTTGCTTGCTGTGAATTGGAAATCCTCAACAGCTTTTTCGGGCTGTGCCATAAGGAATACGTCTCTGAAAATACCGTTGCAGCGGAAGAAGTCCTGGTCTTCAAGATATGTACCGTTGCACCATTTGTAAACGATAACGCAGATATCGTTTTCACCGTCAATAAGCTTGTCCGTAATGTCAAATTCGCCTGTCATATGGCTTACCTGGTCATATCCGACAATCTCACCGTTGATATATACGTGGAACGCACTTACAACACCGAGGAATGATATTTTTACATTCATTCCCTTGAATGATGCCGGAACTGTGAACTTTCTCTTGTAGATACCCACAGGGTTATGTGTTGGAACATTTGGTGGAATTACCGGGATAGGCATCTGCACATTTGCATAATGCCATTTTTCGTAGCCCTGAGCCTGCCATACGGAAGGTACGTACTCTTCTTTTCCGCCAAGGTCTGCTGTTACGAAATCATGTGGAACATCAACGACTGATCTGTAGTATTTGAAATCCCACATACCGTTCAAAAGCATAAATCTTTCGGATCTTATGTTTTCACGGGCTTCAACCTTTGAAGATTCGCAGGCTTCAAGTGATTCGTAAGGAATAAAATAGGAACGTGAATCAAGTCTGTTTTTTGAGATGACTTTTATGTCCTGCCAATCGGGACAAATTGCAGAATTAAACATTTCGGTGCTCCTTTGCTTATGTATTGTCTTTTGAGAAAATAAGATCAAAAATAACTGACAGACGGTCATTTTGCCCCGACAGGTACAGATACCCTATAAGGGTCTCCAAACCTGTGGCAGCTTTGTATTCACCCACGTTGCTGTTTTTGTGCGGGGTTGCGTTGGAATTCCTTCCACGCTTGAATACAGCCAATTCTTCCTCTGTCAGTATTTCCAATATTTCGTTGCAGAACATTGCTTGCGCGGAAGCACTTACATATCTCAATGCTTCCGTGTGCAATTTTCCGTTTGATTTGTTTGCTTTGAGCAGCAAATGCTCTCTTACGTTCAGCTCGTAGATTCCGTCGCCCAGATATGCAAGAGCCAATGGACTGTACTGAGCCGCTGAACGCTTATCCATTGGGGTTATATTTGTAAACACATCAATTTCCATTCTGCCGCTAAAGCATCAGTTTAAAATCTCCAATAGCGGCAGATAGAGATTTTATCGGGGTACCTTTTTCGGGATAGATATCAGACTTCCCGTCTGTTTTCGATTGCTTTGGAAAGTGTAAGCTCATCCGCATATTCCAGATCGCTGCCCACGGGGATACCGTATGCAAGACGTGTTACCGCAATTCCCAGGGGTTTAATCAGCTTCGCAATATAAAGGGCCGTCGTGTCCCCTTCAACTGTTGGGCTTGTTGCTAAAATGACTTCCTTGACTTCATCGTCCTTTAATCGGTCAATAAGCTCTTTTATGCAAAGCTCTCCCGGACCTATATTATCCAAGGGAGATATTACACCGTGGAGAACGTGGTAAAGCCCGTTGAAGCCCGCCGCCTTTTCTATTGCAATAACATCCGAAGGTGAGGCTACAACACAAATAACAGATCTGTCTCTTCTGCTGTCTCCGCAAACGGTACATTTTTCACCGTCTGTCAGATTACAGCATTCGGGACATCTGTGTATCTTGTTTTTTGCGTTTATTATGGCGTCCGCAAAAGCCTGAGCCTGCTCGTCGGGCATATTAAGTACGTGGAACGCCAATCTCTGTGCGGATTTAGCTCCTATACCGGGAAGTCTGCGGAAATTTTCCGCAAGTATTTCCAAAGCGTTTACCTGGTATGACATATCTTATTTTAGAAGCCCAATCCGGGGATGTTGAGTCCGCCTGTGATCTTGCCCATTTCGTCATTTGTTGTCTTTTCAACGAGAGCAACGGCTTCGTTTACAGCCGCAATAAGCATATCTTCAAGCATTTCCATATCTTCGGGTTCGTTGCTTACTACTGCGGGGTCAATTTTAATGGATTTAACTTCCTTTGTACCCATTATTTTGATCTTAACCATTCCGCCGCCGGAAGTCACTTCAAATTCTCTGTTGTTGAGTTCTTCCTGCTTCTTTTCCATGTTTTCCTGAGCCTGCTGAACTTTTCTAAGCATTTCCTGCTGGCTGGGACCCTGAGGGATTCTTACTTTCATGATTATTTACCTTGCCTTTCATGTTTTAACTGAATTCAAAAAATCCGTTATTTTCAATATTATCGTATGTTGAATTGTTTTTTACGTATTCGCTTACATTTCCTTTTGCTACTTTGACATCATAGCCCAATCGTCTGTTTTTAACAAGGGCGTCCGATATTGCCGCAAGGCTTTGAGGTGTTTTCATTTCCATAAGATCGCGGTCACTTTCGCAAAGGAAAATCATTTGTTTTTTATTATAAACTGCTCTGCAATAGTTTGCAAGCAGTGCACCCAAGGCTCTGTTCTTTTCGCGTACAGCATCTGCTATGTCATTTAAAGCCATGAGCTCCTGCCACGGACCGTAATCTCCCGATGAAATATCTTCTGTTTTTTGCGGTTCTTCGGATTTTATTTCTTTTTTCGGCTCTTCCGTAACTTTTTCCTCTTTCATCGGTGGAAGGGGAGCTTCTTCAAAGAAATCATTCATGGGAACAGGTGGGAGATACTCTTCAGGTGGCGGCGGTATCATACTGTCGTCAAAATCCGGCATCGGAGGTTCTTCCTGAATGGGAGGAATTGGTTGTTCCTCTTTTTTTGCAGGTTGTTCAGGTTTTTGAATTTCCTTGTAAATAGGTTTTTGTTTTACTTCTTCCTGTTTGGGCTGTTCAGTTCTTTGTGTCGGAGCTATTGGCTGAATACTTGCCGAAACCTTTATTCCGTTGGCTTCAAGCTCCTTTAACTGATTTTCAAGCTTACCCATTCGTGCAATAAGAGTCTCGTTTTTATCGGAAAATACAGGCTTGGCAATTTTTACCAAACAAAGCTCTGCCGCTGCACGTTTATCGGGGCTTCTGGCAAAAGAATTTGAAGCTTCAAACAGAGTGTCCATCGCATAAACGATATGTTCATACGAATATTTCTTTGCAAGTCCCCTCAAAGCACGTATGTCTTCTTCACTTTTGTCAAGGAAAATATCTGCGTTTCTTGCGGATTTTACCGCCAAAAGGTCTCTGAAAACGGCTGTAAGCTCGCTTATCATAAGACTCAGGTCTTTTGAGGAGAAATAAAGCTCATCAATAAACTTATAAAGATCGTCAATATTTTCATCTGCAATACTTTCCGCAATGCCGTAAAGCTTGCCTCTGCCGATAACTCCCAACAATGCTTCTGCTTCCTCAAAAGAGGTCGATTCTGCAACTTTTTCAAGAATTGAAAGGGAGTCACGCACAGAGCCGTCAGCCAAAGTTGCCACAAGCTGTACCGTTTTGTCATTTGCCGTCTTGTTTTCAAGCTTAAGTATTTTGTATATCTGATCTGAAATATCTTTTACCGAAAGTCTTCTGAAATCAAACCTCTGGCATCTTGAAAGGATTGTTGCGGGAATCTTATGGGACTCAGTTGTTGCCAGAATAAAAATAACGTGCTCGGGAGGCTCTTCCAATGTTTTCAGCAGGGCGTTGAATGCGCCTGTTGAAAGCATATGAACCTCGTCTATAATATAAACTTTATATTTCGCCTTAACGGGGGTGTAAATTATTTCATCACGGATCTGGCGTATGTTTTCAACACCGTTGTTTGAAGCGGCGTCAATTTCCATTACGTCGAAAATACTTCCGTCAAGAATTCCTTTGCAGACTTCACATTCGTTACATGGTTCTCCGTTTACGGGGGTAAGGCAGTTTACAGCTCTTGAAAGTATTTTTGCGCATGACGTCTTACCCGTTCCGCGAGTGCCGCAGAAAAGGTACGCATGGGAAAGCTGAGAGTTCTCAACCTGATTTTTCAGAGTTTTTGTTATATGTCCCTGACCTACCACATCGGAAAAGGTCAGAGGTCTGTATTTTCTGTAAAGAGCGTAGTGCATTATTATGCCCGTGCCTTTCTTTCATTACATACTGAAATCGTGAACCTGTTTTTGATATAATAAGAGGAAGACGGGTTCCTTGCTGTGCACCTCGAAAGTGCTTAATGCTGCTCAGTTCCCTGCCTGACATGGTTCACACGCAAGGTCACGCAAGACCCGTCTTCCGATATATATTATATACCATATTTCCGAAAAAATCAATAGGGTAAAACGAAAAAATTATAACATCTTGCAATCTTTTTGTTTTTACGGGAATTTACAGCGTGATTTACTAAAAAATGTCATCTTTATTTAATCACATAATACTTGAATTTTTTATTGCGTTGTGGTATCATGAAAAGAAAAAATTTAATAGAAATAATGGTGGATATCTATGAAAAAAATGTTTACGCTTAGCTATGACGATAATGTTTTACAGGACAAAAGGCTTGTTGCTCTTTTAAATAAATATGGATTGAAATGCACTTTTAATGTAAATTCTGGAATTTTTTCCGATAGAACGCATATACATACAGCATGTGGAGTTACTTTTGAGCATTTTCATATCGAGCCCGAAGAGGTTAAAGATCTTTATGCAGGACACGAAGTTGCTACTCATAGTGTTACACATCCCTCGCTTGTGGGTCTTGATGAGGAGCGATTTACGAAGGAAGTTGTTGGTGATATGGAAGCTCTTTCAGCTCTTGTTGGCTACAGAGTTAACGGTCATGCATATCCCGGAGGTTGTTTTGATGAAGAAACGGCTCGCCGTCTCGGAGAAAAGGGAATACGATATGCAAGAACTATCGTAAGTACAGGAACCTTTGATTTTCCTGAAAACCCATTAATATGGAACCCTACAGCAGGCCATGTAGATGTTTCCAACGGATTGAGAATAAACAAAAAACTGTTTGAGCTTGCTGATGAATTTATTGCAGCTGAAAGCGGACTGTTTTACGTTTGGGGACATTCTTACGAGCTTGACCCTTATGATAACTGGGAAGTCCTTGAAGAATTCTTTAAAAAGATATCAGGACATGATGATATTATGTATCTGACCAATTCTCAGGTATTGGATGAATTGGGTTTGTAAAAAAATCACATTTGAATTGCGGAACATTTTTAATGTTTCGGAGTCAAAATATGTGAAACAAAGAAGAAAGGCAGATAATAACTTTGACGTTTAAAAAATCTTCATTCCCATTGGTGTTTACTGCAGTTTTATGTTTTGCTTTAGGCATTGGACTTATACTTTTGTGCTGTTTTCTTCCCACGGGCGACAATTCTGATGTTCCCGAAAATGAAGAAATAATAAATAACGGAACTCAGCAGCCTGATGATACCGATAAAGATTTGCTTGAATTACCTGAAGCGGGAGAATCTCAAATTCCCTCGGAACCTGAAGATCTCCCAGAGCCTTCTGTGCCTGAAGTCCCTTCGGTTCCGGATACGCCTGTAGATCCCGAAACTCCTTCCGTTTCTTACAAGGATGACCCTCTTCTTATTCTTGCAAATGTTGATAATCCGTTGCCCGAAGATTTTGAGGTGGGTGAGCTTGAAACTGTTCAGGGTAACTACAAGCTTGATATCCGTGCGGCATCATATGCCCGTGAAATGATCGCAGATGCAAAAGAAGAAGGCATTACTCTACAGCTGTGTTCGTCTTACAGAGCAAGGTCTCTTCAGCAGACACTTTTTGACAATAAATATAATTATTACATCTCCAACGGTTGGACGGAAGCCGATGCTTACGCCAAGACAGCCACAATAATCGCAATTCCCGGCACAAGCGAACATCAGACGGGACTATGTATGGACGTTGTAACGCCTTCATATCAGGTGCTTGACGCAGGTTATGCAGAGACCGATGCAGCAAAATGGCTTGCGGCAAACGCTTATAAATACGGCTTTATTCTCCGTTACCCCAAGGATAAACAGGAGATAACAAAGATCATCTTTGAGCCGTGGCATTACCGCTTCGTTGGTCTTGAAAACGCAAAACTCATTAAAGACAGCGGACTTTGCCTTGAAGAATATCTTGAAACTTTAGAATAAAATAAAACGGATAGATTCTCATTTAAAGGTCTATCCGTTATTTTTGTTATCAGTTTTCAGTAGCTTTTACACACTTGTTGAGAAGTGTTGCTGTTTTATTGAGTCTCTTTCTCTTGAAGCCTTCACTTGGGTCAAAGAAATATGCGTGACGGTCTTCCATTTCGTGGAGAACTCTGTATTTTCCGTTTTTAAATTCAATTGCCGCACCGTCTTCTGCTGAAATTCCGGGGAATTTCTGATATTTTACAGCCTCTGTGTAAGTCTTCCATTTTGTTGCGTTATAGTGGGGGCAGAATGCAAAGGGGAGAACTCCGAGACATTTTATAAACATGTAAGAGCCGTCAAGACCGCAGTCGTCATATCCTCTGTCATACCAGCACATTGCACCTGAGCTGATACCGCAAAGGATAGCGCCGTTTTCCTCGTGTGCTTTTTTGAAAAGGTCTCCTGCACCTGTTCTTGTGAATTCGCTCATTACACGCATGAGATTTCCGCCGATTGCGTAGATGATATCAGCAGACATAATAATTTCTTCAAGCTCTTTGCTACCGTTTTCGTATTCGGAAAGCTTCAGAACGTGTACGTCGCAGCCTGCATCCACAAAATCCTGATATGCTTCTGTTTCGGGTGTGAAATTGTCAAATCCTGCTGTGGGCAGAAATACAACTTTGGGGAAGTCTTTTTCCGAAAGCTTTTTTATATGCTCCACAAAACTCATTGTTCTTATTGTCTTATCACCGTATCCGCTTATTGTTACAACTGCTTTCATTTTATATTCCATCCTTTTTATAAAAATAATTACGGTATATTTCTATACCGTAATTATAATACTATTTATTTGATTTGTCAAGAGGTAATGCCGTTGATTTCGCAAATGAATTCAAGTGTATCTCTGTTTATCTTTGTCAACGCGCAGTTTCTGAAGAGGTAAATATAATCTCCCGCGTAGCAAACTCTTGATTCGGAGTAGTAGTCATAGATCTTTTCCAGATCCGCAACTCTTACGTCAAGCTGATTATTTTCTATCTTAACTTCTGCAAGAGTATCTGTATTTGTCCACATATCATCGTATGTAGTCAGGGGGAAGTAGCCTGTATTGGTACTTGCGGAATATACGAATGCGTTGTGGTTGTCTTTTGCCACGCTGTATGCGTTTTTGCCTCCCACATAGCTTTCAACGTCAACTTCAAGGGGGTTACATGGGTCGGAAACGTCGAAAAGTGACACTTTGAGTCCCGAAACGGAAGTGGATACCCAATCGCCGTAAACATTGTCGACGGTTTCACTACCGATACCGAGAAGAAGTCCGTCACCAACGGGATGCAGATAAGTGGAGAAACCGGGTATTTTCAATTCTCCCAAAACTTTGGGGTCGTTTTCGCTCATGTCGATAACGAATAAGGGGTCAACCTGTCTGAAAGTTACCAGATATGCGATATCTCCCATGAATCTTGCAGACTTGATGTTTTCTGTGGGAGCAAGACCCGTAAGGCTTCCGCAAAGTGTCATGGCTTCATCAAAAACATAGATATTGTTCATATCTTCATATTTTTCACCGTTGTATACGTTTGCGGTTGTTGCAATTCTGAATTTACCGTTATATTCGTCAAATGAGAATTGAGTTGAGGCGTAACCTGGAGCTTTTGCAGTTCCGATGCTCTTTATTCCGTCTGTGATGGAATATTTCGCTATTTCCGTATAAGAACCGTTGTCTTCCCAACCGTTATTGAAGATATAGAGGTTCTGAGCGTTCATATATATTCTTGAGCCGCTTCCCATCATGTGCAATGTTTCGGGCTGTTCCTGAGATAAATAGTCTATTATTGCAATTGTCATAATGTTTGACTGGGGCTGAGTCCAGATACATCTTGCGATATCTGTAGGCTGAGGTGTGCATATTCCGAATTCGCTGTCAATAACTTCGGGCAGAATAACGTCAACTGTGGGAACAGCACTCCAGCTGTAAAAATATTTGTTTGTAACAAGATACAGTTTTCCGTTCATTTCTCTTGAAGAAATAAGGCTTCCTTCAAAAGAGAGTTTTCTTTCTTCCGTGGGGAAGCTTCTGTCTGAAATATCGTATACGAGAACTGTTGTGTAGTTTTTGTATGTGTAGTAGATGTAGGGCATGGGTACGTACGTGCCTGTGGGGTCATCTACGCCCGTATCTGCGGAAGTGTATCTGTTTTCTTCTCTTACACTTTCATTGCAGAGAAGGATTGCCTTATCACCCTTGATGTACATTTCGTTAATGTAGAGTGAGTTATTGTCTGTGTTAAGATTTACGGAAGCTACCTTTTCGGGAACATCTTTTGTGATATCAATTATTGTAAATACGTGGTTCTGAATAATATAAATGTATTTACCGTCTGTTTTGAGGATATCACCTTCGTCAATACCTTCAACCTGGACATTTGTGGAAGAAACATCATCACTTTCAGCGGAATCATCTGTGGGAAAACTTACGTTTTCATTTTTAGAGGTATCTCCCGCTGAAGGCTCCATGGGTGCAGGTGCTACAGGGGAAGGGGATGGATCAGGTGCTGAAGGCGCAGGGGTTGGAACAGGAGCTGTCGGTGCCATTGGAGTTACGGAAGGCATGGAAGCTTCCGGCATGGGCATTATGGGCACTGCATCCTCTACTATGACGTCATCGTAATCATATTCTACCGAATAAACGAAATGCTCCTCTATGAAACTGAGCAGTTCCGCTTCATCGGCAAAATATTCGATCTCCTTTTCCGGTATCTGCGGCTTATCGGGAATTTCCGGCAGCTCAGGCAGATCGGGTTGAACATTCGGTATACCTTCAAGCGAACAAGCCGTAACCAGGCATATCGCCATAAGGACCGCAATTGTTGATAGGAATTTTTTCATAATTTGATCATCTCCAATAGTAAAATTTTTTTATCTTTTACTTCTTAGACGTCGAAAACAGAAAAATGTTCCACAGAAAATGTTATATGCAGAAATTTTTGGGAAAAGGATTCGGGAAAAACCAATTTTAAGAAACGGTTTTTCCCGAAAGAAATTTAATTTGTCAATCGCTTTAATAAATTATTTAAGAATCTCTGCTTTTTACGATAACGAAAATGAATACCAGAATCAGTAACAGTACTACGGGAATCGCATATTTCAGAAAAGAGGAAAGCGAAATATGAACAACCGCAGGTGTAGTCTTACCGACGTTTCCGTCATCGGGTTCATCAGGCTTAGAGGGCTCGTCAGGTTCTGAGGGCTCGTCAGGTTCAACGGGTACAGAAGGCTCTTCGGGTACTGTTGGGTCAGAAGGCTCAATTTCCGCAGGGGGTGTTGGTTCAACTGGCTCGATCTCCACTGGCGGAGTGGGTACTACGGGAGTTTCTTCCGTTATAGGTGTATAAGCTTCTGAAACGGTAACGGTTTTGGATGAGGATTCCGCATTGTAATAATCAAAAACATACTGTTCGGGAGTTCTTATATTGGAAATATCCAGAGGCTCCGCAAAAACATAGTATGGGCTGACATTGTTGCTTGAAATAAGTCCCTCGGTGTTTTCTTCAAAGCTTACGGTAAACAGTGTTTTGCCGCTGTTGCCGTTGGGCTCGGAATCTAAAACCATGTAGGCAGAACCTGTTCCCGATTCAGGGTCAAATGCCGTGATTATAATGTCATGCTCTATAAAAGAATATGTTCCGTCTTCATTTTGTTTTTCCAAGTGGCTTGAGTTTCTTCCTGCCAAATAACCTCTGAAAAGGTTTTCAATGTAGGCGTAGAAAATATCATATTTTTCTTCTGCTGTGCTGAATTCCGCACTGTAACCGAGACCGTCCCTTTCGGAGTAGGAAAGTCCCCAATTATTATCGGCAAAAACAGCTTCAAAAATATATTCTTTATCGGAAGTTTTACTCTTTCGTGTGTATACTATTCTGTTTTTTTCCATACTTTTGACGGTGAAAGAATCCTCGCACTCATCGGGTTTTATGCCCAAAGGTGTATTCAGTACATAATAGTTAAAAGTGGAGACTCCCTTTCTTATGAAAGAATATTTACTGCTTAAGATGTCCATAGCCATAGGTCTGGAAAGGTTTTTAGTTAAATGAGAAAAGCTTATGTTAAAAGGCTTGTCGTATATTGTATAATAGTAATAATCAGCACTTTTGATCGAATCTGTCGGTTCACCGACGGTATTGCCAAAACACAAAGTCGGGTCGTAATGATACGCAAGAGCTTCGTCTGCCTTTTCAATTACAACGGGTATGATTTCATCAGCCAATTCTTCCGCAGAGAGAACTTTATTTGTTACTGTTTCAGAAAGACCCTCTCCGATATCAACGGTTATTTTTCTGTGTGAAACTATATTTCCCTCTTTGTCGTATTCTGCAATGAGAATATATGCAGAACCAATGCAGGAGACTTTGTCAAAGCTTATTATGTTTATGTCGTATTCCATTGGTCTGGCATCGAAACCGGTATCATATTCAACGGGATATTTTGTATATCCGCAGTTTATATTTTCGGAGATGAAATATCCAAAAAGAATGTTTTCAATATAGTCGCGGAATAAGTAGTCAAAATCATATTCATCGTAATTGTTTTCTACGCTTAATGCAATACTTACTCCGTAATCTATGTATTTTGAAACCTTCCATTTGCCGTCAATTTTGACTATTTCGGAAATAACGGGCGTATTTCCCCAACTTCCGTTTGAGTATGTTATGCAGTCTTCATCTTCATGGAATATTTGGAATGAGCCCGAAAGCTCTCCGTTAAGCAAAGAAGAACCTGTAACGTATTTATCTCCGTTAATATTCAGTATTGAATGGTAGTATCCTAAAACATTCATTGCCAAGTGAGGTGAGGCTATATTCAAAAGCTGATTTTTATAATCATCATAAGAAACACCCGCATATCCTATATATTTGAAGGGTCCGTTTCCGTATTCGAGAAAAGGAGAACCTCCGGACTCAAAGAAGTAAATTAAAACGTCATGCGCTTTTGCTTCCGTATCTGCAATTAAGATTCGTGTTTTTTCATATTCGTAATCTTCGGCAGACAGTATAACATCTTCAATGGTGTTTTTCAAGTTTTTAGAGCTTGAAGAAACGTAAATTTTATGATATTGGGAAATTTTGCCGTCCTTGCCGTATTCCGTTACAAGTGCGTAAGACTCAGCACCTCTATGTTGTGCGTTGCGGATATCCAAGTCCGAAAGATAAGGTGAATCGGGGGAAGCTGTATTGATTTTGTACTTTTCATAGCCTGCTCGGAGATTTTCAGTAAGCAGATAACTCAGATAAATACCGTGGTAGTAATCTTTTGTATCTGAATAGGTGTAAACCTGATAATAGTAATAGTCTCCGTATTTACTTTTTTCATATTCGCTTAAGCCGTTCAGCCTTACGCCTTCTTCTTCATATGTGAAATAAAGATTATGTTCATACAGAATTTCTTCGTTTTCTTTGCACATTAAGCGAACAACAAAGCTGTAGTTTGAAGATGCTTCAATAACTTCAACAGCATTGTATTTTAATCCGCCTTCAACAAAAGGCTGATTTCTGTCTCCTCGAACATATGTCTTTCCGTCAATGTTCAAAAAATTCATGTTTTCGGTAAGAATATACGACGTAAAGGCATCGGTGAACCTTTCTAACATATATTCTTTAAATTTTTCGTAGTCGGAAAATTCTCCAACCATAGGATAATATTCTATATTTCCTACTTTTATGGGCTCACCGCCATCATGAAGTGTTCCGCAGCAGCCTACGGTTTTTTCAATAAAGTTCATGTACTCTGTTGAAAGAGCAAAAAGATTGTCGTAATCTGTTGTGTCAGAAACTATTCTCTGGGAATCCTTGTGAAGCTCTGTAAAAAGATATCTTGCACCGAGGTCATTTCCGCTTTCGTCGGACTCGTTGAGTTCCGCATATGTGTATACGTTTGCATAGGAATCCCATTTAATATATTTGGCTTCAATACCTTCGGGCATAAAAGGCGCTTCGGGGGAGAGCTTTACGGGGTATTTTTCATATCCTGCCTTAAGATTTTCCGATATGATATAGTCTCTTATTGCCGCTGTGCCGTAATCTACACAGTATTTTTCACTTAAATATCGTTCGCCGCCTTTGTCTCCGATAATGCCTTTGATACAGTCAAAATATGCACCGGTATCAAGACCGCCCTGCCTGTCGTATGTATAAACAAGTCTGTATTCGCTTGTAACTTCTTTTCTGTTTGAGTCCTTTGCTGCAAGTACAATGTTTACAGTATGAGTTTGGTAATTCAGACTTTTTACAGCACCAAGCACTGCAGGAAATTTTCCTTCCGTGGGATAAACGTATAAATCACCGTTTATGTTGAAAATGTTTCCGTATTCTCTCATGGCGGTTATTACCAATTGAGGCGAAAGATATGAAAACAGCTTCTGTTTCATTGCATCGTAAGGCTGAAATTCATCCTTACATTTGTAAAGTGTCAGGTCTCCGACAGTCAAGGTTTCTGCAGTTTCAAAGTCTACCAATGACGAAGTGTTTACAGTAACTGATTCAAGAAGAGAATATCCCGTTGCAATAAACTGTTCTATTTCCTCATGGGTTCCCAACTCTGCGGCTGTGGAAAATGTGGAAAACATTACGACCAACAGAGATATAAACGCAATTATAAGATTCTTTTTCGTTTTCATATGATTCCTCCTGACATTTCAAATAAATAGTTGACAATTATCTTCGATCTTATTTTAACATAAATGAAGACAATTGTCAATAGCTCTTTGTATCATTTCACATTTCTACCACAAAATAATCTTGCTGTTTATCATATGTTTTATTTCCCCAACCGGCTTTTTTGAAGGTACACGTTTGCGAACGCCGCCTGTGGCGGATACAGTGAGCGATAAGTGTTGGGCAGCGGTCGAAAAAAGCAAGGAAGAAGCGGAGCGCCGAAGCCTTTTTTCGGGTACCGCAACCGGAAGGGGAAACTTTTTTCACCTGAAAAAAGTTTCCCCACACTTATACTAAATATTAAATTATACAGGATGAACCATGTTTGCTTTATCGGAATGGCTGTTGTCAACACCGTACTTTTCTGTCTGGCGTGCTTCAAAGAACTTTGTAGCAACCTGTTCAAAGAGTGCGTAGCTGAGAACGTCTTCTTCCTGCTCAACATACTGTGCTGCAGCCTGTTTAAGCTTTTCGATTTCAGGCTCGATAAGGTCTGCGGGACGGCAAGTGATCTGTTTTTCGTCACCGATTATCTGTTTTACAAATTCGGGATCAATGGGCACAGGTGTTTTGCCGTATTCGCCTCTTACGAGTGCTTTGAATTCTTTGGAGATATTCTTGTATCTGCCGAAGAGTACGTTAAATACAGCCTGCGTACCTACGATCTGAGAAGAAGGAGTTACGAGAGGCGGATATCCTGCGTCTGCTCTAACGCGAGGAACTTCCTGAAGCACTTCTTCAAACTTGTCTTCCTTTCCTGCCTGCTTGAGCTGAGAAACAAGGTTGGAAAGCATACCGCCGGGTACCTGATACAAAAGTGTGTTGATGTCAACGGAAAGAACCTTTGTATTGAGAAGACCTGAAGCCAAGTATTTTTCTCTGAGAGGAGCGAAGTACTTACGAACTTCGTTAAGAGCATCAAGGTTAAGACCTGTGTCTCTGTCAGAACCCTGAAGAGTTGCAACGAGAGATTCCGTTGCGGGCTGAGATGTACCGCCGGCAAGGGGAGAAATAGCTGTGTCGATGATGTCACAACCTGCTTCCGCAGCCTTAAGGCAAGTCATTTCAGCAATACCTGCTGTACAGTGTGTATGAAGTTCAATGGGAATTCTTACATTTTCCTTAAGAGCTTTTACAAGTTCATAAGCATTGTAAGGTGTGAGGAGACCTGCCATATCTTTGATACAGATGGAGTTTGCACCTCTGTTTTCCATTTCTTTTGCGAACTGAACGAAGCTTTCTGTTGTGTGTACAGGGCTTGTTGTGTAGGAGAATGCTGCCTGAACGTGACCGCCTTCTTTGATTGTAGCTTTAACAGCTGTGTCAAGGTTTCTGGGGTCGTTGAGTGCGTCAAATATTCTGATGATATCGATACCGTTTGCAAGAGATTTCTGAACGAAATATTCAACTACGTCGTCAGCATAGTGGCGGTAGCCGAGGATGTTCTGACCTCTGAAAAGCATCTGAAGTTTTGTGTTGGGGGCTCCTGCTCTGATCTTGCGAAGTCTTTCCCAGGGGTCTTCGTTAAGGAAACGGAGACAAGCGTCGAATGTAGCGCCGCCCCAAACTTCCATAGCATGGTAGCCGACTTTGTCAAGAAGTTCAAGAGAAGGAAGGATTTCATCTATAGTCATTCGTGTTGCAATCAAGGACTGATGTGAGTCACGAAGAACTGTTTCTGTAATTTTTACGGGATTCATTTTAAGTTACAGACTCCTTTCGTAAATTATTTAAAGAGTGTGAGGAACACGCCTGCGGCAACTGCAGAACCGATAACGCCTGCAACGTTGGGGCCCATAGCGTGCATGAGAAGGAAGTTTCCGGGGCAGCACTTCTGACCTACAGTGTTTGAAACACGTGCAGCCATGGGAACTGCGGAAACGCCTGCGGAACCGATGAGGGGGTTAACTTTACCGCCGGTAAGCTTGTACATAACTTTACCGAGGAGAACACCGCCTGCTGTTGCAAGACCGAATGCGCAAACACCCATGATAATGATAAGGATAGTTTCCCATCTGAGGAATGTCTTTGCATTGGCTGTAGCACCAACTGTTGTTCCGAGGAAGATAGTGATGATGTTACAAAGTTCATTCTGAGCTGTTTTGCTGAGACGGTCTGTAACTCCGCATTCTTTGAAGAGGTTACCGAGCATAAGAGGTCCTACAAGAGCTCCTGCATCGGGGATGATAAGGATAATAACGATAGCTGCAACAACGGGGAAAAGGATCTTTTCTCTTTTGGAAACAGGACGAAGTTGTTCCATTTTTACAGAGCGTTCTTTTTCTGTTGTAAGAGCCATCATGATTGGGGGCTGGATAACGGGTACGAGTGCCATATAAGAATATGCAGCAACCGCTATAGCAGGCAGAAGGTCGGGAGCAAGAGTCTTTGTAATAAGAATTGCAGTAGGACCGTCAGCGCCTCCGATAATACCGATGGAAGCTGCTTCGAGAGCTGTAAAGCCCATAAATATAGCTGCAATAAAAGTAACAAAAATACCGAGCTGAGCCGCTGCACCAAGGAGAATACCTTTGGGGTTAGCGATCAGGGGACCGAAGTCTGTCATTGCACCGATACCGAGGAATATAAGGGGCGGATAAATACCGCACTTAACGCCGAGGTAAAGAATATCAAGCAATCCACCGTGAGACATGATCTCTGCTATGTCAAGGTCTCCGGTTAGACTTGAAAAGTAATCCGCATTCATAAGTCCGGACAAGGGCAGGTTTACGAGAAGCATACCGAATGCAATAGGCAAAAGGAGAAGGGGTTCAAATCCCTTACCGATAGCCAAATATAAAAGAACGCAGGAAATGCCTATCATACCAAGCTGTTTCAAACCATCGAGTGAAGTGAAAAGCTGTGCGAATCCGGAGTTTACGACGAAATCGGAAATAATCTGAAGTATATCCATTTTCGTTTTTCTCCTTTCTTAAATAACGATTTCCGAATTAACCGATCGTTACAAGAGGAGCACCTGTGTCAACGGAAGCACCTTTGGATGCCTGAACAGCAATAACTGTACCGTTGCAGGGAGCCTGGATATCGTTTTCCATTTTCATAGCTTCAAGAACGCAGAGAACATCGCCTTCTTTAACTGCCTGACCGTTGGAAACTTTAACGTCAAGAATTGTGCCGGGCATGGGCGCGGAAACTGTTGTTCCGTTAGCAGGAGCTGCTACGGGTGCTGCTGCAGGAGCGGGAGCAGCTGTGGGAGCAGGAGCTGCAACGGGAGCTGCAACAGGTGCTGCTGTGGGCACTGCAACAGGAGCTGCTACGGGTGCAGATGCTACGCCTGCTTCTTCTACTAAAACTTCATATGTTTTACCGTTTACGGTAATATTAAATTTTCTCATTAGTAATTTTCCTCCATTTGCCGAATCAACGGCATTTATTTTCAGATTCTTCTGAATGATTTGATTCTGTATCTTGATGTGGGAGCAGCCTGATCGTAATAAGCTGCAACGGCAGCGGCAATAACTACTGCTATTTCGTCATCATTATCTGCGGAAACTGCAGGCAATGTTACTGCGGGAGCGGTTGAAACTGCAGGAGTCTTGGGTTCTTTGGGAGCTTTCTTCATTTTGTTGGGAAGAGTATAGAAGAAATACTCAAACAAGTAAAGAACACCCATAATAAGAGCAAGTACTGCAAAAACGATTCCTATACCTATAAGAGCGATCTGCAGACCGTAGCCCAATTTACCCAAAAAATCTTCGGGTACGTTTGCCGCACCTTCAACAGCCGCGAACATAAGAGAGAGAAGTATGTTGTTCATTGTCATACCTCCGATTATTCTTTATCCGCAAGCATATCAAAGCCGCTTATGAGAAGCTGTCTTGTTGTGCAGATCTCAATAATATCGTCAACATAGCCTCTCTTAGCTGATTCGTAAACGGAAGCTATAGTCGTTCTGTATTTTTCGATAAGAGCATCTCTTTCTTTTATGGGGTCACCGGAAGTCTGAACGAGTTCCTGTGCGCACATAAATACAGCACCTGTTTCAGCGGGAAGCGCTGCAACCTCAGCTGTGGGATATGCGTAAACAAGGTCAGCGCCTGTTTCTTTGGAACACATGGAAATATATCCGGAACCGTATGCTTTACCCATGATAAGTGTGATCTTGGGAATGGATGCATTGATGTAGGTAAGTGAAAGAGCGGAAGCATCTTCGATATTTTCATTTGCATCGGGAACAAAACCGTCTGTATCAACGAGTGTAAGCACGGGAAGACCGAAATCTTCGCAAAGAGAAATGAATTTTGCTGCTTTCTTAGCTGCATCGGAAGTGAGAGCACCACCGTTTTCGCAATTCTGGTTAGCAACAACACCAACTGTCATGCAATCGAGGTTGATAACTCCTGTAACGATGTTCTTTGCAAAGCCTTTGTAGAATTCAAGCATTCTGCCGTCATCTGCAATAGCCGCAATTACTGATTTAACATCGTAAGTATCAGCGGAAAGAATGGTTTCGATTTCGGGAACGAGTCTGTTAGCATCGTCAGCTGTTACGGGAACATCGCACATTGTAGCAAGGAATACCTTAACAGCGGCAACAGCAGCTTCGTCATTTTCGCAGATCTCACTTACAGTTCCGTTAGCGAAAGCTTTTTCAGCTGTACCTGCTTCTTTGTCGTTGAAACGAGCCTTAATAACGTCGGGAGAAGACATAAAGAGTTCTGCACCGTTTACTATTACGGAATAGTCAGCCATGCCGGAAAGGAAGGAAAGGGGACCGGAAGCTGTTCCGAAAACTATGGAAGCGTGAGCACATTCACCTGAAACCTCATTGAAAGCGGAAAGTATCCTTCCGTAACCGGAGAGTGCGTCAACACCTTCGTGGAGACGGATACCGCAGCTGTCAAGCATTGAAACGATAGGAGCTTTAGCCTTCAACGCCATAGCGGCAATATCACAGATTTTTTTGCTGTTCATTTCGCTGATGCTTCCCTTAAGAACGGAAACATCCTGAGAGAATGCAAATACGAGCATACCGTTTACTGCACCGTAACCGGTAACAACACCTTCAGCTTCGGCATCTACGCCGTTAAGCTCTGTGGGACGCTGTTTTACAAACGCACCGGTCTCGACAAAAGTACCCTCGTCGAACAGAAGCTGCATTCTTTTTCTTGCTGCACTCATCTTATCGGGAGCGCCTTCAATAGCGGCTCTCTGCTTAAGAAGCTCAGCAGTTCTACCCTGAACATCCATGTTCGATAATACCTCCAAAAATGATATTAGTTTAATAACAAACTTTAAAAAATTATGCGGAAGAATCTGACTTGTCCCTACCGAGCCTACTGTTCACGTTAATAAAATTCGGTGTAAAGAAGTCAAAATTTCCTCTATTTTATATTATACAGCAATTTGCTGATTTTTTCAATAGATATCTTTCGATTATAACATGAACTAATTGTGAAATAACCCGAAGTCGGTCTTTTTTGAATTATTGGGGTTCAGATAATGTGCCGAGAAAGAATGTTTAGACAATATTTATATTAGCGGAACTTTTTCTAAAAATAACAGTCTAACATATAAGGAATCATGAAAAATAGCCTCTATTTATGAATATTTTGTAAATTTTTGCCGATTTGCGTTATATTTGCCTTTCTGAATACATATAATATATGTAAGGGTAAATTATGCAGACAAATCAAAACTGAAAGATGGGTAGTAAAAAATATTCGTCCTGATAATTTCGTCTTACAAAAAAAGAAAAACGAAAGGACAAAAAACATGAAAAAGAAAATTTTATCAATGTTCTTGGCGGCTGCCATGACAGTATCCATTACGACATCCGTTTATGCAGCAGGTGAAACGTAAACTTCGGAACACATACAACTGACGGACAAGATATTCAACACTACGGTCGTTTCCGAAAATAACGAAGATACTTCGACTTACGGGTTAAATAACGAGCCTACATATACCGTAAATCTCGAACTCACCGACGGTACAGAAGAAATCGAAGACTTCACAATAACCGATACAGAAGGTCAGAGCATTAGTTCTCATATCTCAAACACAAACAACTCCGTACAAATCAGCGGTCTTGTACTTGACGAGCTTTATATTTTCAACTCTACAGTTGACGGAACACCCATCCGCGGTGCTGTGGAAACTCTCATGGACGGTGAGACTGTAGTCGCTGTAACCGATGTGTATGACTTTTCAGAGCTTGAAGCTGCGGCGAATAATAACGGAGCTTCTCCAAGGTCAAATGGGTCGGCAACACTTCAGTATGAAACATCCGATACAACAGCTACTGCTCCGATAACTTTAGTGAATGGAAGCATTGTTAGAGGACAGCTTCATTCTACCGGAGATTACGATTACTATTTATTTACCGCAGACAGAAACGGTACGATTGATTTTAAATTATTAGTGCCAGAAACATATGGTACATATTATAATATCCGTATTTATAAAAAAGTGTCAAACTATTATACTTCAGTAGGTGGAAGCGTAAACGGCGGAACTGTAGATGAATATTGTCGTATAGCTAATGTTTCTTATGGAGATATTTACAGAATTGAAATATATCCGACAACATCAGGATTAACTACAAGCTACTATTATTTACAGGTGGAAAACAGGGATTCAAAAGCTTGGTTTCCTCAATCAATGGGTAAAATAATAACTTCTACAATTTATTATTGGAATACAAATAAATTAACAAGACTTTCCTATTATGATGATTTAACGGAGGATCCTATTGACTTTACGGATGAAAAATCCGGGGGTGAAGATGGAATGAGTGTAGCTTGTGCATTATCTGCAAGTGCTATGATTTTTTCCAACATGGGAGCAAAAACATCTAACGGATTATACGACTTTAGATTAACAGACGAAGTAGCTGATAGTTATCTTCCCGGAACAATATTGCAAACATACTCAGATTGGTTAACACCTGACCCGTATATTGCTTTTTTAGTAAATAACAATCTTACAGGTAACGAAGTCTATTGCACATATTCCGATAATAATGGGGATGGTATTCCACAAGCTGAAGAATATTCATATTTAATTATAGGTTCAGGTTATACTATGGGCGTCAACAGTTGGCAATCATTAGCTGAAAAGTTTGGAAAATCAGAAGTTCAATACGCATCATTTGCCAAAACCCAATCAGGCTTTGAAACAGCTCTTGAAAATGCTTATTTAACATATCCTTTAAGTTCAGATTATGGAGTGTTGGTATTCATGCAAACAGGTACCAGAACTCACTATATTGTTGTAACAAAAGAAAATGGAGAATATATAGTGTATGATCCGGGACAAAAAACTTTTTATAATAAAGAATTATCGTCATATATGGGGGCAACCTATAATTTTGATGATATTGAATGGTTTAGAGTTTTTTATTAATTCAATATTTTATATATTAAA